>CAYNOS010000006.1:0-86781 GCA_964398985.1 uncultured bacterium
TGAGGATGCTCAGGTGCAGCTCACCGCGGCCGGAGACGCGGTAGCGCTCGCTGCCCAATGACTCGAGGCGCATGGCGACGTTGACGAGCATCTCGCGCTCGAGCCTGTCGGCGAGATGGCGGCTGGTCACGTAGGTCCCTTCCCGGCCAGCGAACGGGCTGGTGTTGGGGCTGAACGTGACGGCGACCGTCGGCTCGTCGACCTTCGGTGAAGGAAGCGCCTTGACGGCATCGGGACTACACACGGTGTCGCCGATGTTGATCTCGTCGATGCCGCCGAGCACCACGATGTCGCCCGGCTCGCCGACCTCCGTCTCGACGCGCCCCAGACCGAGGTGCGTGAAGACCTTGGTGACCCGCGAGCGCTGGCTGTTGCGGTGCGGTCCGACGACCACCACGCTGTCGGTAGCCTTGACGGTGCCTTGCAGGATGCGTCCGAGGGCCAGGCGGCCGAGGTAATCGGAGTAGTCGAGGTTGCTCACCTGCATCAGGAGCGGAGCCCTGGGGTCGCCGGAGGCCGGCGTCACCTTCTCGATGATCGTCTCGAAGAGCGGCTTGAGGTCCGAGCCGGGCTGCTGTCCTTCACGCCACGCCCGGCCCTCGCGCGCCACTGCGTGCAGGATGGGGAAGTCGAGTTGCTCGTCGTCAGCGCCGAGCTCGACCATCAGATCGAACGTCAGGTTGACGACTTCATCGGGCCGCGCGTCCTTGCGGTCGACCTTGTTCACCACGACGATCGGCTTGAGCCCGCGAGCCAACGCCTTCTGCAGCACGAAGCGCGTCTGCGGCATCGGGCCTTCGGCAGCGTCGACCAACAACAGCACGCCGTCGACCATCGTCAGAGCCCGTTCCACTTCGCCGCCGAAGTCGGCGTGCCCGGGCGTGTCGACGATGTTGATCTTGTCCTGGCCCCACATCACCGCGGTGTTCTTGGCGAGGATCGTGATGCCGCGCTCGCGCTCGATCGCACCGGAATCCATCACGCGCTCGAGCACCTGCTGGTTGGCGCGGAACACGTTCGATTGGTGCAGCATCCCGTCGACCAGGGTCGTCTTGCCGTGGTCGACGTGGGCGATGATCGCGACGTTGCGGTAGTTCATCAGAGCTCCGAGGTGCTGCGCCTGAGGATGCTCCGCGGCGAAGGGCGCGGTCGCGTTGGGCGCAAGCGGGGGAGTCTAGCACAGCTGCAGCGCCTCCCGCTGTAGCAGCGTGGTAGCCTGCCAGCCGTGTCAGCCTCCGCCCCCCAACTGATGGAGGCGAGCGACGCTCCTCGCGGCCAGCAGCCGGTCGAGAGCGCCGCGGTTCGCAGCATGTTCTCCGCCATCGCTCCCACCTACGACCTGCTCAACTCCCTGCTCAGCCTCGGGGTCGACGCCAGGTGGCGGGAGCGCGCGGCCGAGCTGGCCGCCCCGTCTCCGACGGCCGCTCCGCGCGTGCTCGACGTGGCAACCGGAACGGGCAACCTGGCGTTCGCCATCAAGCGGCGGGCTCCCGGCAGCACCGTCATCGGCGTCGACTTCTCTCAGGACATGCTGGCGGTGGCGCGCGGCAAAGCCGCCAAGGGCGCGCTGGCGGTCGAGTTCGCCGTCGCCGACGGGACCGACCTACCGTTCGAGGACGCGAGCTTCGACGCGGTCACGATCGCCTATGGGCTGCGCAACTTCGGCGACCCCGACGCGGGCCTCAGGGAGTTCGCGCGCGTCCTGGCGCCGGGCGGCGCCGCCGTCGTGCTCGAGTTCCCGCCCCCGCGAAGCGGGCTCTTCGGCGCCGCGTTCGGCTTCTACTTCCGTCGCGTGCTGCCGTTCGTCGGTGGCGTGATCTCGCGCAGCCGTTCCGCCTACGCCTACCTGCCAGCGTCGGTCGAGCGCTTCATGGCGCCGGCCGAACTCAGCGACAGGATGCGGCGAGCCGGCTTCACCGATGTCAGCTACGAGCTTCAGACTCTCGGCATCTCGGCGGTGCACGTCGGCAAGAAGCCCACGCTCGCCGGAAACGGGACGGCATGAGCGCCGCTGTGAGAGGCGAGCGCCGCGCCCGACTGAGCGTCAGGGCCGGCGGCTTCGAAGAGCTCGGCTTCGAGATCAACACCGACGCTGCCCTGATCGACCCCGACTGGGACGACTTCGCGGAGAGCCACAACCAGCGCTTCGGATTGGCGATCGCACACCTTAAGGCGAGGATCAAAGGGCGCTCCTTCGACAACGACGTGATGAGCGTGAGGGTGTCGAAGAACGGCTACTTCGTGCAGTCGAAGCGTTTCCCCGGCGCGTTCTTCGGCGACTCCGGCAGCGCCACCTGGGAGTACGTCGACGAGGCCGACGCCCGGACCGCCATCTGGGAGGCGGTCGCTCACTACCGGGCTGACGAAGCCCGCTCACTCGTGAGCGTCTACAGCAACGACGATCCACCCGACTTCTTCTTCGGGTACCGGCCCTCCGAGGACCGGCGTTACGAGATCGGAGCGCTGCTGACCGATCTGCCGCTGCATCTGAGGGTGCTCTTCGACGCCCACCAGGCCGTTCCGCTGCTGGGGGCGACCAAGGGCGTGCTCATCTACCAACGCACCTTGGATGGCCGGCACGTCCTGATCCGCTCGCAAGGCCGCCGCTTGCCGATGATGGCGGCGGGACGGCTCGAGCTGTGACGAGAGCCTGTGCCTTGGCTCGGTGCCCGACGATCCGGCGGTAGCCGGTGCGCGCGGCCTCTGAGCCAGAAGTTGTGATCGTCGGTGGCGGCATCGCCGGCTGCGAGGCCGCTTGGCGCTGCGCCGAGCTCGGCCGCGACACGTTGTTGGTGACCACCAGCCTCGATACGCTCTACAACCTCGCTCACGCCACCGTGAACTTGCAACCACCGCCGGGGACGTTGCTCCGTGACCTCGCTCCGACGCTGACCTCGGAGTCGGGAGACATCGAGTCGCGGCAGCTGCATCTCGCAGTCAAGCGGTCCCTCGAGGCGCACCCCCGGCTGCACCTGCTGCAATCGACGGCGTCGAGCCTGCTGGTCGAGGCCGGCGTCGTCGTGGGAGTAGGTACCTGGGAGGGCATCGACCGACGCGGCAGGGTCGTGGCGCTGTGCGCAGGCAGCTTCCTGCGCGCGCGGTTGAGCCTGGGGGCCGTGGTCGAGCAGCAGGGGAGGCTCAGCGAGATGGCCTACGACGACCTCTACGAGGACCTGCTGGAGGTCGGCTTCGAGTTCGCCGAGACCTCGTTGTCGCTCCCTGCGGTAGCGGGATCGCTCCCGTATCGCGTCACGACGGTCGCCTTCGCGGCTTCCGAGGCTGCCGACGACCCGGCGCCGAGCGCGACCGGTCCGACGCGGCTGCGGCGCCTCGACGGTCTTTGGACCGCGGGCGTCTGTGCGCCGCGCCCGCAGGGGTCGGAAGTACCCGGATACGCCACGGTGGCTGCGCAAGGCTTCGCTCTGGGAACCGCTCTGGCGGGGGCCGCGCCGCTCTAACGGTCAGCGGTTGGTGTCGTGTACCGGCTTCACGTAGCGCTCGATCTTCTGCAGGCCGTCGGCCGGAGCCCAAACGAAGCTGGTGCCCTCGGGCGTCGTCGCCAGCAGCCGGTAACGCGCAGGGGGCCCGCTCGCCAACTGGCTGATCACGAAGCGCTTGCCGTTGTAGTGCACCTCTTCGCCGATCGTGAAGCTCGACATGTCGCCTAACCTACCTCTGCCTCGGCAGCTTGGGTAGGGGACCAAAGCCCCACGCCGGTCTGGGCGGGCTCGTGGGGCACGAAGACCTCGGCCGTCGGGAGGGGAAAGAGGCCCAGGGCGGCGCCGCGCGCGAGCAATTCGTTCAGAGCCCTCTCGCCGGCGACGCCGACATCGAGCGAGTGACGGTTCACGTAGAGATCGATGTGCCGCTGGCGGACGCTCAGAGACATCTCCTGAGCATGAGCCGCGACGTAAGCGGCCGAAGCGTCGGGGTTGGCGAGAGCGTGCTCGACGCTGAGCCTGACCAGACGCTGGAGTCGTGACAGGGTGGCGGGTCCCAGGTCGCGACGCGCGGCGATGGCGCCCAACGGGACCAGCTCACCGACCGTTTGCTCCCACCAGGCACCCAGATCGAGGCGTTCCGAGAGCCCGTGCTCCGGGTAGGTGAAGCGGCTCTCGTGGATGATGAGGCCGGCGTCGAACTCGCCGGCGGCCACCGCTGGCATGATCCGGTCGTAGCGGACCTCCACCAGCTGGAGATCCTGGCGCCACAGCCTGAGAAGCAGGTTGGCGGTCGTGTGGCCGCCCGGGATCGCGACAGTGGCGCCGGACAGCGAAACGTTCGGGTCGCGCGCGACGAGCAGGGGGCCGGTGCCGTGACCCATGGCGCCGCCGGAACGCAAGAGCTGGTAGTCGGTGCTCAGGTGCCCATAGGCGTGGCAACTGACCTTGCTGACGTCGAGGCGTCCGGCGAGCGCCGCGCGGTTCAGTGCTTCGACATCGTCGAGTACCACTTCGAACGCGAGATCGCCCTGCTCTGCGGGGTCGAGCTGAGAGTGCACCAGGGCGCTGAAGATGAACGTGTCGTTGGGGCACGGCGAGAAGCCGAGGGTGAGGCGCCTCATCACCGCACACGCTAACCCTTCGAGTCCAGCGAGCGGGCATGCGGGTGACCAAGCTGCTCGCTGCCCAGGCGGGCCCGGCTCGGGTTGCGTGCGTGAAACACGTGTCAATCTGCTACAATCGGTCGCTGGCGTGTCGGAACGCAGGGGGCGTAGGAGCCTCCGTCCTCACGCCGACAGACCCCTCCGGAGGTGGAGAGCATAACGAAAGAGCTGAAGGTGAACGAGCAGATCAGAGTGCGTCAGGTGCGGTTGATCGCGGCAGACGGGCAGCAGGTAGGCATCGTCGAGACGCGCGACGCGCTGAAGCGCGCCAGAGAGGAAGACCTCGACCTGGTCTTGGTGGGAGAGGCCGCGCAACCGCCGGTCGCCAAACTACTCGATTACGGCAAGTACCGCTTCGAACTGCAGCAGCAGACCAAGGAAGCGCGTCGCCGTTCTCGCCAGCAAGACATGAAGTCGATCAAGTTCCGCGTCAAGATCGACGATCACGACTACGAGACCAAGGTCAATCACATCCGCAGGTTCCTCAAGAGCGGTCACAAGGTGAAGGTGACGATCATGTTCCGCGGCAGGGAGCGGACCCATCCCGAGTTGGGGCAGGGCATCCTGAACCGCGTCGCGGCCGACGTCAACTCGCTCGCAGTGGTGGATGCGGCGCCCTCGATCGCCGGCATGGACATGAACATGATCCTGCGGCCCGCGCAGGCTGTGACTGTCGCTGAAGACTGAACTCACCCCCAGAGCTCGTAGCGTCTACGCTCCAAGCCGACGGAACATCTGATATCGTCAGCAGGTTGTGCCGAGGCGGTTCTCCGCAGGACCGACTGACGAAGCAGCGCGCGAAGGCGCGCAATCGAAACAGGAGAGAGTCGCGATGCCGAAGTTGAAGACCCATAAGGGCACCAAAGCCCGTGTCAAAGTCACAGGGCGAGGTAAGGTCAAGGCGATGCGCTCTGGGAAGCGGCACCTCAACGCCAAGAAGTCAGGCGGCCGCATCCGCAAGGGCAGGACCGATCTCGTGGTAGCCGAGCCAGAGGCGAAGCGCATCAAGGCGCTTCTGCCCTACGATTGAGGTACTGAGCCATGCCACGCGCCAAGACAGGTATCGTCCGCCGCCGCCGCCACGCCAAGATTCTCAAGCGCGCCAAGGGCTACTGGGGCTTGCGCTCCAAGAGCGTCAGGCTCGCCCAGCAGACCCTGCTGAATGCCGCCGACTACGCCTACCGCGACCGTCGCGACAAGAAGGCGGACTTCCGCCGTCTGTGGATCGCCCGCATCAACGCCGCGGCCAGGCAGGAAGGCCTCAGCTACTCGCGCTTCATCGCGGGCTTGCGCAAGTCGGGCGTCATGCTCGACCGCAAGGTGCTCGCCGACATCGCCGTCAGGGAACCGGCCGCCTTCAAGGCGCTGGTCGACCAGGCCAAGACCGCCTGAAGCGTTAGGTCGCAGTCTCGCAAGACCCCGCCCGTCAGGGCTGCCCCGGCAGCCCTGACGGTATCGTTTGGGCATGCAGGTCATCGAAGGACTCGAAGCGGCGCTGGCGTGGTGCGAGGCGCGCCGTGAGCGGCTGGTGGAGGACGACGCGGCCAGCGCCGCCGCCGCGATCATCGCCGAGGTCAGGGAGCGCGGCGACGCCGCGCTGATCGAGCTGGCGCTGCGTTACGATGGGCACGCCCCCGAGCGTTTGAGGCTAGAGCCCTCCGAGATCGCGGCCGCGGCCGCGACGGTGCCGGCCGACCTCGCCGCCGCCATCGACGTCGCGATCGACAACGTCACCAGCTACTACCGACAGCAGGCGGCCGGTGAGTTCGAGTACCGACTCCGCGACGCGACCCTCGGCATGCTCGTGCGTCCGCTCGATTCGGTGGGCTGCTACGTGCCGGGCGGCAGCGCGCCGCTGTTCTCGAGCCTGATCATGACCGCCGTGCCGGCGCGGTCGGCGGGCGTCGCCCGGATCGCGGTCGCCACCCCCGTCAAGGACGACTCGGGCGTCCCGGCTAGCGTCCTGTACGTGGCCGAGCGCTTGGCCATCGACGAGGTCTACCAGATCGGCGGTGCCCAGGCGATCGCGGCACTCGCCTTCGGCACCGAGAGCGTCGCGCGCGTCGACAAGATCGTCGGCCCCGGCAGCCGCTACGTGGTGGCGGCCAAGAGGCAGCTCTTCGGCGAGGTGGGGATCGAGTCGCTTGCGGGACCCACCGAGACGCTCCTGATAGCCGACGAGAGCGCCTCCGTGACTCACGTGGTGGCGGACATGCTGGCGCAGGCCGAGCACGAGGGCGCTCAGGCGGTGTTGGTGACGGACTCGCGGGACCTGGCGGCGGCTGTGATCGCCGGCCTCGAGATCGGCGCCGCCTCGCTGCCGACGGCGGCTCGGGCCCAGGCTTCGCTGGCTGGTGGCGGGGCGGTCGTGCTGGTCGCAGGTCTGCGCGAAGCCGTGGCGGTGGCCAACGCGTTCGCGCCGGAACACCTGTGCCTGCTGGTCGAGGAGCCTCGGGCCCTGCTGAGCGAGGTCAGGCACGCAGGCGGGGTGTTCCTCGGCGAGAACAGCCTCGAGGCTCTCGGGGACTACGTCGCCGGGCCCAGTCACGTGATGCCGACGGCCGGCACGGCGCGTTTCTCGAGCTTCGTGAACCTGCGCGACTTCCAGCGGGTGGTCCCGTTCCTGGAGGCCGGCCAAGAGTTCGTGTCCGGCTTCGGACCGAGCGCTGCGACGCTGGCGCGGGCCGAAGGCCTAGAGGCGCACGCGCGGGCGATCGAGGTCAGGCTGCGCGGTCGCCGGAAGCACTAGCCGGCCCGCCCGGCCACCACGCGCCGTCAACCCGCGAGGAACGGGTTCTCCCTGCGCTCGACGCCGATCGTCGTGTTGGGGCCGTGCCCCGGGAGTACCAGCGTGTCGTCGTCCAGCGTCAGCAGCTGCTCGAAGATGCTCGCGAGCAAGACCGCATGGTCGCCGAAGGGTACGTCGGTGCGCCCCACCGAACCGTGGAACAGGACGTCTCCCGAGAAGATCTTGCGCACGCCGGGGAAGTGGAACGCCACGCTCCCGGGGGAGTGGCCGGGCACGTGGAGGACTCGCGCCGTGTGCGGGCCGACGGTCAACTGCTGGCTGGCGGCCAGCGGCGTGAAGTCGAGTGGCGGAGCGTCGATGTCGTAGCCCCAGCGGGCGGCGGCTTCGACGGCGGCCTTCAGCAACGGCCCGTCAGCGGGATGGAGGTGATGCGGCACCTTCGCGATGTCGAGCAGCCGCTGCAAGCCGCCGACGTGGTCGAAGTGGGCGTGCGTCAACCACACCGCCTCGAGCCGGCAGCCACGCCTGGCGACCTCGGCGGCGATGTCGTCCGCGTCACCACCAGGGTCGATGACCACCGCCGCGTTGCCGGCCGAGACGACGTAGGCGTTGGCCCGCAGCTCGCCGACCGGCAGCTTGACGATGCGCAGCCCGCTCTCGGCGCTCTCGGGTCCGGCCCCAACTTCGTGGTTCATAGCGTCACTCCTAGCGGCCGCCACGCAGGGCCTGCGCCAGCACCTGGCGGTACATCTCGAGCCTAGCGGCGAGGCCCCGGAGGAAGCCGCGCTTCTCTTCCTTCATGACCTGGCTGACGCCCGGCAGCGCGACGTCCTGGCAGCGCCAGCCCTGGGTCCGCGCGTGGCGACAGATGGCGATCTCGACGCCGTAGCGGCTGGTGGCGAGTCCGGGGACTTGCAGCAGGTCGCTGCGCCGCAGCGCCCGCTGGCCGTTCAGTTGCGGGGTGAGGCGCTGCGCGATCGTCGTGCTCAGCCTGCCACCGGTGAAGGTGCCGCGGCTCATCTCGGCCTTGCCGGCGAGCACCGGCGCGGCCAGCGCCTGCACGTGCTCGGGCTCGAGGCCGGTGAGGTCGGCGTCGAGGAGCACCACGTAGTCCTCCACGGCAGCCGCGGCGCCGGCGGCGAGGGCGCCGCCCTTGCCGCGGTTGTGCTCGAGCGCGATGACCCTGGCGCCGGCCTTGGCGGCGACGTTGGCGGTGTCGTCGCTCGAGCCGTCGTCGATGACCAGCACGCTGCCGACCCCGGAGGCGCGCGCTGCATTCACCACCCTGGCGACTTGCTGCTCTTCGTCGTGAGCGGGTATCAGAACCGCCACCGCGCTGAGGCCCGCTGGCGCAGGCGGCCTCGCGGAAGGTTCTCGGCGCTCGGTTTCCAAGCGACGTCAGCCTGCGAACAGGCCGCTGAGCTCCCGGAAGGTGATCAGCACGAGCAACGCGAGCACCGCCATGACCCCGAAGAAGTGGAACTGCTCCTCTTGCCCGGGCGCGAACGGCCGGCGCCTGATCGCCACCACCGTTGCCAGCAGCATGCGGCCACCGTCGAGGCCGGGGATGGGCAGGAGGTTGAAGACCGCCAGCGAGAAGTTGATCACCGCTGCCAGCAGGATCACGGGAGCGATGCCGACGCGCCTGGCCTGATCGACCATGCCGACGATGCCGACGGGTCCGGCGATCTCACCCTGACCGGCGCCGGTGACGGCTCCCGCGAAGCCGCTGACGAAGCCCCTGACCATGTCAGGCACCACTCGCACGCCGAAGCGCAACGACTCGCCGAGCGCGGTGGCGAACGAGGGGGATTCGATGAGCGGCGCTATGCGCACCCCGAGCAGTGGCGGCGACGGCGCGCCGGCCGGCGGCCACGGGGTGGTGAAAGTGAGCTCTTGACCACCGCGGAGGATCACCAGCTCGAGCTCGCTGGCGCCCTGCACCTGCGCCACCACCTGGTCGGGAGAAGGATCGGCGACGCCGTTGATGCTCAGGAAACGGTCGCCGGCGAGCAGCCCAAGGCTTGCGGCGGCCGAGCCGCTGGTCACCTCGGCGATCGACGAGCCCTCTACCACCACGGCGGCGCCGGTCGTGATCTCGCGGTAGGCCGGCTGCATGACGATGGCTGACGCGAGGAGCACCGAGCCGAGCAGGTAGTTGGCCACGACGCCGGCGACGAGCACCCAGAGCTTGGCTCCGAGGCTCTTGGTCGCCATGCCTTCGGTCGGGTGGTGGAGCTTGCCGTCCTCGCCCACGGTGGGAGCCATGCCGACGGGATCGACGTAACCGCCCAAAGGCAGCAGGCTCAGCCGCCACTCGGTGCCGCGCCAGCGCCTGCGCAGCAGCACGGGCCCGATCCCGACGCTGAACGCCCTGACCGGCACAGCGACGCTGCGCGCGGTCAGGTAATGCGCGAGCTCGTGCACCACCACGGCGCTGGTGAGGATCAGGGCGAACGTCAGGGCTGTCAGCATCGCAGGGTCACAGGGTCTCCAACCAAGCGATTATTGCAGAGCCGCGAAGGAGCGGATGTGGCGCAGCAGGTCGGTCTTGCTCAACACGCCGACCAGCCTGCCGGTCGCGTCGACCACCATCAGCCGTGCGAGGTCCTCGTCGGTGATCCGGCCGATCGCGGTCAGCACGCTCTCGTCGAACCTGACGCTGGCAGCCTCGCGGACGATGTTGGTGACGGTGTCGTCGCCGGCGGCCGCCGAGCGCGCGTCGGAGATCAGCGCCATGCCGAGCAGTCGGCCGCCGCCATCGACCACCGGGTAGGCGTCGAAGTGCCGGAAGTCCGCCATGCGCTCGAACTGCGCCAGCGGCATGTCGGCATGCACGAACAGCGGCTCTCTGGTCATCAGCTCCGCGACGGTGCGGCCGTGCATGGCTTCGGATACCAGCGTGGCGCCCGACTCCATGCGCCCGGCGTTGTAGATGAAGAACGCGACCAACGCGAGGTAGAGCTGGCCGTTGAGCAAGGCGAACACGCCGAGCAGAATCGCGATCAGGCCGCTCACCGCCACCGCCAGGTTGGTGGCCCTGAGGCGGCTCATGAACAGCGCCAGCACGCTCCGCAGGATGCGGCCGCCGTCGAGCGGCAGAGCCGGCAGCAGGTTGAACAGCGCCAGGGCGACGTTGGTGACGGCGAGGTAGCTCGTGATCACCCGGGCGGGCGAAGCGCTAGGCAGCAGCTGCATCAGCCCCCACAGCAACAGCGCCAGCAGCGCGCTGGTCACCGGCCCCGCCACGGCCACGAGGGCTTCGGCGCCGCGCTGGCGCGGCATCTCCTGGAACTGCGCCACGCCACCCAAGAACCACAGCCTGATCTCCTTGGTCGCGATGCCGTAGACGCGGCCCGTGAGCGCGTGCCCCACTTCGTGGATCAACACGCTGGTGAACAGCCCGAGGGCGCCAAACAGACCGAGCACGTACACCCAGGCGCCGGTGAAGGCGCTGGGATCGAGAGGGATCCCGAGGTCCTCAAGCTGCGCCACGTAGGCAGGCAGCTGCGAGCCGATCAAGTAGGCGAACAGCGGCAGCACCAGCAGGAAGCTGAGGTCGAGCCGCACCGGCACCCCGAAGAGCTTGAACGGCAGCAGGAGGGAGCGCTTCGCCACGCCTAGATGCTACGCGCTGCTTCTGAGCGTGGTGAGGACCGCTGCCGGGTGGGGCTCACGCGGTGGTCCGCGACAACCTCCCCGCAGCCTCAAGCGCCAGGCTTCGCGCCCGGGCATCGGCCGGTCCCAGTGCCTCCCACGCCAGCGGTTCTGCGGGGGTGTGCTCGAGGACCTCGGCGATGACGGCGGGGATCTCGGTGAACCGCAGGCGGCCCGCCAGGAATGCCTCGACCGCGACCTCGTCGGCGGCATTGAGATAGACCGGCGCCAGACCGCCGGCCGCTCCGGCTGCGTAGGCCAGCCGCAGGCTTGGGAAGCGGTCGTGGTCCGGCTCGAAGAACTCGAGGCTGCCGGTGAGAGGCAGGGGAGGCAACGGCACCGCGGGTCGCTCCGGCGCCTCGATCGCGTACTGGATCGGCAGGCGCATGTCGTGCGGTCCGATCTGAGCCTTGAGCGAGCCGTCGGCGAAGCGCACCAAGCCGTGCACCAGCGACTGCGGGTGGATGCTGACCGCCACCTTCGCCAGCGGAACGTCGAAGAGGAAGTGGGCTTCGAGCACCTCGAGGCCCTTGTTGAAGAGCGTGGCGGAGTCGATCGTCACCTTGCGGCCCATCTGCCAGTTGGGATGCTGGAGGGCCTGCTCCGGAGTCACTCTCGAGAGGTCCTCTGGCGCCAGCCGAAACGGTCCGCCCGAGGCGGTCAAGACCAGCTGCTGGACGGCTTCTGGGTCTTCGCCTTGCAGGCACTGGTAGAGGGCGGAATGCTCGGAGTCGACGGGGGTGATGCGGGCGCCGGCCGCTCGCGCCAGCTGGTTCATCAGCGGCCCGGCCATCACCATCGCCTCCTTGCTGGCGAGGGCGACGTGGCGACCCGCCGCGAGGGCGGCGGCCGTAGGAGAGAGGCTGGCGCTGCCGGGAATCGCGGCCACCACCGTGTCCACATCGATCACCGCGGCCTCGACGAGGGCGTCTGTCCCGCTGAGCAGGCGCACGCCTGGCGGCAGACCAGCCCGCAGGTCGGCAGCCGCGGCCTCGTCCACCAGCACCACGACCTCGGGATCGAACTCGCGAACCTGCTCCAGCAGCAGCGCGGCGTTGCCGTGAGCTGCCAGCCCCTTCACCCGGTAACCGCGCCACCGGGCGACCTCGAGGGTCTGCCTGCCGATCGAGCCGGTGGAACCGAGCACGCTCACCGTCCGCATGATCCGATCATGCCACGGTGCGGCTCTCTCACGGCCCGCCCTGGGTGTTACCATCGCAGGGAACCTGGAGGCTCGAATGCTCGTTCGTGAGTGGATGACCCCTAACCCTCGCACGGTCACTGCGGACACGCCTGTCATGGACGCCATGCAGCGTCTGCGCGACGGTGGCTACCGGCGGCTGCCGGTGGTGCGGGACGGACGGCTCATCGGCATCGTCACGGACCGCGACCTCAAGGAGGCGACCCCCTCCAAGGCGACGACGCTGTCCGTGTACGAGCTCAACTACCTGCTCAGCAAGCTGCAGGTCAAGGACGTGATGCGCACCCCCGTCATCACGGTGCGTGCCGACGACCCGATCGAGCAGGCGGCGCTGCTGATGGAGGAGCACCGCGTCTCCGGCCTGCCGGTGCTCGACGACGGGTCGCTGGTGGGGATCCTCACGATCACCGACCTGATGCGCGCGCTGGTGAGCTTCCTGGCGCTTCGCGAGGGCGGCGTGAGGGTCACGGTCGACCTCCCGGACGACCCCGGCGTCCTAGCGCGCGTTGCGCAGGCCGGGCCGCCCTCCAACATCGTGGCGGCGGTCACCACCGGCGTGAAGCAGGGGCATCGCCGGCGCATGGTCCTGAGGGCAGCGGGCGATGAGCAAGACGGCTTCCCGGACCGCCTCAGGGCCGCTGGCGTCGAGGTCGTCGACGTCCGCTGAAGCAGCAGGCAAGCTGATCACCGCAGTCGTTCCGTCGTTGCGGGTGGACGTGCTGGGCGCGCGTGCGTTCGGCGTGTCGCGCTCGTACTTCGCCAAGGGCATGCAGGCCGGCAGGGTGAGCGTCGCCGGCAAGGTTGCCTCGCATGCCACGACCATCGCCGCAGGCGACGAGGTGGTGGCGAGGGGGTTGGGCCGCTTCGTGCTGGCGAGCGACGACGGCGCCACGCGCAGAGGCAACCGCAAGGTGTCGCTGCAGGTGTTCCGCGACGCGCCGCCCGGTCGCGGTGCCAGCGCCGCCGGGCTCGAGCCCGACTAGGTCCTGACGCGCTTGCCGTCCCCGCCGCGCTCCTTGAACACCAAGCGGAATGGCACCTCCGAGAAGCCAAGGTCCTCGCGGATCCGGTTGCGCAGGAACTGCTCGTACGCTCGCGTGATGAACGAGACGTGGTTGACCGAGATCACGAACGTCGGCGGCGCGATCTCGACCTGGCTGGCGTAGAGGAGCTTGAGCGGCCGCCCCTTGAAGTTAGGTGGCGGCTGGCGGGTGGTCCACGCCTCGATCCAGGCGTTCAGTTCGCCGGTGGGCACCCGCACCCTGGCAGCGTCGTAGAGACGGATGGCGGTGGCCAGGAGCTCGTGAAGGCCGAACTCGGTTACCGCGCTGGTGTAGACCTTGGGCGCGAAGTCGATGTGCCTGAGCACGTGCGCGATCTCGGCGGTGGCCGGCTCGAGCCGCTCGTCGGTGACCAGGTCCCACTTGTTGATGGCGACCACCACCGGCTTGCCCCAGTCGAGCGCGAGGTTCGCGATGCGCAGCTCGTGGTCTCCCAACTCGAACGGGTCGACGACCAGGATGCCGACATCGGCGCGCCTGAGCGCAGACTCCGAACGCAACCGCGAGTAGTACTCGAGATCGTCGGCATCCTTGCGCCGGATCCCGGCGGTGTCGATGAGCACGAACGGCCGGCCCGCGAACGTGAAGCGCACGTCGACGGCGTCGCGCGTCGTGCCTGGCACGTCGGCGACTATCACGCGCTCGTCGCCGACGAGGGCGTTGAGCAGGCTCGACTTACCGACGTTGGGGCGGCCGATGATCGCGACCTTGACGGTCTCCTCTTCGGCGTCCTCGTCGGTCTCCGGCAGCAGCTCGCTCAAGTGCTCGATGAGCTCGTAGGTGCCGCGCGCGTGCTCGGCCGAGGTGGCGAACGGCGCGCCGTAGCCGAGCGCGTAGAGCTCGAAGAAGTCCGCCTGCTCTTCGTGCCGCGGGTCGTCGATCTTGGTGGCGACCAGGATGACCGGCTTGCCCAAGGTCCTGAGCCACTGGGCCACCTCGTGATCGGCGCTCTCCAACCCGCTGCGCCCGTCGACGCAGAACAGCACCAGGTCGACGCCACCGAGGGCGGCCTCGATGCTCCGCTTGATCGGCTCCTGCCAGCGGTCGCCCGACCACAGCCCGCCGGTGTCGAGCAGCGTGATCCGGCGGCCGTCGTCGGTGGTGATCTCGCCCTCCTTGACGTCGCGGGTGACGCCCGGGCGGTCGGCGACGATCGCCTCCTTGCGCCCCAGGAGGCGGTTGAACAGGCTCGATTTGCCGACGTTCGGCTTGCCTACGATCGCGACGCTAGCCAAGCTTGGTACCTCGCTTCACACCGCGCCCGTTAGCCCAGGCCCTGGCGCTCATCGCCCTGCCGGAGGCCGGCTGGAGCCTGACCATCTCGAGAGGGTCGTCGCCGGTGGCGACCAGCAGCGAGTCGCCGGCCACCGCGACCACCGTCGACGGGTCGGCGCCGGCGTCGCGTGCCTCGCTCGGCTGGAGGGCCGGGGCGCGCATCTCGAGGACCTTGACGCGCTCGCCGGCATGCTCGAAGTGGCTGAACGGCCAGGCGTCGACGCCGCGGTGACGCGCCAACACCGCGGCGCGAGGATCGCTCCAGCGGACTCGCCCGTCCTCGGGGGTGAGAGGCGGAGCCAGCGTGGCGAGAGCGTCGTCTTGAGGGCTCACAGCGAGGCGCCCGGCGTCCAACAGGTGGAGGGCTTCCAGCAGCGTCTCGGCGCCCAGCTGCGCGAGGCGCGCGGACAGCGCCGTGGCGCCCTCGCCCTCGCCGATGTCGATGGCGCGCTGCAGGCGCACGGGGCCGGTGTCCAGGCCAGCTTCGGTCTGCATGATGCTGACGCCGGTGCGCTTGGCGCCATCGATCAGCGCGCGCTGGATGGGGGCGGCGCCGCGGTAACGGGGGAGCAGGCTGGCGTGAACGTTCAGGAAGCCGTGCTTCGGCACGTCCAGCAGTGACTGGGGGAGGATGCGTCCGTAGGCGGCGGTCACCGCGACGTCCAGGTCCAGTGCGGCGAGAAGCGCCCTGAGTTCGTCGTTGCCCTTGAGCCGCGTCGGCTGAACGACTCGCAGCCCGAGCTCCTCGGCGCGCTTCGCCACCGCGGGCTGGTTGACCATCAGACCGCGCCCGGCGGGCTTGGGGCTCTGGGTGACCACGAGCAGCAGGTCGTGGTGGCGGTTGAGGGCCTCGAGCGTCGGCAGCGCGAACGCCGGAGTCCCGAACAGCGCCACTTTCAGGCGCGCGGCGGCCATCAGCGTTGCCGGCTGCCGGTCTGTGCCTTGAGGCGCTCGCGCGCCTCGCGCTGCATCGCGGCCAGTTCGTCGCGGTGCTCCTCCAGGAACGCGCGGCGCTCGGGCGTCGGGAGGTGATCGTAGAACAGCACTCCGCGCAGATGGTCAGACTCGTGCTGGATGACGTGCGCGAAGTAGCCCTCGGCTGACAACTCGTGGTGGTGGCCCTCGAGGTCCTGGTAAGCGACCCGCACGCGCAGGTCGCGCGGGACGTTATCGGCCACCAGGCCGGGGAGGCTGAGGCAGCCGTCGCGGCCATGCTGCAACCCATCGCGCTCGATGATCTTGGGGTTGACCATCACGTGCTCGCGCAGCACACCCCAGGCGCTGCGCTTCTCCTCGCGGCTCAGCGTGCGCTCGACGTCCTGCTCGGGGGTCGCCTCGTCGGCGCTGGAGTGCGCCAGCTGTCCGGCTTCGTCAGAAGCGTCGTCGGGCGCGGCCTCCAGCGCGATGAACAGCGCCAGCGGCACCCCGACCTGCGGCGCGGCCAGGCCGATGCCGTTGGCGGCGTAGACCGTCTCGAGCATGTCCTCGACGAGCCTCGCGAGGTCTGCGTCGAAGCGCCTCACCGGCGCAGCCGGGCGGCGGAGGATCGGGTCGCCATAGAGGCGGATGGGGAGGATCACGTGCTGCCTTTCGGGAGATCTCAGGGTTCCGGCGGCGTGCTCAGGTACTGCAGAGTCGCGGTCGGGACGCTCAAGGCGACGACCCCGGGCGGCAACGCCAGCCTAATCGGCAGAGTATACCGGCCCGGCGCCACTTCGCCCGTCGGCGCCTCTACAGTGCCGACGACTTCGGCGATGCCCGCGAGGACTTCGGCCTCGCCGGCCAGCTCGACCACGCTGGCCGAGAGCGTGACGGAGTCGAGAGTGGGCGCGTCGGGGGACTGCAGGTCGATAGTGACGGTGCGGGTCACCAACGCCGAGCGCCCCTGGACGCTGACCGCCACGGTCTCGGGAGCGACCCTGAGCCCTTCGATTGGTTCGCCTTCGCTGTCGAGCACCACCAGACGCGCCGTGCCGCCGGTCACCGGCGTCACCGCCAGGACGGTGGCGACGCGGTCGAGCACCAGCGCCCGCCCAGTGACCACCGCGGTTGCTGGACTCACGACCGGGGTGAGCAGCCGGTCCGCCGGCAGCGCCCCGGAGAGCGCGACCGCCACCGGCATCTGGCGCGAGGTGACGCTCTCGATGAAACCGATGATGTCGGCCGGGACCACTTCGACGACCTGGATCTCCGGCGGCGACTGCACGGTGATCGGACGCTCGAAGGCGCCCGCCGCGTCGCTAAGGTCGAGGGTTGCTCTGAACATGTCGGTACGCAGCCTGTCGACGCGCGGGCCGGGGCCGCTGACGCTGACTTCGACCATGGTCGGCAGTCCGGCCGCCAGTTGACCCTCGCTGACGCCCTCCACCACCAGCGGCAGCGTCATCGTGCGCTGCGTGGTGGTCACGTTGCTCGAGGTCACGAACAGCCACACCAGAACGGCGGCGACCAGCGAGGCCAGCTTGGTGCGCCAGTGATTGAGCGCCCGCGCCAGCAGGGAGCGGAACGTCACCGCCTCCCCGGTCATAGCTGGTAAGCCTCCCTGAGCGCCCTGAGTACTTCGGAGGGAGCGATGTCGCTGGTCAGCTCACCGTCGTGGGCCACGCTCACGGTGCCGCGCTCCTCGCTCACCACCACCACCAGGGCGTCGGTGGTCTCGGACAGCCCGAGCGCGGCGCGGTGCCTGGTGCCGTGCTTCACCGACCAGCCCTCGTGCTTGTCGGAGAGCGGCAGGATCGCGCCGGCATGGGTGATGAGGTCCTCTCGGATGATCACGGCGCCATCGTGGAGCGGACCCTTGGAGGCGAAGATGGTCTGGAGCAGCGAAGCCGTGACCGGCGCTCCGATCGTAGTGCCGGTGTCGGCGTACTCCTTCAACGGTGAGCGTTGCTCGATGGCGATGAGGGCTCCGCGGCGCTGCGTGGCCAGCTCCCTGACCGCCGACATGATTTCCTGCACCGGATCGCCTGAGACGCTGGTCCGCAGCCGCCCGCGTCCGACGCGCTCGAGCGCCGCTCTCAGCTCGGGCTGGAACACGACGACCACGGCGATGAAGCCGACGGGCGCGACGGAGTCGAAGAGCCACTTGGTGGCGGCCATGTCGAACTGAGCGGCGGCGAACCACAGGACCGCCAGCGCGATGAGGCCACGAAGCACGTTCCAGGCGCGCGAACCGATCAAGAGTCGGTAGCCTTGATAGAGCAGCACGCTGATGATCAGGATGTCGAGCGCATCCTGCAACCTGAAACCTTCGAACAGTGCCAAGCTAGCGGGACCTCCGGCAGTCTCAGGATACCATCGGCCGCTGCTGCCCCGAGCATGCGCGGGGCCCGGCCTGCGCGCTAGACTGTGACTTCGGAGGAAGCGCTGTGACGGAACTGAAGCAAAGGGTCGATAACCTCAGGGGGTATCTTTGACTTGGCTTCCAAGGAAGCCAGGTTGGCTGAGCTGGAGCCACAGCTCTCCGAGCCGGGGTTGTGGAACGACCCGGACAACGCCAGACAGATAAGCCAAGAAGCGACGCGGCTCAGGCGCGTGCTCGAGGAGTTCCGCAGTCTCGAGGACGACATCGTCGGGTTGTCCGAGCTGCTCGACATCGCGACGCAGGAAGAGGCCGAGGAACTCGAGGGCGAGCGCCAGCGCATCGAGGGGGATCTCGACGAGCTGTACCGCGAGACGCTGTTCTCCGGCCCCCACGACGAGCGGCCGGCGATCGTCACGATCAAGCCTGGTGCGGGCGGAACGGAATCTTCTGACTGGGCGGGCATGCTGCTGCGGATGTACCGCCGCTACGCCGAGCGCAACGGCTTCACGGTCGAGCTCATCGACTTCGTGGCGAGCGACGCGGCGCCCAACGGCATCGATTACGCTCAGATGATCGTGAGGGGCGAACGGGCTTTCGGGCGGCTCAAGGTCGAGGGCGGCGTTCACCGCCTGGTGCGTGTCAGCCCCTTCGACTCGCAGGGGCGCAGGCACACGTCGTTCGCCTCGGTCGAGGTCATGCCCGAGATCGACGACTCGATCGATGTCACCATCGACCCCAAGTACCTGCGCGTCGACGTCTTCCGCTCCAGCGGCCCGGGCGGTCAGTCGGTCAACACCACCGACTCGGCGGTGCGCGTCGTGTACAAGGGCGGGACCCCCGACGAGATCGTGGTCACCTGCCAGGACGGCAAGTCGCAGATCAAGAACCGTGAGAAGGCGATGACCGTGCTGCGCTCGCGCATCTTCGAGCGCGAGGAGCAGAAGCGCATCGAGGAGCAGATGAAGGCCCGCGGCGAGCAGCGCGCGATCGAGTGGGGCTCGCAGATCCGCAGCTACGTTCTCGACAAGCAGTACGTGAAGGACCACCGCACCGCCTGGATGCGACACGATCCCGACGCGGTGCTCGATGGCGACATCGACGACCTGATCTGGTCAGGGCTCGAATGGTCGGCGAAGACTGCCGGCGCCGCCTAAGTTCCGATGAGGATGCTGGCGGTCTCCGACGCGGTATCGCCAGTCATCCACTCGAGCAACTTCCCGGGGAACCTGCCGCCGTTCGATCTCACGTTGGCGGCAGGCGACCTGCCAGGTGACTACCTCGAGTTCATTGCGACGCGCACCGACACGCCACCGCTGTTCGTGTTCGGCAACCACGCACTGGGTTACCTGCGCGGCGAGGAGGGGGAGCTGGAGCTGCCGGGCGGCTGCATCAACGCTCATCTGCGGGTCGTCGCGGCGGCGGGTCTCAGGGTGCTTGGCTGCGAGGGCAGCGCCCGCTACCGCGAGGGACCCCATCAGTACACCGAGCGCCAGTTCGCCGTGATGCTCAGCCAGCTGTGGCCGCGCCTGCTGCTACTCGAGCGGCGGTTCGGTCGCGCCGTCGACGTGTTGTTGACGCACGCGCCACCGGTTGGCCCACACGCCGGCAGCGACCACGCCCATCGGGGAGTCCCCGCCTTCAACGCCTTTCACAAGCGTTGGCGGCCACGGTTGCACGTGCACGGTCATGTGCATCTGAGCGGCGCCAACGCGCCGCGCGAGTACCTCTCCCCCGAGGGCGTGAGGGTCGTCAACGCGTTCGACTTCACAGTGATCGAGTTGTGAGTGCTCCCGGGACTCCGAGATCCCGGCGACCATGCCAAGGGCCCCGAAGAGCGATGATCGGCACATGGATCTAGCAGCGCGGACAGGCGAGACCATGGGCGGCGTGTTCGCAACGCCGCTGGCGGCCGCCGGCCTGCTGATCGCCGGCGGACCCGACGCTCGCGACTTCCTGCACGGGCAGCTGGCGAACGACGTGCGTGGGCTGTCGGTCGGCTCGCAGTGCGTGAGCCTGCTGCTCAACCACAAAGGCCACGCCCTCGCCGACGTCAGCGTCCTGCGCCGCGCGGCCGACCTGCTCCTGGTGATCGATGACGGCGCCAGCGAGGTCGTGGAAGAGAGCCTGCGCCGCCACATCGTGTTCGACGACGTGACCCTGACCCGCGCCGGCGGAGCGCTGATCACCGTCCAGGGCGAGAGGGCGGCGGAGGCGCTGAAGGCGGCCGCCATCAGCGTTCCGGAAGCCGACGGTCAGTGGGTCGCGCCCGCCGCTGCCGACACGCCGCTGGGTGCCGGCTGGCACGTCTTCCACCGCCGCCGCTCGCGCGCCGGCGGCTTCGACTTGGTGTTCCAGGCCGCCGGCGGCGCAGCCCCAGAACTGGGCGGACCGAGCGCCGCCGTGGCGGAGGCCGTTGACAGCGCGCTGAGCGCTCTGCGTGCCGCCGGCGTGACGCTCGCCGACGCAGCGATGCTCGACGCCGCGCGCGTCGACGCCCTCGTCGCCGCGGCAGCGTTCGAGGGAGGCGAGGGCGTGCTGCCGCAGGAGGCCGCTCTCGCCACCCGCCTTTCCTACCGCAAGGGCTGCTACCTCGGGCAGGAGATCATGGCGCGCATCGAAGCGCGCGGGAACCTCAAGCGCGCGCTTGCCAGGCTCGACCTCAGCGCCCCCGTCCCTGTCGAGGCGAGCCGTAGCGCGCCCGGCAGCCCGGTGGCGCTCGACGGGCGCACCGTCGGCCGCCTCGGCACCGTCGTCCGCTCGCAGGACGGCAGTGCTCGCGCCCTTGCCGTGCTCAGACGTGACGTCCCCGAAGGTGCGGTTCTGGAAGCTCTCGGGACGCGAGCTCAGGTCAGCGCCTGGGCGGCGGAGTAGCAGGAAGGGCGGACGTGGCGCAGCACACCGTGGCCGACCTCGCCGCCGAGATCGTCGACCTGGGGGTCAGGCAGGGTGACCTGCTGATGGTGCACGCTTCGCTACGCAAGCTCGGAGAGGTCGAGGGGCGAGCCGCTGGCGTCGTCGAGGCGCTCGACAGGGCCGTCGGGCCGCGGGGCAACTTGATGATGGTGCTCGGCGCCAAGAACGACTTCGCGTGGGTGAACGAGCGTCCCGGCCCCTTCGACCCGGCGCTCCTCGCCGATGCGCCGGCGTTCGATCACCTTCGCACCCCGGCGGATCCGGTCGTCGGCATGCTGGCCGAAGTCTTCAGGCGCCTTCCCGGCACCGTGGCGGGCGACCACCCCGATGGCCGCTTCGCGGCGCGAGGGCCGCTGGCGCACGAGCTGGTGGTGCGCGACCTGCCGTGGGACGACTACTACGGTCCGCGGTCGCCGCTCGCCCGGTTGGTCGCCGCTGGCGGCAAGGTGCTGCGGCTCGGAGCCGACCTGAACACGCTCACCCTGCTCCACCACGCCGAGTACCTGGCCGACGTCGCAAACAAGAGGAGAGTGGTCCGCCACCACAAGGTGCTGCGCGGTGGCGAAGGCGTCGTCCGGTCGCTTTCCGCGCTCGACGATTCGCTGGGCATCGCGGCCTACGACGGTGACTACTTCGCGGACCTGCTCTCCGAGTACCTGGCATCCGGCAGGGCTAGCCGGGGCCGCGTGGGGAGCGCTGCCGCCGAACTGCTCGACGGCCCTGACGTAGTGAGATTCGCGACGCTGTGGATGAGCGAGCGACTCGGGAAGCCAGCGGCCGAGCGCCTATAATGACCGCATGCCCCGACATTCGAAGACCGACTGGCTGAGCGGGCACTACGCGCGCCGGGTGGCGCGTCACCCTGAGCGTGACGCTCCCAAGGAGACGCTCTCGGGCATCCCGGTGGATCCCATCTACACCGCCGACGACCTGGAGGGCTTCGATCCGTCGGAGCGGCTCGGCTACCCCGGCGAGTTCCCATACACCCGCGGCGCGCAGACGAGCATGTACCGCGGCCGCCTGTGGACGATGCGAATGTTCGCGGGCTTCGGCACGGCCGAGCAGACTAACGAGCGCTTCCACAAGCTGCTGGCGGCAGGTCAGACCGGTCTGTCTACCGCATTCGACCTGCCGACGCTGATGGGTTACGACAGCGACCATCCGATGGCGCTCGGCGAGGTCGGCAAGTGCGGGGTGGCAGTAGCGAGTCTCGCCGACATGGAGATCCTCTTCGAGGGGATCGACCCGGAGTCGATCACCACCTCGATGACGATCAACAGCCCCGCGAACGCGATCTGGGCCATGTACCTGGCGATGGCGCAGCGCCGCGGCGCCGACCTGAGGAAGGTCGGCGGCACGCTGCAGAACGACATCCTCAAGGAGTTCATCGCTCAGAAGGAGTACATCTTCCCGCCGGCGCCGAGCGTCAAGTTGGTGATCGACACCTTCGAGTGGGGCCCGGCGAACACCCCTCGCTTCAACTTCATCTCGGTGTCGGGCTATCACATCCGCGAGGCCGGATCGACGGCGGTCCAAGAGCTCGCGTTCACGCTCGCCGACGGCATCCACTACGTGCGCAAGGCCTTGGAGCGCGGGCTTGACATCGACGAGTTCGCCCCGCGGATCAGCTTCTTCTTCAACGTCCACAACGACTTCTTCGAGGAGATCGCCAAGCTGCGGGCGGCGCGTCGCATCTGGGCGCGCCAGATGCGCGACGTGTTCGGCGCCAAGAGCGAGCGCTCCTGGATGCTGAGGACGCACGCGCAGACCGCGGGCGTCTCGCTCACGGCGCAACAGCCGCTCAACAACGTCGCCAGGGTGGCCATCCAGGCGCTGGCCGGCGTGCTCGGCGGCACCAACAGCCTGCACACCGACTCCTACGACGAGGCACTGGCCCTACCCACCGAAGAGGCCGCGACGCTGGCCCTGAGGACGCAGCAGATCATCGCCCACGAAAGCGGGGTGACCGCCACCATCGACCCGCTCGCCGGCTCTTACTACCTGGAGAGCCTGACCGACGAGATGGAGAGGCGCACGCTCGCGTACTTCGACGAGATCGACGCGCTCGGCGGCGTCGAAGACGCCATCGAGGCCGGCTACTTCGCGCAGGAGATCGGCGATGCCAGCTGGCGCCAACAGCGCGACATCGACGACAAGAAGAGGATCGTGGTGGGGGTGAACGCCTACGTGCAGGACCACCCCGAGGTGCCGATCCAGCTCGTCGACCCCGCGGTGGCCAAGGTGCAAGCGGAGCGTCTCGAGCGGGTCCGCAGGGAGCGCGATCCGGAGGCGGCGGACGCCGCCCTCGCCAGCCTGCGCCGGGCTGCCAAGGACGGCGCCAACACGATGCCCGCCTTCCTCCAGTGCGCCCACGCCTTCTGCACCTTGGGCGAGCAAATGGACGTGCTGCGCGAGGTCTACGGCGTCTACCAGGAGCCGGTGCTGATATGACGAAGAGCATCAGGGTCCTGATCGCCAAGCCGGGGCTCGACGGCCACGATCGCGGCGCCAAGGTCATCGCCAGGGCACTGCGCGACGCCGGCATGGAGGTCATCTACACGGGCTTGCGGCAGACGGCGCCGATGATCGTCAGCGCCGCCGTACAGGAGGACGTCGACGCGGTTGGGCTGTCGGTGCTCTCCGGCGCGCACATGCACTACTTCCGCGAGGTCAAGGCCGGCCTCGAGCAACGGGGCGCCCACGACGTGCTGCTGTTCGGCGGCGGGATCGTCCCCGATGTCGACCTACCGGAGCTGGAGGCGCTCGGGGTTGGCGCCATCTTCACCCCCGGCAGCAGCACCGACGACGTCGTCGACTACGTCAAGTCCGAGATCGCCGCGCGCCGGACGGCTGCCGGCGGTCACGACCAGTGACCTTGGTCGTGGCATATCTCATGACTTTCTCAGACAGCGCTTGTTAGATTCGCCTGGTTACATCGCCAGTGCCAGCGCCGGAATCGGTGCACCACGGGCCGTGACCAGCGGCCCACCCCCGCGAAGGAGCCAAGCAGTTGCATAGCCGCAGACACCTCAGCCTGCTTGCCCTGGTGGTGGTGTTGGCGCTCTTCGCGCAGTCAGCGGCGCAATCCTACGCGCTTCACGAGGTCCTCTCAGGGGAGTCGATCGGCTCGATAGCCAACCTCTACCGGCTCTCCAGCAGTGACATCCGCGAGGCCAACGGTCTCTCCGGCGACACGATTCATCCCGGCACCGTGCTCAGGGTCCCGTACGTAGCGGCCACCGGTGGTCCCGCCGAGGCCGGCCTCAGGCTCCCGCCGGGATTCCGCTGGCACGTGCTGGAGACAGGCGAGAACCTCAGCAGCGTCGCCGACCGCTACGGCATCAGCGTGACCGCGATGATCGGCGCCAACCCCGACATCTCCTCGATGGACCGGCTGCCAGCCGGCGTCGAACTGCTCATCCCGCCCGCCTCGGGACTGGTTGTCAAGCTGTCCTCCTACCCCTCGATCCTGGCGGTCATGGAGCAGCACGATCTCAGCGCGGCCGACATCGCCAGGGCCAACGCCTTGCGCTCGCCGTTCGACGTGACCCCCGACATGCTGCTGTTCCTGCCTGGCGTCGAGCCGACCGAAGCTCTCGCGCGCCTGCGCTTGGTCAGGGAAGAGGAGAACCGTTACGTCTGGCCGCTGCACGGGCGCCTGACGTCCTATTACGGCGCCCGCTACCTCGGCATGGGCACCTCGAACTTCCACCGCGGCATCGACATCGCGGCGCCCTCAGGCACTCCTGTCCGCGCCGCTCGCTCCGGCACCGTCGTGTATTCCGGTTGGTCGAACCAGGGCTACGGCAACCTGGTGAAGATCCGTCACGCCGGCGGCGCCGAGACCTGGTACGCGCACTTCAGTTCGATCGCGGTGGCGGTCGGGCAGTACGTCGATCAAGGCGATCTCGTCGGGCGCGTGGGATCTACCGGCCTGTCGACGGGTCCGCACCTGCACTTCGAGTTGCACGAGAACTCGCGAGCGGTGGACCCGCTGGCGATCCTGCGCTGACTGCGGCGGGTACGCCTCGCGGACGCTGCCTCAGGCTTCCGGCTCGCGATACCAGAGGATGCGGCCGCAGTTGGAGCAGCGCGTGATCCCGTTCCCCGAGCGCACCTTCTGAACCACGTGCAGCGGCAGCTTGACGTTGCAGCCGCCACACTTCGCGTTGTCCACGATGTGCACGACCCCGACACCTTTGCGGGAGCGCCTGACCTGCTCGTACTGCTTCAGCAGCGGAGCGTCGACGGTGCCCGCCAGAGCGTCGCGCTGGGTGCGCGTCTGGGCGATCCGCTCGTCGAGGCCGGCGACGCGTTGCTCCTCCAGCGCCTGCAGCTCTCGTAGCTCCGGAACCAGGCCTTCGAGCTCTTCCTTCAGCGCGCTCAGCTCCCCGCTGGCGTCCTCGAGCGCTTGCATCAGAGGCAAGGTGTCCTCTTCGAGCTCCTGGGCCCTGGCGGCCATCTGCAGTTCCTGGTTCTGGTACTGCGAGGCTTCCTTGGGGCTGGAGGCCCTGAGAGCCGACTCCGAGGCGCTCTTGCGTCTCTCGCCCATGGCCTTGAGTTCGAACTCGTTGGCGTCGACGCGGCGTTGCAGGTCGGCGACTTCGAGCGACTTCCTGGCGGAGCTGGCCTCGAGCTGCTTGACGCGCTCCTGGAGCTCGGTCAGCTCGCTTGGCACCTGCGCGCGCTCGGCTTCGAGGCCGTCGATCGCGAGGTCGAATGCTTGAACTTCGGTCAGGGTCTGCAGCATGGTGCCTTCAAGTAAAAGCCCCCGTCCGGCGCGTGCCGAGCGAGGGTCCTGGGTGCGCCGTAGGCGATGAATCGAGTCACGAGCGAAAGTGTAGCACGCTCGTCTCAGGCGGTAAGATGCCTCCGTGTTCGAGGACTCGCCCGAGGGATTCATGGCGCGCTGGCGTGCCCACGCCGTCGACGTCGAGTTCTTCGCCAAGACCGAGGGCAGCCCCCTGATCGAGTGTCGCGTCGGCGACGTCGTCCTTCAACTCTTCGAGCGAACCGGGCCTTATCTGGCGCATCCCGGCAGCGGGCGGCTGATCGTCAACCCGATAGCCACCAGCCTCGGCGTCGAGAGCGAGCCGGTGGCTCCAACCTTGGAGGTCGACGCGGTCAGCCGCATCAAGGCCGCGGGGCGGGTCCTGGAGGTCGATGGCCGCGTCGCGGTGATCGACGCCGGCATGCCGCTGGTCGTCTACAGCCTCGACCCGCTCCCGCCCGAGGTCACAGCCGGCGCCAGCGTCAACTTCGAGAGCCTGCCGCCGCTGCACGGCTTCGTGATGCCCGCGACCAGCAGCGCGCGGCGCCGCGACGGGCGTAGCACCGACGAGGATATCTGAGAAGGGCCGTCTGCTAGACTGCTCAGCCGTGCCGCGAGTCGTCCTCAGCCGCCAGCAACGCCCGCCTCTCGCCGTCACCCCGGCCAAGGTGCTGAGCGTCGCGCCGCTCTCGCCAGCCGCCGTTGCGGGAGTGCAGCCGGGCTGGGAGCTCCTGACGGTCAACGGCGCCGCCATCCCCGACGTGCTCGCGTACCGCCGCGAGCTGTCTGCCGGCAGGGCCACGCTCGAGGTCAGACCCGGCCCCGAAGGGCAGAGCAGCGTCTTCGAGGTCGACTGGGAGGAGCCCGGACTCGAGTTCGAGGACGTGATCTTCGACGGCATCCGGTTGTGCGCCAACCACTGCGACTTCTGCTACATCCACCAGATGCCGAAAGGCATGCGCAAGAGCCTCTACATCATGGACGACGACTTCAGGACCAGCTTCCTGTACGGCTCGTTCGTGACCCTCTCCAACCTCGGCGAGGAGGACTTGGAGCGCATCGTCGACGAGCATCTCAGCCCGCTCTACGTGTCGGTCCACACCGTCGACGAGGACCTCAGGGCCGACCTGATGAAGTGGTGGCCCAACAAGGTTGCCTACACCGAAGCCACCAGCATCAGGAAGATGCTCGAACGCCTCGACTCGATCGACCTGTACACGCAGTTGGTGCTCGTGCCGGGTCGCAACGATGGTGACAGGCTCGATGACACGATCGCCTACCTCTCGTCGCTGCCCAACGTGAAGTCGCTCGCCGCCGTGCCGGTCGGCCTCACCGGCCACCGCTCGCACCTGGCGCACGTCGACAGCTACGAGCGGGCCTCGGCCGCCGACGTCCTGGAACGCATCGGGACCTGGCAGGAGCGCTTGCTGGCGGAGCGCGGAACGCGCTTCGTGTTCGCGTCGGACGAGTTCTACCTGACCGCACACCGACCGCTGCCGTCCGCCGAGGCCTACGAGGGTTACCCGATGCTCGAGAACGGGGTCGGGATGGTGAGGGACTTCCTGACCGCCGAGCTGCCCGACCTGCCGAGCGCCGTGCCCGAGCCGGTCAAGGTGCTCGTCGCCACCGGCCGGCTGTTCGCGCCGGTCCTGCGCGAGGCGCTCGCCCCGTTGGCTGCCGTGGCCGGCCTCGCAGTCGAGGTTCGGGAGCTGACCAATCGCACCTTCGGCAGCGTCACCACGGTGGCCGGCCTGCTGGCCGGACGCGACGTTCTCGCCGGCGTGGCGCCGGGCGAAGCCGACCTGCTGCTGCTGTCACCCAACATGTTCAAGTACGGGACCGAGACGATGCTCGACGACCGCACCCGCTCCGACCTGGAGAGCGAACTCGGGATGCGCGTCGCGGTCGGTGGCAAGAACCTCGGCGAGTTGTTCGAGACGGTGCTGGGTGGACGGCCCGCGAGCGAGCTGCCGAGCTTCGGGTTCTCGACCCACGCGATCAAGGAAGCGGCCAAGCAGCACTGAGACCGGCGCGGTGGTCGCGGCGTAACATGCGCGGGTGACAGCACGCGCCCCGAGCCGCCCGCGCCGGCTCGTCGACTACCTCGCGCTGGTGAAGATCGAGCACACGCTGTTCGCTCTGCCGTTCGCCTACGCCGCCATGTTGTTGGCGGCCGCCGGCTGGCCCGGCTGGCGCACGGCGCTGCTGGTCACGTTGGCGATGGTGGGTGCCCGCACCGCCGCCATGGCCGCCAACCGCGTCATCGACGCCGCCATTGACGCTCGCAACCCGCGCACCGCCGGCCGCGAGATCCCGAGCGGCAAGCTGACGCGCTTCGACGGGGTGGTCGTCGCCGCCCTCGGCGTCGCCGCGCTCGTGTATGCGGGAGCCGCGCTCAACCGCCTGACGTTGGCGCTGTTGCCGGTGGCGCTGGCGTTCCTCATCGCCTACCCGTACACCAAGCGCTTCACCTGGGCTTGCCATCTATGGCTGGGCGTGACCATCGGCGCAGCCGCAGCCGGTGGCTACATCGCGGTCACCGGCGCCTTCGACACCACGGCCGTGCTGCTGTGGATCGCGGTGGGCTGCTGGGTGGCCGGCTTCGACGTGGTGTACGCCCTGCTCGACCGCGAGTTCGACGTGCGCGCCGGCCTCCACAGCATCCCCGTTCGCTTCGGAGCGGACGGCGCCAAAGCCGCCGCCGGCCTCCTGTACGCCTTGGCGCTGGGGGCGTTGCTGCTGGTGTGGGCCGCCTACGACCAGGCCGCGACCGGCGCCCACCTCGCCTGGCCCTATCCGGCCGCGATCGCGGTGATGGCGCTCCTTCTGACCTGGCAGCTGAGGGTGCTGTTCGCCGGCGGCGCCGCGGCGGCCCTCGCAGCGTTCAACGCCAACTTGGTCGTTTCGCCGCTGATACTGACCGGCGTGGTCCTCGGTCTCCGTCTCGCTGGCTGAAGGTTTTCTGCAATGTTCGCTGCCATTACCTGCACAGCAGGGGTGTGCGCATAGTATCTTCGTAACAAGACCAGCGGCGGACTACCGCGAGGGCGCCCGCTAGTGGGTGTGTTGCGCGGACTCCAAGACGTCCGATGCTGTGCTTGTCCAAGTCCCGAAGGAGGAATTGATGTCAAACCGTTACTCGAGGGTACTGCTGGCCGTTCTCGTAGGCGCCCTGCTGAGCGCCGCCGCGTTCGGCCAAAACCTGGTCGTGGCCCAAGGCACCGACCCCGTAACGCTCGACCCTCACAATTCGACCGACTCGCCCACCGCGACGGTCCTCAGCCACCTCTACGAGACGCTGTTCGAGCTCACCCCGAACGGTGAGATCGTCCCGCTGCTCGCCACCGGCGCCGAGATGTCCGCCGACGGCATGAGCTGGACGGTCACCCTGCGCGAAGGCGTCACCTTCCACAACGGCGACCCCTTCAACGCCGAGGTGGTCAAGTACAGCATCGACCGCTTCCTCGAGCCCACCAACGCGTTCTCGTTCGCGTTCCTGCTCAACACCGTCGAAGAGGTCGAGGTCGTCGACGACTATACCGTCGTCTTCCACCTCCGGTCGACCTTCGCCCCCTTCCTGGCGCACCTGACGCACACCTCGATCGGGATGGTCAACCCGAACGTCGTGCCGCACGACCGCAACGCGTTCGACGAGAACAACCCCGTCGGCACCGGCCCGTTCCGCTTCGCCGGCTGGCAGCGCGGCGAGCGCGTCGACCTCGAGCGCAACCCCGACTACTGGGGCGAGCAGCCCGGCGTCGGCAGCGTCAGCTTCCTCAACGTCCCCGAGGACACCACCCGCATGGCGATGGTCGAGACCGGCCAGGCCCACGTGGCCGTACGCGTGCCGCCGCAGGACGTCGCCCGCCTCGATGCCAACCCCAACGTCACGATCCACAACGTCTCCGGTTTGAGGACCATCTACATCTACTTCAACCACCTCATGGAGCCCTTCGACGACGTCCGCGTGCGCCAGGCGCTCAACTACGCCGTCGACAAGGAAGAGATCGTCGAGTTCGTGATGGGCGGCGCCGCCCGCGTCAGCGATGCTCCGGTCGCTCCGGGCATCTTCGGTTACACGCCGGTCGGTCCTTACGAGTACGACCCCGAGCGCGCCCGCCAGCTCCTCGCCGAAGCCGGCTTCTCCGATGGCTTGACGATCGAGCTGTGGAGCCCGACCGGCCGCTACCCGCAGGACATCCAGGTCACTCAGGCGATCCAGGGGCAGCTGGCCGAGGTCGGAGTCACGGCCGAGATCACCAGCATCGACTGGGCCGCGTACCTCGAAGCGACCTCGCAGCCGGCCGAAAGCACCCGCGTGCCCGTGGCCCTGCTCGGCTGGGGCACCGTCACCGGTGACTCGGACTACGGCCTCTACGCGCTGTTCCACAGCAGCCAAGCTCCGAACCCGAACCGTGCCTTCTACAGCAACAACATGGTCGACTCGTTGCTCGACGAGGCGCGCACCAGCCCGGACACCAACCTGCGTCAGCAGCTCTACGCAGACGCGATGGAGATCATCTGGAACGACGCTCCGTGGCTGTTCCTATACAGCGAGAGCCAGGTCGTCGCCATCCGCGACGACGTCAACGGCTTCGTCGTGCACCCGACCGAACGCTTCCTTGCCAACAACGCCTCGTTCCGCTAAGCGGTAGCGAAGGCGTCAACAGCGCGTAAGGTCTGAACACCTCCCGCCTGGCGGCGGGGACTCAAGGGACCCAGCGATTCGGTTCCCTCCCCGCCGCGGGCGTGAGCGCCTGCAAGCGCAAGAACTATCTAAACGTCAGATCTCCTATGAGGTGACTTGTGCTCCAGTACACGATCAGGCGCGCCCTGGTCGCACTCCCGACCTTGTTCGGGGTCCTCATCATCGTGTTCGCGATGGTGCGCCTCGCGCCCGGCGACCCGGCCGTGCTGATGGCCGGCGAGTTCGCCGATGCCGTCACGATCGAGCGGATCCGTGTCCGCTTCGGACTCGACCGTTCGCCCGTCGAGCAGTTCGGGCTTTTCATCGGTGGCATCGCGCAGGGCGACCTGGGGCGGTCGACACGCACCGACAGGTTGGTAACGCAGGACTTGGCGACGTACTTCCCCAACACGCTGGAGTTGGCGCTCGGCGCGATGATCGTGGCGCTCGCCATCGGGATACCGGCGGGGGTGCTGTCTGCGGTGCGACCCAACGGCGCCGTCGACTTCGTAGTAACGACCGTCGCGCTGCTTGGCGTCTCGATGCCGGTCTTCTGGTTCGGGCTCTTGGCGATTCTGATCTTCTCGGTCCAACTCGGCTGGTTCCCGGTCGCCGGACGCGGCACGTTCACGCACCTGGTGCTGCCGGCGATCACGCTGGGAGTGTCGAGCACCGCGATCATCGCGCGCATGACGCGCTCCTCGATGCTCGAAGTGCTCAACCAGGACCTGGTTCGCACCGCGCGTGCCAAGGGCCTGAAAGAGTCCGGCGTGGTGTTGAAGCACGCCTTGCGCAACGCTCTCGTGCCGGTCGTCACAGTGGTGGGACTGCAGTTCGGCTCGCTGATGGCCGGAGCCGTCATCACCGAGACCGTGTTCACCTGGCCTGGCATCGGGCGTCTGCTCGTCGACTCGATCCGCGCCCGCGACTACCCGGTGGTCCAGGGTGCGGTGCTGTTGATCGCCGTGTCGTTCGTGGTGGTCAACCTCCTCGTCGACCTGGTGTACGGGTTCATCGATCCGAGGATCCGCTATGACTGACGCGAACGCCCAGGGACGGACGGCCGAGCGCCGCCCTCGCTGGCGCAGACGGCTGTTCGCCAGCCCGCTGGCCAAGGTCGGATTCGCCATCATCGCCACCTTCCTGGTGGTGGTCATGCTGGCTCCGTTCATCGCCCCTTACACCGCGATCCAGCAGAACCTGAGGGCGAGCTACGTGCCGCCGGGGACCGGCGTCAGCTGGCGCGGACCGGACGGCCAGTTCGGTCTGTGGGTGAACCCGGTGTCGCGCTCGCCCGCCGCCGGCCTGCAGGTCGACAGTACGGTGGCCTACCCGGTGAAGCTCTTCGTCCCAGGGGCCAGCTGGTCGTGGTTCGGCGGTCTCGTGAAGAGCGACAGGCACCTGTTCGGCGTCGACGGCCCGGTGCGCTTCCACCTGCTCGGCACCGACGAGCAGGGCCGCGACATCTTCTCGCGACTGGTGCACGGCGCCTGGATCTCGATGTTCATCGGGCTGATCTCGGTGGCCATCGGAGTTGGCGTCGGCGTGCCTCTCGGGGCGATTAGCGGCTTCTTCGGTGGCGCCACCGACTTGATCGTCCAGCGGGTGATCGACACGCTGCTGGCGTTCCCGGGCATCCTGCTGGCGATCGTGCTGATCGCGACCTTCGGGACCGGCCTGGTGAACCTGATGATCGCCGTCGGTATCGCTTCGATACCCATCTACGCGCGTCTGATCCGCGGCTCGGTCTTGGCGGTCAAGAACCACGAGTACGTCGAGGCCGCCGGAGCCCTGGGACGCAAGCGCCTGTCCACTTTGTTCCGGCATGTGCTGCCGAACACGTTGGCGCCGATCATCGTCCAGTCGAGCCTGCAGATGGCGGTGGCGATCCTGTTCGCGGCCGGGCTGGGGTTCCTCGGCCTCGGCGCTCAGCCGCCTCAGCCCGAGTGGGGGTTGATGCTCTCCAGGGGGCGCGAGTACCTCGCCGTCGCACCGCACGTCGCGACGTTCCCCGGCCTCGCGATCATGCTGGTGGTGTTCGGCTTCAACCTGGTAGGCGACGCCCTGCGCGACGCGCTCGATCCCAGGCGCTGAAGGAAGCGTGAGGGTGGGCGCGCCCGCGCTTCATGCGCGGCAGCGGCAAGCTGATAGCCTTAAGGCATGTCCGAGCTCCCGATCTTCCCGCTGGACGTCGTGGTCTTCCCAGGGATGACCGTGCCGGTGAGCGTGCGCGAGGAGCGGTACAAGAGGCTCGTGAAGCTGGTCCTCGAGCAGCCGCAGGAGCCGAAGCGCTTCATCACCGTGATGGCTGACGACGAGGCCGTCATCCGTGACACGCCGGTTAAGCTCGCCCGCTACGGCACGCTCGTCAACGTGCTCAGCGTCGAGGAGACGAGCGAGGGCTACGACTTGCTGGCGCACGGCCAGGAGCGTTACGAGATCAAGGTCTCGCGTCACGAAGACGTCGCCGAGCCCGGCGGGTCAGCGCGGCCGCTCTACTTCGCCGAGGAGCTGCCGGCGCCGGTCGAGCGCAGCGATCCCAACGCGGAAGCCATCGCCGCCTGGGACGCCATCGACACCTTCAGGGATTACGCCAAGACGTTGTTCAAGCTCGACAGCGCTGCGGAGATCGACGTCCACCTGCCACAAGACCCCTTCTACCAGGCGTCGTTCGTGTGCGCCAACATCCGCGTGCCGGCCGCGTCGAAGCAACCCCTGCTCGAGGCACCGTCGCTGACTGCGCGCTTCGATCTGGCACGCGACCTCATGTTGCGCCGCCTGGAAAGGAAACCGCGAGTCAGGCGCGGCAGCGCTTGAGCGAGAGTCCGGAAACGGCCGACACACCGCCGGCCGACCTGACGTGGGCCGACCAACGCCTACGGTTCAGCTGGCAGAGCCTGCCCTTCGTAACACCGGAACTACCCGGGTTGGGCGGGCGCGTGCGAGCCTCGCCGGAGGACTTTCGTGTCGAGGAGCTGCCTGCCTACCTGCCGCAGGGGACCGGTTCGCATCTGTACCTCAAGGTCGAGAAGCGCGCGCTCACGACCCGCGAGCTGGTCTCCGCACTGATGAGGGCCGGCGTCGACGAGCGCGCCATCGGCGTCGCCGGACTCAAGGACAAGCACGCCGTCACCGTCCAGTGGCTCAGTCTGCCCAAGAGCTCGGAGGCTGCCGCCGACGCGTTGACGGAGCTGCCGGGAGTGCGGATCCTGGAGCGCTCGTATCACAAGAACAAGCTCGCCATCGGGCATCTGCACGGGAACCGTTTCGAGGTCGTCGTGCGCGACGTCGCCGCGGACGGAGCCGAGCGCGCGGCACGGATCCTCGAGCGTCTGGCGGTCGTCGGCGCCCCCAACTGGTTCGGCCCGCAGCGCTTCGGCCGCTTCGGAGCCAACGCCGTGGACGGTCTCAAGGTGCTCAGGGGCGAGAGCGTGCCCGGCGGGCATCGGCTGCGGCGCTTCTTCGTCTCGGCGTTGCAGTCGCTGCTGTTCAACGAGATGCTCGCTGGGCGCATCGGCGCGGGGCTCTATCGGCGGGTGGTCGCCGGCGACTGGGCGCGCAAGCATGCGACCGGCGGCACCTTCGAGGTGATCGACGAGGCGGCCGAGAGCGCCAGAGCCGAGCGTCTCGAGATCAGCGCGACGCTGCCGCTGCACGGCCGCAAGGTGAAGCTCAGCTCCGGGCGCGCGGGCGAGCTCGAGCGCGCCACCCTGGAGTCTTTCGGTCTGCGCTGGGCCGAGTTCGGCTCACGTCGCGGCGACCGTCGCAGCAGCCGGATGCTGGTCACCGCTGCGACCGTCGCAGAGCTCGAGCCGGGCGCGGTGAAGCTGGCGTTCTCGCTGCCGAAAGGCTCTTACGCCACCGCGGTGCTGCGCGAGGTCCTCAAGGTCGACGTCGACGAGCCCGCGAGCGCACCCGCAGACGACGACGTCGACGAGTAGACCGCTGGGCGTCTCGCTGCCGGATCAGGCGCGGGCGTCCCTGCCGCCCCCGAACAGCCGTCGGTAGGCGAGCTCGAAGATGAACAGCCCCAGCCCGAGGCTCACCGGCAGTGGCCACAGCGGCGTCCGGCGCGTGACCAGCTCGGGCTCGTACACCCCCGTGCCTACCACGAGGCCCCCGGTCCGTTCGGCCACCAGAGCCAGCAGATCGTGACCGCCGCCGGCGGCGAACTCGGGGTCGGGTCCGGCGACCCTGCTGCGAGCGACCACATCTCCGGCGGCCGAGACGACCACCTCGCTGCCCCCGCGCTCGTCGTAGGGGAGGCGGCCGGAGTAGCGACCCGGGGCGACCTGCTCGAGGACGGCCGAGATCCCGGCGAAACGGGCCTCCAGCACCTCGTTGTCCACGTAGTCGCCGCCGCGCACGGCGTCGACCACGATGACGAGCTCGGGACCATCGCGCGTCACCTGGGCCGAGTAGCTCGCTGGGGTCGCCTGCAGCCATCTCGCCAGGGTGCCGAGCGCGCCGCTGAGACCATCCCAGCTGCCGAAGCCGCCGGCCCAGCCGTTGAGATCGGTGGTGAGCGCGGCGGTGCGCCCCAGGCCGGCGCGCCTGACCGCCAGCAGCGGTTCGCCGCCGCGCCCCATCAGCAGCGCTTGCGCGTCGGACTTGAGCGAGGTCGCAACGTAGGCGTCGACCGGGGGTAGACCATCGGGGAAGGTGATCAATTGGTTGGGCCGCGCCACCGGCACCGTCGGGTCGTCGATCAGCAGCGCCCGTGTAGCGGTGAGCGCCTCGTTGGTGAAGATGCGAGGCAGCGTGGCGGCGTCGAGGGCCTCGTAGTAGCGGCCACCGCCTGCCCTGGCGATGGCGCTCAGCCGCTCGAAGTCGGCGGTGTCGCCGATGGCGATCGTCGAGGTGGTGATGTCGGCTGCCAGCGCGGCAGAGGCCATGGCCGTGAAGTCGGCCGGGCTGCGACTCGTCTCGAACGGGCCCTGGCCGTCGTACAGCCTCCCGTCCGAGAGCACGATGATGTGCTTGACCGCCGCCTCGGTGTTCTCCAGTGCCTCGATCGCCATCCGGTAGGCCGGCTCGAGGACGGTCCCGCCGCCGGTGCCTAGGTCCAGGATCGCCTGCAGCATCTCGCGCTTGCCGCGCTCGGTGGCGGGGCGCAGCTCGAACGCCCACTCGGTGCTCGATACGTCGGAGAACACGACCATCCCAAGCAGGTCCTCGAAGTAGGCGAGCTCCACGACCTGGATCGCGCCCTCCTTGGCGAGCTCGATCTTCGAAGGGTTGCCCGAGGCCATCGATTGTGAGCGGTCGACCACCATCACCAGCGCGACCAGCGGCAGCGTCACTTCGGTGCGCAGATCGGTCGTCACCGGCAGGACCTCCTCGACCGTGGTGCGGTACCAGGCTCCGAACCCGAAGCTGTCGGGTCCGCCGGTCATCATCAAACCGCCGCCGTTCTCCACGAAGTCCCTGAGCAGTTCCAACTGCCCAGGCGTGAACAGGGCCGCCGAGCCGCGGATCACGACCGCGCTGTACGGCAGCGGCGCCACCACGTTGGCGACCGTTCCGGACACCGCCGCCACCCCCTGCACACCGAGCGCCGCCACCATGGCGGGATCGTCGACGACCAGCACCGGCGGCCTGACCTGGACGCCGATCTCGGTCGCCAGTCGGTCGGCGCCGGCCTTGATGGCGTTCGATTCGAGGCTGACGTTGACCGACACGCTGGCGCTCTCGCCGACGCGGAAGGTGAACGGGGCGGCATTGGTGCCCGGCACCACCGCCAGCTCCAGCGGGGCGAGCTCGACGCCGGCGACCGTCGGGTACAGGGTGACGTTGGCAGCGACCCCAGACTCGACGACCGCCACCGCCTCGACCAGTTGTCCGGGCGCGGCCTGGCTGGGCGCGAGGATCTCGGTGAGGGCGACGCCCGTGACGCTGGGGACGCCCAGGACGTCGACAGGCACCGAGGGTAGTGCCGACAGCACCGACGCGGGCGAGACGGCGCCGTCGGAGACCAGCAGCACGCGTCCGGCTCCGCCGGCGCCCGCGACCTGGAGGGCTCTGGCGAGATCGGTGGTGCCGGTGCTCAGGTGACCGGGCGCGGTGGCCGGCAGGCTGGTGACGCGCGCGGTCTCCCCGGCGAACAGCAGCAGCTCGCTGTCCCTCGCCAACTCCCCGAGCTCCACTCTGCGAGCGGCATCCAACGCCGCCGTCCCGGCGCTGGCGGACACGTCCACCAGGACGGCCACGTGCCCGCCAGGCGCCTCGCTCACGGGCTGCGCGAGGGCGATCACCAGCAGCGCCAGCGCTCCCGCCCGCAGGTAGCGCGCCGCGCCGCGTGGGCCGGTGAGCAGCGGCAGGGCCGTCAGTCCCAGTGCGAGCAGCAGCCACGGCTGCTCGAACTGAAGACCCAGCGCGCCCGCGGTGAGAGAGGAGAAGTTCACGTTCTGCATGCTAGCAAGGGTCGTGCCACGGCACCCTGGTAGTATGAAGCGATGGCCTCGGCTGCACCCCACGTCCTCATCGCCACCGCCACCGAGGCACGGGGTCACGGGATCCGCGCGGTCACCGACGAGTTGCGGCTGCGCAGCGAAGTCTTCTCCGACGTCGAGAAGCTCCTCTATCACACGCAAGGGAACGTGCCGGACGCGATCGTGCTCGAGCATGCGCTAGCACGTAGAACGCCCGCGAACCTCGACCTGGTGGCGCTGCTGCGTCAGCGCAAGCAGCTCGCCGAGGTGCCCCTCATCTACCTGGGACCGCCGGAGAGCGACCTCCAGGCCCGCGTGATCGCCGGTGGCGCGGACGCCTACATCAACCTGCCGACCCAAGCCCAGGTGGTGAGAGCCCATCTGCAGCGGATGCTCAACCGCAGCCGCAACGAGCGCGCCCTCCGCGAGGCGCTCGAGCAGATGCGCCGGTTCGAACAGGCGCTCAAGGAGAGCGAGCGGATGAAGGACGACCTCATCCACATGCTCGTGCATGACCTCAAGAGCCCGATTTCGAGCGTCATGGGCCTGTTGGATCACAGCCTCGGCATGCTCAGGGGGGACGGCGGCGGCACCGACGTCGAGGACCTGCTCAGCCTGGCGCGCAGCGAGGCGCAGCACCTGCTGAACCTAGCGGCGAACATCCTCGACGTCAGGCGCATGAAGGAAGGGCAGATGCCCTACCAGCCGGGCGTCATCTCCAGCCTCACGGAGCTGGCCAAGGAGGCGCTCGGAGACGTCAGCGCCCGTCCCCAGGACCGCAACTTCGGCTTCCTGGTGAGGCCGGAGGCCGAGGTCGTCTACGGCGATCCCAAGCTGCTGCGCCGCGTGCTCGCCAACTTGATGGCCAACGCGATCAAGCACACCCGTCGCGGCGGTTACATCGACTTCCGGGCCTGGCGACAGGAAGAGGGCTTCGTCCTCAGCGTTCGCGACGACGGCGAAGGCATCCCCGAAGCCGACCAGAAGCGTATCTTCAACGCGTTCGAGCAGTCGCGGCACACGGTTCACGACCGCTTCGACACCGGCATGGGTCTGACCTTCTGCAAGTTGGCCGTCGAGAAGCACGGTGGTCGCATCTGGGTGGAGTCGAAGGTCGGCCGTGGCAGCACCTTCTACTTCACGATCCCGGACCGCGTCGCCAGCGAGCCGAATCCCGATGAGATCGGCATCAGCGCAGCCTGAGGTCGAGCCCAGCTGGGGGCTCGAAGCGCAGCTTTGGCAGCAAGGTTGCCTCAGGGTGGCCGGGGTCGACGAGGCGGGCCGAGGCGCGCTGGCGGGCCCCGTCGTTGCGGCGGTCGTGGTGCTGGAGCCTGGGCGCGTCTACCCGTACCGCGACTCGAAGACCCTCGCCCCCAGAACGCGCGCCGAGCTGGCCGAACGCGTCAGGGTGGAGGCCAGCGCCTGGTCCGTGGGGGCGGCGGAGCCCTGCGAGGTCGACGAGCTCAACGTGCTCGGGGCCACGCACCTGGCCGTCAGGCGCGCCCTCGCCGCGCTCAGCGGCGGTTTCGACGGGTTGGTCACCGACTACCTCAAGCTCGCGCTGCAAGCCCCCGAAGTGGCCGTCCCCAGGGCGGACTCGCTCAGCTTCCAGGTCGCCGCGGCGAGCATCATCGCGAAGGTCGAGCGCGACCGTCTGATGGTCGCCCTCGACGCCGAACTGCCCGGCTACGGGTTCGCGAAGCACAAGGGCTACTGCGTCAGCGAGCACGTCGCAGCGCTCGCGCGGCTGGGCCCCAGCCGGCACCATCGGCGCACGTTCGCCCCGGTCAGGGGCGTCTAGGCCCTCGCGGACCCGGCGAGCTCCCAGGCCCCGGTTACAATCCGGATGCGCCTGCTTCCCGCCTCGCTGCGGGAGTCCCGGCCGCTTTCGATAGGAGTCCCGACCATGCCGGAGTGCATCGGTGTCAAGTTCGACAACGGACCCAAGATCCACTACATGGAAGTGCCGCAGAGTGCGCCGGAGCCGGGCACGCGCTGCATCGTGACGACCCGCCGCGGTCTCGAGCTGGCGTTGGTGAGGACGGCGGTCACGGAGGTCCCCAAGTCGCACGGTCACTTCGTGCGCAGCGCGCAGGATGACGACCTCGAGCGCTACCAGCAGCTGAGGCGCCGCGCCGAAGACCTCAAGTGGCTGCTCAAGGCCCGCGCCCGGCAAGCCGACGCCGACGTGAAGATCGTCGCTCTCGAGTTCACCATCGACGAGAGCCTGCTGGTCGTGAGCTACTCGAGCGACGGCAACGCTCCGCTGCGCTCGCTCGCGCAGCAGCTCGTCGAGCACACGGACGCCCGCATCGAGTTCGTCAACGTCGGTCCTCGTGACCAGGCGCGCATGCTCGGCACCCTGGGCGTCTGCGGCGACGGCTCGTGCAGCTCGACCTGGCTGCAGTCGTTCAGCGCCGTCAGCATCCGCATGGCCCGCGACCAGCAGCTGCCTCTCAACCCGGAGAAGATCAGCGGCCCCTGCGGCCGCCTGATGTGCTGCTTGCAGTACGAGCACGAGATGTACCGCGAGTTGCTCAAGGGCCTGCCCAAGAAGGGCGCGAGGGCCTGTCACGACGGCAGCGGCACCTGCGGTCGGGTCGTGAAGCTCAATCCGCTGGCCCAGACTCTCGAGCTCCGCACCGACGAGGGTGCCACCGTCGAGTTTCCGGCGGCCGAAGTCAGTCGGCAGCGCGCCTGAAGACGCTTCTCAACTCCAGAGCCAGGACGGTGCAGGCGAGGGTCGCTGGAGCGTAGCTCGCGAGGGCCTCTTGGCAGGCCGCGAGCGCATCGAGGCCGGCCGCGTAGCGCTCGCCGCCGAGCTCCCGCAGCGGCTCGAGCAGCCAACCTAGCGGCCCTGGGCTCACGCCCGCGGCCTGCGCGTCGGTGACCGCCTTGGCGAACGCCTCGGCGGCCTCGAGGAGCCCCCAGAGCTCGCCGTCGAGCGCGGCCAGCAGCGCGCCGGCCGCCGCGCGCGCCGCCTCGGTGCCGGCCGCGTCCGACCTGGCGCGGAGCAGGACGCCGGGCTGCCCCAGCGTCAGGGCGGGGATCGGAGCGAGGTCCTCGAACCCGGGGAGCCACGTCGGCCCCAGCCTCACGGTGGCCGCGCGCGAAGCCACGGTCGACAGCAGCGCGTCGGGACCAGGAGCGATCAAGATGATCACGGCCCACGAAGGTGGCTCCTCGAGCATCTTCAGGAAGGCGTTCGCGGCGCTCTCGGTGAGCGTGTCGGCGTCCTCGATCACCGCGACCCGGTAGGCGTGCCTTGGGCGGCTGCGGAGCCACTCGCTGAGCGGCTCGCTGTCACCGCTTGGGCGCGGCACCAACTGGTCGATGGTGATCTCGCGGCGCTGCTTGGCGCGACCGCTCTTGGTCTCGGCGCCGGGGGCGACCTCGCGTATGTCCACGTGCACGTCCGCGGCGAAGTCGCGGCAGCTGGCGCAGACACCACACGGCCGCTGATCCTCGCTGGCGGCGGAGCAGTTGACGAACGACGCGAACCAGCGGGCGAGCCGCCGCCGGCCGACGCCTGGGGGGCCGGCGAGCAAGATAGTGCGCGGCCCCGAGCCTTTGGCCCACAGCGCTCGCAGCTGTTCGGCGGCGGGGGCCTGCCCGGCCGGCGGCTGTGCGGGCGTCGGAGGCGCCGTCACCTGCCCAGTGCCAAGCGCGCCCCGAGCACCTCCGGGTAGCCGGCGGCCTTGACGACGCGTTGCACCTCGGCGACGTCGAACTCGACGCGGTGGAAATCGAGCGTCCGGGTAGGGAGATCGAAGAGCGCGTAGGCCGCGAGCGGAATCTGGTCGCGCGGTTGGCCGACCGCTCCCGGGTTGGCGATCACGCGTGCCTTCGGCGGCACGCGATAGCGCCCCATCTCGTGCCGGAAAGTGACGGTGCGCCACAGCTGTTGGGTGCCGGTGTCGACGGCGGCGAACACCTTCGGGAAGTGGGTGTGGCCGACCAGCATCAGGTCCGTTTCCATCAGCTCGAGGTTGGCCTGCGCCGCGGTCAGAGAGGCCAGGTAGTCCCACTGCCTGACCAGGGCGCCGTGCGTCGCTTCCCAACCGTCGTCGACGTGACGGACCTTGAGACTGCGCAGGAAGTCGATGCTGTCTTGACCCAGCGTGCGTAGCTGGCGCTCCAGCACCTCGATGACGACGCTGGCGTCGCGACCGGCCTGCGGCACACCGTCGGCGAGCTCTAGGAGGCTGGCATCGTGGTTGCCAACGATCGCCACCGACGGCGCCAGTTCGATGAGCCGGCGGATCACCTCGTTGGCCTGCGGGTAGTAGCCGACGGCGTCACCGAGGAAGATCACGTCGTCGTAACCGCGTTGCTTGGCGTGTAGTAGGACCGCTTCCAGAGCTGGGAGGTTGGCGTGGATGTCGCTTAGCACTAGGTAGCGCATCGCGAGCAGGATAACAAGGGCGTCTGGCCCGCACCGAGAGGTACCTCGCCTGCGGCTATAATCGACCGGATGCCTTGGTCCCAACCGACGCCTCTGCAGGTGCGAAGCAGCCCGTCGGTCCTGCGTCCGTGGCTGAGGTTGGGCATGCTCGCCATGCTGCTGCTCGTCAGCAGCGCCGCCGCCCAGATCTCGGCACCGGCCTTCGGAACGCGCGGCGAGGTCGAAAGGGCTCTCGTCGACTCGTTCATGCTGGCTTTCCGCTCGGCGGTGAGCGCCGCGACCGGCATCGAGGTCCGCAACGGCGACTTGATCACGCCTGGCATCGCAGGCAGCCTCGAGCCCGAGTTCGCGAAGCTGATCGCCGAGTTGGACGCTGCTCGCTACGCGGTGAGCGGCGAGATCGCACGGCTCGAGGGCGCGCTCGGAGACCCCTACACGGTCAACCTGATCGTGGTCGATGCCGAGCGTGACCGCTCGACCGACCTGATCAGCGCCTCGCTGTCGTCCCAATCGGTGACAGCTACCGCCGCCTTGCTGGCGTCGGAGGTCGCCGCGTTCACGACCGCGCTGATCGAGTTGCCGCGCGGGAACGCCGGCCTGTTCGTCTCGAGCGAGCCGGGCGACGCCCAGGTCTTCGTCAACGGAGTGTCTCTCGGCCGCACGTCACGCCTGGACGTGGCGATGATCGAGCCGGGGCGCTATCGCTTGGAGGTCCGGAAGGAGGGATTCCTGCCCGAGGTCAGGATGATCGAGCTGCGGCCGAACGACACCAACATGCTTCACGTCATCCTGACGGCCATCTCCGGCGGCAGCATCCAGCTCTCCAGCACTCCCAGGGCGCGCGTGCTCCTCGACGGCGCCAGCGTCGGCACCACCCCGCTCACGGTCGCCGCTGCTCCCGGGCCACACACGGTGACGCTGCTGCGTGACGGGTTCGTCGAGGAGACGGTCGAGGTGCTGGTGCGCAACTACCGGGTCACGAGGGTCACCAGCAACCTGACGCCGGCCTTGGAACCGCTCGTCTACTGGGACGAAGAGCGCCAGTGGCTGATCTTCATCGACGGGATCCTGCAGCCGGGCGGTCACGCCGTCGGGTTGCAGCCGGGACTGCGGAACTTCGAGTTGAGACGCGGCAGCGAGGTCTACACCTACCTGAAGGCGGTGCCGGAGAACGGCGCGTTCCGGCTCGACCTCGAGACCGGCGAGCTGCTCCCCCTCGGTGGTTGATGTCCGCGGGCGTCAGCGGAGCTCGGCAGGCAGCGAGTAGCCGACGCTGAGCCCGTAGCTGGCACCGCCCTGAGCCCCGAAAGCGGCCGCGTGCGCGCCCACCAGCAGCGTTCCGGGACCGATGCCGGCTTGATACGTGCCGTGGGCGCGGTAGGCGGCTAGGTCGCTGCGGTACGGCTCGGCCGCCGCGAACACCGAGACCACGTGACCGTTGGCCAGGCGCTCGGTCAACTCGACGGAGCCTCCGGGCAGCAGCCTGTCGCCTGCCAGCCCCGCGCTGAGCGTGAAGTGCCAGTCGGGCGCGCGGCCGCGCCCCAGCACCAGCCCCGCGCCGAGCGCAACATGGGCGCTGGAGGCCTGCGGCGCGCGGTAGCCGGACAGCAGCAACCGCAGTTCGTTGTCGGCGAACGCCCTCAGCCACCGCAGACGGAGATCGGCGCGGGTAGCGAACCCGCCGCCGACCAGGTAGACCTCGGGATCGACCTCCAAGACCAGTGAGCGGTTGAGCCGCCCGCTGCCGGCCATGCGCAGTCCGTAACCGGCCTCGCCGGCGGCGAGCGCGCGGAAACGCGGTCGTTCACCGGTGACGGCCGCGAGGGGGTCGAAGCGGTCGGCGTCGTGACTGAACGCTGCGAGTGCGACCCTGAGGGCCGCCGGACCCACGACACCGCGAGCCGTCAGCTCGGCCTGCGCTGCGCCGTCGGTCCTGAGGGCAGCATCGAGTTCGATCACGACGTTGCCGAGCGGTCCGAAAGCACGGTTCTCGCTGAGGGCGAAATCGAGTTGGGCCGCGTCGGCTACAGTGACGGCGAGGTCCACGGTGGCGCTCCCGGCGCGGCCACCGACGAGGCCGAGCGTGAGGGCGGGAGCCGCCGCGCCCGAGGGGTCGACGCTGCCCCAGAGCGAGACGGAGAACTCCTGAGCGAGAGCCGCGGGCGCCGTCGCTGCCACGAGCCACGCAGCCAGTCCGGTCACGAGCGCGCGCAGGAGCCGCGGCCGACCTCCTGTGGCGACCGAAGACCGCGACCCCAGCGGGAACCTTGGCATGCAGTAGCCTACTGCCTCAGGACCTGGTGTTACGATGTCGCGGCTCCCGACCTGAAGGGCATTGCGCTGTATGAACACTCTCGGAACCCTCACGATCACTCCCAGGCTGCCTGCCGGCATCGGTCGCCTGGCTGAGCTGGCCGCGAACCTCTACTGGACCTGGCAGCCGGACGCCCGCACGCTCTTCCGCCGTCTCGACGAGAAGCTGTGGGAGCGCGTCAACCACAACCCGGTCGCTCTTCTGCGCGACGTCGCTCAGGAGCGCCTGGTGGCGTCCGCCGCCGACCCCGAGTACCTGAGCGCGTACGAGGCGGTCATCGACCGCTTCGACGCCTACCTCCAGCGCCCCGGCTGGTTCTCCGAGTCAGCGAACGGCGGTGCCTGCGAGGCGACCGATCGCTACGCCTACTTCTGCGCGGAGTACGGGTGGCACGAGTCGCTCGCTCTCTACTCGGGTGGGCTGGGGGTGCTGGCGGGCGATCACACCAAGGCGGCCTCCGACCTTGGCGTGCCGCTGGTGGCCGTTGGGCTCTACTACCCCGAGGGGTACTTCCACCAGCGGATCTCCGAGGATGGCCGGCAGACCCCGGTCTACGTCCGCAACGAAGCGACCGCCCTGCCGCTGGAACTGGCCACCGACGAGGACGCTCAGGTGGTGACGGTGAGCGTCGCGATCTTCGGACGCGATGTCCACGTGAGGGCATGGCGCACCTGTGTCGGCCGGGTGGAGGTGCTGCTGCTCGACACCGACTTCGACGGCAACCACGAGGCCGACAGGCAGCTGCTCAAGCGGCTCTACGGCGGCGACACCCGCACGCGCATCGCGCAGGAGATGGTGCTTGGCGTCGCTGGGGTGCGGATGCTGAGGGCGCTCGGGATCGCGCCGACCAGTTGGCATATGAACGAAGGCCACAGCGCCTTCATGGCGCTCGAACGCTGCCGTGAGCTGGTGGCCGCCGGGCTCGAGTTCGCCGCCGCTCGCGAGGCGGTCACCGCCAGCACCTTGTTCACGGTTCACACCCCGGTCGCGGCAGGCAACGATGCGTTCGGCTTCGATCTGGTCGCCGCCTGCTTCGGCGGCTTCTGGAGCTCCCTGGGGCTCGATGAAGAGGCTTTCTTGGCGCTCGGCAGGGCCGACCACGGCTGGGGCGACGTCTACAGCATGCCGGCCCTGGCGCTGCGGTTCTCGTCCGGGCGCAACGGCGTGGCACAGCTGCACGGCGAGACGAGCCGGCGCATCTGGTCGAGCCTGTGGCCAGGCGTGCCCGTGGAGGAAGTGCCGATCGGCCACGTCACCAACGGGGTGCACCTGGCGACCTGGATGGCTCCTCAGATGAGGGCACTGGCCGAGGAGGTCTTGGGCGCCCGGCTCCACGACATCGGCAGCGACGTTGCCGCCTGGCAGGCGTTCAACGACGTCGACCCGGCCCGCCTGTGGGAGACGCGCATGGCGATGAAGGCGCAGAGCGTGCGCTTCCTGCGCCGCAGGGTCATCCGGCAGTTGGAGCGCCAGGAGGCCAGCCCAACCAGCGTCGGCGCCGGCACGCGGCTGTTCGATCCGAACGTGTTGACGATCGGCTTCGCCAGGCGGTTCGCCAGCTACAAGCGCGCCACGCTGATCCTGCAAGACCTGCAGCGTCTCGAGAAGCTGCTCAACGACGAGGAGCGACCCGTTCAGCTGGTCTTCGCGGGCAAGGCGCACCCCGCCGACGAGCCCGGCCAGGCGCTGATCACCTCGATCCACAACTTGTCGAAAGACTCGCGCTTCGCCGGCAAGGTGCTGTTCGTCGAGGACTACGACATGGCGATAGGGCGCGCCTTGACGCGCGGCGTGGACGTGTGGCTGAACAACCCGCGTCGCCCCCTCGAGGCCTCCGGCACCAGCGGTCAGAAGGCCGCCATGAACGGGATCCTGAACCTCTCGATCCTCGACGGCTGGTGGCCGGAAGGCTTCACCGGCGACAACGGCTGGGCCATCGGGAACGGCCGCAGCTACGCGGACCCGGAGCGAGCCGACGCTGCCGACGCGGACTCTCTCTACGCCCTTCTCGAGAACGAGGTGGTCCCGCTCTACTACGGCCGCAACGAGGACGGGCTGCCGCTCGGATGGCTGCGCCGCTCGGCCGCCGCCATCGCCTACGTGGCGCCGCGGTTCAACGCCCAGCGGATGGTCAGGCAGTACGTGACGGATTACTACGCTCCCGCCAGCCGCCGAGGAAGCGCGCTGGCAGCGGACGACTACCACGCCGCGGTCGAGCTCGCCGGCTGGCGCGCACAGGTTAGAGGCGCCTGGTCACAACTGACCCTCACCGCCGGCCGAGCCGAGCGCAGCTTCCTGAGCGTCGGCGACGAGATCGAAGTGCAGGCCACGGTAACGGCGCCGGGACTCGCAGGCATCGAGCTGCGAGTCGAGGTCGTCTACAGCCGGGAGGAAGACGATCTGCAGGCTGGCCTCGAGGCCGTGGCGATGACGCGCGTCGCCGAGCGCGGTGACGTGTTCGAGTACCGGGCGCGGTTCAGCCCCAAGCTCAGCGGCCGGGTGGCATACGGCGTGCGCTGCTACCCGGTGAACCACCTGTTGGCATCACCTTTCGATGCCTACGCGATCACCTGGGCGTAGCCAGCGGGGGCAGGCTGTCGGTCACCAGCAGCAGCCTGTCGACGGCCGTGATGGCCGAAGCCGGTGCGTGGTCGGCGGCCGGAGCACCGTAGGCAGCGTCCGATGAGGTCCCGAAGGTAGCCGGGAAGGTGAGCCTCAAGGCATCCGCCTTGGCGGCGCCGGTGACCAGGAACATCACGACGCGGCTGGCGCTGAGGGCGGCGACACCGAGACTGAGCCGCCAACCGTGCTCGGGGACGTCGCAAGCCAGCGCCGTTCGGCGGCTGGCGGCGGCTCCGGTGCCGGGGAAGAGGCTGGCCGTGTGCCCATCGCCACCGATGCCGAGCAGCGTCAGGTCGAACATGACCGGCTCGCTGCCGAGGCGCTGGCGCAGAACGCGGCCGTAGGCTGCGGCGGACTCGTGTGGGGACTCGAGGATCGGCCACGCCAGCACGGCTTCGCGGGCTGCCACCTGATCGAAGAGCGCCGCCTTGATGCTCCCGAAGTTGCTGTCCGGGTGGTCGGGCGCCACGAAGCGCTCGTCTCCCAGCGCGAAGACGACCTGTTCCCAGGGCAGGCGGCGGTTCGACGCCAGGGCGTGGTAGAGCGGCAGCGGCGTGCTTCCACCAGCCAAGCACAAGGCAGCGCGACCGCGCTTCGCGACGGACGCGGCGATCACGCTCTCGATCACCTGCTGCGCGACTGCCTCCGGCTCAGGCGTGTGGATGACCTCGAGGTGGGCGGCTGTCCTGGGCAAGAGCCCCTTCACCTTGACTTCCTCGGCATCGGCCGGAGTATAGCCAAGGCGCGTGAGCGCCCGCGTTCCGGGCCGACTGGGTAGACTCGCCTGGTGAAGCAGACCAAACAGGATGCGTTGGCGCTGATGGAGGAGTGGACGGAGTCCGTCAGCCTCCGCAAGCACATGCTGAGCGTCGCGGCGGCCGTCACTGCGTACGCGCGCAAGCTCGGCGAGGACGAGGACCTGTGGGCGCAGGCGGCGCTACTGCACGACTTCGATTACGAGCGCCACCCGAACCCCGACAGGGACGAGAGCGGTCACCCCTGGGTCGGGGTCGCCGAGCTGAAGCGGCGCGGCTACCCGAGCGCGGTCAGCGAGGCGATCATGGGCCATGCCGACTACACCGGGGTGGCGCGCGAGTCGCTGCTCGCCAAGGTCCTGTTCGCTTGCGACGAGCTAACCGGTCTGATCACCGCGGCCGTGCTGGTGAGGCCCGACAAGGACATCGCGGGGCTCGAGATTACGAGCCTCAAGAAGAAGTTCAAGGACAAGGCGTTCGCGCGCGGCGTGAGCCGCGAGGACGTGCTCAAGGGCGCCGAGGAGTTGGGCGTCGACGTGTGGGAGCACGCTCAGTTCGTTCTCGACGCGATGAAGGCGGCTGCTGCCGAGCTGGGGCTCGATGGCCGCCTCGCTGCCTGACGAATCATCTCACCAGGGCAGCCGGATCACCAGCACGACCCGACCCTTGAGCGCCGCCGTCGCCACCGGCCCGAAGGATCGCGAGTCGCGACTGGCCAGCGGTAGGCGGTTGTCGCCTAGCACGTACAGCGAACCGCTAGGCACCGACCTCGCTACAGCACTGGCGGCCCCGCTCAGCTCGGGATCGCCCCAAGTGACCGGGCTTCCGTCGACGCTCACGACGCCCTCGGCGATCTCGACGGTAGCCCCGCCGCCGGCGATCACGCGCTTGACCAGCGTCGCTCCGTCCCCCGGCGCGGCGAGCACTACGACGTCACCGGGGCGCTCGCCGCCGCTGCCGCCGAACAGCTTGTCGAGACCGGGGCGCACCAGTAAGACGGCGTCGCCATCGTCGAGGTAGGGCGCCATGCTGTCGCCGGCGACACGCATGGGCGCCAGCGCGTGGGAGTAGAGCAGCCAACCGAGCACGACTCCGGCCAAGAGCGCCGCCGTCCCCCGCAACCAACGCCGCCAGCGTCCCGCCACTAGCCGAGCTTGGCTCTGGTTCGCGGGCAGCTCAGACCGGCGCCGCCAGTTCCAAGTGCCCGCCTTGGGCAACCAGCGAACCCCAGCCACCGCATTCGCTCAACGCCTTCTCGGCCGCCTCCTCGCCGATGTCGATGATCCGCCGGTACTCGGTGAACGACTCGAAGCCGAAGCCGGGCATGGGCATGCGGATGCGGAGATCGGCAGGCGAGAGGCTCGCCTGGATGTCCACCAGGATCGACTGCATGATGTCGGACGAGCGGAGCACCATCTGGACCATGGGGTTGCGGCGCTGAAGCTTGAAGGTGGCCACCGTCCGTTCCCACCAGGTGCCCTCTTGCTCGGGGGTGAGGAACTCCGCGTAGCGCGCCGGAGTGACGTCGGAGGCGACGGTGCGGTTGGCGCCGATCGCGGTGGCGGCAGCCACCGGCAGATTGTTGACGATGCCCCCGTCGGCTAGGGTCCTGCCAAGGAACTGGATCGGCTCGAACGCGCCGGGAAAGCTACTCGATGCCCTCACCGAAGTGATGAGGTCGCCCTCGGTGATCAGCACCGATTCGCCGGTCTCGACGTCGGTGGTGGTGATGGCCAGCGGCAATTCGAGCTCCTCGAAGGTGGCCGGCAAGTGTTCGGCGAGGAACCGCTCGAAGCGGTTGCCCTTGATGAGGCCGTTCTTCATCGAGAAGTCGACGACGTCGCGCCAACCGGTCGTCTCGACCAGGTCTTGCATGTCGGCGGCACGTGCCCCCGAGGCGTAGAGCGCCCCGAGGATGGCGCCCATCGAGGTGCCGGCCACCACGTCGAACTCGCCTCCGTGGCGCTCCAACGCCTTTAGCACCCCGATGTGCGCGAACCCTCGGGCGCCGCCTCCGGACAGGACCAGGCCCACGCGGAGTTCTTTTGCCTGACGCTTCATGGGCGGATGCTAGCACCCAACCTTGAAAGGCTCCGGCGCGGCGCGTCGGCCTCAGTCCTCGGAGCTGGGCTCCACGACCCTCAGCGTGACCGTCACCTCGCGCGTTTCGCCGCCGCGCCAGACGACCAGGTCGACCTCGTCACCGTCATCGAGTCCCAGCACCAGGCGTTGCAGGTCGGTGACGTTGCTGAGGCCCTGACCGTTGGCGGAGACGATGATGTCGCCCCCTGCGGGGTAGGTCCTGCCGGCGATGTTGGCTTCGTACGTGGCCGCGATGAGTCCCGCCTCCGCGGCGGGGCCCCCGGCCTCCACCGACAGCACGACGACGCCCTCGTCCGGCATGCCGAGCAGAGAGCGGGCGTCGGCAGGGAAGTCACTGGCGGCGGTGCCGCTGATGCCGATGCGCGGCCGCGAAGTGATGTTCAGGGCGTCCGCGTAGAGACCCACGAAACCGCCGGCCTGCATCATCGGGAGCGCCTCGGCTACCAGCGTGCTGGGAACCGCGAAGCCGATGCCGATGTTGCCCGCCTGCCCGCTCACCGAGACGCCGGGCACGATCATCGTGTTGACGCCGAGCAAGCGGCCGGACGAGTCGAGCAGGGGTCCGCCGGAGTTGCCCGGGTTGATGGCCGCGTCTGTCTGGATCATCTCGATCTGGATGCGGCCGATCGAGGGCAGCTCGCGCCCGATCGCAGAGACGATCCCTTGCGTCACCGTCGACTGCAGGCCGAAGGGGTTGCCGATGGCGATGACCTTCTGGCCGACCCTGGCCCCGTTCGAATCGGCCAGCTCGACGGGTCGGACTCCCTCGGGCAGCTGCGAGGGGTCGTCGAGGACCAGCAGCGCCACGTCGAAGTCGGGGTTGGCGCCGAGCACGCTGACGGCCAGCTCGTCTTCGGTGCCGGGGAACACGACCGAAATCGAGGCTCCCGAGCGCATCGCGACGCTGTCCTGTTCCAGAGCGGACTGCACGACGTGATAGTTGGTGAGGATCTGACCGCCCTCGGCGATCACGAAGCCGGAGCCGCTGCCCTGGATGACCTCGGGCTGCGTGATGTCGGGGATCAGGTCGCGGAACTGCGGCGGTAGGAAGGGCAAGACCTCGGACCAGGGATCGATACGCTCGCCCCTCACCTCGACGTTCACCGCTACCACGCTGGGACCGACGGCAGCGATCACGTCGATGGTGTTCTGTTCGTCCTGGAGCCTGGCCCCGGTCTCGGCCAGGGGGGGCACCGCCTGCGCGCGTATGCCGGCGTTGGGCAGCCACACCGCGACGGCGACGAGACCGATCAGGACGGCGGAGAGCAAGAGTGGAAGACGGCTTCTGGCCATATGCTTCGTTGGCTCCTTTCGTTACAAGCCACTCATGAAAGTAACGCCGTGCCGTGAAAGCCGCTGTAGTCGGAGGTGAGAGGGCATGAGACTCGCCGAGCGGCACGCCCCCACGGTGACTGGGGTACGCTCGCGGTGTGGATCAGGACGACTTGAACGGTGCTTCCGACGATCCAGCCGGCGTGGCGCGCGCGCCCAGCGAGTTGCTCGAGGAGCTCGCGTCCAACCTGCTGTGGCGGATCGGGCGCGCCTCCGACGATGGCCCGGTGACGGTCAGGGTGGGTCTCGCCACCAGTGCGCCGCTCTTCCAGCAGTTGCCGCGTCTGCGCAGCGCCAGTGACGCCGAGGTCGAGGCGGCCATCGAAGCCGGTAGCCTCAAGGTCGAGTGGGTGGGTCCCAGGCCGCGAAGCGGAGCCTGAGTGGAACTCAGCCATGCCGTCAACTTCACCGTGCCGCTGGCAGCCAGCTATCCGGAGGCCAAGGAGTTCGTGAGGGACGTGCCGCGCTCGTTGCGGTACGCCGAGATCGTCAGCGACCTGAAGGTGTTCGAGAACGGGGAGGCAAGCGAGGTCAGCGCCTCGCTGCCGGTGTCGGCTGCCTTGTTCGGCCAGCACGTGCTGCCGTTCAGGAGCGCGCTGCGCCCGACCGCCAGCGGCGCTGTCCTCGAGGCGCTGCCCGTCTACGGTCGCGGTCCGGGATCCGCCGAGGTCAACGGCAGTGCCGTCGTCCGGCCGTCCGCGAACGGCTGTGAGGTCGACTACTCGTTCTTGATCACGGTCAAGCTGACGTTGCCGGCAGGTGGCAAGTGGGGCGAGAAGGCCCTCCTGAAGCTCGTCGGCCTCACGGCGCAATCCGTGCTCCGCAATCTCGCCTCGCAGTTGGAGCCGGCGGTCGCGCGCGCCGCCGCCGAGCTGAACGGTCCTACTTCCCCACGCAGAAGCGCGCGAAGATCGACGCCAGCGTCTCCTCGCTGACGTCGGAGCGCCCCGTGACGAGTCCGAGGGCGGCCTGAGCTTCCTGCAGGTCGAGGGCCACCATGTCCTCCGCGCCCGCCTCCAAGGCGCCGAGCGCCGACGCGATCAGGCCGGCCACTGAGGTCAACGCCTCCACGTGACGCTCGTTGGTGACCCACAGCTCGCTGCCGGCGGCCGAGCCGACCAGCACGCGCGAGACCTCATCACGCAACGCGCCCAAACCCGCTCCGGTAAGAGCCGAGACGCGCAGGGCACCCGGCGCCCTGGTCGGGTAGCGCTCCGCCAGGTGCCGCTCCACTTCCGAGGGCCCCTGGCCGCTGGCGCGCTCGGCCACGTCGCGCTTGTTGAGGACGACGAGCGCGCGCTCATCGAGTTCGCGTGCGAGGAGCGAGGCGTCGTCGTCGGTCAGCGGCTGCGAGGCGTCGAGGACCAGCAGCTTGAGGTCGGAGCGCTCGGCGATCTCCCTGGCGGTGCGGACCCCTTCGGCCTCGATCGCGTCGCTGGTGGCGCGAATCCCGGCGGTATCGACCGCCGTGATGGCCAGACCGTCGAGCAGCAGCGGGGCCTCGAGGTAGTCCCTGGTGGTGCCGGGCGTCTCGCTCACCAGCGAGCGCTGGTAGCCGAGGAGGGCGTTGAGCAGGCTCGACTTGCCGACGTTGGGTCTGCCCAGCAGCGCCAGCCTGGCGCCGGTGCGGCTGAGCCGGCCGGCATCGGCGGTCGCGAGCAGCTCGGCCACGCGGTCGGCGGCCCGCCGCAGCGGCTCGCCAAGGAGGGCGTCAGGCACGCCTTCCTCCGGGTAGTCGAAGGTCGCCTGAAGCGCCGCGTAGGCACTCAGCAGGTCGTCTTGTATCTCGTCCAGGCGACGGCTCAAGGCCCCGCTGAGGCCGAGGGCGGCGTTGCGCCTGGCGCTCTCTCCCTGGGCGTTGACGAGGTCGAGCACCGCTTCGGCTTGGGCCAGATCCAAGCGGCCTTCGAGGTAGGCGCGCAGAGTGAACTCGCCGGGCCCCGCCAGGCGGGCGCCCCCTGCGAGGCACAGATCGAGCGTGCGCCGCAGGATCGCCGGCCCACCATGACTCTGGAGCTCGACCACGTCCTGGCCCGTGTAGCTGGCGGGCGCCCTGAACACCAGCGCGACGGCCTCGTCGATCAGCCGGCCATCACAGCCGTCGGTCGACGGCTCTTCGATCCTCCCGAAGACGGCGCGGCCGCCGGGCGTGGCGATCAAGGGACGGCTGCCGGCGGGCTTGAACAGGGTATCGGCGATGGCCAGCGCCGAAGGACCAGACAGCCGCACGATGCCGATGGCGCCGGAGCCGGGCGCGGTGGCTATCGCGCAGATGGTGTCGTCGAGCGGGGGCAGCGGCACTCACGCCATCGTGTCACGCTCGGAGGCCGCAGGCGGATACCCGAAGCTACCGGCGCCCTTAGAATCGCCGAATGGAGCTGATCCTCGCGCTACAGCGCTTCGCTTCGCCGCTGCTCGATCAGGTGATGCTCGCCATCACGCTTCTCGGTTCGGAGACCGCCTACGTGGCGCTGCTGGTCGTGGGCTTCGTCAGCATCGACGCCAGGCGCACCCGCACCCTGGCCGTCTTCTTCCTCGCTGGGTACTACGGCAACCAGTTGCTCAAGAGCGCCTTCGCCACCGCGCGGCCGTTCGAGATCGACCCCGCCGTGCTGCGCGACCCGGCGGTCATCGCGACCGCGCCGGGCGCAGGCTTCCCGGGGGCGCACGCTCAGATGAGCGCGACCTTCTGGGGTCTGGCTGCCTACTACGTCAAGCGGCGCTGGTTCACGCTGCTGGCTGCGGCGCTGATCTTCCTGATCTCGTTGTCGCGGCTGTATCTCGGGGCTCACCTGCCGATCGACGTCCTCGGCGGGCTGGTTCTGGGGGCGGCCACCGTGGCATTGGCGGTGGCGCTGGAGCGCAGGAAAGTAGCGCTGGCCAAGCCTTTGAGAGTGCTCCTCGGCGTGGGCGTGCCGTTGGTGCTGCACCTGCTGTGGCCGACCAGCCACTCCGGTCTGCTGCTCGGTGGGCTGGCTGCCTTCCTGGCGGGTCCCGAGCTGGTGCGTCACGACACCAGCGGGCCGGTCGCCGGGCGCGTGGCGCTCGGCCTGCTGGCGCTCGCGCTGGTCTTCGGCGTTCTCGTCGGTAGCTCCGCGGCTCTGCCCGAGGAACTCAAGCGTCTGCCGCTGGTGTCCTTCACGCGCTATCTGGTCATCGCGGGGGTCGGCACCGTCATCGTTCCGCTGCTCGGCCGTGTCCTGCGGTTGGTGCCGGTGGCGTCGCCGACCGCGGCCGCTGCCCGGGTCGGGCACTGACGGCCACGGACGCCGTCACCCGGGCGCGGCGGCGCGTCAAGCTGACGTTCGAGTTCGACGGCAGCGGCTTCCTGGGCTGGCAACGGCAGCCGTTCGGCGAGCGCACCGTACAGGCGACCATCGAAGCCGCGCTCGCCAACCTGCCGGGCGAGCACGGCAGCGTCATCGGAGCGGGCCGCACGGACGCCGGCGTTCACGCTCTGGCGATGGTTGCGCACTGCGACACCTCCACGCACCTCGAGGACGAGCGACTGCGCATGGCGCTCAACGCTCACCTACCGCGCGACGTGGTGGCTCTCGAGGTCACCACCTGCCCCGACGACTTCGAGGCGCAGTTCGACTGCAAGTACCGCCGCTACCTGTACCGGATGCGGGTCGCCAGGGGAGACCCGCGGGGCCTGGCGCTGCTGCGCGAGCGCGTGCTGCCGGTGTTCAGGCACCTCGACGTGGCGGCGATGCAGGCGGCCACGCGCGAGCTGCTCGGCCGTCACGACTTCGCCGCGTTCGCGACCCAGGAGACTCGCAGCACGGTCCGCGAGGTGCTGCTGTGCGAACTCCGCGAGGAGCACGGTGAGTTGCGGCTGCACATCGCCGCCGACGGGTTCCTGAGGAACATGGTGAGGACCGTCGTGGGCACGCTGCTGTGGGTCGGCAAGGGCAAGCTGACTCCGCGGGAGGTGGGGGAGGTGCTCGCGTCGCGAGACAGGCGGCGCTCGGGGCACAACGTCGGACCTCAGGGGCTCTACTTCGTCGAGGCCGGTTACCGCGACTTCGACCTCGCCGCCTCCGAGAGCGCAGCCGCCCGCATGGTGGTCTGAGCACACCGTACCGGTGGTTCGCTTGGGGCGTCGGAAGCGCATCCACCGGCCGGTATAATCCGCACGTGAGGGAAAGCCTTCCCGACGGGGCGGAGCGGCCGAGTTCCGCTTACGCCCGGCCACTGAGCATCGACGACCTCGACGAGTTGCTGGCGATCGACGTCGAGTACGCCGCGGCGCGAGGCCTAGAGCCGCTCGTCAGCCTCGCCAGCTTGCACCTCTATCAGCGCGCCGGACATGCGTTCGTGGCTCACGCCGGAGACGAGACGGCCTCCGCAGCGCGGCGCGAATCCTCGCCGGCGACCGGTTTCGTGCTGGCTCAGGCGATCTGGGGAGGCGATCGAGCCACAGTCAGCGTGCAGCGCATCGCGCTCAAGCGCGAGGCTGACGAGACCGCCGCGCTCGCGCTCGTGAAAGCCTTGACGAAGAGCGCCTACGATGCTGGCGTGTACCAACTGGAGGTGTCCTTGCCGGCCGCGGACGTCGTCGCGCGCCGGGCGTTCGAGTCGGAGCAGTTCGTGACACTGCCGAACGTGGTGCTGGCGAGGGGCCTGGGGTCACGGGCCGGCCCGATCATCAGGGCGGCCGCGGAAGTAGGGGGAAGCAGTGGCTGAGCAGCAGATGGCGCGGGCGATGCTGGGGGTCAAGGGGATGGACAGCCTGGAGGCCAGGTCGAAGGTGCACCGGGCCCTCGCCGAAGTGCCGGGAGTCCATAACGTCGTCACCGGCGAGGATCAGACCGCAGCGGTCGAGTACGACCCCAGCGAGGCAACGGTCATGGACCTCATCAGAGCGCTGAGGCGCATCGGGTTCCTGGCGGGGATGGAGTGAGATGAGCGAGAGCGGGGCCGGCAAACCCAAGGGCAAGGCCAAGGAAGCGCCGGCCAGGCGCGCTCCCCAAGCCCAACCGAAGGCACGCCAGATCGACGCCGTCAACGTCTCCGACGGAGCCTTGGCCACGATCGTGGGGCTGGCCGCGCACGAGGTGCCGGGGGTAGTGGGCATGGCGCCGGCGAACCTCGGCGAAGGCATCAGGCGCATCCTCGGCAAGCGCCAGGTCGACGAGGGCGTCGTGCTGGACCGCAAGGAAGCCGACAAGCGCAACCGGGCCTCGCTCGACCTTCACGTCGTCGTCGCCTACGGCGTCAACATCCCGGTCGTCGGCGAGCAGATCCGCAAGCGCGTCAAGTACGCGGCCAAGCGTTACGCCGGCGTCGAACTGCATGAAGTCAGAGTGCACGTGGTCGGAGTGAGTCGTGCCTGAGGTGAGTGACGAGCAACGCAGCCTGGCTCGACTGAGCGCAGAGCAACTCGCCCACTCGGTCGTGTTCTCCACCCAATGGTTGGGCGTGCACGTCGACGAGATCAATGCTCTCAACGTCTACCCGGTGCCCGACGGCGACACCGGCACCAACATGCACCTCACCATGCAGTCGGTGAGGCGACAGCTGAGCGACGGGACGCCACACGACTTCGTGACATTGGCGCACGCGCTCGCCTACGGCTCGCTGCTGGGGGCCCGCGGCAACTCCGGCGTGATCCTCTCTCAGGTACTCAAGGGGATCGCCGAGTCGATCAAGGGCAAGGACTCGCTGGCGTCCAGCGACGTCGCCGAGGCTCTGGTCTCGGGCGCCGCCAGCGCCTACGCCGCGGTGATGAAGCCGGTCGAGGGCACGATCCTCACCGTCGTGCGCGAGGCGGCCGAGGCGGCCAACAACGCGCGCGCCGGCCTCGATCCGCTGGCGCTGCTCGAGGTCGCTCTCGAAGCCGGGCAAGAGTCGCTGGCTCGCACCCCCGAGTTGCTGCCGATCCTCAAGCAGGCGGGCGTGGTCGACGCCGGCGGCCTTGGCTTCCTGCGGCTTCTCGAAGGCATCATCGCGTACTTCCAGAATCGCGATCTGCCTCCGCCTCCCAAGGTCGAGTCGCGAGCCCAGCAGCAGTTCGAGGAAGCGGAGTTCGGGTTCTGCACGGAGTTCCTCCTTTCGGACGTGACGGTGCCCACCAGCGAAATCCAGGAACTGGTGGCGCCGTATGGCGATTCGCTGCTGGTCGTCGGGGCAGAAGGCTTCGTCAAGGGGCACATCCACACGGAGGAGCCGGAGAAGCTGCTGGCAGAGGTGTCGCGTTTCGGCCGCATGGTGCGCTCCAAGGTCGAGGACATGAGCGAGCAGCACTCGGAGATCCTCGCCGACGTCGAGCTCGGAGCCGACGACGCCCCCGAGGTCGCGGTGGTGGGCGTCGCCAGCGGTTACGGCCTCACCCGGGTGATGCGCAGCCTCGGCGTGCGGGTGGTGGGCGGCGGCCAGACCGACAACCCGTCGGTGCAGGACCTCGCCGACGCCGTCAGATCGGTCGGCGCCAAGTCGATCATCGTCATGCCCAACAACAAGAACGTCATCATGGCGGCCGAACGGGTCGTCGAATTGGTCACCGACAGGGACGTGAGAGTGCTGCCGACCACCACCCTGGGACAAGGTCTGGCCGCGGCGGTGGCACTCAACAGCGAGCTCGACGCCGACGAGCTCGTCGAGGAGATGAGCGAAGCGGCGCGCGGCGCAACCACGCTCGAGGTGACCACCGCCAGCCGCGGCGCCAGCATCGGGGGCGTCGAAGTGGCCGAAGGCAACGCGATCGGTCTGATCGACAACGAGTTGAAGGTCTCGGCCGCCGATCCCGAGACGGCGCTATTCGAGATGCTCGCGGCGACGGCCACCGAGGCCGACGTCGCCACGCTGTTCTACAACAGCGAGATCGATGCCGAAGGCGCCGCCGCCTTGGCGGCCCGGATCATCGAGCGCTACGCGCATCTCGAGGTCGAGGTTCACCCGGGAGGGCCGGAGCTGTACAGCTTCCTGGTGGTCCTGGAGTGACCGGCGCCCACCAAGCCCCAAGGCTCGATTAAGGAACGGTTCGTGAGAGGTCTCACTTTCGCCTCGTAGAATGCGGCGACAAGGAGGCCCGTCGTGAAATCCAAGTTCATGTACTTGTTAGGGGCCGCAGCCCTCGCAGTGGCACTGGGGTCGTGCAACATCATCATCGAGGGACCGCCGTGGCCGCCCGTCAACACGGTCGACATCAGCACCGGCTCCGATGCGGCCGTGCGGGACAGCAGCACAGTGAACTCCGGTCAATCCGTCGTCTACCGGCTGAACCGTTCGGGTGGCAGCTCGGACGTCGTCTACGTCGAGTTGGACACCGGCGACACCACGCTGGTGGAGCTGGAAGTGCTCAACGCCGCTCGCCAGGTCCTCTTCAGCTCCCGCTCCCGCCATGTCTTCGGTGCCGGCTTGACGGGGCTGGACGCCGCCGCAGAGGCAGCCCTGGGGCCGCAAGCGATCGTCACCAACGTCGCCTGCCGCGGTGCCTGCGTGATCATCCCGGCCTCGCAGTTCGGCTCGACGCTCTACGCGCGAGTCACCAACGATGGCTTCACCAGAGACGTCGGGATCTACTTCTTCGACGACGACTACATGGACAGCGGCGAGCCGGACAACAACGACGGTCCTGGTGCACCGTTCCTTTCGGCCTCGGAGGACTTCGGAGCCATCGAAACGGTCGGCGACGTCGACTACTTCAACGTGATCGAGCAGGGCAACGTCACGTTCGCCTACCTGGCCGCTACCGGCAACAACGTTCCGATCGTGCTCGACGTGTTCAACGCCGCGCAGGCCCTGGAGACGACGCTGCAGCCCGGGCAGAGCTTCCAGCTGCTCGCCGGCGACCGCCTGCGCGCTCGCGCCGCCAACCCCACCCAGGCGGGCGTCAGCGCTTCGAGCGGCTACCGTCTGAGTTACCCGTTCTCGCTCGAAGGGGCTAACGTCGTGCCGCGCGGGAGCTCGGACTAGCATCGACGAGAGGGGACAGCGACATGTCTACCGGGAGGATCCGCGCCCTCGGCGCGTTGCTCGTGGCCGCGGCAGCGATCGCCGGCTGTCGGCCGGCCGAGGTGATACCGCCGCCTGAAGACTCGATACCGGTACAGGCCACCGCCGACCCGCAGCAGAGCGCTTACGTCACCACCATCGCCGCCGGTGACGAGGTCGTGTTCGACCTGAACGTGCCAGGGTCGGTGGCAGCCGCCTCCGAGGTCTACTACGTCGAACTCGACGTCGACCTACCGCTCGAACTGCGGCGCAGCAGCAACTACGGTGTGCTGGTTGCGAGCAGCTCCAGCTCCGCTTTCTTCGCCAGTGGCCACGGGGGCGTCAGTGGCGCCGCGCTCGGCGACGAGGCAGCTGACCTCGAGGCCGCAGTCTCTGGCGCGGGCGAGCTGGACCCCCACGCCATCGGCGTCGCCCGCGTCTGTGGAGGCTCGTGCGTGATCAGACCGGTCGGCGACAAGCTCCACGCGCGCGTGCGCAATACCAGCGGCAGCGCGCAGCAAGTGACGCTCTACTTCTTCGGCGAGGACCTGCAAGACCTCGGCGAGGCCGAGAACGACAGCCGCGCCACGGCTCCGGACCTCGACGTCGCCGATCAAGGCGCTATCGAGCTCATCGGCGACGTCGACTACTTCCGGGCGCCCTCGCGGCGCAACGTGGCCTTGACGCAGAACGCCGGAGCGTTGCCCGTGCAGGCCGTGGTCGTCAACGCCAGTGGCGTCGCCGTCGGGGGACCCTACACCAGTGCCAGCGGAGCGTTCGAGGTCTGCGAAGGCTACGCGGTGCGCGTCACCGCGACGGTCAGCAACCGCGCCGCGGCGCCAGGCACCAGCCTCTACACCCTCACCAGCACGCTGCTGCCCCCGGATCCCGACTGCGGGGAGCCGACCAGCGTCGCGATCAGCGCCGGCACCGACCCGGACTCACCGCGCTACGCGACGACGCTGGCTCCCGGCGAGGCGCTGTTCCTCGACATGAGCATCCCCGGGGGAGTCCTCAGCATGCCGGTCGTCTACTTCGAGATCGACGAGGACCTCAGCCTGCAACTGCGCAACGCCGCCAACACGTCGGTGATCGCCAGCAGCAACTCGAGCGACCTCTTCTTCGCGGGCGGCGGCTCACTGCAGGCCGCCGCGGCGGCCGATCTCGAGCCGCAGGGCATCGCGGCGTCGCTCGCCTGTCGGGGCTCGTGCGTGATCTTCCCGGCGTCGGCTTCCGCGTACGTCGGGCTCATCGTCAACGAGGGCGCCGCGCCGGCCTCGCTCAACGTCTACCTCTACGGTGAAGACCTGATGGACACCGGCGAGCCCGGGAACGACTCGCGGGCGACCGCGCCGACCCTGGGTGACAACGACGCCGGCGCGATCGAGACGCTGGGTGACGTCGATCACTACTGGATCGAGGAGGGAGGCATCATCGACTTCGCGACCGTGGCCGGTATCCCCATCGTGGCTCACGTGCTGGACGCGGCCGGGCAGGTCGTCGATGGCGCCGCCGGCGGCCCCTTCTACTCCGGCGACTCGCTGCTGGTGTTCAGCGGCGAGTACATCAGGGTCAGGGCCGAGGATCACGGGGGGGTGGCCGCCGCTGCGCAGCGCAGCAGCTACTTCCTGACCAGGGCCCAGACCTTGAGCGATGCCGAGGTACTGGAGCTGCGCCAGCGTTGAACTGGCTCACCTGTCGGAGGCGATACGACCGTTAGACTCCGGGGCATGTCGGCCAGCCTCAGGCGCCTCATCACGGTCTCGCTGCTCGCCGCGGCGTTGTCGTTCTCGGCCGCGGCAGCCGCCGAGATGTGCCGCAGCGAGCTGCTGGCGACGCTCACCAACACCGATCTCGAGCGTCCGGCCACCGGCAGCGACGCCGCGCTGCTGCTGCGGCGCGCCGTCGAGCTGATCGAGCCGGCGTTGCCGGTGATGCGCCGCGGAGGCTCGTTGCCGATAGCCGACGGTCATCCGGTCTTCGCCAGCGTTCGCTATCTGAGCGAGCGCAGGCTGCTACCCGGTGGCTGGCAGCCGGAGGCTATCGACGCCGCGGTCTGGCACGCCATGCTCGGCGAGTTCCTCGGCTGGTATCAGCTCAGCGGCCAACTGCCCGACGAGCCCGTCACCGCCGGCGACCTGCTGGATGACACGATGGCAACCTTGGAGCGCGTCTCGGGCGCAGTGCGACCCGCGGCGCTGCTCGCCACCGATCCGGCCGACAGCCGGCGCCTGTCGTTCTGGGCGATCATCTGGAACTGGACGATCTACCCGAGGCTGCTGGTGTTCAGGCCGGAGCAGGAACTCAGGCTCGACGACGTTCCCGGAGCCCTCGAATCGCTGGGCAACTGCGCGCTCAGGATCGAGAACTACGTGACCGCTCCCGAGGAGACCGCCAAGAGGCTGTTCCTGGCCCACAACGATTCGCGCATGTACGTGGTCGCTAGCCGACCGGACATGGGCGGCTGGCCGCTCTTGATCGAGCCGGGCGAGGAGCTAGCCGCCTTCGACTTCTCGCTGCCGGAGCTGGACGGCGTGCGCCTTTACGCCGCCGTGTTCGACGGGCCGGCGGCGGGCGTCGGCACGATTCTCGGCCTGATGCCGAGGGTGCGCACCAACATGTCGCCGCTGACGTTCTTCGGGCACCTCGAGATCCCGTAGCTCGACCGCTAGCCGCGCTCCGCGAGGGCGCGCTGGATGTCGTCGCGCATCTTCTCGGCCGCTGCCCTGCTCGCGCGCACGCTGTCGCTGAGTGAGCCACCGGCAGCCAGGGGGTAGTCGAGCGAGCGACTGGCGCTGACGACGGCACCGAACCCGTCGGAGTCGAACGCGTCGACGACGTCGGCAGGCCCCGCTCCCTGCGCTCCGTAACCGGGCAGCAGCAGGATCGAGTTCGGCAGCGCTGCGCGCAGGTCGCGCACGACGTCCCGTTGGTTGGTGGCGCCGACCACGGCCCCGAGGGGCCCGTAGCCGCGGTCGTCGAGGCCGCCGGACGCGCCGCCGGCCGCCGCCTCGCTCAGCATCCTGGCAAGCCTCAGGTAGAGCGGGTCGCCTGCGGCCAGCTCGAGCTCCTGGAGATCGCGGGAGCCGGGGTTGGAGGTCTTCACCAGCACGAAGAGACCGCGCCCCGTCGCGGTCGCGACGTCCACGAACGGTGCGAGCGAGTCGAACCCCAGGAACGCGTTGACGGTCAGTGCGTCACCCGCGAACGGGCCGCCGGCGGCCAGGTAGGCGTCGGCGTAGGCCTCGGCGGTGCTGCCGATGTCGCTGCGCTTGGCGTCGACTATCACCGGCAGGTCGAGCCGGCGGGCGCCTTCGATCACTTGCGCCAGCGCCTCCATGCCGGCGGTCCCCAACGCCTCGAAGAACGCCGTCTGCGGCTTGCAGCAGCAGACGACGTCGTGGGTCGCCTCGAGCAGTGCCAGCAGGTGCTCGGTGACGGCCACGGCGACTCGTTGCCTGTCGTCACCGTGACGCTCGGGGTGCGTGTGCGCGAGCAGCCGCGGCCGCGGGTCGAGCCCCAGGCACACGCGCGACTTGCTCTGTTCCATGCGGCCGTGCAGACGCGCCGCGAACGGCGTCACTCAGGCTTCCGCCCGCCCATGGCAATGCTTGTACTTCTTGCCGCTGCCGCACGGGCAGGGGTCGTTGCGGCCGACTTTCTGCTCCACCCGGATCGGCTGGGTGGGGCCGCTGGCTCGCGGCTGGCCGGCCCGACCGCCGACGGCAGCCGCCGCGGCCGCCACCGGCTGGTCGGTGGTGTACTGCACCGCCGCCGGCCGCGCCTGACCGCGCTCGAGCCGCTGGTTGGTCTGCACCTCGACACGGAACAGCAACTTGGCGGCGTTGAGCCGGATGTTCGCCTTCATCTCCTCGAACAGGTTGAAGCCCTCGAAGGCGTACTCCTGCAACGGGTTGCGCTGGCCGTAGCCGCGCAGGCCAATGCCCTGACGCAGCACGTCCATGTTGTGGAGGTGTTCCTTCCAGTGCTGATCCACGACCTGCAGGACGATGAAGCGCTCGAGCTCGCGCAAGAGCGGGGCGCCCAACTGCTCCTCGCGCCCCTGGTAGGCCTTCTCCAACAGCGGCACCAGCTCGTCGGTGACCTGGTCGGGCTGATGCCCCCTGAGCTTCTCGAAGTCGAAGTCCGAGAGCGCCGGCACCGCGTCGCTGATCGCGGCCGACAGCGCGCCGATGTCCTGATCCTCGCTCTCGAGCTCGGGGTTGAGGTAGCGCTGCACCTGCGAATCGACGTACTCGGCGATCATGTCCTGCACGTCATCGCTGATGTCGTGGCCGAGGAGGATGTCGCGGCGCTGGGTGTAGATGACCTCGCGCTGCTTGCTCATGACGTTGTCGAACTCGAGGAGCTGCTTGCGGATCCCGAAGTTGCGGTCCTCGACGCGTTTCTGCGCGCGCTCGATGGCGCCCGAGACCATCCTGGCCTCGATCGGCTGGCTGTCGTCCATCCCCAGGCGGTCCATCATGCCGAGCACCCGCTCGTTGGCGAACAGGCGCATGAGGTCGTCCTCGAAGCTGACGTAGAAGCGGCTCGATCCGGGGTCGCCTTGACGTCCGGCACGGCCGCGCAGCTGGTTGTCGATGCGCCGCGACTCGTGGCGCTCGGTGCCGATGATGTGCAGACCGCCGAGACCGACGACCTTGACGTGGTCGGCGGCCGCCTCGTCGCGGATCTTCTCGAGCCTGCCGATGATGTCGGCCGGCAAGCCATCGAGCTTGCGAGCGCGTTCCTTCGCCTCTTCGGCGCGGCCCAACAGCACCGCCTTGATGAAGAGCTCGGTGTCGGTGTCGTAGCGCTCCAAGCCTTCGCGTTCCAGCAGCTGGCGCGCCAGCCACTCGGGGTTGCCGCCCAGCACGATGTCGGTACCGCGACCGGCCATGTTGGTCGAGATGGTCACGGCGCCGCTGCGGCCGGCCTGCGCGACGATCTCGGCTTCCCGGCCGTGGAACTTGGCGTTGAGGACCTCGTGGGTCACGCCCTTGCGCTTGAGCATGCGCGAGAGCCGCTCGGACGCCTCGATGGTCACGGTGCCGACCAGGATCGGCCGGCCGGAGGCGTGCACCTCGACGATCTCGTCGACCGCGGAGGTGTACTTGCCTTCCTCGGTGCGGAACACCACGTCCTCGCCGTCGTCACGGACCACCGGCTTGTTGGTGGGGATGACGAGCACGTCGGCGCCGTAGATCTCCTGGAACTCCTTCTCCTCGGTCTTGGCGGTCCCGGTCATGCCGGCGATCTTGTCGTAGAGCTTGAAGAAGTTCTGGTACGTGATGGTCGCGAGGGTCTGGTTCTCGCGCTCGATCTTCACGCCCTCCTTGGCCTCGATCGCCTGGTGGAGGCCTTCGCCGAAGCGGCGCCCCGGCATCAGGCGGCCCGTGAACTCGTCGACGATGACGATCTGGCCGTTCTCGTCCTTCACGTACTGCTGATCCAGGTGGTAGTGCTCGCGGGCGCGCAGCGCCTGCCTGAGCATGTGGCCGTTCTCCATGTTCTCGGGGCTGAAGATGTTGTCGATACCCAACAGCTTCTCGGCCTTGGCGATGCCGTCTTCGGTCAGGTGGATGTCCTTGGCCTTGGCGTCGGCCGAGTAATCACCGGTGGCGGGCGTATCGCCCTCCTTGGGCTGGCCGCGCGTGAGCTGCTGGGCGATCTTGGCCATCGTGTAGTACTTGTCGGTCGCCAGTTCGGCGGGGCCGGAGATGATCAAGGGCGTGCGGGCCTCGTCGATGAGGATCGAGTCGACCTCGTCGACGATCGCGTAGTGCAGCGGCGTTGCCTCGCGCAGCACCAGCTGATCGGGTCGGAACGCCATGTTGTCGCGCAGGTAGTCGAAGCCGAGTTCCGAGTTGGTGATGTAGGTGATGTCGGACTGGTACGCCTGCCGCCTGGCGGGACCATCCATGTCGTGCTGGATCACGGCGACGTCGAGACCGAGACCACGGTAGACGGGGCCCATCCACTCGGCCCCGGTGCGCGCCAGGTAGTCGTTGGTGGTGACCAGATGCGTGCCCTTGCCGGGCAGGGCGTTGAGCACCAGCGCCAGGGTCGCGACCAGCGTCTTGCCCTCACCGGTCTTCATCTCGGCGATGTGGCCGCGGTGGAGAGCCGCGCCCCCGATCAGCTGCACGTCGTAGTGGCGTAGCCCGAGAAAGCGCCTGGCCGACTCGCGGGTCAGCGCGAACACCTCGGTCATCAGAGCGTCGAGCGTCTCGCCTCCCTCCAGGTGGCGGCGCTTGAGCTGCTGGTACGCCCCGATCAGGTCTTCAAGCTTCTGCATCTCGGGCTCGAGGTCGTTGACGCGGCTGACCACCTCGGCCTGCAGCTTCTTGACCTCGCGCTCGTTGTTGTCGAAGAGCTTCTGGACGAATCCGAACATCGTATTGGGAACCTTTCGGCGTCAGCCTAACACTCCGCCGCCAGGGGCGGCGTCAGCCGCTTTGCCCGGTGCAGACGGCACTCTGACCAGCGTCAGCGAGTTCGAACCGTACTTCTTCACCCTGATCTCGGCGCCGGTCAGGGCCGGCGGCAGGTCGGAGAGCTCGAAGCCGGTCGGGTGCTGGAGGACGTAGAGGCCTCCGCGAGCCGCCGCACCCGACGACAGCAGCGCTGCGAAGACCGCGGACAGGTCCAACGGGTAGGGGGGAGCGGCGAAGACCACGTCGTACGCCCCGGGTCGGGTGGCGGGGAACGTCGTGGCGTCGGCCTGGACGATCTCGACCGACAGGCCGAGCGCGGTCGCGTTGCGCCGGATGACGGCCACCGCTGGGCGCCTCAGCTCCACGCAGGTGACCTGCCAACCGCGGCTGGCGGCCTCGAGACCGACGGCGCCGGAGCCGCTGAAGAGATCGACGAAGGCTCCGCGCGTGCCGCGCTCGGCGCGTCCCTCGAACGCGAGGATGTCGAACAGCGCCTCGCGCAGCCGCGCGGGACTGGGCCGCGTGCCGGAGTCCGGCGTCTCGATAGCCCTGCCCTTGGCGCTGCCACCCGAGATCCGCGGTCGACTCACCGGTAGAGCATACTTTCAGAGTCCTTGGGCTACAGTGTTATGCCGTGGTCCGCAACCTAGCGCCGGATGAGGTCGTCTGGTTCATCGGCAGGGCTCTGAGCTACCTGGGGCACTCCGATCCCAAGGCCATGTCGCTGCGCCTCGGCTCGCTGCTCGCCGACAGCCGCGGCGACGCGGGCGCGTGCTACGTGCTCACGCACGAGGGCCGCTCGCCTTCGGCCGGCGTCTACCTGAAGGTGGGCGACCCGAACAGCGACTCGCTCGGCCTGAGTTTCGAGAGCCCCTGGCACGACGGCGATGCCGACGACCTGCGGGTGCTGATCGGCGCGCTGCTCGAACGCTTCGAGCACGACCACGCCTACCTCCGGCTGCACTCTTTGAGCGAGGCGCGCAGGCTCGAGCTGGCCGCCAGCCTGGAGCCGCTCGGCTTCGAGCGCGACGAACGACACCGGTTGCGCTTCGAGCTCTCGGAGGTGCCGCCGATCGGCGTGCCGCTGGTTCTCGACGCCTGGTCGGAGAACCAAGATCACGACTTCAGGAGCTTCTACTCGGCTGCGGAAGCGCGGCCCGTCAGCGACCAGGCGTGGTCCTACCTCAAGCGCGCCTCGGGCCCGTTCCATCCCGACCTCTGGTTCCTCGCGCGCGAGACCTTGGACCAGAGCAGCGTGGGCTACGCCTTCTTCGGCACCAACGAGCAGCGCATCGACGCGCGCTACGGCCTCGACGGTGTCGGGGTGCGCCGCGACCTGCGGGATGACAGCTCGATGCTGAGGCGGCTGTTGATCTCGGCGCTGCTGGAGCTCAGCAGCATCAGCCCGATGGGCGTCGTCGACGCCGACATCAGCGGTCAGGACCCCAAGCTCATCGGCATCATGCGCTCGCTCGGCTTCCGCGAGGTTGAGCGCGTGCCGCTGCTGGCCAAGCTACCGTCGTGACGGCTTGGGCAGGTACTTCTCCCAGATCGGATCGATGTCGGGCAGCACGCCGTAGGCGCTCGAGAACATGAAGCGCGGGGCGAAGGGCTGACGCTTGAGCTGCATGTCGGCCTCCGAGGGCGTACGGTCGCGCTTCTTGGCGTTGCAGGACTTGCAGCAGGCGACCACGTTCTCCCATGACGTCGGCCCGCCGCGGCTCCTCGGCAGGATGTGATCGAGCGTCAGATCGAAGGTCTGCTTGAAGCAGTACTGGCAGGTGTGATCGTCGCGACGGAAGACGTTCTTGCGGTTGAAGGCGACGCGCTGCCGGAACGTGCCGCGCACGAAGCGCTTGAGTCTGATCACGCTGGGGACGGGGAAGACGCTGCGCGGGGAGCGCAGCACCTTGTCAGAGTCCTCGACGCGCTCGGCGACCTCGTGCATCAGCAGGGTAACGGCGCGCTTGACGGAGCAGACGTGGAGCGGTTGGAACGAGGCGTTGAGGATCAGCACACGCGCTGCGTTGACGTTGACCAGCGGCTCGGGGACCGGCTGCTCGCGAGACGGGCCGAACCGATCCGCCGCCACCGTCGTGGTGGTCTGCTCGAAGCCAGGTTCTCGTTCAGGTGCGCGCTCGGCTGGCCCTACCTCCGCAGCTGGGTTGCGTGATGATAACCGCTGACGGGACTTTCAGCGGTCTTCGAATGCGAGGTCGACCAGGCGCCTGACCAGTTCCGGGTACGTGACGCCGCCGGCCGCCCACAGCTTCGGGTACATCGAGTGGGCCGTGAAGCCCGGCATGGTGTTGATCTCGTTGAGCAGCAGTCGACCGTCGGGCAGGTAGAAGAGGTCGACACGAGCGAGACCTGCCCCGTCGATGGCGGCGTAGGCGGCCTTGGCGAGCTCCACGCAGCGCTCTGCCACCCCGGCGGGCAACGAGGCCGGCACCACCAGCTCGGCGAGGCCGTCGGTGTACTTGGTCCGGTAGTCGTAGAACGCGCCGTGATGGGCCACCTCGCCCACCGGACTGAAGGCCGGCTCGTCGTTGCCGAGCACCGCGACCTCCAGCTCGCGAGCACCGATGGCCGCCTGCTCCACGATCGCGCGGCGGTCGAAGCCCAGCGCCGTCTCGAGTGCCGAGGCCAGGCTCCCCGGGTCCTCGGCCCGGTTGATGCCGATGCTCGAGCCGAGGTTGGCCGGCTTCACGAACAGCGGGAAGCCGAGTACGGCCAGGTCGGCGGTCACCTGGTTCGGGGCGCGGCGCCACTGGGCGCGGTTGACGGCCCGGTACTCGACCTGCGGCAGGCCGCTGCCGGCGAACACGGCTTTCATCACCAGCTTGTCCATGCCGACCGCGCTGCCGAGCACCCCGGCGCCGACGTAGCGCAGACCCATGACCTCGAAGAGGCCTTGCAGCCGGCCGTCCTCGCCGAACGGCCCGTGCAGCAGCGGGAACACCACGTCGAACTGGCGGGCGCCGCCCATGACGGAGCCGATAGCGGCGCCGAACGCCAGGTCTGCCTCGGCGGGCGTCGCCAGCGTCGCCAGCGCTTCCGAGCTCCGGTCGCCGGCGTCGTCGGCGCGCGGCGGCTCGCCGTCCAGCCTCGCCAGTGAAGCTGTGGGGCCGAGCAGGCGCCCTTCGCGGCTGATCACGAGCGGCGTGACATCGAGCGCGAGGTCACTGCGTTCACTCAGCGCTCCGAGCAGCGAGCGGGCCGATGCCAGCGAGACGTCGTGCTCGTCGGAGCGACCACCGCACAGCAGCAGCACCCGGCGCGGCTGTAGCGTGTGTAAGTTACACATCATGGCGAGATTACTCCCGCGCTTGCGAGATGGTCAAGCGCGATCAGGGGGAGGTTCAGCCAGCCACGACGGCGCGCGCTTCTCCAGGAACGCCCTCACGCCTTCGGCCAGTTCGGGAGCGCTGCGGCGGGACGCGTTCGCCGTGACCGCCAGGTCGATGGCGGCGTCGAGCTCGAGGCCGTGGAGCCTCGACAGGAGTTCCTTGGTGACGGCCAGCGAGCCCGGCGCGTTGCGCGCCAGGCGGCCGGCGGCGTCCAGCGCTCGCGCCAGCAGTTCGTCGTCCGGGACCACCTCGGTGATCAGTCCGATCCGCAGCGCTTCGGTCGCGTCGATCAGATCCGCCCCGAGCAACAGCCTGCGGGCCGCCTTGTCACCCACTTGGCGCACCAGCAGGGCGGCGACGATCGCCGGCACGAAGCCGATGCGCGCCTCGGTGTAGCCGAAGCGCGCGCTGGCCGCGGCCAGCGCGATGTCGCAGGCGTTGACGAGTCCGGCGCCGCCGGCGACCGCGGCGCCGTTGACCGCCGCGATCACCGGCTGCGGAAGGTCGATGATCTGGCGGAACAGGTCCGCCAGCGCCCGCGAGTCGGCCAGCGCGGCTGCCGGAGGCTGACCCGCCGAGGCTGCGAGTTCATCGAGGTCGACTCCCGCGCAGAAGGCAGGGCCCCGACCCGTGATCACGACCACGCGGATCGAGGCGTCGCCGGCGGCCTCCGTCAGTGCTGCGGAGAGCTCCTCTCGCAGCGTCAGCGAGAGGGCGTTCCTGACCTCGGGCCGGTCGAGGGTCAGCAGCAGGACTGGCCCGTGGCGCTCGGTAGCGAGATTGCTCATCAGCCATTCTAGTCAGCGCGGAGCGAAGTAGTCGACCACGTTGCTGGCGTGTGCGCCATAAGCTCGGTTGGCGCCGCCCCGAGAGCCGGGCCCGGCGCCGAAGAGAGGACAAGCGTGCCGAGAACCACCGTCTTCGCATTCCTGTCAGTCCTGGCGGTCCTGCTGGCCGCCTGCGCACCGGGCGCGACGGTCGTCTCCCCGCCGACCTTCAGCCTCGTCGCCGGCAGTTCGGGCTTCGTGCGCGTCGACCCTCCCGGCGTCGGTGACGGCACCGCGCTCTTCCGCCTGGCGCTGGTCGCCAACAACCCCAATCCCGTCGGCCTGCGCCTCGCCAGCCTCGACGGTGGCCTCTTCATCCGGGAGGTGAGGGCCGCCACCGTGAGCTTCCGGGGTGGGCTCGAGCTGAGGGCCAACGGCTCGGCGCCGGTCACCATCGACGTGCGGGTGCCGCTCGGTGCCGCCCCCTCGCTGCTCGACAGCCTCGCGCGGTTGGTCGGCGGCCAAGCCGTCGGGTACCGCGTCGAAGCGGCGGTCGGAGTCGAGCTGTTCGGCGCCGTGCAGCGCTTCCCGAGCTTCGTGCTGGCGCAGGGCGAGCTCAGCGGTCCACTGGCGCTCAGCGCCCCCGCGGTGCGGCTCAGCGGCGGCGGCGTGCGGTTCGAGTCGCTCACCAGCGTCGCGCTCACCGTCGACCTCGAGCTCGACAACCCTGGGATCCTGGGCTACCGGCTGAGCTCCGACGGCCTGCGCCTCAAGGTCGGCGGAGCTGACGCCGCCGTGCTGGCGCTCTCACCGCTCGAGGTGCCGGCCATGAGCGCGGCCAGCGCCAGCCTGGTGTTCCGCTTCAATCCGCTCGAGCTCGGCCCCGCGATCGCCACTCAGGTGCAGGCAGCGTCCGCCGGTGCGGGCCTGGGGTTCGAGCTGCTCGGCGCCCTGACCCTCGAAGCCCCCGGTCTCGGCAGGCTGACGCTGGGCAGCGCCACCCTGGTAGCGGACGTGCTCCGCTGAAGCGCTAGCGAGGGGGGCGTCGCCCCGGCAGCCACCAGTTCCAGCGGCCGGCCAGCGTCATCACCGCTGGCACCAGCGTCAAGCGTACCAGCGTGGCGTCGAGCAGTACCGCAACCGCCAGGCCGAGCCCCAGGGTGCGGATCAGCTCGACGTGACTGAACAGCAGCAGGCTGAACAGCGTGATCATCACGGCGGCGGCGCTGGTGATCACCCCGCCGGTCGCCGACATCGCCGTCGCGACCGACTCCGAGTCGCTGAGGCCGCGCTCGTGCGCCTCGCGGATGCGCGCGACCATGAACACCTCGTAGTCCATGCTGAGCCCGAAGACGATCGCGAAGATGAACAAAGGCGCCGAGGTGTCGATGAAGCCGAGCACGCCAGTGCCGCCCACCAGCCACGACAGCACGCCGAACTGGAAGACCAAGGTGATCACGCCGAACGCCGCGCCGACCGTCAGGACGTTGAGGACCAGGGCCTTGAGAGGGATCAGCAGCGATCTGAACGCGAAGCCAAGCAGCAGGAAGGTTGCCAGCGCCACCAGGCCGAGCGCGAGAGGGAAGTAGCGGTAGAGCGCCTCGGTCCACTCGGTGTTGGCGACGAACGCTCCCCCGATCAGGGCCTCAACCTCGAGCTCGGCCAGTGCCGCCTCGATGTCGGCGTGGACCTTGCCGGCGTCCACCGGCGTGATCCCCCCGTAGGGGTAGACGCGCAAGAGCACGTAGCGCCCGTCGGTGCTCACGGTGGCCCGCGCCAGCGGCGCCACCTCGCTGCCAAGGGCCAGCTCGCGCGCTGCGTAGTACTGGTAGAGCAGCAGCCTCGGCACTCCTGCGAGGGACAGCGGGGAAGTGACGTTCTCGACGCCTTCGATGTCCTTGACGTGGCGCTCGAGCAACGATATCTGCCTGACGGAGCCGGGATGGTAGAAGCCCACGTCCCCCATATCGACCAGTACGTCTATCGAGCTGATCAGCCCTTCCAGGCCGAGCACCGACAGCGCCTCGAGCGCGCGCCGCGACTCGGTCTCCGGGGCCAGACCGCGACCACCCGGCTCGGCGACCTGCATGCTCAATGACGGCACCGCCAGCAGCACCAGGACGCCGAAGCCGACCGCGGTCCACAGCCGTGGCCGGCGCATGATCGCCAGCGCGCGCTCGCGCCAGAAGGCCCGGCTTCGCAACCCCGGTTCCCGCCTCGTGACGCGCAGCCAGTTGACCCGGTGCCCGAGCAGCGCCAGGGTTGCCGGCACGGCCGTCGTCGCGACCATCACTGCTACCGTCAGCACCAGCATCGTTCCAACGCCGATCGAGCGGATGAAGTCGACCGGCGGCACCAGCAGCGCGGCCAACGCGACCATCACGGTGAGGCCGCTGAAAGCCACCGCCTTGCCCGCCGTGGCGGCGGTGCGGCCGGCGGCCAGGCGTGCGTCGAAGGTGGAGCGCAGCTCCTCGCGGAAGCGGTTGACGATCAGGAGCGCGTAGTCGATGCCGGTCGCCAGGCCGAGCATGGTGACGATCGTCTGCGTGAAGACCGCGAACTCGATGACCTGACCAAGCAGGAACAGCGCCGCCGACGACACTATGATGCTCGTCACCGCCGACATCAGCGGCAGCAGCGAGGCGACCACGGCCCCGAAGGCCACCAACAGGATCACGAGCGAGATCGGGAGGCCGAACAGCTCGGCGCGACGGGCGTCGCGCTGGCTGACCTGCTCGAGTTCCAGCAGCGTGGCCGTGCCTCCCGAGAGGTCGAAGTCGAGAGCCTCTGCCCGCTCGAGCACCTCGCGAACGGCGTTGACGGCGGCTTTGGAGGACGCGGTATCGGTGGTGCCGAGGCCGATCAACACGGCCGAGAAGCCCGCCTCCTCGCTCAGCAGCTCGAGCCCGGCGGCGGAGCGGTGGTCCCTCACGTAGTCGACGCCGGGGAGCTCCAAGAGGCTCGTGATGGTGGCGTCGATGGCTGCCGTGAAGGCTGCGCTGGCGACCGGACCGGGAGAGGCTGGACCGTCCTGCGGCCTGGCGATGGCGACGAGAAGCTCGTTCTCGTGGGTCTCGAACGCGCGCTCGATCACGGCCCGCACCTGGCTCGATGTGGCGCCTTCCGGCGATTCGGGCTGCCCGGTCAGCACCTCGCCGACGCGCGCGGCGTACGGCGCCGCCGCGAGCGTGACGACGAGCCAGAACACGAGTATCCAACGCGGGTAGCGCTCGACCAACTTGGCCAGGGCAGCGAACACCGGAGCCTTCTCGACGTCCCAGCGCTAGGCGCTGAGGAAGCGGTCGATGTCGGTTCTGGCGCTGCCGGAGGCGATGGTGGTCTCGCCGGCCAGACGTCCGTCGCGCAGGAAGACCACGCGGTCAGCGTTGAGGGCCGCCGCCGGGTCGTGCGTCACCATCACGATCGTCCAGCCCAGGTTGTCGACGCCCTCACGCAGCAGGTTCAAGACCTCGTTCCCGGTGCGGGTGTCGAGGTTGCCGGTGGGCTCGTCACACAGCAGGAGTGCCGGGCCGTTGATGAGCGCGCGGGCCAGCGCGACGCGCTGGCGCTGACCGCCAGAGAGCTGGCGGGGCCGGTGCTCGAGCCGGTCAGCGATGCCCAGACGGATCGACAGGTCAGCCAGCGCCGACTTGGCTTCGACCATGCGCCCCGCGATCTCGGCGGGCAGCAAGATGTTCTCGCGCGCGCTTAGATTGGGGATGAGTTCGAAGGTCTGGAACAGGAAGCCGAGCCGGTCGCGGCGCAGTGCCGTCAGCTGCTCGTCGTCCAGCCCGGTGGTGTCGAGCCCCTCGAGCGAGACCGTGCCGGAATCGGGCGCATCGAGGAGGCCGAGAAGGTAGAGAAGCGTGCTCTTGCCACTGCCGCTGGGACCCATCACGGCGACGAACTCGCCGCGAGCGACCGTCAGCGAGACGCCTGCCAACGCCGTGATCGTCGCCTCGCCGAGACGATAGGTCTTGCGCAGGTCGGTGGCCTCGATGGCGGTCGTGTTGTCAGCCTCAGACATTGTCACTCCAGGTGGCGAGGGCCCGCGACGGCGCGAGCCGGGCGGCGCTGCGCGCTGGCAGCAGCGAGGCGACCAGCCCTGCCGCCGGTGAGGCCAGCAGCGCCATCAGCGCGACCGACCACGGTATCACCGGCTCGAGCATGAAGCCGGTAACCGAGCCGGCCGTCGTCGTGACCACGCGCGCCAGCAGGATCCCGAACCCGGCCCCGATGAGCGCGCCGAGCAGCATGACGACGATGCCCTCGGCGGCGATCAGTAGCCTGACTCCTCCGCGACTGAGCCCCAGCGTCCTGAGGACCGCGATCTCGTGTCCCCGGTTGACGAGGTTCATGCCGAGCGTGTTCGCCACTCCGAGGGTGGCGACCAGCACTGCGATCACCAGCAGCATGCGGGTGGTGGAGAACGCCTGCGAACTGACGTCGAGGATGTAGCGACGGTAGTCGAGATTGAGGGTTGCGTCCAGGCCGAGGTCAGGGAACCTCTCGGACAGGCGCTCGCGCACGACTTCCGGAGCCACGCCCGGGTCGACGGTGAGCACGTAGAGCTCCGGGGTGCCGCCACCGAAGGCGTCGAGGTTGTCAAGGCTGGTGACGACCGTCTCGCCGCCGGCGGTGAAGTCGACGACGACGCCGCCGACTTCGAAGTCCTTGAAGCCGTCGACGGTGCGCAGCGTAATCGTGTCGCCCTTCTCGATGCCGTAGCGGTCGCGCATGGTGTTGGCCACCAGCACGGCGTCGGAGCGCAGCAGAGCCTGGTAACCGAGCAGGTCGTCCCCTTGACCCGGCAGGTACTGGAAGCGTCCGAAGCCGACCTCCGGATCGAAGCGCGACGGCTCGACCAGCACCATGGCAACCGAGCGCCCGCGAGAATCGGGGGCGTCCAGGAACCTCACGACCTTGATGCCGACGCCACTGGCGATGGCGACGCCGGGGACCTCTTCGGCCTCGCTTCCGAAGCCCGGCGGGAAGCCGACCGGGGTGGTCACGAACAAGTCGCCGATGACGGTGGTGTCGACCCACGAGGCGACCGCGCGGTTGATGCTGGCGACCATCGAGCCCACTCCGATCACCAGCCCGACGCCCACCACCACGGTTCCGATGGCGACGCCGTTGCGCGCGGCGTTGCGCTGCGAGAAGCTGACCGCCAGCCTGCCCGGCGCCCCGAACAACCTCAGCATCACGGGCCGCAACCATGCGACCGTCGGGATCAACAGCGCCGGCGATGCCAGCGACACCCCGACGAAGAACAGCCCCAGCGAGCCGGCCACGCCGATCAACGCCGCCGGGCCACGCCACGGCACCAGGGCGGCGAGCGCACCCAGGATCAGCAGCACCAGCCCGACCGGCAGCTGCCACCGACGCAGCCCACCGTTGGGGTTCTGGTGCGCGCGCATCGGCGCCGTGCGCGAGGCGCTGTTGGCCGGCAGCGTGCCCGCCGCCAGCGACGCCACGACTCCGAGCACGCTCGCCAACAACACGCTGCGAACCGGGATCACCAGGGTCCGGAACTCGAAGCCGAGGGCGGCCGCGTTCAGACGCGTCATCAGGTACGACAGCAGCACGCCCAGCAGCACCCCCATCAGCACGCCCGCGACCGCCAGCGCCAGCGCCTCGTAGAGCGCCATGCGCCTGACGTCGGCGCGCGTCATGCAGATGGTCCTCAGCAGCGCGTACTCGCGGTTGCGCTCCACCACCGAGGCCATGAACGTGTTGTAGGCAAGGAACGCCCCAAGGGCCAGCAGCGTGGCAGCCAACACGCTGAGCCCCGACTGCAGCGTCTGAACGATCCCCGAAGCGAAGTTGCCGGAACCTGCCGGGAAGGTGACCGCGTAGCCGTCTCCGATCAGCGCGGCGATGGTCTCCTGGACATCGGTGACGGCGGCGGCGTCGGCGGCTTCGATCTCTAGGTTGGACGCGCGCCCCTCCAGACGCAGCAGCGCCGACAGGTCGGCGAGGTGCATGACGCCGACGCGCCCCCCGTTGGTGCTCGCGTAGCCGACGGCGTCGTCGAGCAGGCCGACCACCGGCAGACTGACGAGCCCGGTTTGGAAGCGGAAGTCGACGTTGTGTCCGACCTCGATGCCGCGCACCGCCGCGAACCCGTCGGCGATGGCGATCCCGTTGGTTCCGGCGACCGGGAAGGCGCCTGCGCTCAATGCCAGCGGCATGCGCTCCGGCATCTCGGTCCTGCGCCCGGCGAGTTGGAAGCCGCTGTCGATACCCGGGATCACGCCGCCACGCTCGGGAGCCGACTCCAGCCGCAGCGGCTCCGCTCGCGTCAACAGGACGGGCTCGACGGCCACCACCCCGGCGACGCCCGCGATCTGCGAGGTCAGCGGCTCGATCTCCAACACCGCGCGGCCGCCCGGACCGGGGGTGACCAGCAGGTCGGCTCGACCGCTGGCTGCCTGCAGTGCGGTGCGCAGGTTGGCCTCGACGTTGTCGCCGACCGACAGCGTCGTCAGCACGGCAGCGATCCCCAAGCCGATGCCTATCAGCGTTGCCAGGCTGCGCCACGGGTGGCGCAGCAGGTTGCGCACTGCCAGCCGCAAGACGATGCTCACTGGCCAAGTGTAAGCGGGACCCACCGCCGCGAAGAGGGGAACCCCGCACTTGCCGCGCTCTCAAGCGCCTCACCGAGCCGTGTTAGCGTCTCTTACGTGCGAATTCTCTTCGTTGCCGACGACCTCTACCCAGGCTTCGGCGGACAAGCGAGCGCGACCCAGGGTCACATCCAGGCTCTGGTGGCGGCCGGACACGAGGTCAGAGCGGTCGCCGGAGCCGAGCCCTCACCGGTCGAGCCGCCCGCCGGCGTGCTCGTCGAGCGCCTGCCTTCGTGGCAACTCGGCACCTCGCAGACCCGCTTCGCTTTGCCGTCGTTCGCGCGCCTGGCCAAGCACCTCGAGTGGGCGGACATCCTGCACGCCAACACCCCCACCGCGCTGGCCGCCGCCGCCGTCCTGCTGGCCAACCGCAAGCGCGTGCCCGTTGTGCTCGGCCTCCACACTCAGGTCGAGACCACCGAGCTGCAGGTGCCGGTCATGGGGCGCTTCCTCGGGCTCCTGCTACACGTGTGGTACCGGATCCTCTTTCGCGGCGCCGACCTGGTCGTTGCGCCCACCAAGTTCGCCGCGCGCGCGGCCCGCGTCTTCACCCCTGGACGCATCGAGGTGGTCTCGAACGGGATCGACCTCTCCTCCTGGCCGGCGCCGGAACTGCCGACTGTCGAAGCTCGCCGCGCCAGCGAAGGCAGCGAACGGCGCCTGCTCTACCTGGGCCGGTTGTCCGGTGAGAAGCGCCCTGACGCGCTGGTCCCGCTGCTCGCCGCGCTGCCGCCAGGCTACCGGTTGTTGATCGCCGGCCAGGGGCCGCTCAGGTCCAAGCTCGAGACGGACATCGCCGCCGCCGGCATCACCGACAGGGTCGAGCTGCTCGGCTTCGTGTCCGAAGACCGGAAGCGCGCGTTGATGGCGACGGTCGACCTCTTCGTCATGACGTCGCCGGCCGAGCTCCAGAGCCTCGCGACGCTCGAGGCGATGGCTGCCGGACTGCCGGTCGCCGCCTTCGGTCACGGGAGCAGCGCGGTGCCCGAGTTCATCGCGGCCTCCGGTGCCGGCGTCGTCGTGGACCCTTCGGACCCGCGCGCTCAGGCTGCCGCCATCGAGGCGCTGGTAGCCGATCCGGTTGCCTACGCGAGCGCGGCTCGCCGCGCTCGCGAGTTCGCCGAAGGCCACGACGTGAACGCCAGCGCCCACCAGCTGACGACGCTCTACTCCGAGCTCCTGGCGGCAACACGAGCGCGCTTCGGCGACACTTCGACACGCAGCGGCGGGGCCCATGCCTGAGGCGGGCCTGGTCGCGCTCACCGGCGCTTCGGGAGGGCTCGGGCGGGTCTTGGTGAGGCGCTTGCTCGCCGCCGGCAAGCCGGTGAGGGCGCTGGTCAGAGATAGTGCGGCGGCCGAGGAGCTCACGAGGGCTGGCGCAGACGTCGTCCTGGGTGACCTGCGCGACGCCCACAGCCTCGAGCGTCTGGTCGACGGCGCCAGGGTGGTGCACCACCTCGCGGCGTGGATGGGCCGACCGGCCGGGTTGGCCGAGCTCGTCAACGTCACAGGGACCCGCACGGTGGTGACCGCCGCGGCCGCGGCAGGCGTCGAGCGCGTCGTGATGGCCAGCAGCGTCGCCGTCTACGGTCCCGTGCTGGCAGGTGAGATCACCGAAGAGGCGCCGCTCCGCAAGGTCGGCGACGCTTACTCCGACAGCAAGGCCGATGCCGAACGCGCCGCGTTCGCGGCAGCCGCCGGGTCCGCCACCGAGGTCGTGGCCCTGCGGCCGACCATGATCTACGGTCCGGCCTCTTCCTCGTGGACGCTCACGCCTCTGGCGAGCGTCAAGCGTTCGCTGCCTGTCGTGATCGGAGACGGCAGCGGCCTGCTCGACGCCGTCTACGTCGAGGACGTGGCCAGGGCCTTCGAGTTGGCGGCCGAGGCGCAGGGCGTCGGCGGTCGGGCGTTCAACGTCGTCGGCGTCCCGGTGACCGTCGCCGAGTTCATGGGCTGTTACGGACGCATGGTGGGCCGACGCATCAGGAAGGTGCCGCTCGGCCTGGCGAGGGTGGGAGCCAGAGCGGCGGCGATGGTCACCGGAGCGCTGCCCGGCGTCGACCGGTTGGAGCCCGCGATGGTCGAGGTGATGTCCTCGCAGGCGCGTTTCTCGGGCGCGGCGGCCGCCGACGCGCTCGAATACTCACCGGAGGTCGATCTACACGAAGGCATGCGCCGCACGGCGCGGTGGCTGCGTGACGAGGGCCATCTGTTTGGGCCTCAGGTGGCGCTCGTCGTAGGGGCCGGCCGCGGCCTCGGTCGCGCCGTCGCCGCGAGGTTGGCCCAGGCGTACGTCACGACCTACGCCGGGGACATCGATCCGTCGTCACTGACGGCCTCCGAATCGTTGCTCCCGCTGGCTCTCGACGCGACTTCCGAGCCGGCGCTGGCCGCGGCCGTCGCGCACATCGAGGCCGCCGAAGGGCGGCTCGACGCGGTCGTCACCACCGTCGGGCAGTTGCGCGCCGGAGCGCTCGAAGCGCAGCCACTCGCTGCGATCGCCCAGCAGTTCGAGCTGAACGCGCTGTTGCCTCTCAAGGTGGCACGGGCCGTGGCGCCGGGCATGCGCCGTCGTGGGCATGGGCGCATCGTCAACGTCTCATCGACCAACGGCTTCCAGGTGACGCCGTTCATGGGCGCCTACTCAGCGGCCAAGTTCGCGCTCGAAGGGCTGACTGACTCGCTCAGGCAGGAGCTTGCTCCGCACGGCGTGGACGTCGTGCTGGTGCAGCCCGCAGCGATGAGCACCGCCTTCGCCTCCGAGGCCAGGGCGGCGCTGCTGCGCGACGCCGAGGCCAGTCAGGCACCTTGGGACGAGGAGTTGCGCGCGCTCCACGAGTCAAGCCTGTGGGGGCTGAGCGGGGCGGCCGACCCCGACGACGTGGCGAGGTCAATCGTCAGGGAGTTGCTGGCGCCGCGACCTCACGCCCGCGTGGCGAGCTCCCTGTCGGTGCCGGCAGTGAAGCTCTTCGCCCTGCTGCCGGACCGCCTCAAGGACGCCTACTTCTCGCGCTCCCTGCGCTCCGCCCGCCGCCGCCGCCCCTCGAGCCAAGAGCCGCGCGAGCGCGACAACAGCACCCAGGCGCACACGGGACCCAGCAAGTAGACGATGTAGAACGTCCCGGCGCGCCACAGCACCACCGGAGCCGCGATCGAGGTCGCCGATGCCGAGGCGCCGACGGCGAGGCCGACCATCAGCTCGGTGACGCCGGCCGCGCCGGGCGTCGGCACGAAGAAGCCGATCAGGGTCACGATACTCAGCACCGACAGCACGTCGAGCAGGCGGGCTTCGGCGCCGAATGCCTGCAGCAGCGCCCAGAACAGCATGAAGCTGGCCAGCCAGGCGACCAGGTTGGAGCCGTGCAGCGCCGACCAGGTCGTCAGCGGCATGTCCCTGAAGGCGACGGCGCTGACGAAGTACTCGCGCGCCACGCGCGTGAGGCGCTCCGAGAAGCGCTTCAACGGTCTCAGCCGCGAGAGCCACAGCAGCGCCGTGTAGAGCAGCCGCGGGTAGCGCGCCAGCGCCAGCGAGGCAACCAGCGCGAGTACGGCCAACGCCCCGCCGAGGACGGCCGTTGCCGTCGGCAGCGCCAACGGACTGAACAGGAGCAGGTACGTCAGGCCCACGGGGATCAGCACGCCCAAGGCGGCGAGGTCGAGCACGAAGAGCTGGATCGCGATCCCGAGGCCGGTGCCGACAGCCACTCCCAGGCGCTCGAAGGCCAGCATCATCGCCGGTCCGCCGCCGGTGCCGCTCGGCGTCATGGCGGTTCCGAAGACCTGCGCCACGTGGGCCAGGAACGCCTCGCCGCTGCGCAGGCGCAGGCCCTGGGCGGCGGCCAGCAACCTCAGCTTCACGACCGGCGCTGTCCACAGAGCGAGCAGCGAGATGAGCGCGAGGGCGGCCAGAGCCAGGCTCGGCTGGTTCGGCCGGTAGATGGCGGGTGACAGCACGGACTCCCGGGTCGCCAGGTAGAGGCCGGCGATGCCGAGGCCGAAGCTGAGCAACAGCGCGGCGAGAAGGCGCTTGACGCCCATCACTGCCCCCCGGTGCGCAGCGCGCCTTGCCGGCGCGATCCGCGCTCCAGCAGCGCCTGATCCACGAGCTCGAACGCGCCTGGCTGCAGCGCGCCGGGACGGTCCTCGCCCAGAGCCCGCAGCGTGAGGTACTCGCCGATGCCTGCGGTCATCGCCGCGAAGTCCGGTCGCTCACGACCGGCTGGGGCGCGCTCGAGGCTGCTGGCGGGGCGCCAGGCCTCGACCACGTCCGGCAGCGTGCCAAGGTCCAGGCACAACTGCCCTTGACCCGAGGCCGCCAGGTAGTGGCCGACGGCCAACTCGTTGAGGCCGGCGTAGGAGGTCGCGATCACCGGCCTGCCCACCGCCAGCGCCTCCATCGTGCTGGCCGGGCCGGCCTTGCCGAGCACGACGTCACAGGCGGCCAGGTAGGTCTCCATGTCCGCGACGTAGCCGAAGACCCGCGGAGGGACTCCGTTGCCGGTGCCGCCCGCGCGGCCACCGTCACGAGCGCCCTCGAGCCTAGCCGCCAGCGCCTCGAGGGTCTCCTTCAGGCGCGCGTTGCGCCCACACATGCACAGCGTCTGCACCCCTCGCCGAGCGAGCTGCTCGATGGCCCCAACGAACTCGCTGCCGACGACGCCCTCGGCGCCGAGGCTGATCAAGCACGTGAAGCCCTCCGGCAGGCCCAAACGGGCTCGCGCCTCGGTCTGGGCGGGCGCACTCAGAAAGCGCGCCGCGACAGGGTAGCCGGCGACCGTCAGCGCCGTTCGCGGCACACCGACGTTCACCAGGCTCTGGACCGCCGCCGTCGAGGGGGCCAGCACCGTCTGGGCGGCGGGCGTCGACCACAGGGCGCTGGCATCGAAGGGTTCGGTGGCGTACACCACGACCGGGACGGCGAGGCCGTAGCGGACCGTGGCCCGGGTGAAGGCGGTGGCCAGCCAGCCGTGGTTGACGACGATCAGAGACGGAGGGTGGGCAAGGTAGTGCGCCGCGGCCGACTTCGCGAAGGCGTCGAGCAGCAGGTCCTGAGCGGCGCGCGCCAGGGCCGGTGCGGAATCCATCGCGCGCTGCGCCCACCTGACCAGCCGCGGGCGCTCCAACAGCCCGCGCCACGAGCTCTTGTGGCGCCGGTCGAGCGCCGCGAAGCCCAGCTCCGGCATGACCTCGGAGACCCTCACCGTCACCGAGCCTGCGGCGTGAGCCGCGACCGCGGCGTGAGCCGCGACCGACTCGGCCATCGCGGAGGCGGTGGCGAGGTGGCCGCCACCGGCCGCGATGGTGGCGAACAGCACCGCGCGCTCCTCGCAGCGGGCCTCTGCGGCGCGTGTCACGCTCGCCGCCAGCCCGGTGAGCGCAGTTGCGAGAGGCTGCGCCTCACGCCCTCCTGCCAGGTCACTGAAGGACGGTAGCCGAGCTCGCTGACAGCGTGAGCGATGCTGAAGTGCACGTCGTGCGCCATCAGGCCCGCCCGGTAGCGGGTGGTGGGCGGCTCGATGCGCGGGAACAGCGTTGCCCAGGTGGCCTCGACGCCGCTGGCGAGCGCCTGCGTCGGTCGGCCGGGCAGGTTCAGGCGTGGGGGCTCGGTGCCGGTCAACCTGGCGATCTCGCCGAACACCTCACGCCAGGTCGGCATGCCGTCATCGGCGATCAGGTAGACCTTGCCGGCCGCCGCCCTGCGCAGGCAGGCGAGCAGCACCCCGTCCGCAAAGTTCTCGGCATAGGCCGTGTTGAGCACCGCGCCACCGCGTTTCATCAGCGGCAGCAGGCCGCGCTCGACGGCGCGCACGACGCGTTGGAAGGTCGTGTCGCGGCTGCCGAACGGCCACAGGCCCGGGCGCACCACGACGCCTTCGAGCCCCTCCTGGCCGAGCACCAGGTCCTCGCCGAGGATCTTGGAGTGCGCGTAGGCGCTGCGGTGGTTGTCGCGCGGCTGGCTCCTGGGATCGGCGTCGCGGAACCCGCTGTAGCGATGCACCGCGACGCTGGAGATCAGCACGAAGCGTTTGGCGCCGCTCCTGATCGCCTCATCGACCAGCGACTTGGTGCCGAGTACGTTGGTGCGGTAGAAGGCGTCCCACGGCCCCCAGTCGGCAACGCGCGCAGCCGCGTGCACCACGACCTCGACGCCTTCGGCGACGCCGGCTATCGAGCGCTCGTCCTGCAGGTCCGCGCGCACGACCTCCAGGCGGCTGTCGTCGAGCACGCTCGCGAGGTTGGCCAGCTCCCCCCAAGGGGTCACCAGCGCCCTGACCCGGCCGCCGGCCGCCAGCAGCCGCTCGGTGACGTGGCTGCCGAGGAAGCCGTGAGCGCCGGTGACGAGGATCTCCAGGCCGCTTGCGCTTGCGCCCGTCGTCATGGCAGCAGCTGGCCTTGGCGCGCGAGCACGCCGACGTCGATGATCAGCCCGACCGCCAAGTGGAGCAGGGCGGGGTAGACGATCGAGCGGCTCCTGAGCGCGATGATCCCGAACAGCAGGCTGGCGGGGGCAGCCGCCAGCATCTCAGGCAGCGGCTTGCCCAGATGCACCAGCGTGGCGCAGATCGCCTGCAGCCACAGGCCAGCCGTGACGCCCCAGGCCGACGCCACGGCATGGAGCAGGAAGCCTCGGTAGAAGGCCTCGAAGGCGAAGTAGTAGACCGCGTAGGCCACTGCCCACCAGGCGAGGGTGCGCCAGGAGCTCCCGACCCAAGACCCCGCCCACGGGTAGCTGCTCATCAGTCCCGCGTCGCCGGACGCGAGGAGCAGTATCGGGATCGCTGTCAACACGCACACGACCAAGGCGCCGAGGCCGAAGCGGTGATCGCCCAAGGTCAACCCGGCCGCGGCAGGCTTGCCGCCGAGCACCACGAACAGCAGCCCGGGCAAGGCGAACAGCGTCACGACCGCCCACGCAATCCCGGCGAGCGCCACCTGAGGGTCGAGTGGGGCGAAGCGGAGTAGTTGTGGCCCGGGTGTGGAAAGCCACCAGTAGCCCGCCTGGCACACCACCGCCACCAGCAGGAAGAACCAGACCTTGCTCGGCCAGGCTGCGGTCGGTCTCGGGAACAGAGCCGCCAGATCGCCGAGGATGGCCCTCAGCGCCAGGAGGGGGTTCATAGCTGCTTCTGGAACATCCGGTACGTCTTGTACATCTCGCCGCCCGCCGCGACGATGGCGCGGTTGATCGCGTGGTTGTCCTCGAGCGTCCAGCCGCACTCCCCGCCGACGATGCCGATCGCCTTGGCGCGGCGCACGACCTCTTGAATCAGCAGGAGGTCGAAGCCGCGTTGCCGGTACTCGGGCAGCACGCCGAGCATCACGAGTCGGGCGCGGTTGATGATGCGCTTGCGCCTCAGCAGGTGGAAGATCCCGGTGGGCAACAGCCGGCCGTCGAAGCGCGCCAGCACCTGGTTGAGGTCCGGCACGGCGATGCACACGCCCACCGGGCGTCCCTGGTACTCCAGGAACAGCGCCATCTCCGGCTCGACGATCATCTTGAGCTCGTTGGCGAGGTGGTCCATCTCGGCGTCGGTGAAGGGCACGTTGCCCCAGTTCTTCTCCCAGGCCGCCTCGTGGATGCCCTTGAGGATCTTGACCTCGTCATGGAAGCGCCGCATGTCCGCCGGCCGCACCACGGGCTGGTAGCGCTCGCGGCTGCGGTTGGCGAGCCTCCCGATGCGCTCGTCGAACGGCTTGACGGTGTCGAAGTAGAAGGTGTAGAGGTCCTTGACCTTGGCGTAGCCGGCCGCCTCCATCCACTCGGGGTACTCGGGTGGGCTCTGTGGCATCATCACGTACGGAGGCTCGTCGAAGGCGTTCAGCTGGAAACCGGCGCCGTCGTTCATCGTCGGGTTGACGGGACCGCGCACCGCGTCCCGGCCCAGCGCCCGCGCCTCGGCCTCGACCGCCGCCATCAGCGCCTTGGTCACGGTCTCGCTCTCGGCCTCGAAGAACCCGAAGAAGACCAGGTTTTCGCCGTGAGTGCTGTTGTGGAGGTCGTCGTCGATCACGGCCACGCGCCCGACGGTGCGGCCGTCCTGCTGCGCGAGAAAGAACGTGCCGCGCGCGTGCTGCCAGAACGGGTTCTTGCGGGGATCGATCAGCTCGCGCTGCGAGATCCGCAGAGGCGCGACCCAACGGTCGTCACCCCGGTACTTCCGGTAGGGGAAGTCGATGAACTCCTTGAGTTGCGGGCGGCTTGCGGCCTTGACGACGCTCGGCACGGCGGCCATGGCCTCAGATGACGCCGAGGCGACGCCCAACGACGGCGAAGGCCGCCAACAGGCGCTCGAGCTGTTCGGCGGTGTGGTTGGCGTTGACGCTGGTGCGGATGATGGCCTGGCCGTGCGGCACGCCTGGCGGCAGGGCGGGAGTGGTGAACACGCCCTCCTCCCACAAGCCCTTCCAGAAGGCCATGGCCAGCTCGTCAGGACCGACCAGGACCGGCACGATGGGCGTCTGTGAGCCGAGCGTGTCGAAGCCGAGCGCGTCCATGCCCCCGCGGAGCTGCTCGACGTTGCGCCACAGTTGCTCCCGGTGTTGCGGTTCGTTCTCCATGATCGTCAAGGCTTCGAGGGCCGCTGCCATCTGCATCGCCGGCAGCGCCGCCGTGAAGATGAACGGGCGGGCGTGGTGCTTGACGTAGTTGACGACCGCGCGGTCGGCGGCCATGAACCCACCGACGCTGGCGAACGACTTCGAGAAGGTCCCGACGATCACGTCGACCTCGTCTTCGAGGCCGAAATGCTCGGCGGTCCCGCGACCGTGTTCTCCGAGGACGCCGCTGGCGTGAGCGTCATCGAGGATCAGACGGGCACCGTGACGCCGCTTGATCGCCACCAGCTCGGGCAGCTTGGCGATGTGGCCGCTCATCGAGAAGACGCCATCGGACACGATGATGCGACCGCCGGGCCGGCCGGCGTCCGCCGCCAACAGCCGCTCCAGCTCGCCCATGTCGTTGTGCTCGAACTTGCGCAGTGTCGCGAACGACAGGCGCGCCGCGTCGTAGAGCGAAGCGTGGTTCTCGCGGTCGTAGTAGAGGATGTCGTGGCGGCCGGCGAGGGCTGCCACCACTGCCAGGCAGCCGAGGAACCCGGCGCTGAAGGTTAGCGCGCTCTCCTTGCGAAGGAAGCTGGCGAGACGGGTCTCGAGTTCCTCGTGGAGCGTCAGGGTGCCGGTGAGGAAGCGCGAACCGGTGCAACTGGTGCCGAAGGCGTCGAGCGAGCGCCGGGCCGCCTCCTTGAGGCGAGGATCCTGGGTCAGGCCGAGGTAGTCGTTCGAGCCCGTGATGACCATCTCACGGCCGTTGACCGTGACGGCTCCGCCGTTCTGAGATGCGATCGGCTTGAAGAACGGATGCATGCCGGCCGCACTGGCCTCGTCGGCGCGCCTGAACTGGTACGCCTTCGCGAAGGCATCGGTCGACACGCGCTGCGCCGACGCACTAAACGGATCGGTGCGCGTTACCTCAGACAAGGCTTCCTCCATACGATCGGGCCGGTCGATTCGGGGACTATACCACCGCTGGGGGCCGTCTCCGGCGCCGCCGGCCCGCACAACCCTAAGCGATTGCCCGTGCGCGCGCAACAAGGAGCCCAGGCAGCGCCGGCGGTGAGGCGCGGCGCACGGCCCGGCGGCACTCGCCTTGCTAGAATCGCCTCACGCATGGGTTGCACTTGTTCCCCGCTGGTGAACCTCGCGTCGACATCTTCTCGAAGGGAGAGTGCAGCGTGCACTCGAACACCCTGAGTCTCGGACCGGCCACCCGGCGAGCCGACCCGTCCGATGCGGAGATAGTCCATCAGCTGTACCGGCTCAGCCCGGCGTACTTCGAGATCATCTCGATTCCGATCCCGACTCTGGACGAGGTCAGGACCGACTTGGCCACCGCGTCTTCCGATCCGCGTCGCCATACCGAACTGATCCTACTTCCCGACGGAACCGCTTCCGAGCTCAACTTGTCGGGCCAGGAACCCTCCGATCCCGTCACCGGCGCGCGCGTGGCCGGCTACCTCGACTACAAGCTCGACTACCCCGAGACGGGGGACGCGACCGTCAACCTGCTGCTGGTGCTGCCCTGGCTGCAGAGCCTGGGGCTCGGCAGCGCCTGCGCCAAGGACCTCGAGGAGCGTCTGCGCGGCCGCTCCCGGCGGCTGCTCGCCAGCATCTACGGCAGCAACCCGCGCGCTCGCAACTTCTGGGAGAAGCTCGGGTACACGTTCGCCATCGATGCCCGACCGATCCTCGTGTGGTACGCGAAACTGCTGTCACCGGCCGCCTCGGCGGCCGCGGCCAGCTGAACAGCGACCACCTGACGTGCCGACCTCTCTGCCGCTCGTTGTCGTCAGCGTGTCGCTCGGCTCGAGCCGTCGCGACACCGACCAGACGATCACGTTCCTCGGCCACCAGGTGCGCTTCCGGCGCATGGGCGTGGACGGCAACCTGGGAGCGGCGGTGAAGCTGGTCGGCGAGCTCGACGGCAAGGTCTCGGCGATCGGGCTCGGCGGCATCGACCTCTACGTGCCGGTCAGAGAGCGCCGCTACTTCTTCAAGGATGCCAAGCGCATGGCGAGTGCCGCCAAGCGCACGCCGGTGGTGTGCGGCGCCGGTCTCAAGGACAGCCTGGAGCGCTCGGTGGTGGCCAGACTGGCACCGGAGTTCGGCTTCGCCGGCGCGAAGGTGTTGATGGTCTCGGCCGTCGACAGGTTCGGGATGGCGCAGGCTTTCGTCGAGCAGGGGGCCGACGTGACCTTCGGGGATCTGATGTTCGCGCTGGGGATCGGCAAGGAGATCAAGAGCCTCGCCACCCTCGAGCGCCTGGCCCGTATCCTGCTTCCGGTCGTGACCCGCGTGCCTTTCGCCTGGCTCTACCCGCTCGGCGACAAGCAGAACGCGGCCCCGCAGGAGCGCTTTCGGCGCGTCTACGACGAAGCGGACGTGATCGCCGGCGACTGGCACTTCCTCAAGCGCTACGCCCCGGCGGCCCTCCCGGGCAAGATCGTCCTGACCAACACCACCACCGCTGAAGACCTGGAGTTCTTGCGCAGCCGCGGCGTCAAGACGCTGATCACCACCACCTTGCGACTGGGCGAGCGCAGCATCGGCACCAACCTTCTGGAGGCGGCGATGGTTGCCGTCGAGGGCGCGTCAGGAGAGCTGACGCGCGAGCGTTACCTGCAACTCATCGATGAGGCCGGGCTGGTGCCGAGCGTCATCCACCTCGCCCCTGAGGGAGCCCCCGGGCAGGTGGTAAAGTAGGCCGTTCGTCCGCTCCGACGCCGCGCCCGCGACGGCGCATCGGCGTGCCGGCGCGAGACCGTCACGCACACAGCGGAGGATTGTTTCGATGATCAGCGTCACTGATTTGAGGAGTGGCACCAAGGTGGAGATGGACGGCGGCCTCTGGGAGGTCGTCGATTACCAGCACCAGAAGATCGGGCGCGGCGGCGCCAAGATGGTCGCCAAGTTCCGCA
>CAYNOS010000007.1:0-78590 GCA_964398985.1 uncultured bacterium
GGCCGACGACGGCGACAAGCTCAGCCTCTTCAAGCCGGGTGCCGCGGCGGCCGACGTGACCGTGACGCTGCGCAGACCCGCGCGCCCGGCCGCGGCCATCCCGGCAAGCGCTTCCGCGACCGCTTCCGCGACCGTCACGGCTCCCGTGACGCCGCCCGTGCAGGGCGTTTCGCCCGCCGTTGCCTCGACCCCCTCCGAGACCTCGGTCCGCCCCGGCAGCGGTTCCGGCCGCGGTGCGTTCGGCCGCGTGCTGGCGGTTCCTGCCGCCCGCAAGCTGGCCCGCGAGTTGGGCGTCGACATCGAGGTCGTCACCGGCAGCGGCCCCAACGGCCGCGTCAGGGTCGACGACGTCAGGCATCACGTCGACCGCACCCCGGCAGCGACAGGCGGCTTCGTGGGGCGCAGTCAAGCGTGGCCGGAGGGTGACGACGTCGAGGAGCGCACGCCGTTCCGTGGCGTCCGGCGCGCCATCGCCAACCAGATGTTGGCCTCGCACCTGGAGACGGTGAGAACGCTGCACGTCGACGAGGCCGAGGTCGGCGCCCTGGTCAGCCTGCGCGAGCGCCTCAAGCCGCTGGCCGAGCGTCGCGGCGTGAAGCTCTCGTACCTGCCGTTCGTCATGAAGGCCGTGGCGGCGGCCCTGGTCGAGTTCCCGAGCCTCAACTCGAGTCTCGACACCGATGCCGGCGAGATCGTCTTCAAGCGCTACTGCAACATCGGCATGGCGGTCGCCACCGACAACGGGCTGATGGTGCCGGTGATCAAGGGTGTGCACCGCCTCAGCCTCATCGAGGTGGCCGCCGAGATCAACCGGTTGGCGGCCGCCGCGCGCGACGGCAAGCTCAAGCCCGAGGAGGTCAAGGGCGGCACCTTCTCGGTCACCAACATCGGGAGTCTTGGTGGGCTCTTCTCGTTCCCGATCATCAACGCGCCGGAGGCCGCGATCCTCGGCGTGCACTCGATCAAGAAGCGTCCGGTGGTGCTGCCCGACGACAGCATCGCGGCGCGATGGATGATCTACCTGAGCCTGTCGTTCGATCATCGGCTGGTCGACGGCGCCGAGGCTGCCCGCTTCACGAGCAGGGTGATCGAACTGCTGGAGACGCCTGAGGCGCTGTTCCTGGATCTCTGAAGCCTGACTTGAGGCTCTGAAAGTCGAGCAAGCATGGAAGGGCTGCACCGCTTGATGGGGTGTGCTGGCCTGGCATCGTGCTGCCAAGCTTCACGAGGATGCTGTGGGGAACGGCCGGCGCGCTCAGTCGCGGAGCGTTCATTTGACGCCCGCGCCAGTGAGCGCTTAGACTCTGGGTAGTTTTACTACTGGAGTAGTAGTGTGCCGGAGCATATAACCCTCGCCGCGCTACAGGAGCTCGGGCTCACGCAGTCGGAAGCCAAGATCTACCTCTCGCTGTTGACGGGAAGCGCCGCCAACGGCAACCAGGTGGCTCGTCTGGCTGGCGTTCCCAGCGCCAAGGTCTACGAGAACCTCGAGCGGCTCTCCAGCCAGGGGCTGGTGGCGCAACTCGAGGACGGCCGCTACGTGCCCCTCGACCTGGAGGAGTTCCTGGCGCAGAAGCACTCGCGGATGAGCGAGGTCGCGACGCTGCTGCGCGACACGGTGAGGCGCAAGCCGCACGACGTGCATGGCGAGATCCTGTGGCACGGCAGCGGTTATCGGGCGCTGCTCGATCGCGCCGAGCGGTTGGTGGCCTCGGCCAACGAAGAGGTGCTAATCAGCGCCTGGCCGAGCGAGATCACGCAGCTCCGCTCGAGCATCGAGGCTGCGCTTCGTCGTGGCGCGCGCGTGGCTATCCTGACCTTCACCTCGCACGCCGACGCCGGCGACCTCTTCAGCGGCCTCCTGGAGCACCCCGCGGTCAACGTGCACGGGCACGCCATGCTTCCCACCGTGCACTTGCGGCACGGCGACCACGCCGCTTTCGTGGTCGACGAGGTCGCCACTCTGCTCATGAACGGCAACGCGCTCATGGAGTGGGTGGGCGTGCGCACCACCAATCCCGCGGTGGTGCAGACGGTGGCCAACTTCATCCGCCACGACATCTACATCAACAAGATCTACGAGGAGTATCGACCCACGCTCGAGGCTGCCTACGGGCCCGACCTCGCGAAGCTGCTGGATCCGCACAGGGGCGGCGTCAAGGCTGGCGCAGCCGGCCGCAAGCGCAGCGGCGATGAACCAGGAGTTCCGCAACAGAGACACGACGAACCCTAGGAGGCCACGAGTTGAGTCGGCTAGCAGACGCCTACGGCGTAACGATCGGCGCGCCCTATCACGAAGAAGGACGCAGTGTTTCGCCTCTTAACTACCTGCCTGCAGTGCAAGAGAAGCTTCACCACCCCGTCAGAGTGAAGGTGCACGACGTGACCCTGCGCGACGGCGAGCAGACCGCGCGCATCGCCTTCACTCCCGCGGAGAAGGTGTTCATCGCCGAGCAGCTCGATGCGCTCGGCGTGCACTCCATCGAGCCATGCCTGCCAGTGACCGCCGAGGACAAGGAGGTGCTCAAGGAGCTCTCCGGCAAGGGCTTCAACTCCAAGATCGTGCCGCTGGTGCGCCTGAAGGAAGAGGACGTGGCGGCCACGCTGGACGCCAAGGCCGACGGCATGCTTCTCGAGTTCGGCATCAACCCTTACCTGCTGAAGTACGTCTACCAGATCACGCCCGAGACGCTGATCGACATGGTCTCGACCTTCGCGAAGGCGGGTAGGGAAGCCGGGTTGTACGTGGAGTTCATGGGCTGGGACGCTTTTCGCATCCCCGATCAGGACTACGTGCTGCGCATCTTCGGCGAGATCGCCGAGCGCGGCGGCGCCGACCGCGTGACCATCTCGGACACGTTCGGCATGGGTCACCCGTTCGCGACCTTCGAGATGGTGCGGAAGCTCAAGCAGCATGTCGGGGTCGACGTAGGCTTCCACATCCACAACGACTACGGGCTGGCCACCGCCGGCGCCCTGATGGCCGTTGCCGCCGGCGCCGACATGGTGCACACCTCGGTGAACGGCATCGGCGAGCGTGCCGGCAACGTCGCTACCGAAGAAGTCGCTCTCGCGCTGCAGCACCTGATGGGCGTGGACACCGGCATCGACCTCCCGCGCCTCAAGATGGTGTCGGACGTAGTGGCGGAGATCAGCCGCGCCAAGCCCGCGCGCAACAAGCCGGTGGTGGGGGAGGGGCTGTTCGAGACCGAGTCCGGCATCGTGGTCCACATCCTCAACGGCATGGCGCGCACCCCGCTCGGCAGCAACTACGTCTTCCCGTACCCGCCCGAGGTCGTGGGCCAGGCTCCCAACAGCGTCGTGTACGGCCGCGGTACGGGCCGACACGGGGTGGCGGTGATGCTGCAGCAGCGCGGCTACTCCCCCACCGACGAGCAGGTGGGCGAGGTCACCGAGGCCATCAAGCAGGCCGGACTGGTCCTCAAGACCGGGCTGCCGGACACCGTTCTGGACGCGATCGTAAGGCGGGTAATGGAAGGCGGCGAGGCGTGAGCGACACCTTCACCTTCATGGGCCGGCGCGTGCGCCTGGTGGACCTGTCCAGCACGCTGAGCAACGACACCCGGGAGTTCGAGCCCAACGCCCACGACATCAAGTACGTGGACCACGTGCAGGGCATGGAACTCGGCGCCAAGATCATGGGCTGGGGCGACGACATGAAGAACCGCGTGTTCGAGCGGGGCTACGTGTGGTCGGTGGAGGAGGTGAAGCTGTCCACCCACTCGGGCACGCACGTGGACGCCCCCTACCACTACGGCCCCACCATGGCCGACGGCTCGCCGGCGCCGACCATCGACCAGGTCCCGCTGCGCTGGTGCTTCGGCAACGGCGTGGTGCTCGACATGCGCCACGTGGACCGCGAGGTGGGCATCACCGCGGCCGACGTGGAGGCGCAGCTGGCAGCCATCGACTACCAGCTCCAGCCGCTGGACATCGTGCTGGTGCGCACCGACACCGACAAGCACTTCGCTCAGCCGCGCTACGACTTCCGGCACCCCGGCCTGCGCAGGGAGGCCACCAAGTACATTCTCGACCGAGGCGTGCGGATGATAGGCATCGATGCCTGGGGTCTGGACCGCGCCTTCGACGTGCTGGTCAAGGACGTGCTGGCCGGCAAGTCGGAGTTCTGGGAGTCTCACTTCCTGGGGCTCGAGCAGCCCTACCTGCAGATCGAGAAGCTCGCCAACCTGGATCAGTTGCCGAAGGCCCACGGCTTCACGGTGATGGCCTTCCCCTACAAGATCCGCGGTGCCAGCGCAGGCTGGACGCGGGTCGTCGCCCTCGTGGAAGTCGACGACTAAGGGTCGTGGACGCTACCCAAAGCTCAGCAACAAGTACCAAGAAGGCAAAGGAGCCAGAAATGACTAGCAGAATCCCCCGTATCCTCCTAGCGCTCGTGCTGGTGGCGGCACTCGGCGTGGCGAGCGCCCAGCGCACCATCACCATCAACCTCATCAACGGTCACGCACCCGTGTTCATCTGGGTGGACCAACTGATCCAGTCCTTCATGCCGGCCGTCGACGCCGCGCTGGAGGGCACCGACTACCAGATCAACTGGAACACCTACTTCGGCGGCACTCTGGCGCCGGTAGGCGGCGAGCTCGAGGCCCTGGAGGCCGGACTGGCCGACGTGGGCATCGTGCCCACGGTCTTCGAACCCACCACGTTGCCGCTGCAGAACGTGACCTACTACCTGCCGTTCGGCGCCACCGACCCGTTCGTAGTGGCTGACGTGATGATGGAGATGCACGACGCCATCCCGGAACTGATCGAAGCGTGGGAGCAGTACGACCTCACCTACCTCGGCTCCGGCTTCTCGCTCGACGACTACATGCTGATGACCACCTTCCCGGTCAACACGCTCAGCGATCTGCGCGGGCGCCGCATCGGCGCGCCGGGCGCGGCCGTGAACTGGCTCAACGACACGGGCGCCGTGGGCGTGGCGGGCAACCTGGCCACCTACTACAACGACATCCAGACGGGCGTTTACGACGGCGTCGTCACCTTCGCCAGCGCTGCGGCCCCCGCCCGCCTCCAGGAAGTGGCCCCGTACCTCACCCTCATGAACTTCGGAGCGCAGTACGCCGGTGCGCTGGTGGCCAACGCCCCGTGGTTCAGCATCCAACCGCAGGAAGTGCAGGAGGCCCTGCGCCACGGCGCGCTCGTCTACGGCGAGTCGTACGCCGCCGCGCTGCGCGACCGGATCCAAGCCAGCCTCGAGGCGATGGAGGCGGGTGGCGCGACCATCACGCAGGCCAGCCCGGAACTCGTTGCCGAGTGGGCCAACGCCCTTCCCAACGTCCCCATGGAATGGGCAGCGCTGCTCGACAGCCAGGGCCTGGCGGGCTCCACGGTGCTCGAGGCGTACCTCGCCGGCATCCGCGCCCGCGGCAGCGTACTCCCCCGCGCTTGGGACGAGGAGTAAAGGCCAAGACCACACGACTTCGGACTGGGGCCCCCTCCACGGGGCCCCAGTCCCATTGACGGAGGACGATAGTAGTGAGACCCCCATCGGGTGTTCCGTTCCTGGATGGTCTCAACCGCGTCTACGGCTACATCACCGAGAGCTTCAACGTGATCGGGACGGTGTGGATCCTGGCGCTGATGGTGCTGATCAACGCCGACGCGGCGGGCCGCACCTTCCTTCAGAGCCCGATAACCGGCGTGCCGGAGATCGTGAGCCTCTCCATCGTCGGCATCGTCTTCCTGCAGTTGGCCAGCGCGTTGCGTAACGGCTCGCTGACGCGCTCCGACATGCTGCTCAGCGTGCTGCTGCGGCGCTGGCCGCGAGTGGGAGCAGCGCTTGACTCTCTCTACAACCTGGCCGGCGCGGTCACGATCTGGTTCTTGTTGCAGGCCTCGTGGCCGCGCTTCGTCACCGCCTGGCAACGTGGCGAGACCATCGGAGTGGTCGGCCGCTTCGTCATCCCCACCTGGCCCATCAAACTGATCCTCGTCATCGGCGCGGTGGCCATGCTCGTGCAGTTCTTGCTGTTCGCCGCCTTGGCGCTGGTGAGGGCGATCAAGCCGCCCGCCGCCGTCGAAGGCGCCGCGCAGACTGGCGAAGGGGCCGCGTAGTGGGTCCCATCGAGATCGGCATCCTGGCCCTCTTGGCGATGGTGGGCCTCATCTATGCGGGCGTCCACGTGGCGATCGCCTTGGCCGTCACCTCTTACATCGGCGTCTGGCTGGTACGCGATTCCCAACTGTTGGCGGGACGGCTGCTGGCGATCGCGGCAGAGGAATCGATCAGCAGCTACATCTTCGGCGTCGTGCCTCTCTTCGTGCTGATGGGCATGGTGGTCTCCGAAGCGGAGCTGGGCAAGGACGCCTTCGACGTCGCGGCGCGCGCCTTCAGGCGGGTGGCCGGCGGCCTCGGTATCGCCACCGTCGCAGCCAACGCCGTGTTCGCCGCCATCACCGGTATCTCCATCGCCTCCGCCGCCGTGTTCACGCGCATCGCGGTGCCCGAGATGCGCCGCGCCGGCTACACCGCTCGCTTCTCCGTGGGTGTGGTGGCCGGGAGCTCGGTGTTGGGCATGCTCATTCCCCCCAGCCTCCTGCTGATCCTCTACGCCGTGCTGGCGGAGGAGTCCATCGGCCGCTTGTTCATCGCCGGCATACTCCCGGGCATCCTCCTGGTGCTCGCTTACTCGTTATTCATCGCGCTGATGGCCACCTACAACAAGCGCTTCGTGGGCGACGTGACTGGCGTGGAGCTACCCGCGTTGACTCGGCCCGAGGTGCTCGTCAAACTGCTCCCGACGGTCGTCCTCATCCTGGTCGTGCTCGGCGGCATCTACGGCGGCATCTTCACGCCCACCGAGGCCGGTGCGGTCGGTGCGCTGGGCGCGATCGTCATCGCGGCCATTCGCGGCAGGCTGCCGTGGCGGAAGCTCTGGAAGGTGACGGTAGAGACCGGCCAGATCTCGGCCGCAGTGCTGTTCCTCATCATCGCGGCCAGCATGTACAGCCGCATGCTCGCCCTCACCGGCGTGCCGCAGGCGATGACGAACTGGCTCGCCGGCGCCGACCTCGGTGTCTCCGTGTTCATCATCGGCATCCTCCTGATCGCCATCGCGCTCGGAACCATCCTCGATTCGAGCTCGATCATGCTGATCCTGGTGCCGCTGGCGCTGCCGGTGCTGGCCACCTTCGGCGTGAACCTGATCTGGTTCGGCATACTCATCACCGTAGCCATCGAGATCGGGCTGCTGTCGCCGCCACTCGGGTTGTCGGTCTACGTCATTCACGCGACCCTGCGAGACAAGACGGTGAGCATGAACGACGTGTTCATGGGGGCGCTGCCGTTCGTGGTCGTGATGCTGACAGTTCTCGCGATCCTCTTCTTGTTCCCGTGGATCTCCACGGCACTCGTATGAAAGGCAAGCAGTGGCTAGGCAACTGAAGAAGACGATAATCACCTGTGCCATCACGGGCGGCATCCACACGCCCACCATGTCGGACGCGCTGCCCTACAAGCCCGCGGACATCGCCCGGCAGGCGCTGGACGCCGCCGCTGCCGGCGCCGCGATAGTGCACCTGCATGCGCGCGACCCGGAGGACGGCCGGCCGAGCTCCGACCCGGAGGTGTTCCGCCAGTTCCTGGAGCCGATCAAGGCCGGCTCCGACGTGATCATGAACATCACCACCGGCGGCGGGCTCGGCATGACGCTGGACCAGCGGCTGGCCGCCGCCACCACGTTCGAGCCCGAGATGACCTCCCTGAACCTCGGATCCATGAACTTCGCCCTGCACCCGCTGGCGGACCGCTACGACGACTGGAAGTTCGACTGGGAACAGGAGTTCCTGCGCAAGTCAGAGGGGTTCATCTTCGCCAACACCTTCTCCGACATCCGGCGTATCTCCGAGAGGCTCGGGAAGGGTCTCGGGGTGCGGTTCGAGCTCGAGTGCTACGACGTCGGCCACCTCTACAACCTCGCTCATGTCATCGACAACGGCTGGCTCGAGCCGCCGTTCTTCATCCAGACGATCTTCGGCGTGCTCGGCGGCATCGGGCCGGACCCGGACAACCTGCTGTACATGAAGCGCACCGCCGACAAGCTGTTCGGTGACGAGTACGTGTGGTCGGTGCTGGCCGCCGGCCGCCACCAGATCCCGATGACCACCCAGGCCGCCATCGCGGGCGGCAACGTGCGAGTGGGCTTGGAGGACAACCTCTACATCGGCAGGGGCGACCTGGCCGGTAGCAACGCCGAGCTGGTGACCAAGATCCGCACCGTGCTGGAGGAACTCGGTATGGAGATAGCCACGCCCGACGAGGTGCGCCAGATCCTGAAACTCAAGGGTAAGGAACGGGTGGCGGTGTAGGTGGCGAGCTAGGTGGCCAACCCGCTCGACGGTTTCGTCGTCGACGTCGGCGCACTCGACTACGTCGGCGTCGGCCTGCAGCGCCCGGAATGCATTCTGGCGGAGCGCGACGGCACCCTGTGGTCGGCCGACGCGCGCGGCGGCGTCATGCGCATCGGTCCGGATGGCCGGCAGACACTGGTGGCTCAGGTCGAGTCCGGCAGCTTCGCCGGGGCGTCGGACGACGCCAACCGTTTCACCACCGGCACCCTGCCCAACGGCTTGGCGTTCGCCGGCAACGGCGACCTGCTGGTCTCGAACTTCGGCACCGACCGACTGGAGCGCATGAAACGCACTGGCGAGACCACCGTGATGGCCGACCTGCTGGACGGTCGGCCCATCGGCAAGGTCAACTTCGTGCTGCGCGACAGCCAGGACCGCATCTGGCTCACCGTCTCGACCCGCAAGACCAACTGGATGCAGGCGGTCGATCCCAACATCGCCGACGGTTACGTGGCGCTGCTCGACGACCAGGGCCTACGGATCGTGGCCGACGGCTTCAGGTTCACCAACGAGATCCGTCTGGACGCCAACGAGGAGTACCTCTACGTGGTGGAGACGGCCGGGCCCTGCATCACGCGCCTGCGGGTGCAGCCCGACGGTTCGCTGACCGACAGGGAGCTGTTCGGTCCCGCCGATCTCGGTGGCCCGCCCGACGGCATCGCCTTCGACTCCTACGGCAACCTCTGGGGCACGCTGGTGATGGTCGACAAGCTGTTCGTGCTCACGCCGGAGGCGGAGATGCGTGTGATCCTCGACGACGGCGATCCGGTGGCCTCGCGGGCGCTGATGGACGCCTTCTGGCGCGGCGAGGCCACTCCCGAGCTGATGCTGGCGGCCGGCGGGAAGATCGCGCCCTGGTTCGCCAGCCTGACGTTCGGCGGAGCCGACCTCAGGACCGTCTACCTCGGCAGCCTCAGAGGAACCCGCATTCCAGCGTTCCGCTCGCCGGTGGCCGGGCTGCCGATGGTGCACTGGTAGCCGACCGAGGAGTGGGGTGACGGTCGCTTCGAGGACCGTCACCCCACCAGCTTGCTGAGACGACGCCGCTCACTTGGGGCGCGCTGTTCCTGTCAGGCCGTGACCAACTCCTTGGCCGGTTCGCTCGTCCCCGGCCCGCGTTCACCGTTCCGGCCACGGGTGTGGCGGCGACCGAACTTCAGCGCCGCGTGGGCAGCTGCCAGGCGCGCGACGGGGACGCGGAACGGCGAGCAACTCACGTAGTCGAGCCCGAGCTGGTGGCACAGTTCGATCGAGAAGGGGTCGCCACCGTGCTCGCCGCAGATGCCGACCTCGAGGTCGGGGCGCGTCTTGCGCCCGAGCTCGGTGCCGATCTCCATCAGCTTGCCGACGCCATGCGGGTCGATGCGGTCGAACGGGTTCTCCTCGAGGATGCCTTGCTCGAGGTAGTACATCAGGAAGCTCTTCTCGGCATCGTCGCGCGATACTCCGAAGACGGTCTGCGTCAGGTCGTTGGTGCCGAAGCTGAAGAAGTGCGCGTGCTGGGCAAGCTCATCGGCGACCAGCGCGGCGCGCGGAACCTCGATCATGGTGCCGAAGTGGTAGTCGACCATGACACCGAGCTCCGCCATGACGGCCTTGGCCTCGGACTCGAGCTCCTCGCGCTGCAGCTTGAGCTCGTTGACGTGAGCGACCAGCGGGATCATCACCTCGGGCCTGACGTCGGTGCCCTCGCGCTTGACCTGGCAGGCGGCCTCGAAGATGGCCCGCACCTGCATGCGCGTCAGCTCCGGGATCAGGATGCCGAGTCGCACCCCGCGGGTGCCGAGCATCGGGTTGGCCTCGCGGAGCTCCGTGACGCGGACCAGGTGGTCCTGCTTGCTGCGGATCTCCGCCAGGGCGGCGTCGATGTCGCGCAGGTTCGAGTGGTGCTGCAGCCGCATCTTGAGGTCGGCGAGGTCGTTGGTGAGATCGTCGTGGGAGGGCAGGAACTCGTGCAGCGGCGGGTCGATCAGCCTGATGATGACCGGCAGGCCGCTCATCGCCCGGAACAAGCCGATGAAGTCCTTGCGCTGCAGCGGCAGCAGCTCGGCCAGCGCCTCGGTGCGTTCCGTGCCGGTGCGGGCCATGATCATGCGCTGCACCAGCGGCAAGCGTTCGGGCTCGAAGAACATGTGCTCGGTGCGGACCAGGCCGAGGCCTTCGGCGCCGTTGGCGCGGGCGCGCTCGGCGTCGGCGGGGTAGTCGGCGTTGGCGCGCACGCCGAGGCTGCGGATCTCGTCAGCCCAGCGCAGCAGCTTGGCGAGCTCGGGGTTGCTGATGTCGGGGATGACGGTCGGCACCTTGCCGAGGTAGACGTCGCCGAGCGTGCCGTCGACGGAGATGTAGTCGCCTTCCTTGATGACGAGATCGTCGACAGTCATCTGACGTCCGACCAGGTCGATCTCCAACGCGGCGATGCCGACGACCGCCGGCTTGCCGAACTGGCGCGCGACCAACGCCGCGTGGCTGGTACGGCCGCCGCTGCTGGTCACGATCCCGTTGGCGGCAAGCATGCCGTGCACGTCGTCGGGCTTGGTCTCGGGCCGCACCATGATCACGTCGCGGCCGTCCTCCTTGGCCCAGCGCTCGGCGGTGTCGGCGTCGAACGCCACCATGCCCACTGCGGCTCCCGGCGAGACGTTGAGGCCGCGCGCCAGCAGGCGCGCTTCCTTGCGCGCCTCGACGTCGAGCTGCGGGTGGAGGAAGTAGTCGACCTGCTCCGGCTTGACGCGCCTCACCGCGGTCTGGCGGTCGATCAGCCCTTCATCGACCATGTCGACGGCGATCTTCACCTCGGCCTGCGCGGTGCGCTTGCCGTCGCGGGTCTGCAGGATCCAGAGCTTGCCGTGTTCGACGGTGAACTCCATGTCCTGCATGTTGCGGTAGTGCTCCTCGAGGCGCCGGGCGATGCCGGCGAACTCCTCGTAGACGCGCGGCATGACGTCCCTGAGCTCGTCGAGGTCTCTGGTGGGGCGGATGCCGGCCACGACGTCCTCACCTTGAGCGTTGACCAGGAAGTCGCCCTCGATGTGGTGCTCGCCGGTGGTGGCGTTGCGGCTCATCGCCACGCCGGTCGCGCAGTCGTCGCCCATGTTGCCGAACACCATCGTCTGGATGTTGACGGCGGTGCCGAGGTTGTGAGCGATGCGCGAGGCGTTGCGGTAGTCGATGGCGCGCTTGCCGTTCCACGACCTGAACACGGCCTCGGTGGCGAGCTTGAGCTGCTCGAGGGGCTCCTCCGGGAAGTCGGAGCCGGTGTAGGTCTTGACGATCTCCTTGAACTTGCGGGTGGTTTCCTTCCAGTCCTCCGCCGACAGCTCGGCGTCGGTATCCACCTCGGCTTCCTTGCGCTTGGCGGTGATGACGGCCTCGAACACCTCGTCGGGCACGTCGAGGACCACGCTGCCGAACATCTGCACGAGGCGCCGATACGAGTCGTAGACGAAGCGCGGATCGGCGGTCAACGCGATCAAGCCGTTGGCGACCTCGTCGTTGAGGCCGATGTTGAGGATGGTGTCCATCATCCCCGGCATCGAGAACTTGGCGCCGGAGCGGCACGACACCAGCAGCGGACTATCAGCGACTCCGAAGGACTTGCCGGTCAGCTCCTCGACGCGCCGGAGCGCATCGAGCTCCTGCTCCCACATCCCTTCGGGGAAGCGCTCACCGGCCTCCAAGTAGGCGTTGCACGCTTCGGTCGTGACGGTGAAACCGGGAGGCACCGGCACACCAAGTCGGGTCATGTCACCGAGGTTGGCGCCCTTGCCGCCCAGCAGTGCCCGTGCGCCGTCCCAGCTGCCGGCGAGCGCCTCCGCGTCGCTCACCTGATCGAAGAGGTAGACCCACTTCTTGCCCATAGCCAGGCCCTGCCCTTTCCCGGACCACGACCGGGCCACTGGGGCCACGGTCGCCGGGTGCGCGCCTGCGGGATGAGATGGGTCTCAAGGGAACGTGGCCGTCGCGCGCCCTCGTCCGTCTGTCGTCAGCATAGAAAGGCGGCCTGGAGCGGACTAAGTGCCTAACGTCCCGCTCGCGTGTGCGGCGGCTGCGAGGCTTTCGGGCGCCGTGCGCGGCAGCGAGATTGCTCACGCTGACGCCCGCTCGACCCCGCCTATCATGCCCTGACACCGACCAGGGAGAGATCGACGGAGGGATTGATGAAGTCACGAGTTGTGATCCTCGCGAGCGTACTGGGACTCAGCCTGCTGTTCGCAGCCTGCAGCCCCTCGGGCGGCCCGGGCTTGAGCGCCGCGGCGGTCTCCGCGGCGCTCAACGAGGCTCTCGAGGCTGCGGTCTCGATCGCCGACACCGAGTCTTGGAACAGCGGGCCGGTGGCCGGCGTGAGCGTCCCGATCCCTGCCGGCCTGCCGCCCTCCGACGATCCCGCGCAGTTGCCGCGCGGCGTGTTCGATTACGACGATGCGACCTTCGAGTGGGTGTTCGTGGAGCCGTCGGACGACCTGCAGCTCAACTGGGTTCACGAGGCGCTCGCCTACCGGCTCGACGTCGACTGGGACGCCACTGCTCCGACGGAGATGGTGGAGGATTCGCTGGCTGACGAGTACGAGGTGCCCATCGGCGCGACCGCCGTCCTGCTGGCGGACGAGCAGGAGGTCGGGGAGGTGGCGTTCACCAGCGGCTGGACGACGAACTCCTGCGCTTACGACGAGCCGACCGGCGCGCACCTGAGCGGTTACCTGGGAGGCCAGGAAGCCGGGGTCTTCGTCGACCGGCTCGGCTTCAGCCTCGCGGACACCGCGACCGTCGACTCGCTGGCGGCCGGGTTCGAGGGAACTGCGTTCGCTGACGGCGACTGGATCTCCGCCTACTTCGACGTCAGCAGCCAGGGCGAGTTCGAGCGCGACCTCGACTGCGCGATCAGCGGCTTCGTGCCCGACTCCGGCGACCTGGCGTTCGGTCTGTCGGTGGGGCTGGCCGGCGACGAGCAGAGCCTCGACTTCGAGGCGTCCTTCGCGGACGTCGAACTCGCTGGCGGCACTCCGGTCAGCGTCGGCCTGAACGGGCAGTTCCGCCTCAACGGCGCGCTGGCGGTGGCCTTCGCCGGCGCGCTCAACGACGCCGACGAGAACGGTGTCGTCGGGGACGAGCTCGAGCTCACCTTCGGCGGCGGCGAGACGATGACGCTCGAGGAGTTCCTCGTCGGCGAGTTCGGCTGGGTGCCGTTCGCCCTGCGGCTGCTGCGTTAAGCGAGGGGACAGGCGCCGCCGGCGAGGTCCCCGCGCGGGAACCGCCGGCGGCGCCGTCAGCGCACGTCGGCTTGGCTGAGCCGAACGTAGAATCGCGCAAGTGAAGCGCTCCGATCTCCCGGTCCTGCCGACAGGACCGGGCTGTTACCTGTTCGTCGACGCAGACGGCGACGTTCTCTACGTAGGCAAGGCGATCAACCTCCGCAGCCGCGTGCGGAGCTACTTCGGCCGGCAGGCGGGGCAGAAGGAGCGCCACCTCACCCGCGACGCCGTCGGCGTCGAGTTCATCGTCGTCAAGGACGAGGTCGAGGCGCTGATCCTCGAGTCGAACCTGATCAAGCGCCACAAGCCGCACTACAACGTGCAGCTCAAGGACGACAAGAGCTACCCGTTCCTGAAGTTGACGAACGAGGAGTTCCCGACCTTGATCATGACCAGGCGCGTGGAGAAGGACGGCGCGACCTACTACGGGCCCTACCCCGGCGCCGGGTCGGTGAGGCGCGTTCTCGACCTCGTCTACAGCACCTTCAAGCTGCGCAAGAACTCCGGCGTGCCACTGGCGGTGCGCAAGCGGCCGTGTCTGCGCTTCCACATGGGCCGCTGCTTCGCGCCCTGCGTCGGCGGCGTCGATCCGGTCGCGTACGCCGAGGTGGTCCGCGAGGTCAAGGCGTTCCTCGAAGGACGCGTCGACGAGGTCGTCGCGAGCCTGAAGGAGGAGATGCTGGCGGCGGCCGGCCGGCAGGACTTCGAGCTGGCCGGCACCTACCGCGATCGGCTCGACGCGCTGACGCGCCTGACCGGTTACGACGCCAGCGTCGTGCAGGCGAGCGGCGGCGATCTCGACTTCCTCGGCCTCGCCAAGGCCGGCAACTACGCGATGGTGCAGCTCTTCCAGATGCGCTCGGGCCGCGTGGTCGGCCGCGACAAACGCTTCCTCACCAATGCCGCCGAGGCCTCCGACGCCGAGGTGCTCGAGCGCATGATGGCCGACTTCTACGGGCAGGCCACCCAGGTGCCACCGCTGGTGCTGGTGCCGGGCAGCGATCTCGACGTCGCCACCTGGGAGCGCTTCCTCAGCGGGCGCGCGCAGCGCCGCGTCAAGCTCGCCACGCCGCAGCGGGGCGACAAGGTCGAGCTGATGGCGATGGCGCAGCGCAACGCGGTCACCGGCGTCGAAGCCGAGATCGCGCTGCTCGAGCGGCGCGGCGAGACGCCCGGCGTCAAGGAGCTGCAACAGCTGCTGCAGCTCGAGTCGCCGCCGTGGCGCATCGAGGGCTTCGACATCTCGAACCTGATGGGCGAGCACACGGTCGCCAGCATCGTGGCGTTCGAGGGGGGCCGCGCGAAGCGCAGCGACTACCGCAAGCTGCGGATCCGTGACGCCCGCGCCTCCGACGACTTCTTCGCGATGCGCCAAGCGGTGCTGCGGCGCTTCACCGGCTCGCTGGCCGATACCCTGCCCCAACCCGACCTGCTGCTGATCGATGGCGGCAAGGGCCAGCTGGGCGTCGCCAAGAGCGCCTTGGCCGAAGCCGGCGTCTCACTGCCGTTGGTGGGACTGGCCAAGAAGCAGGAGACGCTGATCACCGTGACCGGCGAGGAGGTGCTGGTGCCGCTCAGTCACCCCGGCCTGAGGCTGCTGATGCACGTGCGCGACGAAGCGCACCGGACGGCGGTCGGCTACAACCGCCAGCGGCGCGGGCGGGCCCTGACTCGCAGCGTGCTCGACGACGTGCCGGGCATCGGCCCCAAGCGACGCGACGCGCTGCTCGCCCACTTCTCGAGCGTCGACGAGCTACGCAGCGCCGACTTCGAAACCCTGGCGGCCGTGCCTGGCGTTGGCCGCAAGGCCGCGCAAGCAGTCTTGGAGCACTTCTCGCAGGGCTAGAGGGCGGCCCGGACCCGGCCGGCGCCCGATTGGCCAGAGAGGTCGTCCGGTTCGCCGACACCGGCATCGCGACCCGAGCCTTGCCACAGCTCCGTCCACGTACGACGGTCGAGCTCCATGTGCACGTCGACGCGACCCTTCGCGTCGACCTGACGCCGGACCTCGCGGAAGCCGACCTTCTTGAACGCCCGTTGAGCGCGTTCGTTGTCGCCGAAGGTGTTGAGCGTCACGGTCTCGAGCCCCAGGGGACCGAAGGCGTAGCCGAGCAGCGCCCTGATGGCTTCGGGTCCGTAGCCGCGCGACCAATGGCTGCGCTCGCCGATGATGATCCCGAGGGTCGCGCGGCGGCCGCGCAGGTCGTAGAGCTCGGTGGTGCCGATGAACTCGTCGTTCTCGTCGAAGATCCCGAAGGTGGCGCGATCGATGCGGCGCGAGTCGGTGCGCAGCAGGCGCTTCATCAGCCACAGCGGCATGCGGTTCGGCGGGGTGCCGTTGAGATGAGCGATCTCAGGGTCACGGAAGTGACTCTGCAGTCGACGCCAGTCCGCCTCGGAGAACTCGTCGAGCGGTCTGAGCGTCACACGTCCGCACACCGGACTCATGTGCCGAGTCTACTCCCCCACGAGGGCTTCTCCCGCAGCGACCGCACATCGGCCTAGGCCGGAAGCGGCGGCACTTTCGGGCGCGGCTATACTGGCCGAATGAGCGACGCGAGCGTCCCGCCAAGCGTGGCGGTTGAGCACATGCAAGGCAGGTTCCGCAGCTTGAGGGACACGATCTCCAACGTGATCCTCGGCCAGGAGCGGGTCATCGGCGAGCTGCTGGTGGCCGCGCTGGCCCGCGGTCATGTCCTCATCGAGGGCGTGCCGGGCCTCGGCAAGACCCGCCTGGTGCGCGCGTTCGCCGAGGCGACGGAGCTGGAGTTCGCGCGCATCCAGTTCACGCCCGACCTCATGCCCGCCGACGTGACCGGCACCACCGTGTTCATCGAGGCCGGTGACGAGCGGCGCTTCGAGTTCCAGAGCGGCCCGGTGTTCACGCACGTGCTGTTGGCCGACGAGATCAACCGAGCCACGCCGAAGACGCAGTCGGCGCTGCTGGAGGCCATGCAGGAGCGCGCGGTCACGGTTTCGGGCGTGCGCCACGCGCTGCCGGAACCGTTCATCGTGCTGGCGACACAGAACCCGCTGGAGATGGAAGGCACCTACCCGCTGCCGGAGGCTCAGCTCGACAGGTTCCTGTTCAAGATCAAGATCGAGCGGCCCGACGTCGACACCTTGCGGCGCATCCTGGTGGTCACCACCGGCGACACGGAAGCCAGCGCCGAACGAGTCTTCAAGCGCTCCGAACTCCTCGAGCTGCAGCGCATGCTGCGCGCCGTGCCGATCGCCGACGCCGCGCTCGACTACATCGTCAAGCTGGTGGAGGCCACGCATGCCCACCCGCTCATCCGGCTGGGCGCCAGCCCGCGCGGCGCGCAGGCCATCACGCTCGCCGCCAAGGGCTACGCGCTCGCCGACGGCCGTCCCAACGTCGAGTACGAAGACATCCGCCAAGCGGTTCTGCCGTCACTGCGCCACCGTCTGCTGCTGAGCTTCGAGGCTGAGGTCGAGGGCGCGGACCCCGACCAGGTGCTCCGCGAGGTGATCGCCAAGGTAGACCGGCCACGGTGAGAGGCTTCCCAACAGGTACGGCGTGATCTCGAACCGCAGCCGGGCGTTGCTCGACCGCTACGCCCTCGCGTCGCGCTCGCTCAGCCGCCTGACCGGTGAGCGCAGCAGCACCGAGACCGGGCAGAGCGTCGAGTTCCACGACTTCCGTCCCTACCAGCCGGGCGATGAGCTCCGGTACGTCGACTGGCGCGTCTACGCGCGCAGCGGCCGCCTCTACACCCGCCTCTATCAGGCCGAGCGCGCGGTCCAGCTGCACCTGATTCTCGACACCAGCGCCAGCATGGGTCTCGGCCACAAGGCGCGCTTCGCCAGGACCTTGGTGCAGCTCTTGAGCTACGTTGCGCAGCGCGACGCGCCCACCCAACTCCATCTGCTCGACGGCACCAGCAGTCGCCGGGCTCAGGGGCTGGTGAGCATGCGCGAGACCTGGCGTTTCGTCGAGGACGCCCCCACGCTGCGCGGCGCCGAACTCGGTCCGATCAGCGGCCTCAAGCGCTTCGCACTGAGCCTGCCTCCCATGAGCGGCAGCGCGTTGGCGATCGTCGTCTCCGACCTGCTGGAAGACGTTCCGATGCAGCCGACGCTGGCGGCGCTGAGGGCGCGCCGGATGGACGTCGGCTTCGTGCAGCTGCTGTCTGCCGACGACCTGGAACCGCTGCCGGCGAGCCTGGAGCTGCACGACGTCGAGACCGCCGAACGGCTGCCGGTGGGGCCCGACGATGTGCGCGCCTACCGCGCGGAGATCGCCGCCTACGTCAGGCGCACCCGCTCGGCGATCCTCAAGGCCGGCTTCCGGCATCTGCTGCTGAGACTGCCGCGCGACGGCCAGAGCGGCGACATCGAGCGCGACGCGTTCGCCGCCCTGGTGCGCGAGGCGCTGCTGGTCAAGCGCTAGCGCCGACCTAGTAACGTAATCAATCGCCTCCTGACGCGACGCCTGGCTACCATCTAGTTCCTGTGGGGATCATCGGCACCAGACTCGACGACGGGCTGCAGGTGATTCGCGAGCTCGACAGGGGAGTCTCGTCGCGGGTCTTCCTCGCCAGCGACGGCCGCCGCGTCAAGGCGCTGAAGCTGTTCCTGCCGGAGAACCTGGCGCGTGCCCGCCGCGAACTCGAGGTCGGGCGCGACCTCGACCATCCTCACCTCAACCCGGTGGAGCGCGCCGTTACCGTGGGTGGCCGCCCGGGCGTCCTGATGCCGCTGGCGCCAGGTCGGCGCCTGACGGCCTGGAGCGAGAGCCGCGACGTCGACGAGGTCATGGGCACCCTGGCCGGCGTCGCCGACGCCTTGGCGTACCTGCACGAGCGCGGCATCGTGCATCGCGACGTCAAGCCCGAGAACATCCTGGTCGACGGATCCGGGCATGCGCGCCTGCTCGACTTCGACCTGGCGGCCCGCGCCGGCGACCCGGCCGAGGCGGCGGTCGCCGGCACCCTCGCCTACATCAGCCCGGAGCAGGCGCGCGGCCAGGCGCCGGAGTTCGCCAATGACCTCTACTCGTTCGGAGCCCTCCTCTACCGCGCGGTCACCGGGCAGGTCCCGTTCACCGGCTCGGCGGTCGAGGTGATGAGCGCCCACGGCAGCCTGACGCCGGATCCCCCGTCCGGGCTGAAGGCGCGGCTGGCACGTTTCGACCCGCTGGTGATGAGCCTGCTGGCCAAGGACCCCGACGCTCGCCCGCCCGCCGGCGCCGTTGCCGCCGCCCTGCGGCGGCTCGGCGCTGGACATCACGCCGGGCACGTATGATTGGCGCGTGACCGACAGGCTAGCGTTGTTGGCGATGGCAGCGGCTACGCTGCTCGCCGTGTTGCTGGCGCCGTGGGCTGCCTTCAACCGCGAGACCGGCGCCCGCAGCGCGGTCGTGTTGCTGCCCGACCGCATCTACGACTTCACGGGCCGCACTCCCGGGATCGACTTCTCGAACCTCGGCGCCGTGCTGGTGCTGACCCTGATCGGCGCCGCCGGCGTGGCGCTGGCCGCGGCCGCTCCGGAACTGCTCAGGCGCCTCGCCTGGCTCGGTTTCGGCGCGCTGCTGGTGGGGGTGACGGCATGGGGCTACGCCGGGTTCAGCGCCTCGGTCGCGGAGGCTCGCATCGGCGCCTTCGAGAACGAGGTCGCGGCTGCCATCGCGAGCACCAGGCCGAACCTCGACCCTGAGAGGCTGCAAGTCGCTCTCGACGGCGCGCGCGAGCGCAGCCTCGAGGAGAACCTGGCGGCGGCGCGTGCCGGCGGGCTGGTCATCAGGAGACTGCCGTACACCAACTCCGGTTTCGGGCCGACCGCGTTCTTAGCGGCGGTGACCGGCATGCTGGCGATGCTGTTCGGCGTCAAGGTGTGGCCGCGAGCCGCCCGCGCCATCGACGGCACCATCCGCGCGGCTGCCGTGCCGGCGGTCTCGATCGTGCTTGCCCTGCTGGTGGCGGCGGTGGTGATCCTCGCGCTGCAACCCATCCCGGTCGGGGCCGGCGTCGACATGTCGGGCACCTTCACCAACTTCGTCGGCCGCATCGACACGCTGTGGCACGCGTACTACACGATGTTCCACGACTCCCTCGGCACCGTCAACGGCTTCGCCGAGTCGCTGAAGCTCGCCACCCCGCTCATCTTCACCGGGCTGGCCGTCGGCTTCAGCTTCCAAGCTGGGCTGTTCAACATCGGCGCGCCCGGGCAGATGGTGATGGGCGCGATCTTCGCGATGCTCGCGGGCATCTACGTTCCCGGGCCGAAGCTGATCGTGTTGCCGGTGGCGGTCCTGGCCGCCGCGCTGGGCGGCGCGCTGTGGGGAGGGCTGGCCGGTTGGCTGAAGGCGCGCTTCGGAGCCAACGAGGTCATCAACACCATCCTGCTCAACTTCGTGGCCGCCTCGGTGATGCTCTTCATCCTCTCCGCCGGCAACGTGTTCGCCGCGGCCGCGGTGCGGATCATCGCCGTCATCGGCGTCTTCGTGCTGGTGGCGGTGCTCCTGAGCCTGGTGCCGGCGGTCAGGCGGCTGCTCCGGCGGTCTCCGCGCGCCATCCTCGCCGCCGCCGGCGTCGTGCTGCTGGCGGGCTGCGTGGTGGCCGGCCTGCCGCGGGCCGGCGACGCTCCGGTGACGCTGCGCATGCCGTTCAAGGTGCCGGGCAACGAGCCGAAGTCGCGCGAGATCCGCGTCGAGGCGAGGTTGCCGCAGCTGCCTGCGATGGCGGGGATCGACCTACGCACCGACCCCGGCGTGAACGTCGTGCGCGTCGATTACGCCAGGATCCTGGCTCCCTTGGCGGCGCTCGCCGGACTCTTCATGCTGGGCCGCTGGCGAACCTTCAGGCGCTGGCCCGCGCGCTTCCTCGGGGCGGCTGGCGTGGGCGTCGTCGTCTACCTGCTAGGGATGCTGTTCGGCCTCACGGCGGTGCCGACCGCCATACCGCCGACCAACCTCAACCTCTCGTTCGTGCTGGCCTTGGCGGCGGCGGCGCTGATGTACGTCCTGCTGTTCCGCACCCGCTGGGGCTACGAGCTGCGCGCCGTCGGCCTGGCGCCGCGCGCGGCCGAGTACGGCGGCGCCAACATCGCGCGCAACACGTTGGTGGCGATGGCCATCAGCGGCGGCCTGGCTGGGCTGACCGCCACCCACTACGTGCTCGGTGGCTCGTTGGAAGACTACTCGCTCCGCCAGATCCTGCCGACGGGAGACGGTTTCGACGGGATCGCGGTCGCCCTGCTGGCGGCCAACCACCCGTTCGGCACGGTGCTGGCCGCGTTCCTGTTCGGAGTCCTCAAATACGGCGGCTCGGTGCTCAACATCACCTTCCCCGACCTGACCCGCGACGTCGTCAGCATGATCCTCGCGCTGGTGGTGCTGTTCATCGCCGCGCGCGGGTTCCTGAGGAGGCAGCCGGGCAGGGTCCCGGAGAAGGTCGTCGCCGCGGTCGCCGAAGAGCCGGTGGGGAGAAGCTGATGGACCAGGTGATCCTGCTGGCGTTGGCCTCGTCGATGATCAGAGCGACGACCCCGCTGCTGTTCGCGGCGCTCGGCGGCCTCTTCAGCGAGCGAGCCGGAGTCGTCAACATCGCCCTCGAAGGCATCATCCTGTTCGGCGCGATGGCCGCGGCGATCACCGCGCAGCTCATCGAGGCACCCTACCTGCGGGAGAACCCCACGGCGGTGGTGTGGTTCGCGCCGTGGCTCGGGGTGCTCGCCGGCATGGGCCTGGGCGGGCTCATCGGCTGGATCCACGCCGTCGTCTCGATCCGCTACCGCGCCGACCAGATCATCTCGGGCACCGCCATCAACCTGATGGCCATCGGCATCCCGGCCGTGGTGCTGTTCGGCCTCTACAACAACAGCGCGACCTCCCAACCGGTCCGCAACCGGCTGCCGACCTGGCAGCTCTTCGGCATCGACGGCCTGGCGTTCTCGCCCCTGGTCTACCTGGCGTTCCTGCTGGTGCCGGTCGTGTGGTTCGTGGTCTTCCGGACACCGTTCGGGTTGCGTCTCAGGGCCGTCGGTGAGCATCCCGAGGCCGCCGACTCGCTCGGCATCAACGTCTACCGCATGCGCTACGCCGGCGTGATCCTGTCCGGCGTGCTGGCCGGCCTCGGCGGTGCCTACCTGTCGATCGGCAACCTCAACCAGTTCATCGGCGAGATGTCGGGCGGCCGCGGCTTCATCGCGCTGGCGGCGCTGATCTTCGGCAAGTGGCACCCGCTCGGCGTGCTCGGCGCGACGCTGCTGTTCGGAGCCTTCCAGGCCTCCGAGGTCCTGCTCGGCGGCGGACAGCTGCTGCCGCCGACCGTCGTGCAGAGCCTGCCGTACCTCCTGACGATGATGGTGTTGGCCGGCTTCGTGGGCCGCTCGATCGCGCCCAAGGCGACCGGCAAGCCGTTCGTGAAGTAGGCGAGGACCTCGGCCATGACACCACGCGACCGCCGCTCGGGCATCCTGCTCCACCCGACCAGCCTGCCGGGCCCCCACGGGATCGGCGAGCTGGGCGCCGAAGCCCGGGCCTGGATCGACTTCCTGGCAGCGGCAGGGCAGAGGGCGTGGCAGGTGATGCCGCTCGGCCCCACCGGCTACGGCGACAGCCCCTATCAGTGCTTCAGCTCGTTCGCCGGCAACCCTTACCTCATCGACCTGGGCGCGCTGGCGGAAGAGGGCTGGCTGGCGAGCGGCGAGCTCGAGCCGCTGCGCGCGCTACCGGAACGCGCGGTCGACTTCGGAACGCTGATACCGCTGAAGGTCGAGCGCTTGACGCTGGCGGCCGACCGCTTCCTGGCGGGCGCCAGCGCGCAGCAGCGCGCCGAGCTGGCGGCGTTCGTGGAGCGCAGCGCGTGGCTGGAGGACTTCGCGCTGTTCATGGCGGTCAAGAACTCGCAGGGTGGCCGCGCCTGGGGCGAGTGGCCGGCGCCGCTGCGCGACCGGCAGGACGCCGCCTTGGCGGCGGCGCGCGCGGAGCTCGCCGGCGAGATCAGACGCATCGAGGTGTGGCAGTTCTGGTTCTCCCGGCAGTGGGACGCTGTCAAGGAGTACGCCAACGCGCGCGGCGTGCTCGTCATCGGCGACGTCCCGATCTTCGTGTCGCTCGACTCGGCCGACGCCTGGGCCAACCGCGAGTTGTTCCATCTGGGCGAGGACGGCGGCCCCGTGGTCGTCGCCGGCGTGCCGCCCGACTACTTCTCCGCCACCGGCCAGCGCTGGGGCAACCCGCTGTACCGCTGGGACGTGCTGGCGTCTCGCGGCTTCGACTGGTGGATCGAGCGGGTGCGCGCGGCGTTGACCACCGTGGACCTGCTGCGCATCGACCACTTCCGCGGCTTCGCGGCCTACTGGGAGATCCCCGCCAGCGAGCCGACGGCCGTCAAGGGCCGTTGGGTCGACGGTCCCGGACAGGCGCTGTTCTATGCGCTGGCCGGCGCCCTCGGCGAGCTGCCGCTGATCGCCGAAGACCTCGGGGTCATCACCCCTGACGTCGAGGAGCTGCGCGACGCCAACGGCCTGCCGGGCATGAAGGTGCTGCAGTTCGCGTTCGGCGGTGGCTCCGATGACCCGTACCTGCCGCACAACTACCCGCGCAACGCGGTCGTCTACACCGGCACCCACGACAACGACACGACCCGCGGCTGGTACGCCGCGGCTCCCGCCCACGAGCGCGACTTCGTCAGGCGCTACCTGGCGCGGGACGACGAGCGGCTGTCATGGGACCTGATCCGGCTGGCGCTCGCCTCGACCGCCGACCTCGCGATCGTGCCGCTGCAGGACGTGCTCGACCTGGGACCCGAGGCGCGCATGAACACCCCGGGCGTGGCGTCGGGGAACTGGTCGTGGCGCTTCACTTGGCACGACGTGCCGACTTGGGTGGCGCCGGAGCTCGCGCAGATGTCGGAACTCTACGGGCGGCTGCCGACGGACGGGCCAACCGACACCGCCTACCGGCAGTCGCAGCTCACGTCCTGAAGATTACGCTCTCGCGCTTGAAGTTGCGCAGGGCGAACAGCAGGAACAGCACCACCAGCACCAGCATGCTCAGCCAGGTGGTGGCGACCGCGCTGCCCGTCAGCGTGCCCTTGATGGTGTCGTCCATGAGGACCAGGGCGTTGACGATCGGGATGCGGTAGATCAGGTCCCCGCCGCCGATCAGGTCCTTGAACTGCAGGAACAGCACCGGCAGGATGAACAAGAACGACAGCGGCGCCACGTAGCTCTGCGCCTCCTTGAACGAGCGCGCGAACATCGAGATCGCGATCAGGAGCGCCGCCACCGCTGCCGCCAGCAGCACCGCGCTGATGGCCAGCATGCCGAGCGAGCCGATGCTGACCGAGATGTTGCCGCCCATGATCTGAACCAGTTCCTCGGCCTCGCCGCCGAGGCGTGGCATCAAGATGCTGCGCATCAGCACGCCGCCCAGCAGGTAGCCCACGATCGCCATCACCGCCGCCGAAAGCCCGAAGGTCAGAGTGGCCAGGAACTTGCCTATCACTGCCTCGAGGCGCCGGATGGGCGTTACCAGCAGCACCTCCATGGTGCCGCGCTCCTTCTCGCCGGCGGTGGCGTCGATGGCCGTCATCTGACCGCCGGTAAGCGTCCAGATCGCGATGAAGAACGGGATCATCCACGAGAGCTGGCCGCCAGCGCGCTCGGCAGCGCTGCTGGCATCGACGGTCTGCACGCTCACGGGCGTCAAGACGGTGGGGTCGAGCCCCGCCGCGATCAGGCGCTGCGCCACCACCTCCTGCTGGTAGACGGATATCGCCTGCTGCACCTTGCCGGCGTTCAACTCGCTGCGCATGTTGCCGACCTTGGTCGCGAGCTCGATCGAGCTGCTGCCGCCCGCTGCCAACGCTGCCGCGAAGCCCGCCGGCACCGAGATCGCGACGACGACCTCGTCGGACTGCACCGCCAACACCGGATCGTCGACGCTCACCAGCGTGACGTTCTGGGCTTCGAGCATGGCCCGCAGCTCTGCGGGGACGTTCGCCTCGCCCAGCACGCCGACTTCCGTGACGGTCTCGGCCTCGCGTTGGAACAGCCCGCCGAGCATGAACGGCAACCCCAGCATCACCAGCGGCAGCACCAGCAGGGGGATCAGAAGGTTCGAGACGATGGCGCGTTGGTCGCGCAACGTCGAGAGGATCTCCTTCTTGGCGATGAGCCACACCATGCCTAGCCTCATGCGCTGGCCTCCTCGCTATGCCGCAGCCCTCGCCGCTCGACGAGACGGAAGAACGCGTCTTCGAGGCTGGAGCCCTTGGCCTCGGCAGTGATCTCGGCGATCTTGCCCTCGGCGACCTTGGCGCCGCCGTAGATGATGCAGGCGCGGTCGCACAGCTCCTCGACCTCGCTCATCACGTGCGTCGAGTAGATGACCGCGCGATCCTCGCTCGGGTAGGCCTTCACGAAGTCGATGACCGCGCGTCGCGCCACGACGTCGAGCCCGACGGTGGCCTCGTCGAAGAAGATCACCGGCGGGTCGTGGATCACCGCGCGGGCGACCACCACCTTCTGCTTCATGCCGGTCGAGTACTCGCTGGCGCGCCTGGAGAGCGTGTCGCCGAGATGCAGCAGGTCGTCGAGGTCGGCGACCCGGCGCCGGATCGCGGCGCGGGACATCCCGTAGAGGCGTCCGAAGTACTCGAGGATCTCGCCCCCGGTCAGCCGGTCGTACAGCCCCATGCCGCCGTTGACGACGCCGATCGAGGCCCGCACCTTCTCGCCCTGACGCGCGATGTCGAAGCCGTTCACGGTAGCGGTGCCCCCGTCGGGCGCCAGCAGCGTGGCGAGGATCCGCAAGGTGGTCGTCTTGCCTGCGCCGTTGGGTCCCAGCAGACCGTAGACCTCTCCAGCGCCGACGTCGAAGCTGAGCTTGTCCACGGCCTGCACGCCGTCGAAAGATTTGTCCAAACCGGATACGTGAATCATGGAAGTCCTTCCGCAAGCGGGGCGGAGCCCATGGTAACAGGGCTATCATCGAGTCATGAGCGAGCGTGAGTTCGCCGCGCTGGACGCTTACCGGCTGATCCCACGCCTTCTGCACGAAGTCGAGGCGGCCGACCTGTCGACGTTCCTGTTGGGCCGGCGGCTCCCTACGCCCCTCATCGAGCGCGTCAAGGCCCCCGCAGCGGTGCCCGCCGCCGAACTGGTGGTGGTCGACGCCGAGGCGATCTTGTCCGGACAGGTCCCGCAGAGCGCGAGCGCCGCGATCCTCTTGCTGAAGCCGCGCCGCATGGCGGAACTGGTGCCGGCCGTCAAGCGACTGGTCGAGCTCGAGCCGGCCGCCATCGCTCTGGACTTCGCGCCGCTCGCTGACAGTGCGCCGTTCGGCACGGTCGAGTGGCGTCCCCGGACACGCGAGGACCTCGCGGAGCTGCGCGGAGCCGCGGGCGGCCCGGTGTGGCTTTTCGGCATCGCCGGCGCTGCCGACGCCGAGGTCGCGGCCGAGGCCGGGATCGACGGGATCGTGGTCTGCTCGCAGGTCGGTAGGCGCCTGGGCGCACCGGCCGTGATCGACGCGCTGCCCGAGATCATCGACGCCGTCGGCGGGATGCTGACGATAGCCGCCGCGGGCCCGGTTCGTGACGGCGGCGACGTGCTGCGCTACCTGGCGGTCGGCGCCGAGGCGATCGTCGTTGCCGACGGTCGACCGTTGGCCCTGCTCGCCGACGAGCTCGAGTACGCGATGCGGTTGACCGGTTGCGGCAGCCTCGCCGACGTCGGCTACGACATCTTGTTCGCTCCCCTGTTCGAGGAACCGTGAGGCGGCCAGCGTGATCGCACTGATCGAAGGCGAGGTCAGGGAGGTGCGCGAGGCCAGCGTGATCGTCATGGCCGGCTCCTTCGGCATCGAGGCTTTCGCTCCCGCCTCGACTCTGACGCGCTGCGTCAAGGGCGAGTTCGTGACGCTCCACACCCAGTTCCTGGTGCGCGACGAGCAGCCCCTGCTCTACGGCTTCCACGAGCCCGACCAGCTGTTCGTCTTCCGGCGCCTGCTCGAAGTCGGCGGCGTCGGACCCAAGGTCGCGCTGGGCGTGCTCTCGACCCTGACGCCGGCGCTGCTGGCGGCAGCCGTCGACAACGGGGACGCAGGGCTGTTGACCAGCGCTCCCGGCGTCGGCAAGCGCACCGCCGAGCGCATCGTCCTGGAACTGAAGGGCCGGCTGCCAGAGGCGCTGCTCGCCGGCACGGGGCCGGTCGCGACGCGCGCTTCGCGGCTGCTGGCTCCCGCCGCCCAGGACGCCATCGACGCACTGCTGGCCCTCGGCTTCCGCGAGGGGCAGGTCAGGGGACTGGTCAGCGAACTGGCAGCCAAGGGACCGGACGAGTCGGCCGAGTCGTTGATCCGCCGCGCGCTCTCGCGCCTGCGCTAACGACCGCCGACGCTCAGCGGTTCAGGCCCAAGCCGTGACCGCCAGCGCCTCTTCGGGCGCCACGCTGGGGATGCCGAAGGCGCTGCCGACCGCTTCGTAGGTCAGCACGCCCCCGTGGGTGTTGAGGCCCTTCAGCAGCGCGGGGTCCGACAGCAACGCCTTCGAAGGGTCGGCCGCCAGCTTCAGCGCGTACGGCAGCGTCTGGTTGGCGAGGGCCCTGGTGCTGGTGTTCGGCACCGCGCCCGGCATGTTCGCGACGCCGTAATGGACGACGCCGTCGACCACGTAGGTGGGATCGGCGTGCGTGGTCGGCCGGATGGTCTCGATGCAGCCGCCCTGGTCGACGGCCACGTCGACGATGACGCTGCCGGTCTTCATGTTCGCGAGCATGTCCCTGGTGACCAGCCGCGGCGCCCGGGCGCCGGGAATCAGGACCGCGCCGATCAGCAGGTCGGCGGTCGGCAGCAGCTCGGCGAGGTTCCCGACGTTGCTGGTGCGGGTCTCGAGCTGACCCGAGAAGATGTCCTCGAGGTACTGCAGGCGCGCGTGGCTGACGTCGACGATCGTGACTTTGGCTCCCAGGCCGAGAGCGATCTTGGCGGCGTTGGTGCCGACGGTGCCGCCGCCGAGGATCACGACCTCGCCCTTCGCGACGCCGGTGACGCCGCCCAGCAGCAGCCCGCGCCCGCCCTGCGAGCGCTCGAGGTAGTGGGCGCCGACCTGCGCCGCCATGCGCCCAGCCACCTCGCTCATCGGGGTCAGCAGTGGCAGGCTGCCGTTGGCTGCCTGGACGGTCTCGTAGGCGATCGCGGTGGTGCCGCTCTTCAGCAGTTCATCGGTGAGCTGGCGGTCGGCCGCCAGGTGCAGGTAGGTGAACAGGATCAGGTCGGAGCGCAGGTACTGGTACTCGGCCGCGATCGGCTCTTTGACCTTGAGCACCATGCGCTGGGCCCACGCGTCCGCCGTCGCGACGATGTCGGCGCCGGCCCCCACGTAGTCTGCGTCGGTGAAGCCGGAGCCGAGACCGGCGCCTGCCTCGACGCTGACGCTGTGGCCGGCGTGGGTCAGCGCGTGGACCGCAGCGGGGGTCGCCGCCACCCGGTTCTCCTGAGCTTTGATCTCCTTGGGGATGCCGATGTTCATCGCGTTCGCTCCTCAGGGCACCGGACCGTCTCTGCCCCGGCGCCCGCTGCCGTTTCGAGGCACTGGTTCGGCCACCACTCTACCTTCGCCCCGTGGTCGCGCGCCGCGTCACGCGCCCGCGGCGAAGACCCTCAGGAGCTTGACGCGACCGCTGGTTGACGGATCGGGCTCCGCTAGCGCCACCAGCCCGCCGTCGCCGTCCACCAGCGCGCTGCGCGCCGCGACCCCCGGCACGTCGCGGCGGCCCTGGCGCACGGCGCTGACCGCCGCGTCGTCGAGCGCCACGACCGGCAGGCCGAGTGCGCGCAGCGGCGCGATGTCGGGCGCGCGCGCCAGCTCCTCGAGAGGAGTGGCGGACTCGAGCTCGATGGCGCCGCTGGCCGTGCGCACCAGGCCGCTGAGGTGCGCTGGCAGCCCCAGCGCCGCGCCCAGGTCGCGAGCGAACGACCTGACGTAGGTGCCGGCGGCGACGGTGAGCTCGATCAGCGCCGTCGGGTGCTCGCCGAGGGTCGGCGGCAGGTTGGCGGCTACCGGGTTCGGCAGGTCGTCGCGGCGGCCAGCCAGGCCCAGCAGGCGCAGCGAGCGGTAGGCCACCGGCCGCGGGGGCGGTTCGAGGACCTCGCCGCGGCGCGCGGACGCGTAGCTGCGGACGCCGCCCTGCTTGACCGCCGAGAACGCCGGTGGCCGCTGCTCGGTGACGCTGAGGAACGGCGCCATGGCCTCTTCGACGGCGTCCGCTGTCAAGTGCGCGGCGTCGGCTTCCTCGGTCACCGGGCCTTCGGCGTCGAGCGTCGGCGTGCCGGCGCCGAACGACACCCACGCGAGGTAGCGCTTGTCGTGACCGGTCAGGTAGGGGGAGAGCTTGGTCGCCTCGCCGACCAGCAGCACCAGAACCCCGGTCGCCAGTGGGTCGAGGGTGCCGGCGTGGCCGACGCGCCGCGTGGCGAGGAGCCGTCGGGCGCGCGCGACGACGTCGTGGGAGGTGGCTCCCAGCGGCTTGTCGACGCACTTGATGCCCATGGCGGCCACCAGCCTACGCCGCCGCGCTTGGCACGCGGGCCGGCGCAGAGATCACGCCCGCGGGCGTCACGCCCGCGGGCGCGGTTCCAGCGAACGACACGCCCGCGGGCGCGGTTCCAGCGAACGACACGCCCGGGCTAGAAGAACAGGGCCCGTGCCCAAGGGCTGACCAGCACGGCGACCAGCAGGCCGACGTGCAGCGTCAGCTGAGCCAGCAACGTCTCGAGGCCGCTCCTGCGGCGCCGGAACGCGTCCCCCAGCAGCAACCCGAACACCAGCAGCAGAGCGACCGGCGTGCCGAGCACCAGCGCGTAGAGGCTGGCGGAGATCACCGTGGCGATGGTCGAGTCGTAGCGTTTGGCCAACGGCGGGATCAGGAAGGCGCGAAAGTACAGCTCGATCAGCGGCAGCAGGATCAGCGCCGCCACCGTGAACGGGGTCAGTTGCACCAGGTCGAGGTAGAAGCCGCCGAGCGCCCCGTCGAGCGGGCGGTAGTGCAGGTAGGCGATGGTGGCCGCCAGCATCACCAAGCCCCAGCCGAAGCCGATCAGCGGCCTCTTCGAGTCACCCAGCAGCTTGTCGAGGGGCTCGAAGCCGTTCGCCTGGGCGCGGCGCGAGACCAGCAGCGCCAACAGGACGGCCAGGGTCAGGAAGAACAGCGCTCGCGCCTCGGCCCCCTGCACCGGGGTCAGCAGCACCAACGGGTTATCGAACCGGATCACCCCGAAGAAGATGGCGGCAAGCAGCGCGACCAACGCGGCGGCGACGAGGATCCCGTAGACCTGTCCGACGCTCCACAACCGCGGGCCGTCGATCACCTCGAGCGTGTTGGAACTGGCGATGCGGCTCTCGCCGACGAGGTGCGCGGCGACCACCAGCAGCAGCAGGAGCAGCCAGATGACGGCATTGCCGGCCACGAACGACAGGATGTTCTCGCGCCTGAAGGACTCGCGCATCGCCAGGTTGCCGGCTTGCAGGTCGCCCTCGGAGTAGTAGATGAGGCCGAGCGAGCGCAGGTCGCGGCTCTGCGCCTCGACGTCGCGCGAACCTCGCAGCTGATGCGCCGTCGCCAGGTTGCCCGCGGCGGCCTCGGTGTCTCCCTGGGCCCACTGCGCCATACCGAGCAGCGAGCGCACCGCCGGGTTGCGATCGTCGCCGGTCAGAGCGACGTAATTGGACAGCTGTCGTTCGGCGGCGGCGGCGTCGCCCAGGCGCAGGCTGAGCCGCGCGTCGGCCAGTCGGAAGTTCACGTCGAGCGAGTCGGCGGTGATGGCGGAAGCGTAGTGCTCGAAGGCGGTGTCGTACTCCCCGCGCCGCTCGGCGATCCGGCCCGCCGTCAGGTTGACGCGCGCCTCGAGTTCGCGATTGGCGCGCTCCACCAGGCGGTTGCGCGCCTGCTGGAGGAAGCCCTCGGCGTCGAGCGTCCGGTCGCTGGCCAGGGCCGCTTCGGCCAGCAGGACCATCGGCCAGGCGTCATCGATGAGGTTTTGAACGCGCCTGAGGCGCTGCTCGGCGCTCGCGACCTCACCCAACTGCAGCTCGACGCGGGCCAGCGCCAGGTCGGCGTCGGCGAAGCCGGGCCGAACCTGCAAGGCGTTGAGGCAGGCGAGCTTGGCGTTCTCCAGGTCGCCCCGGGCTTCGAACAGCAGGCACTGCTGGTAGTAACGGTTCTCGTCGAAGCCTTGGGCCGCGGCGATGCTGGCGACGAAGGCACCGGCCAGCATCAACATCGCGAGCAGGAGGCGCCTGGGACCAACGGATCTCAACAGACCCGAATCCTCTTTCATGTCTCCCCTTCGGTCGGCCGGCCGCCACCAGGCGACGCCGGGTTCTCCCGGCACTCCCGCAGCACCCTGGACCACGTGAACCCAACTATGACCGCGCAGCGTTGCTGCCGCGGTTAGGTCATTCACTTTGCTCATCGAGGACTTGTCGCCTCAGGGACGGCAATCACGGCCGGTGAGCCACCCCCGGGGCCGCCGGGGGTCCCATGAAGGTTCCCTCAACGCTGCCGACAGCCCCGGATAATGCCCCGCCGGTACGATGATGTGACATGAGTCTGGTCCACCTGTTCTTCTTGATCCAGCTGGCGGTGCAGCTGCCCGCCATGTCCGACGGCACGGAGGTGCGCCTGGTATCCCGGGACCTCCTGACGGTGCACGCCAGTGCCACCGTGGCCGCCGGCGTGCTCGAGTTCGAGGAGTTCCCGCCGCCCGGCACCGAGGTTCGCGTGCTGATCTTCCCGCCCAACGCCGGCCCGGCCGAGCAGGCCGAGGCGCTCAGCGGCGCCGCCGCGCTGGCCGGCAGCGTCAGCCTCAGTGGTGACGACGTCATGCTCATCGATCCGGAACTCGACGAACCCGTCTCGCTCAGAGACCTTCTACTGCATGAGCGCAACGTGCGCCTGGTGCTCAAGTGACAGGAGGAGAGATGTCAGGCAAACGCATTCTCATCGTCGAAGACGACGTCGACATCCTCAGGCTGTTGACCCGCGAGCTCAAGGAGGCCGGCTTCGAGGTCCTCGCCTACGACAGCGGTATGCGCGGCCTGTCCGCCGTCCGCGAGAACCAGCCCGATCTGCTGATCCTCGACCTTGGGCTCCCCGACCTCAGCGGTCAGGAGATCGCCAGGCGGGTGCGTCGCACTGGCGACACGCCGATCCTGATCCTGACCGCCGCCGACGAGGTCGGCACCAAGGTCGAGATGCTCAACGCCGGCGCCGACGACTACCTCGCGAAGCCGTTCCACATGCAGGAGTTGCTGGCGCGCGTCAACGTGCAGCTCCGCAAGCGCACCCTCGGCAGCGCCGCGAAGATCGGGGACATGACGATCGACCCGGTCAGGCGTCAAGTGAAGTGGGGCGACGAGGAGGTGCGGCTGAGCCCGCGTGAGTACGAGCTGCTCGTCTATCTCGCCGGGCAGCCGGGCCGCGTCTACAGCCGCAAGGAGATCGAGAACAACGTTTGGGGCGAGGAACTGCCGCCGACCAGCAACGTCGTTGACGTGCACATCGCCAACATCCGGGGCAAGCTCAGGGACGCCGGCGGCTTCGGCGTGATCCGCACGGTAAGAGGCGTCGGGTACGCGCTCAAGTCCTGAGGGAGCAACGTTTAGTGTAGGCGCATGCCGGAGCTGAGCGCCCCGCGCCTGTCGCTGACCTGGCGCGTCGCGCTGTTGGCCGGCGTGGCTACCACGGTCCTCGCCGGCCTGACGCTGGTCGTCTCCTACCTGACGGTCCAGAGCGGCCTCTACGGCGATCTCAGGCGCGCGCTGCGCGAGGACGCCGCGATCCTCGCCAACCTCTACGACGCCGGGGGCGGCAGCGCGGTCGACCTCCTGAGCGGTCCCACCGGCGGCACCATCCTGCAGGTCTACGGGGCCGGCGGCGAACTGCTGGCAGCGTCGCGGCCGGAGTTCGAGCGAGCCCAGGCGGCGATTCCCCCCTCGGACATCGTCGGCGCCCGCCGCGTGCCGACGCGCTGGAGCGGCCGCCTCGGCGGTCGTCAGATGGAGGTGGCGCTGGCTCCGTTCAGCCTCGGCGTGGTGGGCGTGCTGGCCGACCCGAGCTACATCGACGACGTCCTGGCGAACCTGTCTCGCTCACTGCTGATCGCCGGCGGCCTGCTGGTGGTGGTCAGCCTGCTGGTCGGCTATGGGGTGGCGGCCTCGTCGCTGAGGCCGGTGACGCGACTGGCCAACCGCGCGGCGCTGCTCGGTCCGGAACGGCTCGACGAGATCGCCTACCGGGGTCCCAACGACGAGGTCGGCCGATTGGCGCACAGCCTCAACGACCTCGTCAGGCGCCTGCGCGACGCGCGCGACGCCCAGCGCGTGTTCCTCGCCGAGACCAGCCACGAGTTGAGGACGCCGCTGACCAGCCTCACCGGCTTCCTCGACCGCGCTGCCAGGAGGGCGGGGCCGGCGGCTGCCGAGGACCTGCGCGACGCGCAGCGCGTCTCGGTGACGATGACGCGACTCGTGGAGGACCTGCTTCAGCTGTCGCGTGGCGAGATCGTCAAGGAGGCCGGCGACCATCTCGTGGACCTCGCCGGTGACGTGCTCAGGCCGGTCGCCGCGGAGTTCGAAGGGGTGGCGGTCGAGGCGCCGCGCGGCCTCCTGGTCCTGGGAGACCCTCAGCGGCTCCGGCAGCTCGCGCGCAACCTCGTTGCCAACGGGGTGCGGGCCGCCGGCAGGCCGGCGGGCGTCACGCTGCGGCTGGCCGAGGCGGGCGGCAGCGCGCTCGTCACGGTCGAGGACGATGGCCCCGGCATCGCCCCGGAGCTGCTCGAGCGCATCTTCGAGAAGTTCTACAAGGGCGCGGGCGGCGGTTCCGGCCTCGGTCTGGCGATCGCCAGGCAGATCGCGGTCCACCACGGCGGCACTCTGGGCGTGACCAGCCGCCCGGGCCAGACCGTGTTCGAGGTCAGGCTGCCTCTCGTCACCGAGGAGGAGGACGAGGAGTGGACCGGGGAGGTCGCTGACGCTTAGCCCCGAGGCTGCGGCCGCCGCCCTTCACAGCTTCGGCAGCGTGACTCCGCGTTGCCCCTGGTACTTGCCGCCTCGGTCGGCGTAGGTCACCTCGGGCCTCTCGCCCTGGAAGAACAACAGCTGAACGATGCCTTCGTTGGCGTAGACCTTGGCCGGTAGCGGCGTGGTGTTCGAGAGCTCGAGGGTCACGTGACCCTCCCAGCCCGGCTCCAACGGCGTGACGTTCGCGACGATGCCGCAGCGCGCGTAAGAGGACTTGCCCAGCGCGATCACCATCGTGTCTTCCGGGATCCGTAGGTACTCGACCGACCGGGTCAGCACGAAGCTGTTCGGCGGGATGATGCAGGTGTCATCGCTCGACTCGATGAGGCTGCGCGTGTCGAAGTGCTTCGGGTCGACGACCGTGTTGAACGCGTTGACGAAGATGCGCCACTCCGGAGCCGCCCGGAGGTCGTAGCCGAAGCTCGACAGTCCGTAGCTGATCACGCCATTGCGCACCAGGCGGTCCTCGAAGGGCGTGATCATGCCCTCGGCGGCTCTCTCGCGTATCCAACGGTCGGACTTGATGCTCATGGCGGGAAGTCTACCAACGCCCCAACCAGCGGCGGCCCGCTGCCAGGCGACCGGAGTCACAGGCTGGCTGTTGGTACTCTTTGCCACGCCAGGAGGAGGCAAACAATGCTGCGAGTACGAGTAAGGCACGCGAGGCACTGGCTGGCGGCGACGCTGTTGGCGCTGGCTGCCCTGGCCAGTGCCCAGGAGGCGCCGCCGCCAGTAGCCGTGTATGAGCTCAGTCAGAACGGCATCGCGCTGGGCGAGGCCGGCGTGACGCTCTTCGAAGCCGAGGACGGCAGCTTCCGTTCGGAGTCGTACGTCGACTTGCCGGGCCTGTTGACCTTCCATGACGTCCTCGAGACCGACGTCAACGGGGCGGCCACCAGCTACCTACTCGAGGGCACCGTGCAAGGCGTGGCCGTGACGATGAGCGTGGCCTTCGACGAGGCCGGCGGGCACGCCGAGCTGTCCCAGGCCGGCCAAGACGTCGCGTTCCCGCTGCCCTCCAGCGAGCCGCTCTACATGTTCGACAACAACCTCATCGACGGCTTGCAGGTGCTCGCCAAGGTCGCGCTCCGCCGGCCTTCCGAGCCCCTCGACGTCGCCGTCGCGGTGCCGCAGGTCGGGGCGCTCGGTCGCGTCACGGTGAACGTGACCTCGGAAACGTCGGAGGTCGAGGCCGTCGATGCCAGCGCCGGGGCCACCCGGCTGTCGGTCGTCACCCAGGTCGGGCCGCAGCGCCTCGAGTTCGACGTCTGGGTCGACGAGAACGGCGGCCTGGTGGTGGTCGAGAACGCCGCCGCCGGCATCCGCTACGCCAGACGCTACGGCCCGCCCGAGGAGACGGGTCAGGGCGCCGCTACCGTCTTCCTGACGAGCACCGCCGGCTGCGTCGAGCTACACGAGCTGAGCGTGGCCTCGGCCGGGGCCACGCTGGCGGGCGTGCTGTCGTTGCCGCTCGAGCGTCCCGCGAGGGGCGCCCCCACCCTGATCTTGCTGCCGGGCAGCGGAGCCGTGGATCTGGCCGGCAACAACCCACCGGTGCTCCGCAACTCCGGGTACCAGCAGCTGGCCAACGCGCTGGGGTGCAACGGTTACGGGGTGCTGAGGATCGCCAAGCTCGGCATCCCGCCCTCCACCGGGGACGGCAACGCCGTCACCCTGGACACCTACGCCGAGAACACCCGAGACTGGTTGGCCGCGTTGGCCAGCACCGTCGGCGTCGACGCCGCGAGACTAGGCATCATCGGTCACTCCGAAGGCGGCCTGGTCGCGCTCTACGCGATCGCTCAAGGCCACGTGGAGCCGGATGCTCTGGTTCTGATCGCGTCGCCGGGCCGGCTGTTGGATGAGCTGCTGCGAGAGCAGCTGATCGCGTCCCTCGGGCGTGCCGGCGTCGGCGGGGAAGAGCTGGAGGTCGCCAAGGCCGAGATCGAGGAGCTGATGGAGGCGGTGCGGGCGTCAAGCGGCACCGCGCTCGACCTCAGCGGCGACCTGGCAGGCAACCGCTTCGCGCCCCTCTTCGCGCACGCGGCCGGGCTCCTGCGCAGCGAGTTCGCGGCCGACCCATTGGCCCTGGCCGCCGGCGTGGACGTGCCGAGCGTGGTCGTGCAGGGTTTGAAGGACGTGCAGGTGCGTCAGGTCGACGGCGCCAACCTGGCCGCCGCGCTTCCCAACGCGCTGCTCCTCGAGCTCCCGGACTTGACCCACAACCTCGTCGACACGAGAGGCCCCGCCGAGGAGCTGTTGGTGCCGGGACCGGAAGATGCGATCTCCGGCACCGTGGTGAGCGCGTTGGCGACCTTCCTGAACGGCTCGCTGAAGCTGGCCGACTGAGCCGCTCTGTTGTCTTTCGGCGCCGATGACGCTCAGCACGAACCCGATGGAGCCGCAATATAATTCCCTGGAACCATACTTACGCAGCACCGGAGGAATACGATGAAGCGTCGCGAGTTTCTCAAGAAGGCCGGAGTAGTCGCGGCCAGCGCCAGCCTGTCGCCGCTGATGTTCGCGAAGGCGCAGAGCGCCACGCAGTACCGCTGGGGCATGCCTACTTCCTGGCCAACCTCACTCGACACCCTGTACGGCGCCGCGGTCAACCTCGCGAACTACGTCAGGGACATGTCGGACGGCCAGATCGAGATCGAGGTGTTCCCGGCGGGAGCCCAGATCGGCGGCCTCGAGGTGTTCGATGCCGTCGCCAGCGGCGCGTTCGAGATGGGTCACACGGCCAGCTACTACTACATCGGCAAGGACCCGACGCACGCGTTCTTCACCTGCGTCCCGTTCGGGATGACTGCCTCGCAGCTCAACTCCTGGATCCTCACGGGTGGCGGCCAGGCGCTGTGGGACGAGCTGAACGCCCGCGACAACATGATGGCGTTCCTGTCAGGCAACACCAGCATGCAGATGGCCGGCTGGTTCAACAAGGAGATCAACAGCATCGCCGACCTGCGCGGGCTGTCGTTCCGGACCGCGGGGCTGGGCGCCCAGGTGTACGCGGCAGCGGGCGTCAACGTGCAGACGCTGCCCGGTGGCGAGATCTACCTGGCGCTCGAGCGCGGCGCTCTCGATGCGGCCGAGTGGGTCGGACCCCATGACGACGAGATCATCGGCCTCAACGACGCCGCCACCTACTACTACGGTCCCGGTTGGGCCGAGCCGGGCGCCGGCTTCTCCGCCTACATCAACCTCGACGCCTGGAACAGCTTGCCCCCTCACCTGCAAGAGGTGATCAGGGTCGCGTCGAAGGCCGTCAACTCGCAGATGCTCGCCGACTACAACGCCAAGGACCCGGCCGCCTTCAAGCGCATGGTCGAAGCCGGAGCCCAGCCGCGAGTCTTCCCCCCGGAAGTCCTCGAGCAGTTCTGGAACGACTGGCAGACGATCAACGAGAACCTCAGGAACAGCAACGAGATGTACCGGCGCGTGTCGGATTCCGCCAACGCCTTCATGGCCGAGCTCCGCGAGTACGACAAGGGCAACCAGTTCGCTTACCTCGACTTCGTCTACTCGAAGATGTGAGCAAGCTCGTCTGAGATAGCGGGGCTGAACTAGAGAGCCGGCCGGTCGCGAGTGACCGGCCGGCTCTTCTGTCGCGAGGTGCGCCCGGCTGCGGCGTCAGCGCGAGGCGTTGGGCAGGAAGTTGACGATCCCCGGGAAGAACACCAGGATCAGTAGTGTGATCACCTGGATGGTGACGAACGGGATGATGCCCCTGTAGATGTGAGCGGTCTTGATGCCGGGCGGCGCGACGCCCTTCAGGTAGAACAGCGAGAAGCCGAACGGCGGCGTGAGGAACGAAGACTGCAGGTTCATCGCGATCACGACACCGAACCACAGCATCATCTCGGGCCCGAAGAACTGCAGGGCGATCGGCGCGATCAGCGGCACGACGATGAAGGTGATCTCGATGAAGTCGATGAAGAAGCCGAGCACGAAGATCACCAGCATCGTGAAGAACATGAACCCGACCTGCCCACCTGGCAGGTTGAGCAGGAACTCGTCGACGACACGGCCGCCACCGAGCGCCGTGAACACCATCGAGAACGCCGTGGCGCCGACCAGGATGATGAACACCATGCTGGTCAGCCGCACCGTCTGGTCCATGGTGGCGATGAGGTTCTTGCCGGAGAGGCGCCGGTTGATGGCGGCGAGGATCGTCGCGCCGGCGGCGCCGGCCGCCCCCGCCTCGGTCGGCGTCGCCACGCCCAGGAAGATGGTGCCGAGCACCAGCCCGATCAGGATCAACGGCGGGATCAGGCTCTTGATGATCTTGTACGCGAGGAGCCATCCGCGCAGCGTCCGCGCCTCGGGAGGCAGGGCCGGTGCTTCGTTCGGCCGCCGCCACGCGACGAACGCGACCCACAGGATGAACATGCCGGCGAGCATGAAGCCCGGGATGAACGAACCCAGGAACAGGTCGCCCACCGACACGCCGATCTGATCGCCGAGGATCACCAGCACGATGCTGGGCGGGATGATCTGCCCCAGCGTCCCCGAGGCTGCCACCACACCCGTCGACAGCGGCTTCGAGTAGCCGTAGCGCAGCATCACCGGCAGCGCCAACACCGCCAGCGTCACCACCGAGGCCCCGACCACGCCCGTCGAGGCGGCCAGCAGCGCTCCCACCACGACCACGCTGATCGCCAGCCCGCCGCGGAGGCTACCGAAGAGCACGCCCATCGTCTCGAGCAGCTCCTCGGCCAGACCGGAGCGCTCCAGCATGACGCCCATGAACACGAAGAACGGCACGGCGACCAGCGTGTAGTTGTCCATGATCGTGCCGAAGATGCGCTGCGGCAGGATGTTCAGGCGCGCGATGTTGAAGATCGGATCCCACGGCAAGTTGATGCCGAGGTAGACGTCGAGGAAGTTCGATCCGATGAGCGTGAACACCACGGCGGTGCCGCCGAGGGTGAAGGCGACGGGGAAGCCCACCAGCAAGAAGACCACGACGACTGCGAACATCCACAGACCGAGCATCAGAGGTTCACCTTGGTCTCAAGGTTGGTGGGCGCGGGACCCGGCTCGGTGGGCGGTGGGTCCGCGTAGATGCTGCCGGAGCGCGGGTGACCCCGCAAGAACGCCACGTGTCTGATGGTCAGTGACACCGCCTGTATCAGCAGCATCGCGAACGCCACCACGATCATCGCCTTGATCGGGTAGCGCGCCAGGCCGCCGGGGTTGGGGCTCATCTCCAGCGTCTGCCATGAGCGCCGCACGTACGGCACGCTGAAGATCATGCCCATGATGCCGAACGGCACCAGGAACAACCAGATGCCGACCAGGTCGACGATGGCCTTGGTGCGCTGGGTGAAGTTCGAGAACAGGATGTCGACCCGCACGTGCCCGTCCATGCGCAGCACGTAAGCGGCGCCCAGCAGGAAGACCAGATCGAAGGAGTAGGTCTGGAGCTCGAGGAAGGTGTTGCCGGTGATGCTCTTGGCGCCCTCGATCCCGATCAGGCGCTCGAGAGGCCCGTAGAAGTAGCGGGTGAGGACGTTGTAGACACCGACCACCACCATGAACAGCGACAACCACCACATCAGGCGCCCGATGGTGCCAGTGACCGCATCGATGACGCGGGAGACTCCAAGAAAGACGTTCAAGGCGCTCCTCCAGACGAGCGGGCTGTACGGGTCCAAATTATGGCGGCATACTAACGCGTTATCGGCGTCCGTTGTTGCGCAGATAGGTCTCCACGTCGCGCTCGTGGGCCGGCAAGTTGGTGTTCGGTCGGAACACAGGAACACCGTCCTCGACGCCATGCAGGAAGTACAGGTAGGCGAAGCCGTCGTCTGTGTACCTGATGGGAGCGAGCAAGGACAACAAGGCGGCGCGGCCCGGGTTGCCGATCGGTCCTTCAGGGAGGCCGGGGCGGGTGTAGGTGTTCCAGGGCGTATCCACCCGCAGGTCGCCCGCCACCGCGCTCAGCTCCGGCATCGGCTTGCCGAGCCCGTAGGCCACGGTCGGGTCCGACTGGAGCGGCATGCCGAACTCGAGCCGGTTGATGAACACGCCCGCGATGATGCCCATCTCCTCGTCGGAGGCGGCTTCCGCCTGCACCATGCTCGCCAAGGTGACCCAGCCGTGGACCCCGAGACCGATCTCGCCGAGCAGCGCGTCGAGGCCCGCCTCGCCGCCGGGGATGTCGTTCAGCAGGTCGGGAGCCGCGAGTTCCTGGCGGAAGCGGCTCACCATCTGAGCGAGCGCCTCCTCGGCGGTGGCGTGAACGGGTACGTCGTAGGCGGCCGGGAACAAGTAGCCCTCGAGGCTCGCACCGGCCGGCAGGAACGGGGGAGCCACCGCCTCGTTTGGCGCCTCCACCAGCGCCAGCAGCTCGGCCCCGGTCGCGATCTGGTTCTCGGCCAGCCTGGCGGCCACGTCCACGGCCCGCCAGCCCTCGGGGATCACGATCCTGACGGTGCGCGGGCGGCCTCCCTCGCCGAGGCGCCGCGCCAGTTCCGGCACGCTCAGGGTGGGCGAGAGGTCGTAGAGCCCCTCGCCTATCGAGGTGTCGAGACCGTTGAGGCGCAAGTAGGTGGTGAACGCCCGCGCCGAGCGCACCAGGCCGACGGCGTGCAGCTCGTCGGCAACGCGTGCGCCGCCCCACCCGGGCAGCACCTCGAACTCGATGCTCGCCGGGGTGGCGCTGGGCGCCGACAGGATGAAGCGCACGAAGGTCCATGCGCCAGCCGCCAGCAGGACGATGAACAGAGCGAAGATCGCCAGGCCGCGGCCGCGCCGCGGAGCCGGCTGCTCGGGCTCGCGACGAGCCGAGACGGTGCGGCCGTCGCTCACAGGTCCTCCAGTGATGGGCTTGCCGGCTGCTGCCGGTCTTCCAGGTGCCGCCTCAGGTACGACTCGAGGATCAACACGGCCGATGCCTCGTCCACCAACCCCTTGCCGGAGGCCCCTTGCCGCCGCCCTCGCGGCAGCGGACCGCCGCCGATCTGGCGTGTCGCGATGCGGGTGGTGAGGCGCTCGTCCTCGAAGATGAGTTCGACGCCGCCGGCGAGCTCGGCTTCGAGAGCCTGCGCGAACGCGCGCACCCTGGTGGTCTGCTGCGACTCGCTGCCGTCCAGCGACAGCGGGAGTCCGACCACGACGGTGACGGCGCCCTCGGCCGCCGCGACGGCGGCGACCGCGCGGGCGTCATGCCGCGCACCGTGGCGCGTGATGCTGCCGCGCCCGAACGCCAGCGAGCTGCCCAGCTCGCCGCTGGCGAGGCCGATGCGGGCGTCGCCGACGTCGAGCCCCAATACGGTGCGACCGCTGCGGTTCGGTGCAGCGTGGGGCCCGGCGCCCGGTGAGGTCATCGCCCGGCCGGCCAGCCTCAGCCGGCCAGCGCCTCCCCGGCGGCGGCGAGGGCCGTGTCCAGTTGTGTCGCGTCCTTGATGCCGGCCTGCGCCAGGTCGGGCTTGCCGCCACCGCCGCCGCCGGCCTTGGAGGCTATCTGGCGCACGATGCTGCCGGCGTTGGCGCCGCGCGCTCGCGCCGCCTCCGACGTCTTGACGACCAGCAGGGTCCCGCTGCCGACTACGATCACGTCGACGTCGAGCGAGCGCAGCTGGCTGTCGGCGGCGTTGCGCAAGGCCGCGGCGTCGAGCCCGTCGAAGGCCACGGTGGCGTAGCGGAAACCGCCGGCCTCCTTGACGTCGGCGCCGCCCGCCTGCGCGCTCTGGGCCGCGGCGAGCTTGTCGCGCAGGTTGCTGGCTTCGCGCTGGGCGTTCTTCACGTCGGTCTGTAGACGCGCCAGCCGCTCCTCGAGCTGCGCCGGGCTGCCGCCGAGGCTGGTGGCGAGGCGACCGACGGTCGCGCGCAGGTCGTCGAGGTGCGTGAGGGCGGCGGCGCCGACCAGCGCCTCGATGCGCCTGACGCCGGCCGACACGGCCTCGTCTGAGGTGATCACCAGAAGCCCGATGCGGCCGGTGCTGGCGGTGTGGGTGCCTCCGCACAGCTCCACCGAGACGGGCTCCTTGCCCTCCCCGACCGAGACCATGCGCACCTCGGCGCCATACTTCTCGCCGAACAGCATCATCGCGCCGTGGCCCCTGGCCTCGGCCAGCGGCACCACGCGCCAGGCGACCGTGAGATCGGCTTGGATCCAGCGGTTGACGAGCCGCTCGACCTGCTGGCGCTGGTCGGCGGTCAACGCGCGTGGGTGGGTGAAGTCGAACCTGAGCCGCTCCGCGGTCACCAACGACCCGGCTTGCGCAACATGGTGGCCCAGCACCTCGCGCAGTGCGGCGTGCAGCAGATGGGTGGCGGTGTGGTGCTTCTCGGTCTCGCGCCGGGCGGGATCGACGGTGGCGGTGACGCTCATGCCGGCCTGCAGGCTGCCGCGCACGACCTTCAGCTGGTGTAGCCACAGCCCGTGCGAAGTGCGCTTGGTTCCGAGAACCACGGCGGCTCCCGCGGAGCCGTCGGGCGCGCTCCAGGTGAGCTTGCCGCTGTCGCCGACCTGACCGCCGCCTTCGGCGTAGAAGGGGGTCGCGTCCAGGATGGCGACGCCCGACGCGCCCTCGCCCAGAGAGGCGACCTCGGCGTCGGCGCTGGTCAGGGCCGCCACCATCACCTCGGCTTGCGTGTCGGCGTAGCCGGTGAAGCGGCTCTCGCCGAGGCGGGTGGCCAGTTGGCCGTAGAGGTCGCTGGCGGCGGTGAACAGCGTCTTGGCGCCGCCTTGCCCTTCGCGCGAGGCGTCGCGGGCGCGTTCGCGGGCCTCCTGATAGCCGGCCAGGTCGACCGTGACGCCGCTCTCGGCCGCCAACTCCTGCGTGAGGTCGAGCGGGAAGCCATAGGTCTGCCACAGGTCGAAGGCCTGCTCGCCCGGCAGCACGGCGACCTGCGGGTCGGCGCCCTTGAGGTCGGCGAGCAGGTTGCCGACGCGCTCGATGCCCGCCTCGAGGGTGCGCAGGAACTGCTCCTCCTCAGCGGCGAGCACACCGATCACGCGCTCGCGGCCGTCGACGAGTTCGGGGTAGGCGTTGCCCATCGACTCGATGACAGGGTCCACCAGGCGGCTCAGGGTCGCGTCGCGCAACCCCAGTAGCCAGGCGTGCCTGAGGGCGCGCCGCGCCAGCATCTTGACCACGTAACCGGCGCCGTCGTTGGCAGGCAACACCCCGTCGGTGATCGCGAACGCGACCGCGCGGGCGTGGTCGGCGATCACGCGGTGCGAGAGGCTCTGCCGGCCGGCGTAGGGCTGGCCGGAAAGCTTGGCGACCTGGCGGATCGTCGGCTGGAAGAGCTCGGTGCCGTAGGCGTCGTCGGCGCCGGTCATCAGCGTCACCAGGCGCTCGAAGCCGAGGCCGGTGTCGATGTTCTGCTGCGGCAGCGGCACCAGCTCGCCGCCGTCGCGGCGGTCGAACTGGGTGAAGACGAGGTTCCAGAACTCGATGTAGCGGTCGCCGCTGCCGGTGTTCGGCCCGGACTCATCTGCGGTGCCGAACCGCGGGCCGCGGTCGTAGAAGATCTCCGAGCAGGGTCCGCATGGGCCATTGGGGCCTTCGGAGACGGCGTTGGCGGGCCAGAAGTTCTCGTCCTCGTCCCAGCGCGAGAGCTTGCTCTGCGGCACGCCGATCTCGCCGGTCCAGATGCCGGCCGCCTGATCGTCGTCCAGGTAGACGGTGACGTGGAGCCGTTCCGGGTCGAGTCCGAGCCAATCCTTGGAGGTGGCGAACTCCCACGCCCAGGCCGAGGCCTCCGACTTGAAGTAGTCGCCGAACGAGAAGTTGCCGAGCATCTCGAAGAACGAGTGGTGGCGCAGGGTGCGGCCGACGTTCTCGATGTCGTTGATGCGCAGGCACTTCTGCACCGTCGCGACGCGCTTCCAGACGCCTTCGATCCCGGCGAACTTGGGAGTGGCGCCGAGGAAGTACGGCTTGAACTGCACCATGCCGGCGCTGGTGAACATCAGCGTCGGGTCTTGCGACCGCACGGACGCCGATGGGTACTCGAGGTGGCCGCGCTCCACGAAGAAGCGCAAGAAGCTGTTCCTGAGCGCGTCGATCTCGCTTATGCCGTAAGACACCGTTCCTCCAGGCTCAACGGCTGCACAGTATACCGGCGGGTCGGGAGTCTGGCTGCTGCGCCGACGAGCCCGCTGCGGCACCTTGGGGTATGGTTCGCGCGATGTCGACGCGCGCCCAGCTGTTCTCGCGGGAGACGCGTCCCGGGCTGTTGCTCAGCGCCGCGACGTTCATGCTGATCGGGCTCGGCAACACCCTCTACGGGCCGGCGTTCGAGCGCTTCGCGCTGCGCCACCAGATCGGCCTCGACAGCGTCGGCCTGCTGGTCAGCGCGCAGTTCGGCGGGGCGCTGCTGGCGATCGCCTCCTCGGGCCTGCTGCTCGAGTGCTTCGGGTACCGCCGGTTGATCGTCGCGGGTGCCGGGCTGGTCGTGGTGGGAGCACTGACCGTGGCTCACGCGCCGAGCTGGCCCTTGACGCTGGCGGCGGCCGGCGTCCACGGGGCAGGTACCGGCCTGCTCGTCGCCAGCGTCAACCTGCTGACGACGCGGCTCTTCGAGAACGCGGCGACGCCCGCCCTCAACCTGATGAACGCCGTCTACGGCATCGGGGCGATCGCCGGCCCGCTGGTCGTGGCCCTCAGCACCCCCAGGTTGGAGCCGCCCTTCTACCTGCTGGCGGTCGCCGGGTTGGCGGTGGTGGTCGGCGCGACGCGCGTCAGCCTTCCGGCAGTGAGACGCCCGCCGGTCACGGCCAGGACGGCTCCGGTCGGTCTGGTCTTGATGTTCGCTCTGGTGCTGTTCTTCTACATCGGCACCGAGGTCGGCATCACCTCGTGGGAGACCGAGCACCTGAGCGAGCGCTTCGGGGCGGCGAGAGCGGCGGCGTTCACCTCGCTGTTCTGGGTGGCCACGACGCTCGGACGGCTGTTGGCGGTGCCGCTGTCGACCCGCGTGGCGCCGGGCCCGCTGGTCGTTGGCGCCCTTGGCCTCGGCATCGCGAGCCTGCTGGCGGCCCAGGTGCTGCCGTTGGCGCCGGTCTTCTACGCGCTGGCGGGGCTCTCGATCGCCCCGGTGTTCGCGACCACGGTCGCGTGGTTCACCGCCGTGCTCGGCGACCGCTCCGAGCGTTACGCGCCGCTGATGCTGGCAGGTGGCAATCTCGGGCCGGTGACGACCGCGCCGATCATCGGGGGTGTGGTGGCGGCCGTCGGCTCCGGCGCCATACCCCTGATGCTGGCGGCACTGGCGACTTGCGGTCTGTTGGCGGCCGTGACCCTGCTGGTCAGTCTCGGTCGGCGGGCGTGAGACGCGGTGGCGCGAACAGCGAGCCCAGCAGAGCGACGAGCGCGATCAGCGGCGGTCCGAGGCTGGCGTAGGCAGCCGCCGGCAGCACCCAGAACACCGCCCAGGCGGTCGGCCACAGCCCCGTCAGCGTCACCAGAGTCGCCAGCATCGCCAGCACCGCCACCGCCAGCCAGTTGGCCGGCGAGAACGCGCGTGCTCCGAAAAGCGCGCGGGCGACGGCCACCAGCGCGAGGCTGACCGCCCCCAACAGGAACGCGTGCAGCAACAGCACATGGACGCCCTGAGCAGCGACCCAGCGCTCGCCGGCAGCAGTCGCCAACGCCAACTCGAAGACCGCCTTGACCGCCAGCAGCGCCACCGCCAGACGCGCGAGCCACGCCGCCTGACGGTCGCCCCCCAGCAGTGGCAGGCCCAAACGCAGCCTCGGCCACAGCAGCGCGATCAGCCACAGCCAACCGGCGGCGGCCAGGGCGCCGGCGATGCCGATCGGCAACCCCAGACCGGGAACGCCGTAGGCGTCCTGGGCCAGGCGCGCCAGTGAGCGCACCGCCAGACTGCCGGCGAGCAGCCAGGCAGCCGCGCCGGCACCGGTTGGCAACAGGTGCGCGCCGTCGGTGCCAGCCCGCGAGGCAGCGAGGAACAGCGCCGCCAGCACCCCGACCCCGAACCAGCCGTCCGCGAAGCCGGTCAGGAACAGGTCGACGAACGCCGCCATCGTCACCGGCGTCAGAGTCCCGCCGGCGCCCGCCTGAGCCAGCAGTGCCGCGCCCAGCGACGAGACCAGCAGCATCACCACCGCGCCGTCGAACAGCCGGAGGATCACATCGCGCGGCAGGCGCCAGGAGCCGATCAGGTAGCAGACCGCGAACGCGTACCACGGCAGTCCGTTGAGACCGGAGACCATCATCGAGAGCGGTAGCTCGCGGCCCAGGAAGTCGAGCATCCCGTAGCCGCTGAGTAGGAACGGCACGTAGGCGGCGAGCCCCAGCAGCGCGGCCGAGCCAGCGATCACGCTCGCACCGGGCAACTTGCGGCCGCGTCGTGAGAGAGCGAGTGCCGCCGACAGCATCAGCACCGGCGTGGCCCACGAGAAGAACATCAGGTGTGAGTGGGCGTGACGGATGTTGCCGAGCACCAGCGAGAGCGGCGCTCCCTGGTACATCGCGAAGCGCAGCGCGGCGCCGGTGCCGGCAGCCAACACGAAGCTGGCGAGGGCCAGTCTCCAGACCGGCCGCCAAGCGAGGCCGTGCGCCACGCGCTACCTCACACGAGCCGGCGGCGGAGGCGCGAGCTGACCGCGTCCACGACCACGACGAACGTGATGATGACGATCAGGAACATCGAGATCTCGTCCCATACGCGAAAGTTGAGGCGCTGGATGAGCGGCGCGCCGATGCCGCCGGCCCCGACCATGCCCAAGACGGTGGCCGAGCGCAGGTTGATCTCGAAGCGGTAGAGCACGTAGGACAAGAACTCGGGCATGACTTGCGGGACGACCCCGTAAAGGAACACCTGAACCTGGTTGCCGCCGGCCGCGCGAATGGCCTCGGGCGGGCCGGGATCGATGCCTTCGACGACGTCCGAGAAGATCTTGCCGAGGAAGCCGATCGAATGCAGGCCCATCGCCATGATGCCGGCTGTGGGACCCAGCCCCAGCGCGGCGACGAAGATGATCGCCAACAGGATCTCGGGGAACGTGCGGATCGCGACCAGCGCGCCTTTGCCGGGAAGCGCCCAGCGGGTGCCGCCGAGCAGGTTGCCGGAGGCGAGGAACGCCAGCGGGAAGGCGAGGATGCCTCCCAACATGGTCCCGAGAATCGCCATGAAGAAGGTCTGGCCCATGGCCCCGAAGGCGAGCGGGAAGACCTCTGTGTCCGGGTTGGTGAAGCCGCGCCACAGCGGCGGAAGGCTGCGCCCGAGGCCCGTTTGGATGCGCTGCCAGGTCGGCAGCGACATCGTCGTCATGGCGAGCACCAGGAGCCCGAGTACCGCCGCGGCGGCGATGAACAGGAGCAGCTGGTTCCGGCGGATGTTGGATGGTGGCCCGGGCGCCCGCTCCAGGGCTCTGACGGAAGCCGCGCTCATATCAGCTTCGACCTCGCCCACACGGACAACCCGTCGATGACCAACACCACCGCGAAGACCACCAGGATGATCATCCCGACGGCCGTGTAGTCGAAGAAGTTGAGCCTGACGTTGAGCAGGAACCCGATGCCGCCGGCGCCAACCAGGCCGATGATCACCGAGGCTCTGACGTTGATCTCGAACGAATAGAGGATGTAGGAGACCATGGTGGCCGCCACCTGCGGCACCACCGCGAACAGGATCGACGTGTTGCGCCCGGCGCCGGCCGCCTTCAGCGCCTCCAGGGGGCCAGGATCGATCGCCTCGACGGTCTCGGATCCCAGCTTCGCCAGGATGCCGACCGTGAACAGGGTCAGCGCCACCGCCCCAGGCAGCGGACCGACGACCAGGATCGGCACCAGCATCGCTGCCCACAGGAGGTCCGGGATCGACCTGAGGATCGTCAGCAGCGTGCGGGCGATCCACATCGAGATCGGATCGATGGCGGTGTTGGCTGATGCCAGGAAGATCAGCGGCATCGCCAGCAGCGTGCCGAAGAAGGTGCCAACGTACGCGATCTGCAAGGTCTCGAGGAGCGCGTTGCGGATGGCCGGCAGGAAGCTGAAGTCGGGCGCCAACCTGCCGAGGAAGTTCCAGAAGTCCTGCGTGCCCCCGAGCAGCGCCGGGAAGTTGAAGTTCGTCTGCCGGAAGGCGATGACGACGACCGTGGCGATCAAGGCGAAGGTCAGGTAGCTCTTGAGCCGTGACGCCAAAGGCGCGGACGGGGCCCGCTCGAGCGCGGCTGCGACGGGCGCCTCAGCCACCGCGGAGGTCCTTCTCCTTGTCGATAGGCCGGCCGTAGATCTCCTCGAAGGCCCGGTCGGTCGCGTCATCGGGGGTGCCGTCGAACACGATCACACCGTCGCGCATACCGATGATGCGGTCGGCGTAGTCGCGGGCCATGTCGATGAAGTGAAGGTTGACGAGCGTGGTGATGTCGTCCTCGCGAGCTATGCGCTTGAGGTCGGTCATGACGGCGTGCGAGGTGGGTGGGTCGAGGCTGGCGACGGGCTCGTCGGCGAGCATGATGGTCGGCCGCTGAGCCAGCGCCCTGGCGATGCCCACGCGTTGCTGCTGGCCGCCGGAGAGCGCGTCCGCGCGCACGTACGCCTTCTCAGGGATTCCGACGCGCTTGAGACAGTCGTAGGCGATGTCGATGTCGTTACGAGGGAACAGCCCCAGCATCCCGCGCCAGGCCGGCAGGTCACCCAGCCGCCCTGCCAGCACGTTGCGCAGCACCCCGGAGCGCTTCACCAGGTTGAAGGTCTGGAAGATCATCCCGATGTCGGAGCGCAAGCGGCGCAGTTCGCCACCGCGCGCTTGGGTGACGTTCTCGTTCTCGATCCAGACGCTGCCTTGCGAGGGGACGACGAGGTTGTTGACGGTGCGGATCAGGGTCGACTTGCCGGCGCCCGAGAGGCCGACGATGACCAGGAACTGCCCACGCGGGACCTCCAGGTCGATGCCCTTCAGCGCCTTGAGGCCCGTCTTGTACGTAACCTCGACGTCTCTGAACGAGATGTGGGACACGCTGGAAGCCTACCCCAAGAGCGCGGCCGGCGTGGACGCAAATGCCCCGCCGGCCGCACGTGAGACTAGTTCGAGCTCAGCGCTGGAACTGCCGGGAGACCTCGCGAACGATGTCGTAGGCGGACGCGTCGATGGGCGCGAAGGCAGTGACGTTGAACAGCGTGCTGGTCAGCGCCTGGCCTTCGGGCGTGTTGGCGATGTCGATGAGGGCCTGGGCGATCTCGGCCTTGAGGGTCGAGTCGAGCCCGGCGCGCACCACGGTGCCGTCGTTGGGGATGTCGGCAGAGTAGCCGAGGATGCACACGACTTCCTTGACGTCCGGGTAGTCGCCTTCGATGGTCTCGCGGCCGTCGGAGCCGGGCGACCCGCCGAAGGTGACGGCGACGTCCACGTCGCCGAGGTAGACGGCGAGAGCGGCGGCGTCGTGGGAGCCGGCGAAGATGCCGGTCATCTCGGTGTCGGGGTTGATGCCGTGCTGGCTGAGCAAGGTGACGTACGGGAACTGGTAGCCGGAGGCGGAGCCCGGGTCGACCCAGGCGATCGTCTTGCCGCGCAGGTCTTCGAACGAATCGATGCCGGAGTCACAACGCACGTTGAACTGTGAACGGTAGGTGGTGCTGCCTTGGCGCACCGAGGCCAGGATCACTTCGGCGCCGTAGGCGTCGACGGCCTGAACCAGCGCCGCGGGGCCGAACAGCCCGATGTCGACGCGACCGGTGCCGACGGCTTCCACCAGGCCGACGAAGTTGGTGCTGACGAAGGTCTCGACGGGGATGAGCAGGCGCTCGCTGAGCATCTCGCCGATCGGGCCGAGGCTGTCGACGATCGCGGACATCTCGCGGCTGGGTACCATCCCGAGCACCAGACGGTCAGGGATGTCGCCGTCCTGCTGCGCGAACCCTACGAACAGCGTGGCGGCCAACACCACGGCTAGCACTGACTTGATTAGTCGCTTCACTAGTTTCCTCCCAGGCGTTGAGCTTGCGCACGGGCACGCGCCATGAGAAGAACCTCACAACTGCCCGTAGCGTGGCCAAGATTAGCACGGTGCCCCCGGGAGCTCCTGCGAGGACCGTTGAGGCAAGGTTCAGACTTCGGTCGCCGCCCTCGAGCCGCGCTCGACGACCGCCTCGGCCAACGCCGCGGTGGCGTCCACCAGCGGCACCGCGACGTCGGACGGGCCGAGCACCAGGGGCACTTCCGTGCACCCGGCCACCAGCGCTTGGGCCCCGCGCGCGACCAGCGCCGCCGCCACGTCCCCCATGGCGCCGCGCATCGCGGCGCCGGTGTCCCCCGACTTGATCCGGTAGAGCAGGTCCATGAAGCGCTCGCGCAACTCGCCTTCCGGCTCGAGCGCACCTAGGCCGCGCTCCTCGAGCGCCGTGCGGTAGAGGCTGGCATCCAAGGTGCCGGCGGCAGCCAGCACGCCGACGCGCGTGGCCGTCGGCGCCGCGCGCATCACGGCCGCCACCGCCGTCTCGACGATGCCGACGAGCTCCAAGCCGGTGGCCGCCGTGATCTCGCGCTCGTAAACGTGCGCGGCGTTGCAGGCCATCACCAGCAGCTCGGCGCCGGCGGCCTTGAGGCGCTGCGCCTTGGCCACCAAGGCCGGCGCGCTCGACTCCCCGATGCCGGCCACCGACTCGTTGCGGTTCGGGACCTCCGGATCGGCGTCGATCAGCAGCCTGACGTGCTCCTGATCACGGGTGGCGCCCGCCTCGCGCGCCAGCGCCACGACCTTGGCGTAGAAGTCGACCGTGGCAGCCGGCCCGAGGCCACCGAGAACCCCGATCAACGGCCGCCGGGTCATGCCAGCAGCACGTCCTGGTAGGCGTAGAGGGCCGGCGCGCCGCCGGTGTGCAGGAACACGACGCGCTCCCCGCGACCGAACCGGCCGCGCCTCACCATGTCGATGAGGCCGGCCGCCGCCTTGCCGGTGTACACGGGATCGAGCAGCACGCCCTCGAGGCTCGCGAACATGCGCACCGCTTCGATCATGCCGGGGGTCGGCAGCGAGTACCCCTCGCCCACGTAGCCGTCTTCGACGCTGACGTCAGCGGCGGTCACCGGAACGCTCGAGCCGGCCAGGGCGGCAGTGCGCTGCGCCAGCTCGAGGATCTTCGCTTCCTGTGGCTGCTTGGCCGCGCGCACGCTGACGCCCGTCACCGGGATGTCCGCGCTGATGCCCGTCAGGCCGGCCACGATGCCGGAGTGGGTGCCGCCGCTGCCGCTGGCCACCACCAGCCGGTCGATGGCGAGACCCAGCTCGTCGGCCTGCTGCAGCAACTCCTGAGCGCACGCGACGTACCCCAGAGCCCCGAGCGGGTTGGAGCCACCGCCGGGGATCACGTACGCGCTGCGCCCCTCCGCAGCCAGCTCGTCGGCCTCCGCCTGCATGGCGGCGGCGAGGTCGGTGCCGCCCGGCACCACCGTCAGCTTCTCGGCGCCCAGCAGCCGGTAGAGGAAGTTGTTGCCGCCGGCGGTCTCGTCGTAGCTGCCGGCCACGCGCTCCTCGAGCACCAAGCGGCACGACATCCCCTCCGCAACGGCGGCCGCCAAGGTCAGGCGGCAGTGGTTCGACTGCACCGCCCCGTTGGTAATCAGGGTGTCGGCGCCCTGCGCCAGCGCCTCGCCCACCAGGAACTCCAGCTTGCGGGTCTTGTTGCCGCCGGCAGCGAGGCCGAGGAGGTCGTCGCGCTTGATCCACAGCTCGGGGCCGCCCAGGTGATCGCTCAGATGGCGCAGGAGCTCCAAGGGGGTGGCGGCGGCGGTGTAGCGCCGGCGAGGGAAGCGGGTGAGTTGCACTAGGGGAGCCTCACTTTCTTCACCGATACTAGCGCCGCGGAGCCTTTCCGGCCTGCGTGTATGCTCTAGCCACGTCAAAGCCGCGGCCGGTCAGATCCGCCGGGCTGAGAGGCCTCGCATGAGCATCTCCACCGAGCGTCCGCTGGTGACGCCCGCCGAGGCGGGCGTCTTCACGGAGCAACTCGCACGCAACCCCGGCATGCCGCTGGAGCTCGACTGGGTGAGGGACGCGCGCGTGAACCGCAGCGCGGTCGAGCGGCGCGCCGCCACCCTGATGACACGCCGCAGCGTGAAGAAGGACTGGCAGGCCGCCTGGCTCCTCAAGGCGGTCTCGGTCATCGACCTGACGACGCTGGCCGGCGACGACACTCCGGGCCGCGTCAGGCGCCTGTGCGGCAAGGCGCTCAAGCCTGTCAGGGATGACCTGCTGGAGGCGATGGGCGTTGCCGACCTGAACCTCACGGTCGGTGCCGTGTGCGTCTACCACGAGATGGTGCCGGTGGCCGTCGAGGCCCTGCCCGGCAGCAACGTGCCGGTGGCCGCCGTCTCGACCGGCTTCCCGGCGGGTCTCTCGCCGCTGGCCACCCGTATCGAGGAGATCCGCCGCTCGGTGGCGGCGGGCGCGCGCGAGATCGACATCGTGATCTCCCGGCGGCACGCGCTGACGCACGACTGGCAGGCGCTCTACGACGAGATCCGGGCCTTCCGGGAGGCGTGCGGCGACGCTCACATGAAGGCGATCCTCGCCACCGGCGAGCTCGGAACCTTGAGGAACGTGCAGCGCGCCAGCCTGGTGGCGATGATGGCGGGCGCCGACTTCATCAAGACCTCGACGGGCAAGGAGCCGGTCAACGCGACGTTGCCGGTGAGCCTGGTGATGGTGCGCGCCATCCGCGCGTACTTCGAGCGCACCGGCTACCTCGTCGGCTTCAAGCCCGCCGGCGGCCTGCGCACCGCCAAGGACGCGCTGGCCTGGCTGACGCTGATGAAAGAGGAACTCGGGAGACGCTGGCTCGAGCCCGACCTGCTGCGCTTCGGCGCCAGCTCGCTGCTCGGCGACATCGAACGCCAGCTCGAACACTTCGTGACCGGCCGGTACTCAGTCAGCTACCGGCACCCGCTGGCGTGAGCCGCCAGGACTGGAGCCGAGCGTGAGCATCAAGGACATCTTCGAGAGCATGGAGTACGGGCCGGCTCCCGAGGCCGACGACGTTGCCGAGGCCTGGTTGCAGCGGCACGGTCGCCGCTTCGGACACTTCGTCGGGGGACGCTTCACCAAGCCCGTCGTCAATGGCACGTTCGCCACCTACCACCCGGGCGACGGCCGCGAGCTCGCGCAGGTCAGCCAGGGCCGCAAGCGCGACGTAGACCGCGCGGTGGCGGCCGCGGCCGAGGCGCTGCCGGCGTGGCGCGCCTTGGAGCCACACGCCCGCGCGCGCTACCTCTACGCGCTGGCGCGCCACGTGCAGAAGCACGCACGGCTGCTGGCCGTGCTCGAGTCCCTCGACAACGGCAAGCCGATCCGCGAGACCCGCGACATCGACGTGCCGCTGGTCGCGCGGCACTTCTACCACCATGCCGGCTGGGCGCAGCTGCTCGACAGCGAGTTCCCCGGCTACCAAGGCGTCGGCGTCTGCGGGCAGATCATCCCCTGGAACTTCCCGCTGCTGATGCTGGCGTGGAAGGTGGCGCCGGCGCTGGCCGCCGGCAACACGGTCGTGCTCAAGCCCGCCGAGTTCACGCCGCTCACCGCGCTGGCCTTCGCCGAGCTGACCCAGGAGGTCGGCCTGCCCGCGGGCGTGTTCAACGTCATCACCGGCGACGGCGAGACCGGCGCCGCGTTGGTCGCCAACGAGGAGCTCGACAAGATCGCCTTCACCGGCTCGACCGAGGTCGGGCGCCTCATCCGCCAGGCCACCGCCGGGCGCGGCGTGAAGCTCTCGCTCGAGCTCGGCGGCAAGTCGCCGTTCATCGTGTTCGACGACGCCGACCTCGACAGCGCCGTCGAGGGCGTGGTGGACGCGATCTGGTTCAACCAGGGTCAGGTGTGCTGCGCCGGCAGCCGGCTGCTGGTGCAGGAGAGCGTTGCGAACAAGGTCGAGCACAAGCTGCGCGAGCGCATGGAAACGCTCCGCGAGGGGCCCTCCCTCGACAAGGGCATCGACATCGGCGCGATCATCGCCCCGGTGCAGCTCGCGAAGATCGAGCGCCTCGTCGAGCAGGGCAAGGCCGAAGGCGCGCACTGCTACCAGCCGAGCTGGTCGACGCCCAAGGACGGCTGGTACTACCCGCCGACGCTGTTCACCAACGTCGCGCCCGCTGCGACCATCGCGCAGGAGGAGATCTTCGGGCCGGTGATCGTCAGCATGACGTTCCGCACGCCCGAAGAGGCGGTCGAGCTCGCCAACGACAGCCGCTACGGCCTGGCCGCCAGCGTCTGGACCGAGAACGTCAACCTCGCTCTCGACGTCGCGCCGAAGCTCAAGGCCGGCGTGGTGTGGATCAACTCCACCAACCAGTTCGACGCCGCCGCCGGCTTCGGCGGCTACCGCGAGAGCGGCTTCGGCCGCGAGGGTGGGCGCGAGGGCATGTTCGAGTACCTCAAGCCGGCGTTCGAGAGCCGCCTGCCGCGCTACGAAGCCGGCGAGCTGGCCGAGCCCGCGGGGGCCGAGATGCTCGGCGACCTCGACGAGGACGGGCCCACGCCCGCAGTAGGCACGCCCACCATCGACCGCACGCCCAAGCTGTTCATCGGCGGCAAGCAGAAGCGGCCCGACGGCAACTACAGCTACCCCGTGATCGGGCCCGGCGGCGAGCGTCTCGGCGAGGCCCCCCTCGGCAACCGCAAGGACGTCCGCGACGCCGTCGAGGCGGCGGCCAAGAGCACCGGCTGGACGACCACCACGGCCCACAACCGCGCCCAGGTCATCTACTACGTGGCCGAGAACCTCGAGCTGCGCGCTCCGGAGTTCGAAGAGCGGCTAAGGCAGCTCACCGGCGCCAACCGGCGCGCCGCTGCCCGCGAGGTCCAAACCAGCGTCTCGCGGCTCTTCACCTACGCCGCTTACGCCGACAAGTACGACGGCGCCGTGCACCCGACGCCGATGCGCAACGTCACGCTGGCGATGAACGAGCCGTTCGACGTGATGGCCGTCGTGTGCCCCGACGAGGCGCCGCTGCTCGCGTTCATCTCGCTGGCGTTCCCGCCGCTGGCACTCGGCAACCGCGTCGTGGCCGTGCCATCGGCGCGTTGGCCGTTGGCCGCCACCGATCTCTACCAGGTGCTCGAGACCTCCGACCTGCCCGCCGGGGCGCTCAACATCGTGACCGGCGTTCGCGACGAGCTTGCCAAGGTGCTGGCCCGGCACGACGCGGTCGAGGCGATGTGGTACTTCGGTTCGGCGGCGGGGAGTCAGATGGTCGAGAAAGAGAGCGCCGGCAACCTCAAGGCCACCTGGGTGAACCATGGCGCCAAGCGCGACTGGTTCGACGACGCTCAAGCCCAGGGACGCGAGTTCCTGCGCCGCGCCAGCAGGATCAAGAACGTCTGGGTGCCGTACGGGGAGTAGTGCCGCGCCCCGGCGCCGAGCCAGGGTCAAACGCCCTTGGTTTCCTCAGAAGCGCCCTGGTTAGCATCGGCTGTTGCCTGCGGGCGGCCCTGTGACAGCTCGGGCCGACCACGCGGGCTCACAGGCGCCGCGCCATTCACGCGCATCTCCAGAGCGTCAGAAAGGCAGTTCAGTGATGTTCAAAGTTGGGAAGGTACTGGTGGCTCTACTCTTGGCGGCCTTCGCCGGCTCGGCGCTGGCGCAGAACGAGGAGCTGACCCCCACCGTCTCCTTCACGCTGGTAGGCGGCGTCGGCAGCATGGGCTTCGAGTTTCTGGGGCAGGGCGGCGACATCGACGGCGTGCGCAATCCGGACCTCAACGTCATGGTCGGTGACGTCGTCGAGATCATCGTGGTCAATGGCGATGGCATGATCCACGACTGGGTCGTCGCGGAGCTGGGCCTGGCTTCCGAGAAGGCGCGCACGCTGAACGACTCGGTGCGGCTGGTCTTCGTGGCCGAGCAGGCCGGCACCTTCATCTACCTGTGCAGCGAGCCGGGTCACGCGCTGCCGGAAGCCAATTACGGCATGTTCGGCAACCTGATCGTCAGCGAGTAGCAGGTCCTTCAGGCGCCCTCGTGGCGTCGAGCGAGAGGCCCGGGCGTGTATCGTCCGGGCCTATCGCTGCCTGCTAGATTGTGTGCATGACGGCTTGGACGCGTTTCAGAGAGCACCTCAGGGCCGAGCTGGCCGGCGTCGAGGAGGCCGGCCTGACCAAGTCCGAGCGCCGGCTGGTCTCCTCGCAGGATGCGTTGATCGAGGTCGAGCTCGCTGACGGCCGGCGCATCGAGGCCCTCAACTTGTGCGCCAACAACTACCTGGGTCTCGCCAACCACCCGGACGTGGTCGAGGCGGCCAGGCAGGCTGCCAGCGATTACGGCTTCGGGATGGCGTCGGTGCGCTTCATCTGCGGCACCCACGACGTGCACCTCCAGCTCGAGAAGCGTCTCAGCGCCTTCCTCGGCACGGACGACACGATCCTCTACTCCTCGTGCTTCGACGCCAACGGCGGGCTCTTCGAGACGCTGCTGGGCGCCGAGGACGCCGTGATCTCGGACGCGCTCAACCACGCGAGCATCATCGACGGCGTCCGGCTCAGCAAGGCTCAGCGCTTCCGCTACGCCAACAACGACATGGATGACCTTAAGCGCCAGCTCGAGGCCGCCAAGGATGCGCGCTTCAAGCTGATCGCCACCGACGGCGCCTTCTCTATGGACGGGGTGATCGCCGACCTGGCGAGCATCTGCGACTTGGCCGACGAGTACGGCGCGCTGGTGATGGTGGACGACAGCCACGCGGTCGGCTTCGTCGGGGAGCATGGGCGCGGCACCCACGAGCTCACCGGCGTCATGGACCGCGTCGACATCCTCACCGGCACGCTTGGCAAGGCGCTGGGCGGTGCGTCGGGCGGGTACACGTCGGGCCGCCAGGAGATCGTCGACTGGCTCAGGCAGCGCAGCCGGCCGTACCTGTTCTCGAACTCGTTGTCGCCGATAGTGACAGCGGCTTCGCTGAAGGTGCTCGACATGCTCGAGGGCTCCGGCGAGCTGCGTGCGCGGTTGCGGGAGAACAGCGAGTACTTCCGCTCCGCCATGGAGGCGGCCGGTTTCGCGTTGGCGGGCGCCGGCCACCCGATCATCCCGGTGATGATCGGCGACGCCGCGCTGGCGGCGCGCATGGCCGATCGCTTGCTGGAGGAGGGCGTGTACGTGGTCGGGTTCTCGTTTCCCGTGGTGCCGCGCGGCCAGGCGCGCATCCGCACCCAGATGTCGGCGGCTCACACTCGCGAGCAGCTCGAGGGCGCGGTCGCGGCTTTCACACGCGTCGGGCGCGAGCTCGGCGTGATCGGCTGAGTCTCACTTGCCCCCGATCCTGGAACTCATCCTGGGGCTGGGAGTGCTGATCGGCGGCGCCGAGCTGCTGGTGCGCGGCGGCGCCGGCCTGGCAACCAGGCTCGGCGTCAGGCCGATGGTGATCGGCTTGACGGTGGTCGCGATGGGCACCAGCCTGCCGGAGCTCGCGGTCGGAATCGAGGCGGTGAGGCTCGGCTCGGACGGGCTGGCGGTCGGCAACATCGCCGGCAGCAACATCGTCAACATCCTGTTGATCCTCGGGCTCGTCGGCGCCATCCGACCCGTCCTGACGCACTCGCAGACTCTGCGTTTCGACCTGCCGATCGTCGTCGGCGTATCGGTGCTGCTGCTCCTGATGAGCCTCAACGGCAACCTCTCGCTTCTCGAGGGGCTGGTGCTGCTGGGCGGGGCGGTCCTCTACGGCTTGGCGCTGTTCCGGATCTCGCAGCGCGACAGCCAGGCTGCCAAGGCGGAGGCGGCGTCCCACGAGTCCCGGTCGGGCGCCGAGCAGGAGACGAGAAGAGCGCTGTGGCTGGGCGTCGCGAGGCAGGTGGCGTTGGTGGTCGTCGGGCTCGTCTTGACGCTGCTCGGCGCCAACTGGATGGTGGCCGGCGCGACGACCTTGGCTGCCCTGCTGGGAGTCTCGGAGGCAGTGATCGGCTTGACGATCGTCGCCGTCGGCACCTCCGCGCCCGAGCTCGTCACCGCAGTGGTTGCCAGCATCCGCGGTCAGCGCGACATCGCGGTCGGCAACGTGCTTGGCAGCAACGTCTTCAACATCCTGTTGATCCTGGGTGCGACCGTCGTGGTCGCCCCCGGCGGCATCGACGTGCCGCCCGAACTGGTGCGCGTCGACCTGCCGCTGATGGTGGCGGTGGCGGCGATCTGCGTGCCGGTGTTCTGGTCGGACCGGCGCTTCAGCCGTCTCGAGGGTGCGCTCCTCGTCTTGGCCTACGTGACGTACGTGGCCTACCTGGTCACAGTCCGGACCTGATGCCGGCGCGTGCGATGATGGCCTAATGAACGCCGCGCTGCGCAGGTCTATCCCGGAGCACGCATGAGGGCGTTGGCCAAGCTCGAGCCGCGCGAGGGCATCTGGCGCACCGAGGCTCCCGAGCCGGTGCCGGGCCCCAACGACGTGCTGATCCGCATCAGCAAGACCAGCATCTGCGGCACCGACGTGCACATCTACAACTGGGACGAGTGGTCGCGCCGCACGGTGCCGGTCCCACTGATCACCGGGCACGAGTACGTCGGCGTTATCGCAGCCGTCGGTTCCGAGGTCAAAGGCTTCGCGGTCGGTGATCGGGTCTCCGGGGAGGGCCACATCACCTGCGGCCAGTGCCGCAACTGCCGCGCCGGCCGCCGCCACCTGTGCCGTAACACCCTGGGCGTGGGCGTGCAGCGCCAGGGCGCCTTCGCCGACTACCTGGTGCTGCCGGCGTTCAACGCCTTCAAGCTGCCGCCGAGCATCTCCGATGACGTCGCGGCCATCCTCGATCCGCTCGGCAACGCCGTGCACACCGCGCTGACCTTCGACCTGGTCGGCGAGGACGTGCTGATCACCGGCGCCGGCCCTATCGGTCTGATGGCGTCGGCCATCTGCCGCTTCGTAGGCGCCCGCCATGTCGTGATCACCGACGTCAACCCCGAGAGGCTGGCGTTGGCGCCGGCCATGGGCGCCACTCGCGCGGTGGACGTGTCGGATCCGGCCACCGACCTGCGTGACGTGATGACGGAGCTCGGCATGGTCGAGGGCTTCGACGTGGTGCTCGAGATGTCGGGCGCGCCTGCCGCGTTCGAGCAGATGCTCGAGACCGTGATCCACGGCGGCAAGGTGGCGCTTTTGGGCATCCCCAGCCGCGCCATCGCTATCGACTGGAACCACGTGATCTTCAAGGGCCTGACTCTGCAAGGCATCTACGGTCGGCAGATGTTCGAGACCTGGTACAAGATGCGCAACCTGCTGGAAGCGGGGCTCGACGTCACTCCGGTCATCACCCACGGCTTCAAGATGGAGGACTACCAGCAGGCGTTCGACGTGATGCGCTCCGGCAGGTCCGGCAAGGTCATCTTGGACTGGAGTTGAGACGCCTCACATCGACAGGTAGGCCTGCTTGACGTCGGGGTCGCTGAGGAGTTCGGCGCCGCTTCCCTGCTTGCGCACCTCGCCGTTCTCCAGCACGTAGGCGCGGTCGGCGATGCGCAGCGAGCTGAGCACGTTCTGCTCGACCAGCAGCACGGTGACGCCCTCCTGGCGGACCTGTTGCAGCGCCTTGAACACCGCGGCCGACAGAGCCGGCGAGAGGCCGATGCTCGGCTCGTCGACCAGCAGCAGCTTGGGGTCGCTCATCAGCGCGCGGCCGATCGCCAGCATCTGTCCCTCGCCGCCGGAGAGCGTGCCGGCCAGCTGGCGCTCGCGCTCGGCCAGGCGCGGGAACAGCTCGTAGACGAACTTGCGCCTGCGGTCCGCGTTGGCCCGGGCGTGCGGGATGTACTCGGCGCCGGTGTCGAGGTTCTCGCGCACCGTCATCAGCGGGAACAGCTGGCGCCCTTCGGGCACGTGGCCGATGCCGCCCTTGACGACCTTGGCCGGCGAGAGGCCGCTCAGGTCGCGGTCGCCGAAGGCGCGGATGCTGCCGGCGCGCACCGGGATGATGCCGCTGACCGCGCGCAGCAGCGTGGTCTTGCCGGCGCCGTTGGCGCCGATGATCGTGACCAGCTCGCCCTCGTCGACGTGCAGGTCGACGTCCCACAGCACCGTGATCTTGCCGTAGCCGGCGCGCACGCCGCTGATGTCGAGGACGCGGCTCATGCTTGGCCTCTCGGGCCGTCGGCGGGCCGGTCGGGCGCCACCTCTTGCCCCTCTCCGAGGTAGGCCTGAATCACCAGCGGGTTCGCCGTCACCTCGGCGTAGCTGCCGTGGGCCAGTTCCCGACCGTAATCCATGACGAGGACGCGGTCGGCGAGGTCGCGAACCACCGGCATCACGTGCTCGATGAAGACGATCGTCACCCCGTCGTCGCGGATGCTCTTGACCAGCTCGACCGCCTGTCTGGCCTCGGCGGGCCTCAGGCCCGCCATCACCTCGTCGAGCAGCAGCACCTTGGGGGCGGTGGCGAGGGCCCGGGCGATCTCGAGGCGCTTCTCCTGCAGCAAGTTGAGGTCCTCGACCGGGACGTCGCGCAGCGGCTCCAGACCGGTGCGGGCCAACGCGCTCTCGACGCGGCTGAGCGCCACCGACGCCTTGGTCGCGGGCTCTCCGAAGAGGCCGCCGACCATCAGGTTCTCCTCGACGGTCATCTCGGGGAACGGCTGCACGACCTGGAAGGCGCGCCCCAGCCCCAGGTGACAGCGGCGGTAGGTGGGCAGCCGCGTGATGTCGACGCCGCCCAGGTGCACGCTGCCGGAGCTGGGAGCCAGCAGGCCGGATAGGAGGTTTAGGGTGGTGGTCTTGCCGGCGCCGTTGGGGCCGATGATCGCGAAGATCTCGCCGTCAGCCACCTGGAACGAGAGCTCCTGAACGGCCGCCAGCCCGCCGAAGTTGCGGCCCAGGTCGACGGCCTCGAGGATCGTCTCAGCCACCGCGCTCACCTGCGTTCCCGCCGCGCGGGCGCCCGCTGCGGCGCGCGAGGCCCTTGAACACGCCGACGACGCCGCGCGGCATGAACAAGATCGAGACGACCAGGACCACGCCGTAAGCGACCAGGTAGCCGTCGGACAGCGTGCGTTTCAGGGTCTCCTCGACGCCGGAGAGCACGCCGGCGGCGAGGATCGGACCGACGGTGGTGTAGAGGCCACCGAAGATGGGCGTGACCAGCGCCAGCACGGTGGTGTGGACCGAGAAGGTCGCTTCCGGGTTGACGCTGCCGAAACGGTGCGCCTCGATGGCCCCGAGCATCCCGACGATCACCGACGAGATCACGAACGCGACCAGCTTGGCGCGCGCCGGGTTGACGCCCATCACGCCGGCGACGAACTCGTTGGTGCGGACGGCCGTGAACGCGTACCGCAGGCGCGAGCGCTGTATCAACAGCGACACGACGATCGCGAGGGCCAGCAGACCCAAGTAGACGAGGAAGTAGCCCTGGTTGCGCAGGAAGGCGACCTCCCACCGCTCCATCTCGCCGGCGATGAACTGCGGCCGGAACAGCGGCGGCAGGTTGGTGCCGACCGAGCCGCCGGTGATGGCGAACGGCAGCGACTTCACGACCGTCTTGAGGACCTCGGCGAAGGCGAGGGTCCCGATGGCGAAGTAGATGCCGTACAGGCGCAGCGTGGCTGAGCCGAGGGCGAGGGCGAGCAGGCCGGCCACCACTCCGGCGAGAGGGATGCCGAGCCACAGCGGCGCGTCGCTGAGCTTGAGGAGCACCGCCGCCGCGTAGGCGCCGGCTCCGTAGAAGGCGGCGTGGGCGAGCGAGAGCTGCCCGGTGCGGGCGACCAGGTCCCAGCTCAAGGCCAGCACTGCGAGGCCCACGGCCCGGATGCCGAGCGCGAGGTAGCTGACCGAAGCCTGCCCGAACGCCTCGCGCAGCACCGCAGGCAAAGTGGCCAACAGCGCGACGAAGACCGCGGCGATCACCAGGTCGACGGCGACGCCCCGACCTCTCACAGCTTCCTCCAGGAGCGGTAGATGAGGGTGGCGAGGATGATCGCGAAGAACACCGCGTTGCGCAGCGAGTCGCCGTTGGGTATCAGCGTGGCGACCAGCGACTCGGCCAACGCGACCACGATGGCGGCCACCACGATGCCGCGGATGTTCCCGAGGCCGGCCAGCACGACGATAGCGAAGGCCTTGAGGGTGAAAGCCAGGCCGACCGTCGGCGTCGGCGACTGGATCACGGCGATCATCACGCCGCCGATCCCGGCCAGCAGCGCCGAGAGCCCGAACGCGATCAGATAGACGCGGTTGACCTCGAGCCCGACGAGCCCGGCGCCGACGCGGTTCTGCGCCACGGCGCGCATGCCGCGGCCGATGGGGGTGCGGGCCAGCATCAGATACAGTCCCCCCACCAGCAGCACCGAGATCACGAAGCTGCCGAGCGGCACCAGGCCTACGCTGACGTTGCCGAACTGGATCCCGACGGCGCGGTAAGCCACCGCGCCGATCGAGCGCGGGTCGCCGCCCCAGATCATCAGCGCCAGGTTCTGCAGGATGATCCCGATGCCGAACGTCAGCAGCATCTGATTCAGCTCGGGGGCCTTGAGCACGAAGCGGATCGTGGAGGTGTAGAGGATGGCGCCGATCACGAAGAGGGCGGGCGCCACGAACAAGATAGACAGCAGCGGGTCGAAGCCGAAGCTCACGAACAACTGGTAGGCGAAGAACGCTCCGATCATGAAGAACTCGCCGTGAGCGAAGTTGACGATCCCGATGACGCCGATGGCCAGCGCCAGACCGACGGCGACGAGGGCGTAGAGGCCGGAGGCGAGCACGCCGGAGATCAAGGCTTGGGGTAGGAGGGTCAGGTCCACTCGGTGCCTCGGGGAGGGGGCGCGCTGGGCGCCCCCTCCGGGGTCGAGAGCTTCAGCGGTCGCCGTCGGTCAGCGGCAGCTCGCGATGGGCGCGGTCGCGACTTCGGTGGGCCAGATGATCTCGCGCACGCCGTCCTGGAACTGGAAGACCAGCCACAGGTCGGAGCCGAAGCCCTGGTGCTTGGCGAGGAGGGACGGCTTGAAGTTCCAGTCGCCCATCGGCGAGCGGAAGCTCATGGTCCTCAGCTGCTCGATGACCGCCGTTTGGTCGGTGGTGCCGGCGGCGTTGATCGCGTCGGCGTAGCTCCACAGCTGCGCGTACGCGAGCGCAGCCATGTAGTGATCGGGGGCGGCGCCGTGCATCTGGGTGTAGGCGTTGGCGAACGCGGCCGATTCGGCGAAGGGCAGGTTCGGCAGGTAGCCGATCAGGCCCATCACGCACTCCATCTCGGGAGCGGCCTCGATGCCGGTCGGCCAGCCCGGAGGCGCCCCGAACACGTACGTGGGGGTGACGCCGAGCTCCTTGATCTGGCTCGAGAGCGGCTGCGCATCCGGGTCGTAGCCGATCCAATACACCATGTCGGGCCGGGCGGCGCCGACCTTGCTCAGCATCGCGCGGAAGTCGCCGGTGCCGCCGGTGAGGGTCGACTGGAAGGCTTCGCGCAGGACGACGTCGATGCCGAGCGCCTCGACGTTCGCCTCCAGCACGGCCGCGCCGGGCGTGCCGAACGCGCCGTCCTCGTGCAGCAGCGCGACGGTGCGGGCGCCGAGGTCGGTGAGGAAGCCGAACGTCGCTTCGACGTTCTGGTAGTCCCACGGGTGGATGTGGAAGAACCAGTCTTCCTGGCCGAGGAGCTCCTCGATGCCGTCGAAGTCGTCGTTGCCGATGCCGGAGGCGGCGCCTCCGATCCAGCTGACGATCGGCTGGAAGGTACGGAACGACTCGACGAGCGCCAGCGTGGCGCCGGACGAGAAGCCGCCGCCGATGAACTCGACGCCGTCTTCGGTCATCAGCTTCTCGAAGGCCGCGACCGAGGTGGCCGCGTCGGCGCGATCGTCCTCGATGATGATCCGGAGCGGCTGGCCGAGCACGCCGCCGGCGGCGTTGATCTCGGCGAGCGCCACCTCGAAGCCCGCTTTCTGGGCGAGGCCGGTGCCGGCCGCGCCACCGGTGAGCGGGGCCAGGATGCCGATGGTGACCGGTTGGGCTTGGGCGATGCCTAAGACCGCTACGGCCGCGAAGAGTGCTGCGATCAACCTTCTCATGCTTCCTCCTTCTGAACTTGACGGGCTTCGAACGCTTGCCGGATGTCCAACTTGAGGATCTTGCCCGCGCCGCTCTTGGGTAAGGCGGCGACGAAGCTGAAGTGTTTGGGCACCTTGTACCTGGCGAGGCGCCCGACCAGAAACGAACGCAGAGCGTCGGCGTCGAGGACGGCGCCCGGCTTGAGGCTGAGGGCCACCAGGCCGACCTCGCCCCAACGCTCGTCAGGCACCCCGACGACGGCGCACTCGGCCACCGCCGGGTGGCTGGCCACCGCGGCCTCGACCTCGGCGGGAAAGACGTTCTCGCCGCCGGAGACGAACATCTCCTTGCGCCTGGCCTTGATGCTGAAGAAGCCGTCCGCGTCCACGGTGGCGAGGTCGCCGGTCCACAGCCAGCCGTCCTTGAGCACCGCGGCGGTGTCTGCCGGGCGCTCGAAGTAGCCGCTGAACACGTGCGGTCCTAGAATCGTCAGTTCGCCGAGCTCGCCGGCGTCGGCGAGAGAGCCGTCGGGGCGGCGCACGGCCGCCTCGGCGTGCAGCATCGGCTTGCCGACCGAGTCCGGCCTGGCGCGCGCCTGCTCGTCGGTGAGGCTGAAGCAGTTGACGCCGGCCTCGGTCAGGCCGTAGCCCTGGCGCAGCGTGATGCCGCGCGCCGCGAACGCGTCGATCACGCGTTGGGGGCTGGCGGCGCCGCCGTAGATCGCCCAGCGGACGCTGCCAAGGTCGGCGGTCCCGAAGTCCGGGTGATCGATCAGCATCTGGAACATCGTGGGGACCAGGAACAGGACCGTCGCGCGGTAGCTCGCTACCATCGCGAGGTACTCGCCGGGATCGAAGGTGCGTTGCAGGACCACGCGCGCGCCCACGTGCCACAACGGCACGGTGAACGCGTTCATGGCGGCATGGAAGCACGGGGTGGCCTGGATGACGCAGTCGTCCTGGCCGAGGCCCCAGCTCATCACCGTGTTGACCGCGTTGAACACGCCTTGGCGGTAGGGGAGCATGGCGCCCTTCGGCAGGCCGGTGGTGCCGCCGGTGGGCAGGATCATCTGCGTGGACTCGGAATTCAACGTGGCGCGGGCCGCCGCCAGCGCGCGCGCCTCGGCGCGGTCGGCGGCCCGCTGGCCGGCCAGCCACTCCTCGTAGTCGTCGAGGAGGATCGTCTCGCGAACGGTGGCGGCGGCCTGGTCGCCGGCCCTGGCCGCGTGCTCGGCGTCTGCCAGCAGCACGGAGGGACGCAGCTGCTCGGCGTAGGCCGCGAGCTCGAGGGGCGCCAGGCGCACGTTGAACGGCGCGTAGACGAAGCCCAGCTTGGCCGTCGCCAGCACCAGGTCGAGATGCGCGACGTGGTTGTGGGCGAGGATCGCGACCCTGTCTCCGGGTCCGACGCCGCAGCGCAGCAGTGCCACGGCCAGCCTCTCGGCGCGCTCGTCGAGCTCGGCGTAGCTCAGCCAGCGCCCCCGCCAGGCGAGCGCTTGGCGCTCAGGGGTCAGATCGGCTCGGCGCCGCGCGAGGTCGAGCAGCATCAGGCGCCGCTCCCCGACCACCTGAGACACAGCGCGTTCCAGACGTAGCCGACGCCGGCCGCCACCAGTACCGCCAGATCGCCGGGTTCGAGAAGGGCGCGCTCTTCGGCGAGGTGCAAGGACAGGAGCTGGTCGACCTGGCCGAGGTGGCCGTACTGGTCGAGGTAGATCGAGCGTTCTCCGGGGACGCCCAGGCGCTTCAGGAGGTAGTCGTGGGCGCTGCGCTTGACGTGCAGCATCGCCAGGTAATCGATGTCGGCGGCGGTGGCGCCGGAGAGGGTCAGTGCCTGTTCGACGACGGCGATGAAGTTGTCGAGGCTCAACTGCTCGAGCCGCTGTTTCATGCCGGCCGGGTCGGTGACGCGCAGGCGGTAGTCGGCGAGGTTCGCGGAGCTGAGCGGCGCCTTGGTCCCGCCGACCGGCACCAGCACGTCGAGCGAGAAGCTGCCGTCGGTGACGATGCTCGAGCCGAGGATCTGGTGCCCATGCCCGCGCCGGACGACGGCGGCTGCACCGCCGGCGCCGAGGTTGTACATGAAGCGCACGTCCGGGTCGCTGAGCGAGATCAGATCGCAGTTGCGGTAGCCGCCCGCCACCAGGACGGTGTCGACGCTGTCGTCGGCGATCAGCAGGTCGCGCGCCTGCTTGATCGCCAGCACCGCGGTGCCGCACTTCTGCCCGAGGTCGTAGGCGTAGGCGCGCCTGGCGCCGAGGTCGTGAGCGAGCTTGATGCCCGCCGTCCACACCGGGTACTCCTTGTACTCCTCGGTGATCGAGATGACGACGTCGACCTCTTCGGGTCCCACCCCGGCCTGCGCCAGCGCCGCCTCGGCGGCCCACACGCCCATCGCGGTGGGGTGATCGTCCGGGCCCGGCAGCACGCGCTGCTCGATGCCGAGCTTGTCGCGCACCACCCACTCGGGGAGACCGCAGGCGCTTGCCAACTCGGCCGCGCTGAGGCGGCCGCTGGGCACGTAGGTGCCGATGCCGACGATGCCGGGAGCGCCAGCGAACTTCACGGCGCTGCCGCCAGGCCGCGCTCGAGCAGCGCGAAGGTGGCTTCCATGACCTCGGCGGGCGGCGGCTGTTGCCGCCAGATGGCGTACCTGAGCCCGAGGAAGTGGGCGATGCCCATCAGTGCCCAGGCCTGAGCCTCGGGGCTGGCGCGAGCGATCTCACCGCGCTGCTGAGCGCGCTCGAGGTTGACGATGTAGGCGTCCGCCAGCGTCTGGTAGTACTCGCGGTAGATGCTCTCGTCGACGAACTGCGACTCCATGACCACGCGGTAGAGGTTCTGGTTGTCGAGCGCGAAGCGGACGAACGCCTCGAGGCCGGCCTTCTCGACCTCCAGGCGGTGACTGATCCCGGCGGTCGCCTCGGTGAGGGCGTGACGCAGGCGGCGGCCCATGTCCCTCACCAACTCGCGAAGCACGTCGTCCTTGCTGGGGAAGTAGAGGTAGAAGGTCCCCTGGGCGACCGAGGCGCGGTTGACGATCGCGGCGATCGAGGTGCGTACGAACCCGTTCTCGCCGAACTCGGCTTCGGCGGCGTCGAGGATCCGCTGGCGAGTCGCCTCGCCGCGCGCGGTGATCGGTTTGGGCAAGCCGGTCACGCCTGGTCCGCTCCAATGCACCCATCCGGCGGTAGGATCCCGCCGCAACATGACAGGTGACTCAGTAGTCAGTTAGGGCAGGTTACGGCGCGCGCAGGAAGCTGTCAACAAGCCCCGGATCCGTCACCGGACAAAACTCATGCGCCGGCCGTCTATGCTCGGCTCAAATCGCCGCACGCACCTGCGGCCTCGACCGCTCGGCTCGACCTCCACCTTCCGAACCCCGCCGCCTTCGACTTCGCAGCCGATGAGTACTCGTGTCCCGGAGAGGGGGAACTTCATGCTCGAGATCCTGCTTCCGCTCACTGGCACAGCCAGCGACAAGGCTTCTCTGCCTCACGCGCTCGCTCTCGCCCACGCCCTGCACGCCAGGGTGCACCTCGTCAGGGTGCTGGAGAACCGCCGCGCCAGTGACCGGCCGATCGACCCGATCGACTGGCATGTCAAGAAGCTCGAAGCCGAGGGAGTCCTCGCCGCCGCCGCCGACCGCTTGAGGGCGAGCGGCGTCGAGGTCGAGGAGGCGCTCCTGGAAGGCGACCCGACGGAGCATCTCGTGAACTACGCGCGCCGCTCGCCCGTCGACCTGTTGGTGCTGGTCAGCGGCGTCGAGCGCGGTAGCGCCGGCGTGTCGGGGGGCGAGTTGCTGTTCCGCTCGTACGTCACCAGCTTGGTGGTTAGGCCGGGCCCCGCGCATGTCGCGGAGGCCACGCCCGCCGCAGGCGAGTCCGGCGAGGCAGCCGGGGGCACGGCCGAGACGCTCGACCTCGCGGCGGCCGCCAACTACCACGCGCTCAGGGCGGCCCTCGCCCCGGTCACCGCGGCGCCCGCGGCGATCGCGCCGTGGCAGGCGGCTCCGGCGGCAGTGGCGGCCGGCGGAGGAGGGGGCGGCGGCACTGCCGAGACGTTGGGAGGCGGCGCCGTCGCAGTGGCCGCTCCGCCCGTCACCTACGCCGCCGGCGAACCGCCACTTGAAGCCTCGCCGACCTCACAGCCGACGCCCTCGGCCGAGGATTCGGGAACGCCGCTTCGCTACCGGCGCATCGTGGCGGCGCTCGACGGTTCCAAGCGCGCCGAGTGCGTGCTCTCGTGGGTGCGCGAGCTAGCTCTCGCGAACGACGCCAGCGTGACCCTCGCCCACGTGGTCGTGGAGCCCCAGCTTCCGCGCTTGACCCCCGCCAGCGAGGAGGACAGCGAGCTCGCGAGGAGGCTCGTCGAGCGCAACCGCGAGGAAGCAGGCGCCTACCTCGAAGATGCCCGGGCTCGACTCGGCATCGACGCTCGGATCGACCTGCTGCAGGGTCGCAGGGTCACCGTCGCGCTCCACGAGCTGGTCGACAGGGAGAGCGCGGACCTCGTGGTGCTCAGCGCCCACGGCTACGGAGGCGAGTCGCCATGGCCGTTCGGGGACGTCGCCACCAGCTTCATCGACCACGGCACCACGCCGCTGCTGCTGGTGCAGGACATGCTGAAGGGCGGGGGTGACCGGGCCGACTTCACGTCCGAGCGATGGGGCGGCTGAAGCTGGACGTTCCGCTGCCGGGACCGGAGGCGGAGCGTGTCGCCTCGGAGTGGGCGCGCTCGCAGCCGTTGGCGGACTTCGCTCCCGCCGGCGGCGAGGGCGACGCCGCCGCGGCCAAAGCGGCGCGCGCGGCCCTCCGCGAGAACTCGCGCGCCCTGCAACGGATTCACCGTGACCTGAGCGCCGGTTCGCGCGGCGAGGTCGCCGACGGTTACGCCACCGAGTGGTTCCTCGACAACTACTACCTGATCCGCGGCGCCATCCGGCAGGCGCTTCACGACCTGCCAGGCTCCTACTTCCGGGAGCTGCCGCGTCTGGCGGACGGCACCTCCCATGCGGGTTGGCCGCGCGTGTACGCGTTGGCCGGCCTGCTGGTCGGGAGCGGCGAGGCTCGCTTGGATCTCGAGCATGCCGAGGAGCTTATCGAGGCGTACCAGAGGTCAGCGCCGCTCACGATGGGCGAGCTGTGGGCGCTGCCGGCCCTGCTGCGGTTCGTGCTCGTCGAGCGCTTGACGCGCAGCATGGAGCGCGTCGCCGACGGCACCGCCGACGCCGCTCGCGACGGCGAGGTGGTCGCCAACTGCGTCCTCGGCCTCAGGGCGCTGAGGGACCACGACTGGCAGCGCTTCTTCGAGCGCCTCAGCCTGGTCGAGAGGACGCTCAGGGGCGAGGTCGCCGGTACCTACGAGCTGATGGACTTCGCCACCCGCGACAGCTACCGCAAGGCGGTCGAGCGCATCGCCGCGGGCGCCAACGGCGACGAGACGACGGTGGCGCGCGCTGCGGTCGGGCTGGCGGGTTCGGCAGCGGCAGCCGCCGCAGCCGCCGGGCCCGGCTCCGACCCCGATCACACCGCCGAGCGGCGGGCGCACGTCGGCTACTACCTGGTGGCGGGCGGAATGCGCGAGCTGGAGGCAGCGGTCGGCTACCGGCCCACCTCCCGCCAGCGGGCGAAGACCTGGCTGCTCGAGCACCCCGGCGCCGCCTACCTGGGCGCGACCTCGTTGATCAGCGGGCTGCTGCTGGCGCTCGCGCTGCGCCATGTCGGGTGGGGCGGGGGTGGCGCGGGACAACAGCTCGTGGTGCTGCTAGTCGCGCTCGTGCCGGCTCTCAGCATTGCGGTCGGGCTCGTCAACCTCGCGGTCAACAGGCTCGTCAAGCCGCAGCTGTTGCCGAAGCTCGACTTCAGTGAGGGCGTGCCGACAAGCTGCCGGACGGCCGTCGTCGTGCCGGCCATGCTGACGAGCGCCGAGGCCGTCGACAGCCTGGTCGCGCAACTCGAGCGCCACTACCTCGGCAACCCGGACGGGCAACTGCTGTTCGCGCTGCTCAGCGACGTACACGACGCCGACGAGCCGGTGAAGGGCGAGGACGCAGCGCTGGTCGCGCGAGCGACCGCCGGGATCGAGGAGCTCAACCGTCGCTACGGTGGCGCCGCGAACGCGCCCTTCTACCTGCTGCACCGCCAGCGTCTGTGGAACCCCGGCGAGGGTGTGTGGATGGGCTGGGAGCGCAAGCGGGGGAAGCTGATGGAGTTCAACCGGTTGCTGAGAGGCGCCACCGACACCAGTTACACGGTGCAGGTCGGTGACCTCACCAAGCTGGCCGGCGTGCGCTTCGTGCTGACGCTGGACGCCGACACGCGTCTGCCGCCGGCGGCCGCCCACCGTCTGATCGGCACGCTCGCCCACCCTCTCAACAGGGCCGAGTTCGACGGCCACGGCCGCGTGGCGGCGGGCTACTCGCTGCTCCAGCCACGCACCGACATCCTCCCCGAGAGCGCCAACGCGACCCGCTTCAGTCGCCTATTCGCCGGCGAGAACGGCCTCGACCTCTACACGCTCGCGGTGTCGGACGTCTACCAGGACCTGTTCGGCCGCGGCATCTACGTCGGCAAGGGGCTCTACGACGTCGACGACTTCGGGCGCGCCATCGCCGGCAAGGTGCCGGAGAACGCGGTGCTCAGCCACGACTTGCTCGAGGGCATCTACGGCGGCGTGGGACTCGTCACCGACGTCGTGCTGTTCGAGGACTACCCGCCCAGCTACTTGGCGCAGGTGCTGCGCATGGAGCGCTGGATCCGTGGCGACTGGCAGTTGCTGCCGTGGCTGGTAGGCGGCCGGCAGGCCGCCATCGGCGCGCTGGGCGCCTGGAAGGTGTTCGACAACCTGCGCCGCAGCCTCCTGATGCCGTCGCTGGCGGTGATGCTGGTGCTCGGCTGGACGCTGTTGCCGGGCCGACCGTTGGTGTGGACGCTGCTGGCGTTGGGCGCGTTGGTGGTGCCCTTGCTGGGCAGCGCGCTCGCGGCGCTGATCGGCGCGGCTGCGCGAAGCGACGCTGAGGACGACGGCTCGCGGGACACCCTGATACCGTGGCGGCGGCTGGGCGACGCGCTCGGGCGCTTCGTCATCGCCGTTTCGTTCACGCTGTTCGAGGCCGTGGTCGTGCTGAGGAGCGTGACGCGGACGCTCTACCGCCTCTTGGTCAGCCGCAGGGGACTCCTGCAGTGGCGCACGGCGCAGCAGACCGAGAGCGCGGTGGCCGAGCTCACGCTTGTCGGGACACTCACTCGCATGAGCGCGAGCGTGGTGTTGGCGCTTGGTGCCTCGGTGCTGGTCATCGCCGTCAACCCCGCGGCTCTGTGGGCGGCATCGCCGGTGCTGGCGCTGTGGCTGGCGGCGCCGCTGATCGCGCACGGCCTCGGTCGCCCTGCGGCCATCGCTCGCGAGGAGCTCAGTGAGGAGCAGCGTCGCAGGTTGCGCACGCTGGCGCGCCGCACCTGGCTCTACTTCGAGCAGTTCGTCGGGCCCGATGACAACTGGCTGCCTCCCGACAACGTGCAGATGGGAGCCGCCAACGTCACCGCCCACCGCACCTCGCCGACCAACGTCGGGCTGCTGCTGACCTCGACGCTGGCGGCTCACGACCTCGGCTACCTGGGGCTCGTCGACCTGTCGCTGAGGCTCAGGCAGACGCTCGAGGTGATCGGTCGCCTCGAGCACTACCGCGGCCACCTGCTCAACTGGTACGACACCCGCAGCCTCGATCCCTTGGCGCCCCGCTACGTCTCGACCGTCGACAGCGGCAACCTCCTCGGCAGCCTCATCGCGGTCAGGGAAGCCTGCTTCGAGGTGCTCGAGCAGCCGGTGGAGCCGGCCAGCCGTTGGGGCGGGCTGCTCGACACGCTCGACGTGCTGACCGACACCCTGGCTCGGCCCCCGGTGTCCAGGTTGGCCCAGGGTGGGGAGGCGCCGCTCCTCGCCCACCTGGCGGCCATGCGCGAGAGCGTGCTGGCAGCGGTCGACCACCCCGAGCAGTGGCACGACCTCTACGACTACCTCGACCAGCATGCGTTGCCCGAGCTGCGCCGGACACTGCTCGAGGCGATCGACGCCGAGGCCTTCCCACCCGCTGACCTGGCCGCCGTGCGGCTGTGGGTGGAGAGGGTCGGCTACAACGTCAGGGTCACGCAGCGCGAGTTCGACTTCCTGTTGCCATGGCATCGTGCGCTGGTCGCTGCCCGCGCCTGGCAAGGAGAGCTCGGCCCGAGCGCCGCCGCCGCGCTCGCGCAGATCGAGAGCCTACTCGCCGAGGTGCCGACGCTTAGGGGGCACGAGCAGCGCTGCCAGCGGGTGCTCGACCTCGTCGACCGTTTCCGGCAGTCCCTGACCGCCGGGGATCCGGCCGCGGCGGCGCCGTGGGCCGAGGAGCTGGCGAAGCGCATCACCTCGACCGCGGCCGCCGCGCGCGGACTGGCGGTGTCGTTCGAGGAGATCGCGCGGTTGGCCGACGTCGAGGTGGCGGGGGCGGACTTCAGCTTCCTCTACGACCCCGAACGGCACCTGCTTCACATCGGCTACAACGTCGACGCCGAGAAGCTCGACGACAACCACTACGACCTGTTGGCCTCCGAGGCGCGCCTTGCGAGCCTCATCGGCATCGCCAAGCGCGATCTGCCGCTCCGGCACTGGCTGCACTTGGGAAGGCCGCTGGCCGACGTCGCTGGTCGCGCGACGCTGATGTCGTGGAGCGGCACGACGTTCGAGTACCTGATGCCCAACCTGCTGATGCGGCGTTACCACGACACGCTGCTGGAGCAGTCGTGCCACGCGGCCGTCGCGGCGCAGGTGGCGTACGCGCGCCGCATGGAGGTCCCGTGGGGCGTCAGCGAGTCGGGGTTCGGACGCGTCGACGCTGCCGGCACCTTCCAGTACCGCGCCTTCGGGGTCCCCGAGCTGGCGCTCGACCGCGGCCAGGAGGAGGACCTCGTCATCGCCCCGTACGCGTCGGTGATGGCTCTCGACTACCGGCCCAGCGAGGTTCTCGAGAACCTGGAACGCTTCGAGCAGCTCGGCGCCCTGGGGCCACACGGCCTCTACGAGGCGCTCGACTACACGCCGGCCCGCCGGCCGCTGGAGCGCGACTTCAAGCTGGTCAGCTCGTACATGGCTCACCACCAGGGCATGATCCTGGTGTCGTTGGCCAACGCGCTGAGCGGCGACGCGATGGTCCGGCGTTTCCATGCCGACCCGCGCATCGCCACGGTCGAGCTGCTGCTGCAGGAGCGCGTGCCTGCCCTCGTCCCGGTCGTCGATCGCACCGAACGCGAGCTGCCGCGACCCGATCCCGTCGACCTGGCCGCGGTCGAGATGCCCTGGCAAGCGCCGGTCGACAGCCCGTCCCCTCACGTTCATCTGCTGTCGAACGGCCACTACTCGGTGCTGGTGACCGCCGCCGGGGCGGGCTACAGCGTTCACGACGACACGGCCATCACGCGCTGGCGCGACGACCCGACCCTGGCAGACCACGGCGCGTTCTTCTACATCTGCGACCTGGCCGACGGCAGGCTGTGGTCGGCCACCCGCCAACCGCTGGGCGGAGCGGCGGCGGACGAGCACGCGGAGTTCTCGCCGCACCTCGCCACCTTCACGAGGGCCGTCGCCGGCATCTTGAGCCGCGTCGAGGTGAGTGTGGCGGACGAGAACGCCGAACTGCGCAAGGTCACCCTGATCAACCAGGGCGACACGCCCCGCCGGCTCAAGCTCACCAGCTACGCCGAGGTCGTGCTGGGGGACGCGGCCGGCGATCGCCGCCATCCGGCCTTCAGCAAGCTCTTCGTCGAGAGCAGCTTCGAGGAGGAGCACGGCGCGCTGCTGTTCCGAAGGCGCCCGCGATCGTCCGAGGAGAGCCCCGAGTACGCCGCCCACGCGCTGATCAGCGGCGGCAGCGCGGCGGAGACCACGCGACACGAGTTCGAGACCGACCGCAACAGCTTCATCGGACGAGGTCGCAGCGTCAGAAACCCGGTCGGGCCCCGCGGGCGGCTCAGCAACACAGTGGGTGCCACGCTCGACCCGGTCATGGCGCTCGCCGCCAGCGTGGTGCTGCCGCCCCACAGCCAGCGCAGCTTCACCTTCGTCACCGCCTACGGTGGCCGGCGCCGCGAGATCTGGGCGACGCTAGAGCGACTGAGGCGCCAAGGCGGCGTCCAGCGCGCGTTCTCGTTGGCGCGCAACCGCAGTCGCCAGGAACTCCGGCGTCACGACCTGAGCGCGCACGATGTCCAGCGCTTCGAGCTGCTGCTGTCGGCGTTGTTGTACCCGAACCCGGCCATGCGCGCACCTCCCGAGGTGTTGGCAGCGAACGTGCTCGGGCAGTCGGGGCTCTGGGGCCACGGCATCTCCGGCGACCACCCGCTGCTCCTCGCCAAGGTCGGCGAGCACGAGGACCTGCAGCTCGTCGTCGATCTCGTCAAGGCCCACGGCTTCTGGCGCCGCCGCGGGATCAAGGTCGACGTGGTGATCCTCAACACCAAGGAGAGCGGCTACAGCCAGGCGCTCCAGGGCCGCCTGCGGTGGCTGATGAGCCGCACCGGCGGCGACGACTGGCTGGACGCACGCGGCGGCATCTTCCTGCTGCGCGAGGACCAGGTCCCGCCGGAGAACCGCGTGCTGCTGGCCAGCGTCGCGCGCGTGATCCTCGACGCCCAGGACGGGCCGCTCGCCAAGCAACTGGCCAGGCTGGCGGTGCAACCGGACGAGCTGCCGCTGCATCAGCCCATCGCCGCGGCGCCCCGGGAACCGGATGCGGTGCCCCCCGTCGCGAGGCCGAGCGGCTGGCTGTTCGACAACGGCTGGGGCGGTTTCACCCAGGACGGCAAGGAGTACCAGATCTACCTGCCTGGCGGGTCGCTGCCGCCGACACCGTGGTCGAACGTCGTCGCTAACGAGCAGGCCGGCTTCCTCGCCAGCGAGGCGGCGCTTGGCAGCAGCTGGTCGGTCAACTCGGGCGAGAACCGCCTGACGCCGTGGCACAACGACCCGGTCACCGACCAGCCCAGCGAGGCCGTCTACCTGCGCGACGAGGAGTCGGCCGCCGTGTGGTCGGCCACGCCGCTGCCGAGCAGTCTCGAGGAGCCGTTCCTGGTGCGCCACGGGGCCGGCTATACCGTCTGGCGGCACGTCAGTCACGGACTCGAGCAGGAGCTCGAGGCGTTCACGGCGGCCACCGACCCCGTCAAGCTGGTGCGCCTCGCCATCGCCAACCGCTCCGGCCGCGACCGCCGTGTCACCGTCACCTACTACGCACCGTGGGTGCTGGGCGTCGATCAGTCGACCACGCGTCTGCACCTGGTTCCCAGCTACGACGCCGAGCGCTGCGCGCTGCTGGCCGACAACCGCTACAACGCCGAGTTCGGTCTCCGCACCGCGTTCCTCGCCAGCAACAAGGCGCCCCACGGCGTCACCAGCGACCGCCGCGAGTTCCTCGGCAGGCTCGGAGACCTCAGGCGACCAGCGGGCCTGGCCAGGATCGGCCTCTCGTCCCGGGTCCAGGCAGGCACCGATCCGTGCGCGGCGCTGCAACTCCACCTCGACCTGCCGGCCGGCGGCAGCGAGGAGGTGCTGTTCGTGCTCGGTCAAGCCGAGGGGAGAGAGGCCGCTCTCGAGCTGGCCCAGCGCTATCGCGACCTCGGGCGCCTCGACGAGCATCGACGGCAGGCGACCGAGCGCTGGGACGACCTGCTCGGCAAGCTGCAGGTCCACACGCCAGACCCCGCCCTCGACCTGCTCAGCAACCGCTGGCTCAACTACCAGACCCTCTCGGCGCGCCTGTGGGGGCGCAGCGGCTACTACCAATCGAGCGGCGCGTTCGGCTTCCGTGACCAGCTGCAAGACGTGCTCGCGCTCCTCTACACCGCCCCCGAGCTGGCGCGCGAGCAGCTGCTGAGGGCGGCAGCGCACCAGTTCGAGGAGGGCGACGTGCTGCACTGGTGGCACCCCCCGAGCGGCCGGGGCGTGCGCACCAAGATCTCCGACGACCTGCTGTGGCTGCCGTACGTCGCGGCGCGCTACATCGAGGTGACCGGCGACGAGAGCGTCCTCCACGAGGAAGTCCCGTTCCTGAGCGGAGCTCCGCTAGGCGAGCACGAGCACGAACGCTACGACCATTACCACCAGGCAGGCAGCGCCGACCTGCTCGAGCACTGTCGCCGCGCGCTCGGGCGCGGCGCGACGGAAGGGAGCAACGGCCTGCCGCTGATCGGCGGCGGCGACTGGAACGACGGCATGAACCGCGTGGGCGCTCTCGGTCGCGGCGAGTCAGTGTGGCTGGCCTGGTTCCTGATCGTCGCCCTGCGCGGCTTCGCCGGACTGCTGCGCCGTCTCGGGCGCGAGGTCGAGGCCGCCGAGCACGACGAGCGGGCCGAGCGCTACGTGGCCGCCGCGCGCGCGAGCGCGTGGGACGGCGAGTGGTACCTACGCGCCTTCTACGACGATGGCAGCACTCTGGGCTCCCACTCGGACCTCGAGTGCCGGATCGACTCGATCGCCCAGTCGTGGTCGGTCCTGGCCCTCGGCGACCACGCTCGCGGCAGGCAGGCGCTCGAGAAGGTCGACGAGCTCTTGGTCGACGAGCAGGCCCGACTGATCCGGCTGTTCAGCCCGGCGTTCGACCGCACGCCCCGCGATCCCGGGTACATCAAGGGGTACCTCCCGGGCGTCCGCGAGAACGGCGGCCAGTACACGCACGGCGCCATCTGGACCGCATGGGCGTTCGCGAAGCTGGGCATGGGCGAGCGCGCCCACCAGCTCTACACGCTGCTCACGCCGCTCAGGCACGGCGCCACGGCGGCCGACGTGGAGCACTACCAAGTCGAGCCGTACGTGATCGCCGCCGACGTCTACGGGCGCGAGCCGCACGTCGGACGTGGCGGCTGGACCTGGTACACCGGCTCGGCAGCCTGGTTCTACCGGCTCGCGGTCGAGGCGATCCTGGGTCTCGAGAAGCGCGGCGACGTTCTCCGCTTCGAGCCGCAGCTGCCGCCCGCGTGGAGCGGCTATTCGGCGACCTGGCGGGTGGGCGGCGCCCGCTACCGGATCCGCGTCGAGGCGCGGTGCGCGGACGCCTCGCGTGCGCCGGCCCCTGGCGCGACAGGCGGCGGCCGCCAGGCCGCCATCAGCCTGCCCCGGGGCCAAGCGACCAGCGTGGTCCGGGTGAGCCTCGACGGCCGGCCGCAGCCGGACCTGGCGGTGCCGCTGATCGACGACGGAGAAGAGCACTTGGTGGTCGTCGAGATAGCGTGAGCTGCGTGTGTGTACGATTCGGTCCTGTGAGGTCCGAGTGAAGCGGCGCAAGCCCAACAAGGTAGGCAGGCCCGATGCTCCCGGCAAGCCCGGAGCCCCCGGCAAGGGCGGCAAGCGCGGCCGCTCGAGTTGGGAGCAGGTCGCCGGCTGGTACGACGCCACCGTGGGCCTGCGAGGCAGCCCTCACCACCGCAAGGCCGCCATCCCCAGCGTGATGGAACTGCTGGCTCCGCGCCCTGGCGAGCTGGTCGTCGACGTCGGCTGCGGCCAAGGGGTGCTGGCGCACCACGTGCTCAAGGCCGGAGCCAGGTACCTGGGCGTCGACGCCAGCGCGGCGATGATCGCCCTCGCCCGCAAGCGGCGCGAAGGCGTGGCGTTCGAGGTCGGCGACGCCCGCGACCTGCTGGGCACGACCTCGCTGAAGCCGGGCTCGTGCGGCGCCGCGGTGTTCATGCTGAGCTTGCAGGACATGGACCCGTTGCCGGCGGTGATCGCTTCTGCCGCCTCGGTGCTCGAGGACGGCGGCAGGCTGGTGCTGTTCATGGTGCACCCGGCCTTCCGGCCCCCGCGGGCCAGCGGCTGGGGCTTCGATCCGCAGCGGAAACTGGCGTACCGCCGCGTCGAGCGCTACCTGACGCCGGCGGCGGTGCCGATGAAGGAGTACGCGGAGGTCACGGCCGCCAGGCGCGGTGCCACCATCAGCTTCCACCGACCTCTGAAGGATTACTTCGCTGCGCTCGCCGGCGCGGGTCTCGTGGTGGACGCTCTCGACGAGCTGGCCGACCCGGTCGCCGCCGACGATCAGCCTGGCAGCAGCGAGATCCCGCTGTTCCTGGCGCTGAGGGCCGTCAAGTCCAACTTGGGTTGAGGCTCTGAGCTACATCCCCGACAGCTTGTAGTTCTTCTCGATGAAGCTCGCCCATTCGCTGGGCACATCGATCTCCGGGAAGATCGCGTCGACGGGACACGCCGGCACGCACGCCCCGCAATCGATGCACTCCTCGGGATGGATGTAGAACTGGTCGTCAGCCTCGTAGATGCACTCGACGGGGCACACATCGACGCAGGACGCGTCTTTGGTCCCGATGCAGGGTTCGGTGATGATGTACGCCATCCGGCCGTTCCTCCCAGGCGCCTGGCAACGCAGTCGCCTCGTTCGACTTGCCTAAGGTTACCTGCTCGGCTTCGACCGGTGGTGGACAAAAGTACTAAGCGACAACAAGAGAACAACCCCGGCTGCCTCTTCCTGCTCAGTCGGTGCCGCGGCCGCGTCTTGCGATGTTGACCTGCTGCGGGCGGTTACTCGGTCGAGCCTCTAGTGGCGAACTAGGGTTGCCCTCGGTAGAAGTGGTCCGTTATCTCTATAACCTAGACCTCCTTCACCTGCCATGTTAGGCCGAACCGCGTAACGAAAGTAGGGCCACGGGTCCTATTCGAGAAGGACCCGTGGCGGTATCATTCAAGATTGGGGCTCCAGACGGCCCCATCCCGGCCTTACAGCAGCCAACCACCGACGCCGGCGATGAGCCCGGCGAAGATCAGCGCCACCGTGTTGATGACCTTGATCAACGGGTTGATCGACGGGCCGGCGGTGTCCTTGTACGGGTCGCCGACGGTGTCGCCGACCACGCTGGCGGCGTGAGCTTCCGAGCCCTTGCCGCCGTGGTTGCCGTCCTCGATGTACTTCTTGGCGTTGTCCCAGG
>CAYNOS010000008.1:0-52654 GCA_964398985.1 uncultured bacterium
GGCAGCGAGCGCTACCGCGTCTCCGGCCGCGGTGAGCTGCACCTGAGCATCCTCATCGAGAACATGCGGCGCGAGGGCTACGAGTTCAGCGTGTCGCGACCCGAGGTCATCCTCAAGCAGGAGGACGGCGTCACCCTGGAACCTTTCGAGAGGGTCGTCGTCGACGTGCCGAACTCCGCGATGGGCAGCGTCATGGAAGCGCTCGCCAGCCGCCGCGGCACGATGCGCCAGATGGACCCCGGGGAGACCCGCTCGCGCCTCGAGTTCCGCATGCCGAGCCGCGGGCTCTTCGGGTTCCGCACGATCTTCCTGTCGATGACGCAGGGCGAAGGCGTCCTCAGCCACATCTTCGACGGGTACGAGCCGCACGCCGGCGACGTCGTGACCCGCAACCACGGCTCGCTGGTCGCCATGGAGCCTGGCGAGGTGTTCGCCTACAGCCTCTTCAAGCTCTCCGACCGCGGGACCTTCTTCATCACCCCGGGGACCGAGGTCTACATCGGGATGATCGTGGGAGCGAACGTCAGGCAGGGCGACCTCAACATCAACGTGACCAAGAACAAGAAGCTCACCAACGTCAGAGCCGCCGGCAGCGACGAGAACCTCGTGCTGGTCCCGCCCCGGCGACTGACGCTGGAAGAGGCGCTCGAGTACCTGGCCGACGACGAGCTGCTCGAGGTCACGCCCAAGTCGTTGCGGCTCCGGAAACGCGTTCTGGACCCGAACATGCGCAAGCGCGAGGCCAAGGTCCTGGCGCTCGGCGTCGAAGACTGAGGCGACGTCACGGAGGCCCTGGGAGCGGCAGACCTCGCTCTCGTTTCCCGGCTCGAAAGCCACCTGGCTGGCGCCTTGCCGGGCGATCGGGTCTGGACGCTACCGGGCTGGCGTTGCTCGGCGACCAGCGGCGGCCGCGTGAACAGGGTCAACTCGGCGTCCCCGAAGTCAACGCCGTTGGCGGCAACGATCACCGAGGTAGCCGACTCCTACCGGAGCCGCGGCCTCTGCCCCAAGCTGCGGCTGACGCCCTTGGCGTCGGCCGCGACCCTCTTGGAGGTCGCGTCGGGCGATTGGAGAACCTACGGTCTCACGTTGGTGATGACCGCGCAGCTGCCGGGTGTACTCGGCGAGGCAGCTAGCAGCGCCAGCGGCGCTGCGATCCTCCACGACCCGCGGGCCTCGGATGCCTGGCGCGCAACTCACCTCGCCGGCCATCCGGGACCCGACGCTCACGAACGCCTGGCGTTGGCCCTGGCCGCCGTGGGCGACAAGACCTACTGCGAGGCGCGCCATGCAGGCAGCGCTGATGCGGCGGCCGCCGCGATCGGCTTGGCGGTGGCGGGTGACGGGCTCGTCGGCGTCTTCGACGTGCTGACCCTGCCCGCGTCACGGCGCGCAGGGCTGGGCAGGAAGGTGGTCGGCGAGCTGCTCGGTTGGGGCTCCCGGCGCGGGGCCCGGCTCGCCTACCTGCAAGTGGCGGCGGGCAACGAGGCGGCGATCTCCTTGTACCGCTCCCTGGGGTTTGGGGCCGCTTACACCTACGAGTACGCCGAGCCTGCCTCACCGCCCGCGAGCTGAGCTCAGGCGGCGCTCGCCACGCCGTCGCTGACGGCCGTCTCCTCGAGCTGCTCGATCTCGCCGGCCGCGGTCAAGGAGACCTCGATCGGTCCGAACGCTGCGTCTTGCCGCGCGGCGAGCTTGCCGTCCTTGACGAGCTCGAGAAGCGCCGTGAAGGCCACCGTGCGCTCAGGCCAACCGCGGACGTCGAGCAGGTCGAACAGCCGGCCCGAGAGTCGCCTCCTGACGGCGATCAGCAGGTCGCGCATCATGACCTTGAGACTGACGCGCTCGAACGCCACCTCGAAGTAGCCGGCCGCGCGCCGCGCCGCGGCGAGGTGCGCCAACGTGTCGGGGCTGGTGCGGATCGGCCGCTGCGCGCGTGGGTATGCGGGCCGCTCGGTGCGCGCCGGCAGCACCAACCGCCGCTCGCTGCGGCGGCGGCGCAGGAAGGCGATCGCGTCCTCGAGGTCCTCGAGCAGCATCACGGCCTCGAGGGCCCTGTCGAGCTCCTCGTTAGCCTGGGCCTCGTCGTCGAGCCGTGGCGGTTTGGGCAGCAGCAGCCGCAGTTTCAACTCGATGACCTGAGCCACCTTGGGTAGCGCCTCGGTCGCCAACTCGAGGTCGGCCGCGAACGCCTGGAGATGCTCCAGGTAGGCGCGCACCAGCTGATACAAGTCGAGTTCGGAAGGATCGAGGCTACCGCTCCTGAGAGCGTGCGCGAGTTCCGCAACGCTGCCGCTGAACGCGGCCTGCTCGACCACGAACTCGGTGCTGCCGTTCACGCCGCGAGCCTACCATCAGCCGGCTCGGCGGGATCCAAGCGTCAGTCGAGGAACGGGTCGGCGCCGTCGAGCGTGAGGTGCCTGGTGTCGTTGACCCGCTCGATCAGCACATCGTCGCCCCTGAACAGCAGGCGGCTGATGCCGGTGTGCCTGAGGTAGATGCGCTTGCGCCACTTGGGATGCTCGATGCCGAGCACCTCGGCCAGCAGCATCTGGATGGCGCCGGAGTGGGTCATCGCGACCACGTGCTCGGCGTTCGACGCCTCGACGTCGGCGAGCCAGGACGCGACCCGCAGCCGCACGTCGCGGTACGACTCGCCACCGGGAGGGACGTTCAGGTAGGGGTCGGAGATCCACGCGCGCCACGCGTCGGTGCCCTCGTTCTCCAGCTGCGTGCGGCCTTCGAAGACCCCGAAGTGGATCTCGCGCAAGCGTTCGTCAAGCCTCAAGTGACGCCCCGGGAACGCGATCCTGGCCGTCTCGACGGCGCGCCCGAGAGGGCTGACGTGAATCTCGGCTTCGCGCTCGAGACCCGCGACGTAGCGCGCCAGGTTACGGGCCTGGCGTCGGCCGGCTTCGTTCAGGGGCACGTCGGAATGACCTTGAAAGCGACCGCTGGCGTTCCAATCGGTAAGAGCGTGTCGGATCACCGTCAGTCGCCGCACTCAGGCGAGTCTAGTATCCGGGAGCGCGTGCTGGGAAGTGTTAGCCTCGCTCATGGCACTAACGGGCAAGACGGCCCTCGTCACCGGCGCCAGCAAGGGCATCGGGCTGGCGATCGCTGCTGCGCTGCTGGAACAGGGAATGAACGTGACGATCTCGGCGCGGAGCCAGGCCGATCTCGACGAGGCGGCCGTCGGCCTCGGAGAGGCCGCGGCCGGGCGGCTCTTGGCGCGCGCCTGCGACGTCAGGGATCTGGAAGCTCAGAAGGCACTGGTCGCCGCCTCCGCCGGGCGTTTCGGCGGCCTCGACCTGCTGGTTGCGAACGCCGGGGTTGGCGCCAGGCGGCCGGTCGAGGAACTCGACCCACAGACCTGGGACGAGATCATCGGCACCAACTTGACGGGTGCGTTCTACAGCGTTTCCGCCGCCTTCGGCGAGCTGAAGCGCAGCCGCGGTCTGGTGGTGACCATCGGCAGCCTGGCGGGCGCCAACTTCTTCGCCGGCGGCGCTGCCTACAACGCCAGCAAGTTCGGGCTCCTCGGCTTCACGCAAGCAGCGATGCTCGACCTCAGGCCACACGGCATCAGGGTGAGCACGATCATGCCAGGATCGGTGGCGACTACCTTCAGCCGTCGCGCCGTCACTAGCGACGATGACTGGAAGATCCAGCCTGAAGACATCGCTCAGACCGTCGTGTACCTGGCGAAGATGCCCGAGCGCACCTTGCCGAGCAAGGTAGAGATTCGTCCGGCCGCGCCACGATCGAGTTGAGCGCATGACAGCCTATCGGCTGGGCAGGCGCTTCCTGTTCAGGCTCGAGCCGGAGCGCGCCCACGCCCTGGTGCTCGCCGGTCTGGGCGTGGCCTCGCGCAGCCGAGTAGCCCTCGCCTCCCTCGAGAGGGCCTACGCGGTTCACGACGAGAGGCTCGCCGTGCGCGCTTTCGGGCTCGAGTTTCGCAACCCGTTGGGCCTGGCGGCCGGGCTCGACAAGGACGCCGTCGCGATCCCAGCGCTGCTGGCCACGGGCTTCGGCTTCGTCGAGGTCGGCAGCGTGACGGCTCGGGCGCAGCCCGGCAACCCCCGACCACGCCTGTTCAGGCTCGTCGAGGACGAGGCGCTCGTCAACCGCATGGGCTTCAACAACCTCGGAGCCGAGGCCATGGCAGCGCGCCTGACCGCCTGGCGCGCCCGGGGCGAACGGTCCGGCGCCATCGTGGGCGTCAACGTCGGCCGCTCCCGGGCCGCCGGCGAGGACGCCGGCGCCACCCTCGACGACTACGAGGCGTCGCTCCGGACCCTGTGGGGGCTGGCGGACTACCTGGCGCTCAACGTCTCCTCGCCCAACACGCCCGGGCTACGTGACCTGCAGCGTCCCCAGAGGCTCGCCGAGTTGCTCGGTCTCGTCGCCGGCCTGAACGAAGAGCTGGGACGCTGGCCCGTGCTGCTCAAGATCGCTCCCGACCTGGACGACGCCGAGCTTGCTGACATCGTCGCCGCTGCCACTTCGGCGGGGACCAGTGGGATCATCGCCACCAACACGACCGCCGCACGCGAGGGCCTGCTGTCGCCGGCGGCCGGCGAGAGCGGCGGCTTGTCCGGGCGACCGTTGGCGCGACGCTCGCTGGCGGTGCTCGAAAGGCTGCGCGCGCTGACGGACCTGCCACTCGTCTCGGTCGGCGGCATCTTCACCGCCGCGGACGCGCTCGAGCGCCTAGTAGCCGGTGCCGATCTGATCCAGATCTACACCTCGTTCGTCTACCGCGGTCCCGGAGTAATTGGTCAGGTGCTCAGGGGCGTGGTCGCGGAGCTCGATCGGCGCGGACTGCAGAGCGTCTCCGAGCTGCGCGGCGCAGCCTGATCACTGGCCTCCCGCCGGGGGCCGCGCCCGCCACGGCACCTCCGGCACTCCGGCTCGCACGTTCGCGAGCCGGGCGAGCGTGAACAAGAGGTCCGATAGCCGGTTCAACAGCCGCAGCGCTTCGGGGTTGATCAGCGACGTCCGGGAGGCGGTCACGGCGTCGCGCTCGGCGCGCCGCAAGACGGCCCTGGCGAGCTGCAGCGCCGCCGACAGCGGGCTGCCGCTTGGCAGCACGAACTGCTTCAGCGCCGGGAGCTCGGCGTCGTAGCGGTCGATGGTGGCCTCGACAGCGCTCACGTCGCTCGCGTCGATCGCGCGGATCAACCGCCGCTGGCGGGCTTCGAGCGGGGTGGCGAGGTCCGATCCGAGATCGAAGAGGAGGTTCTGGAGGGCCTCCAGGTCGGCGTCTAGGTCGTCCCAGCCGCCGGCCTGACGGGCGAGCTCGGCGCGCGCCACGCCCACCGCGGCGTTGGCTTCGTCGACGCTGCCGTAGGCGCTGACGCGCGCGTCATCCTTGGGCACGCGCTCAGGGCCGAAGAGGCCGGTGTCACCATGGTCGCCGGTGCGGGTGTATATCTTCATGAAGGCAGGATATTCCCCTTACCGAGGTGCGTGGTGCTGACGAGATTCCGAGAACTGGCTCTGCTCGACAACACGGCCGGCGATTGGCTTCTCGCTGTGGTCGTCGCGGCTGCGGCGTGGGCGGCGCTCTCGCTGCTGCTGAGACTGCTGACTCACAGCCTGCGCCGGCACGCCGAACGCACGGTCAACAACTTCGACGACCTGGCGGTGACGATCGCCTCGGCGACCAGGCGCGTGCTGATGCTGGTGTTCGCCGTCTACTTCGGCAGCCGCATGCTAGAGCTCGAGCCGGCCACCCGCACCTTCATCGAGCGCGCGGCGCTGGTCGCGCTGTTCGCGCAGGCGGCCTTCTGGAGCATCGCGCTGCTGGAGGGCTTGATCGACGCTCAGCGCCGGCAGGGCGCCAAGGATCCGAGCAAGCTGCCGTCCTTGTCCGCCTTGTCGTTCCTCGGCCGCTTGGCGCTGATCGCGCTGTTCACGCTGCTGGCCCTGGACAACCTCGGTGTGCAGATCACGACGCTTCTGGCCGGCCTTGGGATCACCTCGATCGCCATCGCTCTCGCGCTGCAGACCGTGCTCGGCGACCTGTTCGCGTCGCTCTCGATAGTCCTAGACAAGCCGTTCGAGATCGGCGATTCGATCACCGTCGGCGAGTTCCAGGGCACCGTCGAGAACATCGGTCTCAGGACCACCAGGTTGCGCAGCGTCTCCGGTGAGCAGCTGGTGCTTGGCAACCACGACCTGCTGGCCAGCCGCATACGCAACTACAAGCGCATGTCGGACCGGCGCGCGGTCTTCTCCTTCAACGTCGAGTACGGCACCGCCGCCGACCTCGTCGAGCGGATACCCGCCCTGGTACGCGAGGTCGTCGAAGAGCAGCCACACGCACGCTTCGACCGCTCGCACTTCAAGTCGTTGGCCGGTGACGCGCTGCAGTTCGAGACCGTCTACTTCATGCGGGTGACCGACTTCGGCACCTACATGGACACGCAGCAAGCCATCAACCTGGCGCTGTATCGCCGCTTCACCGAGCTCGGCGTGCGGTTGGCGCACCCTTCGCAGCGGCTGGTGATCGACCCCGGCAGCGCGGCTCCGGTCCTCGCCGAGGGGTTGGGCCAGAGCAGCTGAGGGCCGCGGCGCTCCCGCTCCCGAGCGGCGCTTAGCTGTCGGAACCGGCACCGGAGGCGGCGCCGAAGCGCTTGACTACGTACTCTTCGAGCATGCGGTTGAAGTCTTCCACCAGCCCGGGACCCGAGAGCGTGGCGACCAGCTTGCCGTCCTGGTAAACGGGCGCCCTCGGCGACTCCCCGCTGCCCGGCAGGCTGATGCCGATGTCGGCATGCTTGCTCTCCCCCGGTCCGTTGACGACGCAACCCATCACCGCCACCCGCAGGCTCTCGACCCCGGGGTAGCGCTCCCGCCACAGCGGCATGCTCGACTTCAGGTGGGCCTGGATGTCCCTGGCCATCTCCTGGAACAGCGTGCTGGTGGTGCGCCCGCACCCGGGGCAGGCCGTCACCGAAGGCGCGAAACGGCGCAGGTCGAGGGTCTGGAGGATCTCCTGCGCGATCTCGACTTCGCGCTCGCGCGCTGCGCCAGGATCGGGCGTCAGCGAGACCCTGATCGTGTCGCCGATGCCTTCGACCAGCAGCGGCGCCAGCGCCGCGGTGCTGGCGACCGCCCCGCGGATGCCCATGCCCGCCTCGGTGAGGCCCAGGTGCAGCGGGTAGTCGCAACGTTTCGCCAGCCGCCGGTAGACGTCCCAGAGGTCGCGCACGGTCGACACCTTGGCGCTGATCACGATCTGTTCGTGAGGCAGCCCGCGCTCCTCGGCCAGCTCCGCGGAATCGAGTGCCGAGCGGAGCATCGCCTCGATCAGCACCTCGCGCGAGCTGAGGGGCGCGGCACGGCGTGCGTTCTCGTCCATCAGCGCGGTCAGCAGCGCCTGGTCGAGCGAGCCCCAGTTGACGCCGATGCGGACCGGCTTGCCGTGGTGGATGGCGACGTCGATGATCGTCAGGAAGTTCTCGTCGTGGCGCCTGGCCGGCCCCACGTTGCCGGGGTTGATGCGGTACTTGTCGAGCAGGGCCGCGGCTTCTGGCACCTCGGTCAGGAGCTTGTGACCGTTGAAGTGGAAGTCTCCGACGAGCGGGACGTCTACGCCCATGTCGGCGAGGCGGGCCCGGAGCTCCGGCAGTGCCCTGGCCGCCGCGTGATCGTTGACGGTGACCCTCACGATCTCGCTGCCGGCGTGCGCCAGCGCCGCGGACTGCGCCGCGGTGGCGGGGGCGTCCGCGGTGTCGGTGTTCGTCATCGACTGCACCACGACCGGATGGCCGCTGCCGATCGGCACCTTGCCGACCCAGGTGGTTGGCGTGGTGCGCCTGAGCGTGAGATCCAGCGTCACGAGAGAGAGTCTAGCCAGCGGCGCCCGTTGCGGGCGTGTCGGCGAGCAACGCGAAGACCTCGGGAGCCAATCTTCGGGTGGTGCTGAGCCCCTCGCCGGCGTGGATGCCGGGCTGGCCCGCGAAGTCCCCGAAGTAGCCGCCGGCCTCGGGGAGGATCACACCGAACGGCGCGGCGTCGTGAGCGCTGAGCACGGGATCCAGCATGACCTCGATGCGGCCGGTGGCGACCAGCGCGTGCCCGTAGGCGTCCGACCAGCCCGGTCGGTGATAGGTCGCGGCCAGCAGGCGTTGGAAGGCGGCCTCGCGGCCATGGCGCGCGAACGAGCCGGCGTCGGTGAACGACATGAACGAGCGCTCCAAGCTGGCGGTGTCGCGGACCCGGCAGGCGCGACCGTTCAGGAAGCAGCCGCCACCCGAGCGGGCGTAGACGATCTCGCCCAGCGCCGGGAAGCAGGCCGCGCCCACCACCACCTCGCCCTCGACCTCGAGCCCCAGCAGCACCGCATACAACGGCACCCCGCGCATGAAGCTCTTGGTGCCGTCGATCGGGTCGATGTACCACTGGGCCGCTGCTGCTTCCCTAGTGGCCCCGTACTCCTCGCCGACGATGCCGTGATCGGGGAAGGCCGCCTCCAGGCGCCGCCGGATCAGCTCCTCGGCCGCGCGGTCGGCCACCGTCACCGGCGTGTCGTCGGCCTTGAAGTCGGCCTCCACGTCGGCGCCGAAGTGAGCGAGCGTCAACCGGCCGGCATCGTGCACAGCCTCGAGACACACTTGAAGCGTTCTGTCGAGATCCACCGCTCGTCCTCCAGGTACCCGGCCGAAGTCGACCAGGACGCGGATGCTACGATACCTGGCACCATGATCGTCGGTCGCGAACAGCTCGAGCAGTCCGAGAGGCGGGCCCTTGCACCTTACGCCTGCTTGGCCGTGGCCTCGCGGGGCCGCATTCACCCGGAAGCGGAGAGCGCGCACCGCACGGCGTTCCAGAAGGACCGCGACCGGGTCCTGCACACCAGCGCCTTCCGTCGCCTCGAGTACAAGACGCAGGTGTTCGTCAACTTCGAAGGCGACTACTACCGCACGCGCCTCACGCACACCCTCGAGGTGGCGCAGGTGGCCACCAGCATCGCGCGCGCCCTCGGGCTCAATGAGGACCTCAGCGAGACCATCGCCCTGGCGCACGACCTCGGCCACCCACCGTTCGGCCACTCCGGCGAGAAGGCCCTCGACACGCTCGCCAAGGACATCGGCGGGTTCGACCACAACCGACAGAGCCTGCGCATCGTGACGGAGTTGGAGCGCCGCTACCCCTCGTTCCCGGGGCTCAACCTCACCTGGGAGACGCTCGAGGGCATCATGAAGCACGAGACCGAGTACGACGTGCCCGACGCGCGCTTCGATCCCGACGTGCAACCGTCGCTGGAAGCCCAGGTGGTCAACAGCGCCGACGAGGTCGCCTACAACGTGCACGATCTCGATGACGGGCTCAGGTCAGGTCACCTGGAGGCCAGGCAGCTGACGGAAGTGCCGCTGCTGCACGACCTGATGTCCACGCTCGGCATCGACGCCAAGGACTTCGACGGGAGCGCGCGCTACCTGCTCACCCGCGAGCTGTTGGGCCTCATCATCACCGACATCATCCACGCCACCGACAAGCGCCTGACCGCTGCCGGCATCAAGAGCTTGGACGACGTGCGCAACGCGCCCAGCAAGCTGCTGGGGCCGTCTCCGGATCTGAGCGCACAGCTGAGCGAGCTCAAGGCGTTCTTGTACCAGAACTTCTACTTCCATCATCGGTTGATCAGGATGTCGCGGAAGGCGAACCTGATCCTCGAGCGGATGTTCACCGCCTATCTGGCGACGCCCGAGATGCTGCCACCGGCCGTGAGTCGCGAAGCCGAGGAGCTCGGCCTCAAGCGCGCCCTCACCGACTACTTGAGTGGGATGACTGACCGCTACGCGGTCGAGGAGTACCGGCGTCTGTTCGAGCCGGCCGTCCTCACCTGAGAGGACCTAGTTGCCTGGCCGGGCGGCGCCGATCAGCTCGCCGGTGCCAGCGTCGCGGATCCACGCGACCTGGTAACCGCCCCGCAGCACCTTGACGATCAGCCAGGGACTGGTCAGGACTTGAGTCGTGATCATCCCGGGGCCCGGCTCCGTGATCTCGACGTCGAGGTAGAGCTCCCCGCGCTCCTCGACCACCCTGGTCGCCGACACCGAGTAGCCGCCGGTCGAACGTTGGCCCAGGAAGACCGCGATCAGCGTCTCCCGCTCAGGGGAGAACGGCGGCAGGGCCGGCTGCTGCAGCTGCGCGGAGTGCGCCGCGGTCCACAGGCTGATCAGTTGGTCGCGCGCGGTCACCAACACGTAGCGGGCGCTCCTCACGGATGGTGCTTGGTTGCCGCTCGCGACTGTCTCCCACACCAGCTCGCTGGGCGCCGGGGTGAAAGCGCTCTCGTCGGTGGCGATGTCGAGCTGCACGTAGAACGCGCTGCGGCGGTGCTCGGCGAGCCCGTCGACCGAGCGCGTCGGCAGGGACTCCATCGGCAACACGGCGATCACGAACGGGCGCCTCAACGCCTCCAAGGCATCCGCCAGCGCATCGGCCTCCTGATTGCTGAGCTCGCCCAGACCCCTCAGCCGATTGAAGCGGGGCCGCGGGACCACCCTGACGTCGAGCTGCTCGTCGGTGCCGTCCTGCAGGTTCAAGTAGGCCAAGCCGTCGAAGTAGACGACCTGACCGACGGGCGAGGACACCCGCAACTGCATGTCGGTCGTCAGCGGGATGCGTCGCAAGGTGATCGGTGCCTGCGCCAGCGGCGCCTGCGACTCCCGCAGGAACGGCGAACCGTCCGCCAGGAGAGCCGACCCGACCCCGAAGTTGGCGGTGAAGCGCCGGTCGGTGGCTTCCGCGGCCGTGAGCTCGAGGGTGCGGTCACCGTAGGCGAAGCTGCCCTCGCCACCATAGAAGTACGTCAGACGGGCGTCGAGGTGCCCGTAGATGTAGACGTCGCTCATGCTGCGGGTGGCTTCGCTCTCGCAGCCTGCCACCAGTAGCCCGAGTAGGGCGAAGAGAAGTACGGCTCGGGGTCGCATGAGGCCTCCGGCGCAATGCTATCACCGGGTGGCTGAGAACCACCTGAGCCTGACGGCGGGCAGCCGGAACGGGGCTGATATGCTGACCCCCGTGCAGGACACCGATACTCGCGTCCTGGTCTTGTCGGCCTCGATAGGCGGCGGGCACGTAGCCGCCGGCCGCGCGCTGCACCAGGCCTTCAGCGAGCTGGGCGCCACCGTGGAGCACATCGATCTGCTGGAGCACACTGCCATGCCGTTCCGGAGGCTCTACCGGCAGGCCTACTTCGATCTCGTCAAGAACGTTCCCGACCTGGTCGAGTGGCTCGGTCGCCGCATGGACCGCCGTCCCAGCGAGCGCAAGTCAACGGCCCAGCGGCTGCGGTCGCGCGTGACCCGGCTACTGTCCTACGAGCTGCCTCGCACGATCGATCGCTACCGCCCTCACGCCGTCGTGCACACGCACTTCCTGGGCGCCGAGATCGTCGCTGGGCGGCTGAGGCGCCACCGACCCCTGCCGCAGGCCGAGGTGATCACCGACTTCTTCGCGCACAGCCTGTGGCTGCAACCGGGCATCGCGCGCTACTTTGTCGCCAGCGAGGAGGTCAGGGTTCACCTGCTGGCCGCCGGCGTCGACCCGCACCGCGTGCGCGTCACCGGCATCCCCATCGACCCGCGATTCGCGGCCCTGCCGCCGCGCCAGCAGGCCAGGGCCGAGCTGGGAGTGGGGATGGACCGTGAGTTGGCGCTGCTGTTGGCCGGCGGTCTCGAGGCCGCCGACCTGCGGAACCTGCTCGAGCAGTTGAAGGCCTTCCGCTGGCCGCTGACGGTGATCGTCGTGTGCGGTCGCAGTCCGGAACTGCAACGCGTCGCGAACGAGGTCCTGAGCGAGACCGCCGGTCCGGTGTCGTTCACGGTCAAGGGCTTCGTCGACGACATGCCGCTGCTGATGGCGGCCGCCGACCTGGCGGTCACCAAGCCTGGTGGGCTCACCACCAGCGAAGCGTTGGCGGCCTCACTACCGCTCGCGCTGATCACGCCCTATCCGCTGCAGGAGGAGGCCAACGCCAGCGTCCTGCTGGAGCAGGGCTGCGCGGTCAGGGTGGAGCCGCTGACGACCTTCGGACACAAGCTCAGGCGGCTGCTCGAGGAGCCGAGTCGCCTTGGCGCCATGCGCGAGGCCGCCGCCCGCCTGGCGCACCCAGACGCCGCCAAGCAGGTGGCCGGCGTGGTCTTGGAGGAGCTGGTGGGCGTCTCCAGGTCGCCACCAGGAGCAGCGACGTGAGGACCCTCAAGGCGCTGGCGGTGCTGGTGGCCGTGGTCGCCTGTGCGCACGCAGCGGCGCAGGCGGCGCCGTCGCTTCCGGTTGAGCGCCTGCGCTTGTCGGTCGACGTGCTCGTCTACGGCAGCGAACCGGAGGGGGTGATCGCGGCGGTGGCGGCCGCTCGCGAGGGCGCCGATACCGTCCTCATCACCCCCGACCCGCGGATCGGCGGGCTGTTCGTGCTCGGGGAGCTCAACGTCCTCGACCTCAAGACCCAGCCTTTCGACTACCAGTTGGGTCTGTTCGACACCTGGTGGCGGCTGGTGGGTCGCGACGAGGCCTTCGATGTCACGCGGGCCGAGGCAGCCTTCGAGGAGCTGTTGAGGGACGCCGGTGTCGAACGTTTCCGGTCGGTCGCCGAGGTCTTCCCCATCGTCGCCGCGGACGGGTCCCGAGTCGCTGGAGCGGAGTTCGTCGACGAGGTGGGCAGAGGCTGGCAGATCCTCGCGCGCCAGTTGATCGACGCCAGCGGCGACGCCGACCTCGCAGCGATGGCCGGCGCGGCGTTCGACTTCGGTTGGGAGCGCTTCGGGGTCGACCAGCGCATGGCCGACACGCTGGTGTTCCGCCTCGGCGGCGTCGACTGGGGCGCCTTGGTCGCGGGCGTCAACGAACGCGGCCGCGCCTACGCGGTCGCCAAGCCAAGCGTCGTGTGGGGTCACTTCGGGGGCTACCCGGCAGCGTACACGCCCACCGATCCCAGTCTGCGTCTGCGCGGTCTCAACCTGGGCCGCCAGGACGACGGCACCGTGCTGGTCAACGCGCTCCTGATCTACGACATCGACCCGCTCGACGCCGCCAGCCGCGCCGCAGGCCGCGAGCGGGCCATGCGCGAGTTGCCATCCGTCGTCGCGTACCTGGCCGCGGCCATACCCGGTCTCGAGAACGCCCGGCTCGCCGGGGCAGCCGAGACCCTCTACGTCCGGGAGTCCCGGCACCTGCGCTCGCTGTGTGACCTGCGCGCCGACGATGCCCTTGGCAACCGCGTCACGGCCTTCGACGTGGCCGCCGGCGGCTATCCGCTTGACGCTCAGACGTATACGCGCTTCGACTCCGGGTTCGTGTTCGGCGTCCCCGTGATCTACGGAGGCCGCCTCTGCATGGGGGTCAGCCGGGGTGGCCCTGACGACCTCTGGGTCGTGGGGCGCAGCGCCGGTTACGACCCGGTGGCGTTCTCGAGCGCGCGGGTGGTGCCGTTCGGGATGGCGATGGCGGAGGCCGCCGGCCTCGCGGCGGCGCTGGCCGCGGCCAGCAACGACTCCGCAACCTCCTTCGTCCTCGCCGAGCCGGCCGTTCACGAGGTCAGGACGCGCTTGACGGCACACGGAGCCTACCTGCCGCCGGTCACGTCACGCCCGCCGGTCGGGCCGGTCAGCCACCCCAGCTACGACGCCTTCCGAACGCTGGTCGCGCGCGGGCTGAGCGTGGCCGGCTACGACAACGATCCGCGGCTGTCCGCGCCGGTCACCGCGCTGTCGTTCGCGTACCTGCTCAGCAACGTTGCCACGCGCTTCTACTTCCGCGACGACGTGGGACAGACCTTGGTCGACGCCGCCGTCAGCGCGGCCGAGCGGCCCGATGCCCCCCTCGACGCGGCTGTTGCCGCAGCGACGCTGGAGGCCGCACTGTGCGCCCTGCTCACGTGCCCGACTGGCGACGGCTGGGCGGGCCTTCTCGAGGTCGGCGTCGCCGCCAGCGCGACGCCCCCTGCCGGCGCGCTCGATCGGGGCGCCGCCTACGAGCTCGCCGCCGGTCTGGCGAAGCTGGCGGGTTCCGAGTAGGGCCAGCAGGAAACCGCAGGCTCCGAGCTGGTCAGCGGGCCAGGGTGTCGATGAACTGCCGCGCGGTGCGCCCCGAATAGCCGTTGCCCCACTCCGCGAAGCGCACCGCGTCCTCGAGCCGATCGTCGACAGCGATGCCTCGCTGCGCCGCCAGCGCTTTCACCAGCTCCAGGTAACGCTTCTGACCAGCGCCCGGGAACGTGAGCACCAGCCCGAAGCGATCGGCGAGCGCCAAGCGCTCGTTGTGCGTGTCCCAGGCGTGCACGTCGTCGTCGAGCGGATCCGGGCGGTCGCGGTGTCGTTGAGTCACCAGATGGCGACGGTTGCTGGTCGCGTACACCACCGCGTTCGCGGGGCGCTGGATCAGACCTCCGTCCAGAACGCGCTTGAGGGGTCCATAGCGGCGATCGCCGTCCTCGAAAGCTAGGTCGTCGACGAAGACGACGAAGCGCTGTGGGAGCTCGCTCACGGCTTCGAGCAGGGCAGGCAGCCCGTCGAGAGCTTCGAGAGGGAGCTCGACGATCCGCAGCCCGGCGTCCTGGTAGCGAGTGAGCAGGGCCCGCACCGCCGTCGACTTGCCGCTGCCGCGGGGCCCGTAGAGCAGAGCGTCGTGGGCGGGCGCTGCAGCCAGCAGCGCTTCGGTGTTGGCGGTCAGCCTGCCGATCTGCTGTTCGAGGCCGTGCAGCTCCTCGAGGCGCGCCGCGAACGGCTTGGCGATCGGCACCAGCCTCCCTGCGTCCCACCGCAGCGCGCCGTGTAAGGCACTGGCGCCGCTGCCGACGTTCGCCAGGTGCGCCACATACTCCGCCAGCCGCGCCTCGTCAGCGCCACCAAGCAGCAAGGCACTCATCGCAGCTACGGCCGAGGACTGCGGTCCGGGCGGGAGGGGCAGCGCGAGGTCGGCGGCGGCCGGTACCTCCAGCCCCAAGGAGCGCACCTCGCCGGTCAGGTCCCGGCGACACGCTCCGGCCAACGTCGCGAGGTCGCGGCGAAGCAGCGCCAGAGCCCCTGCAGCGGTGCCGGTGCGGTGTGCCGAGACGGCGTCGAACGGGGCTGCGGCGCCAGCCAAGCCTGCTGCGATGGCGCTGGCGAGGTCGCGGTGGCCTCCGGCTACCAGTGCGCCGAGCAACTCGCCGTAGGCGGCCAACGATTCCTGAGGGTCGGCGTCCGGCAGCAAGGCGGCGGCGAGCCGCAGATACGCTCGCCACCAGGCGCTGGTTTCGAACTCGTAGTCGAGGAAGAGGGGACTGTCGGTCACTTCGCCTCCCCGGGCGCGCGCGCGCCCGGGCGCCCCGCCGACCGCGGCGGCCGGCGCCTGGGCGCCAAGCCCGGCTCGTCAGCGACGGGCAGGCGCTCGAGCGCCGCCAGCATCGCCGCCCGGCCGGCGCCGATGGCGTCGGGCGACCGATGGAAGTCCCACCAGGCGACGCGCGGGTCCGTCGCGATCAGGTGGGCGCCGTCGGGTTCCGCCAGTCGCCGCTCGTAGGAGGCGAACGAGATCGCCAGCCCGCGAACCGCCTGGCTGAGCGGGCCGCCCACGCCGGCCGCCGCGCCCAAGCGCTGGAGGGCGCTACCGGCAGCGCTGCGGTTGAACCTGCGGATCGTGCGGATCACCGGCGAGTCGCTGACGTCGACGCCGGCGTGCACCCCGATGCTTACCGCCGGACCCATCGCGTTGGCGGCAGCGAACGGCACCGCCTCGACGAAGCCGCCGTCGATCAGCACGCGGCCCGCGAGCTTGACGGGGGCGAACAGCGTCGGCACGGCGCAGCTGGCACGCACCGCGTCGGCGATCGAGCCCTCGCGCAGCACCACCAGCTCGCCGCTGGCGAGGTCGGTGCAAGCGACGGCGAGCGGCACCTGGGTGTCGGCGAAGGTGGCGCCGAAGAAGAACTTGCGATCGAGCCAGTTCGCGAGCCGCCGTCCGTTGATCAACGCGCCACGATGCAAGCCGAAGTCGAACGCCTGAGTCCACAGCTCGCCGATGTTCTGGGTGCGGATCACGCGCTCGAGCTCAATCGCCGGGCCCCCGAGCGCGTAGAGCGCCGCGATCACGGCGCCGTAGCTGGTGCCGGCGATCACGTCGACGTCATGACCCGACTCCTCGAGAGCGATCAGCGCCCCGACGTGAGCCGCTCCGCGAGCGGCGCCGCCACCGAGCGCGACCCCGAGCCGCGGTCCATCGGTCATGCCGGCCATGCTACACCGCCGGGCCAGACAGGCCGATGGGCACGCTACTTCTGCTTGCGAGAGGGCAACCCCGAACAACGGGCGGCGGACGCGTGGGTGGTAGCATGGCGCGTCATGGCCGCCCTCTACCAGCGCGCCAGGCCGGCTACCTTCGCCGGGTTGGTGGGGCAAGAACACGTCAAGGACGTCCTCGCCAGAGCGGTCGCCGGCGGCAAGACGACGCACGCCTACCTGTTCTCCGGCCCGCGAGGCGTCGGCAAGACCACCACCGCCCGCCTGTTGGCCATGGCCGTCAACTGCGAGTCGGATGGCGAGCGCCCGTGCGGCAAGTGCGAGTCGTGCCGGCTCGTGCAGGGCGTTTCGCATCCTGACGTGATCGAGCTCGACGCCGCCTCGAACAACTCGGTGGACGACGTCCGCGATCTTCAGGAGCGGGTTGGTCTCGCCAGCATGCGGGGCGGCATGCGCGTGTGGATCCTCGACGAGGCCCACATGCTCAGCAAGGCAGCCGCCAACGCTCTCCTCAAGACGCTGGAGGAACCGCCTGCGGGACTGATGTTCGTGCTGGCCACCACCGAGCCGGAGAAGCTGCCCCCGACGATCCTCTCGCGCTGCCAGCACTTCCGCTTCCGCAGGCTGTCCGACGCCGAGATCGAAGGCAAGCTGCAGGGCCTGTGCCAGGCGGCCGGGGTCGAGGTCGAAGCTTCCGCGCTCGCGCTCATCGCGCGCTCGGCGGACGGCGGGATGCGCGACGCCGAGTCGCTGCTGGAACGGCTGCTGGTCTCCGGCGAGCGCATCGAGCTGGCAGCTGCCGAGAGGGCACTGGGGCTGCCGCCTCACGAGCGCATGGCTCGGATCGGCGCTGCGCTGGTGGCCGGAGACCTGGCCACCCTCCTCGCCGAGGCGGGCGCCCTCTACCGCGACGGCTTCGCACCGCGGACGGTTGCCGAGCAACTGGCGCGCGCCCTGCGTGACGAGCTGCACGCCGTTCTGGAAGGGTCGCCGCGCTGGGCGGGAACGGAGCACGAACCCCTGCTCCGGCTCCTTCACGCGCTCGATGACGAGTCCGACAGGTTCGTTAGACAGAACGACCTGTATGGGCTCGAGGTAGCTCTGATCAAGACCCGCAACGCGCTCTGGCGTCCTGCCCGCGACGCAGATCTTGAGCGCCGAGCGCCGGCACCGGCGCGGCTCGAGGCGCGGCTCGAGGCGCGGCCGGCTGCCTCACCGCCACAGCCGCCGACCCAGGCGTCCGGTGCCCCGCCGGCAGCCAGCCAGCCAGCCAGCGCCCCGGCCGCCAGCGAAGAGCCACAGACACCGAGCGACGACGCTCCGCCGGCGAAGCCACAGGGCTCGTTGTCGTGGCACGCGGTCCGTTCGGCAGCCGGACCGCAACTGAAGGCGTTCTTGCACCCGGCACAAGTCGAGATCGACGGCGCCCAAGTGCGGCTCAGTTACGACGACAAGCACGCGTTCCACCACGCGCAGCTGACCGCCAAACTCGATGAGCTCAGCCAGCTGGTCGCGAGCGTCGGCGGACCGGGCTACCAGGTGACGGTCAGCGGCCCTGCCAAGACCGGCAGGAGCCGCTCGGCCACGCGTGCCACGCTGACTCCCGAACCGCGGGCGGCCCCGGCCTCCGACCCGGCCCCGGCCCCCACACCGACGCCTGCTGCGGCAGGCGACCGCGCGAGCGAGCTCGAGCTGGCCGGCTTCTCGGAAGACGACGACGGTTGGCCTGAGGTTGCGCCGGGCGAGGCGCCCGACGCGCCCACCGCGGCCGGACGCCCGGCTTCGGGACAGGCGGGGGTCACCAGCAGCGCTGAGCTCTCGGCGCAGCTGAGCGACGTGCAGCAGCTCTTCCCCGGCCGCGTCGTCGAGGTCGTGCCGGACGCCTTGGTCAGCGTCGCCGTCGAGCCGGCGACGTTGGAGGTCGGCATCCCGGCAGACGACGACTCCGCCTCGGTGGGCGACGAGCCAGGCGACGACGACAGCTACGATGACGGGAGCCAGGAGCGACTGGCGTTCGGCCCCGGCCGACCGGCCGGCGAGGCTTGAGAGCGAACGAGGAGCAGTCATGAACATCCAGAAGCTCATGAAGGAAGCGCAGAAGGCGCAGCGGAAGGTGGCCGAGGCCCAGGAGCGCGTGGCCGCGATGGAGGTCGCCGGCTCGGCCGGCGCCGGCATGGTGGTCGTGACAGCCAGCGGCGACGGCAGCGTCTTGAGCGTGAGGATCGACGCCAAGGTGGTCGACCCCCAGGACGTCGAGATGCTCGAGGACCTGATCAAGGCCGCCGTCAACGATGCGCAACGGCAGGCCAAGGAGCTCCAGGAACGCGAGATGGGCGCCGCCATGGGAGGCGCCGGCGCGCTCGGAGGGTTGTTCTGAGCAGCCGCGCCGCTAGGTCCCCGCGGTGAGGTACCCGACGGCCCTCTCCACCCTCGTGCGTGAGCTGGGCCGCTTGCCGGGCATCGGCCCCAAGAGTGCTCAGCGCCTGGCGTTCTACCTCTTCAACCGCCCCGAGGACGAGGTCAGGAGCCTCTCGGAAGCGATCCTCGCAGCCAAGTTGGGACTGAAGCGCTGTCCGGTGTGCTTCAACGTCATGTCGTCGGGCGAGGATCGCTGTGCCGTGTGCGCCGACCCCAACCGCGATCAGACCGTGATCTGCGTGGTCGAGCAGCCTGCCGACCTCCTCGCCATCGAGCGCAGCGGCGAGTTCAACGGTCTCTACCACGTGCTGCACGGGGCTCTGAGCCCGATGAACGGCGTTGGACCCGACCAGCTCACGCTTCGCAGCCTCAGCGAGCGACTCGAAGCCGTCAGCGAGGTCGTGCTCGCCAACTCGACGACCGTCGAGGGCGAAGCCACCGCCATGTACATCGCCAAGCAGCTCGAAGGCCAGGGGCTGAAGGTCACTCGCATCGCCTACGGCCTGCCGGTCGGAGGCGACCTCGAGTACGCCGACGAGGTCACGCTCGGTCGCGCCATCAGCAACCGACGGCCCGTCTGAGGCTCTGGCGTGACAAGCCGATAGCGATCCTTGACGCCGCCGGGGCCTTACGTATAATGCGCGCCGCGAACGAGGAGAGTGCTTGACTTGGCAGCGCCGAAGCCCTTGAGACGGTTGGTGATCGTGGAGTCGCCGACCAAAGCCCGCACCATCAGTCGCTTCCTACCCGACGATTACCGCGTGGAGGCGAGCATGGGCCACGTGCGCGACCTGCCATCCTCGGCAGCCGAGATCCCCGAGGCGATGCGCGGCTTCGAGTGGGCGACGCTCGGCGTCAACGTCGACGCCGGGTTCCAGCCGCTGTATGTGGTCTCCCCCGGCAAGCGCGAAGTGGTGAAGAAGCTCAGGGCGGCAGTCAAGGAAGCCGACGAGGTCTACATCGCCACTGACGAGGACAGAGAGGGAGAGTCGATCGGCTGGCATCTGGTGGAGCTGCTGGCTCCCAAGGTGCCGGTCAAGCGCATGGTCTTTCACGAGATCACCGCGAGCGCCATCCGCGAAGCCCTCGAGCAGACGCGCGACATCGACGGTCGTCTGGTCGACGCCCAGGAGGCGAGGCGAGTGCTCGACAGGTTGGTCGGCTACTCGATAAGCCCGCTGCTGTGGCGCAAGATCGCTCCGCGGCTCTCCGCCGGCCGCGTCCAGAGCGTCGCCGTGCGCTTGCTGGTGATGCGCGAGCGCGAGCGGCTCGAGTTCGTGAAGGCCGGCTACTGGGACCTGAACGCCCGTTTGGCGCGCGCCGGCAAGGGCTTCGATGCGACCTTGGTCAAGGTCGGCGGCGCGCGCGTCGTGCAAGGCCGTGACTTCGACCCGAACACCGGGCAGCTCAAGACGTCGCTGAAGGCCGGCGAGGACGTCGTGTTGCTCGACGAGACCGCCGCCACCGCCCTGGTCGCACCGGCCCGCACGGGATCCTGGCAGGTCACGCAGGTCGAACAGCGCGAGACCAGCCGCTCGCCGGCCCCACCGTTCACGACCTCAACGCTGCAGCAGGAGTCGAGCCGCAAGCTGGGCCTGCCGGCCAAGGACACGATGCGGGTCGCGCAGTCGCTGTACGAGAACGGCTACATCACCTACATGCGAACCGACTCGATCAACCTCTCGAACGAAGCCGTCACCGCCGCCAGGGACGCGATCCAGGCGCGCTATGGCAAGGACTACCTGGCGGCCGGCGAGCGACGCTTCAAGCGCTCCGCCGCCAAGACGCAGGAGGCGCACGAGGCCATCCGGCCCGCCGGCACCGAGATGCTGACGGCTGCCGAGCACGGCCTGAAGGGCGTCGAGGCGGCGCTCTACGACCTGGTGTGGAAGCGCACCCTCGCTTCGCAGATGAGCGACGCTCGCATCAAGACCGTGACCGCTCAGATCGGTGTCACGGTGCCCTCTGCCGCCCTGGCCGCAGCCGGCATCGACGCCCCAGCCGCCTCCGCCACCCTGACGTTCAGAGCGAGCGGCCGCACCGTATTGTTCCCCGGCTTCTTCCGCGCCTACGTCGAAGGCTCCGACGATCCCGAGGCAGCCCTCGACGACCGCGACCAGCCCCTGCCCGAGCTCAGCGAGGGCGACGCGCTCGCCTGCGAACGCCTCGACGCCGTCGGCCACGAGACCAAGCCGCCGGCGCGCTACACCGACGCATCGTTGGTGAAGCTGTTGGAGAGCGAAGGCATCGGGCGGCCGTCGACCTACGCGAGCATCATCGACACGATCCTGGCGCGGCGCTACGCGGTGAAGTCGGGACAGCAGCTGGTGCCAACGTTCACCGCGTTCGCGACGACCAGGCTCCTGGAGCAGCAGTTCAGCCGCCTGGTGGACACAGAGTTCACCGCCAACATGGAGAGCGCCCTCGACGACATCGCCACCGGCGACCTCGCCAGCAGCGGCTACCTGCGCGACTTCTACAGCGGCGCAGAGGGCATCGAGGGCCGCGTCAAGACGGCCCTCAACGAGGTGGACGCTCGCGCGATCTCCACGATCGAGTCGCCTGCCTGGGAGCCTTACAGGGTGCGCGTCGGCCGCTACGGTCCCTACGTCGAGGCCGAGGCCGACGGCAAGACCATGACGGCGTCGTTGCCGGCCGAGGCGGCCCCCGGCGACCTGACACGCGAGGACCTCGAGCGTTTCCTCCACGAGGGCAACATCGGCGACGTCGAGGTTGCCACGGTTCCGGGCAGCGGCGAGGTGGTCCTGCTCAAGCGCGGCCCCTTCGGCCCATACCTGCAGCTAGGCAGCGGTGACGGCGGCGAGAAGCCCAAGCGCGTGTCACTGCCCCCCGGCGTCTCCCCTCACGACGTCACTGCCGAGTTGGCGCTCGACCTCATCGCTTTGCCCAAGCGCCTCGGCGAGCACCCGGAGACCGGCGACGCCGTCGAGGTCGGTATCGGCCGCTTCGGTCCTTACGTCAGGCACCAACGCACCTACGCCTCGGTGCCCAAGGACGAGTTCCTGCTCGACGTCGGGCTCGAGCGCGCTCTCGAGCTGATCACGAGCAAGGCGGGTCGCGCCGGCCCCTTGCGCACGTTGGGCGAGGACGCCGCCACCGGCGAGGTCGTGGAGATCCGCGACGGCCGCTACGGCCCCTACGCGAAGCGCGGCAAACTCAACGCCTCGCTGCCGAAGGAGCTGAGCCCCGACGAGGTGACGCTCGAGCAAGCCGTCGAGCTGCTCAACGCCCGCGAGGCCGCCGGTGGCGGCAAGCGGGCCCGCACCAGCCGCGCGAAGAAGCCGGCGGCCAAGAAGGCAGCGGCCAAGAAGCCGGCGGCCAAGAAGCCCGCGGCGAAGAAGTCAGCTGCCAAGAAGCCGGCGGCCAAGAAGCCGGCGGCCAAGAAGTCAACGGCCAAGAAGCCGGCGGCCGGCAGGAAGTCAACTGCCGACGCCTGACAGCGCACGCCCTGGATAGACTGAGCCGTGAAGCGCTACAACGTCACGGACGGCATCGTGATCCGCCGGCGGCCGTTGCCCAGCGGCGACCTGGTGGTCACCTTGCTGTCAGACGGCGGGAAGTGGCGCGCGGTAGCCCGCAAGGGCAAGCTGCCGGGAGGCAACCTCGGCAAGCTCAGCTTGTTTCACGACGTCACCGTCCAGTACTACCGCAAGCGTGACGATGACCTTGCGCTGCTGACTCAGGTCGCGCTGAACGGTGCGCTGCCACGTCTCACCGATCCCGATGTCTACCCTTACGCCCACCTGTTGGCCGAGTTGGTCGACGCCCTCAGCGTCGACGTCCATCTCGGCGAGAGCGTCCACACGCACTTCGCCAGCGCTCTACGGGGCCTCAACCGGCACTCCGATCCCGAACTGGTGGCGTTGCTCTACGCCTGGCGGCTGCTGGCCTTGGCGGGACTGGCGCCGCGCACGGCCGCTTGCGGCTCCTGCGGCCGCGTGGGCGCGCTCACCCACCTCGACGTCGCCGGCGGCGCACTCACCTGCGCGGACTGCGCTCTCGGACTGCCGTTGGGTGAAGCGGTGGCCGCCGAGATCGCGAGGATGCTGACGGGCCGCGCCGCCGACGTGCTCGCCTCGCCCCCGCGCGAGCGCGGCGGACACTGGCGGGCGCTGGAGCGCTACCTCTCGTATCACGTCGGCGACCTCGCCAGCCTCGAGGGACCGCTGCAGGCCTCTGTCGCCGGCTCCCGCGAACCACCGGGCGAGGTCCGGCCCGAACCCGGGCCGGTTGGCTGATGCTGCCGCACGTTTTGGCGGCGGCCATCGGCTACCTGCTGGGAGCGTTTCCCACGGCGTCGCTGGCCGCCAGGCTCAAAGGCATCGACGTGTTCGGGCTGGGCTCCGGCAACATGGGCGCGATGAACGCCGTCCGCAACCTCGGCCCGGCGCTCGGCGTCGGCGTGCTCCTGGTGGACGTGGCCAAGGGCGCCGCGGCCGTTGTGATCGGCCAGCGGCTGGGCGCGCTGGCGGGCGCCGCCGGCGCAGACGCCTTCGAGCTCGGCCTCAGCAGCGGCGTGTTCGCCGTCGCGGGACACTGCTTCTCGGTCTTCGTGGCTTTCCGAGGTGGCAAGGGGCTTGCCAGCCTCTTCGGCGTCTCCCTGCCGTACTACCCGCTCGCGGGCCTCGCCGGGGCGGCGCTCCTCGCGGCGCTCTATCTCGCCACGCGCCGCGTGCGTTGGGCCGTCACTGCCGCTCTGCTCGGCTATCCGCCAACGGTGATCGTGGTCCTTCACCTGACAGGTTGGGAGCGCGAGAGGACCGCTGCCGTCCTGGTCGCGACTGCGGCCGCGTCGCTGATCGCCTTTGGGAAGCATCTGCTGGCCTGGCGCCGCGAGAGCTCGGCGCGTCCGAGCCGTGCCGCCGGGCCCGCGCAGTGAGCGCGCCGGCGGTCAGCCGAACTGCTCGACCACGTCCCCGATGAGTAGGCGCGAGCGCAGCTCGCCGACCAAGTGGAGGCTGCCCGCTACCACCAACGTGCCGCCTGCCGGCGTCAACTCGAGCGCCCTCGCGAAGCCCGCGTGGGGGTCCTCTACCGCCTCCACCAAGACCGCGCCGGCAGCAGCGGTGGCTGCGCCGTCGGCCGCCAGCTCGACCGCTGCCGCAGACACCTCGGAGGCCAGGTGCCCTGCTGCCATGAAGCGGCCGCTGACGTCGGCCTCGGTCACGATGAAGGCGCGTCCCGCACGCAGGAGCGCCGTGGCCATGGCGCGGGCGTCCTTGTCGCGCCCCACCGACAGGAGCACGCAGTCGACCGCACCGTTCAGCTCGACCAGCGCTTCCGTCAGAGCCATGGCGCCGTGAGCGTTGTGCGCCCCGTCCAGGACGACCCACCGACCCGCATGGCGCAGCCTCTCGAGGCGGCCAGGCCACGCGATCCGCTCCGCGGCATCGCTGATGGCAGCGCTCTCGACGCCCAGGCACAGCGCGGCGGCGGCGGCGAGCGCGAGGTTCCTGGCCTGATGCCGGCCAACCAACGGCGTGCGCAGACTCAGTGGCGGCGACAGTTCCTCGCGCTGCTGGTGGTCGGCCGGCGCGCCCAGCGCGGCGCGCCACGCGGCGAGCCAGCCGGAGTCGAACCAGATCTCCAGCTCGAGGCCGTCCCAGCTCGAGGACGTGACGCGCTCGGCGAACTCCTCGCCGAGCACCGCCAACTCGCTGCCGATCCTGGCCGCCGCGATACGCAGCGCCCTCAATCCGGCTCCCTCGGCGCTCGTGAGCGCTGCGCGTCCTGGCCTCAGGATCCCGGCCTTCTCACGCGCGATCTGGGCCACGTCATGCCCCAGCAGCGCTTGGTGATCGAGAGCGATCGGCGTCACCAGGGCCATCACGGCCTCCAGAGCGTTGGTCGGGTCGAGGCGCCCGCCAAGGCCGACCTCCACGACCGCCCACTCGACTCCGGTCTCGGCGAACCGCAGCATCGCGGCGGCCGTCAACACCTCGAAGAAGGTCGAGTCGAGCTCGGTCGCGACCGGACGCAGGCGCTCGAGCAGCCGCTCGAGGTCGGCGGCGCCGATGGCTGCGCCGTGGGTGACGATGCGCTCGGTCACGTCGCTGAGGTGTGGACTGACGAACAGGCCAACGCTGCGGCCGTCGGCCTCCAGGCACGACGCCAGCAACTTGGCGGTGCTGCCCTTGCCGTTGGTGCCGGCCACCAGGACGATCTTCAGACCCTGCTGCGGCCTTCCCATGCGCTCCAGCAGCTTCGCGGTGTTCTCGGGCGGCGGAGCCGATCCGAACAGCGCCAGCGTCGCCAACCACCCGCCGGAGTCGAGGTGCGGCACCGGCTCACGTGATCTCATCGCACTCCCGCAGCAACCTGGCGCCGACGTCGCCAGGTGGTTCGTGGTGCTGGGCTACGAGCTCGGCCACCTCGGCGGCCCCGCCGGCGGCCGTCACCAGCGCGGCGCCGTAGCTCGGATGGTGCCTGGCCGCCTGCCTGACACCCGCCAGTCCCTGGCGGCGCGGCTCGCTGGGAGCATCCGAGGGCCCCAGCAGATGGCTCAGCACGCGCCACACGGCCCGATTGTCGCTGCCCAGCTTGCCGACGTCGTGGAGGAGCGCGGCTCTGATCAGCACCTCGGGCGTGGCACCCGGAGAGCTGTCCGTGGACGCTTCCGCCAGACGTCGCTCTACGCAGCGAGCGACATCGATCGCGTGACGCCGCTCGGCGGGCCCGAGCGCCTCGAACAACCGGTACTCGGCGTCGGGCATGCGGCTGCGGGCCCAGGCATCATCGGGACGCGCGGCCAACGGGAACGCCGTGTGAACGGTCCGGAGGGCCGCGTTCCTGAGCCAGGTGAGCGCACGCTGCACGAGCCCAAGTCTATACAAGGGCATCCGAGAGGCCCGCGCTATGCTTGAGCCTGCGGTCGCCGCGTCGCGGCGCCGGCCGCGGCATTGGAGACCATGACTGCCACGATCCTCGAGAGGCGCCGATGACCGCCTCCCTATCTCGTCCGACTGCCTTCTGGCGGCGCGCCGTGCTGGCCTGTTTCCTGCTGGCGGCGACCTTCCATTTCGCTCTCGCCCAGCCGGATCCCGGCGGCGCCGGCGTTGTCGGCGGCGCGCAGCTCGAGTTCGGGCCTGACAGCGCTCCCGCGGTGGCCGACGCCGCGGTGAGCGACTGGCTGGCCCAGGGACGTGTCGGGCTCGATGACCTGTCATCGCTCGACGCCGAGGAGCTGTGCCGCGTCCTGCCCGGCCTGGTCTCCAATCTGCCGCCGCCGGCCGGCACCGAAGTGCGGCTCGACGACCGCTTGGAACAGGAGACCGGCGATCCCGAGGTGCGGGTGTTCACCTACGCGGCCGTGCGACCTGGCGACCAACTCGACGTCGTCGAGGTGCGCACGCGGCTCACCGCTGACGGCTGGCAGGCCGAACGCGTCGGCTTTCGCTCGCTGACGGAGCTTTCCGGCGTGCGCGCCTGGCTGCAGACGCCGGCAGCAGCGTGGCTGTTCGTGGGCCTGACGTTGCTCGTGGTGCTGGCGCTGTTCAACCCGGCCTCGCTGCTCAGGCGTGGCCTGGCCGCGTCCGCTCGCGCGCTGCGAGAGCACCGGCGCCTGGTCGTCGGCACGCTCATCGGCCTCTACGCCGTCTTCGCTCTAGGCGCCCTCAGCGGCTCACAGCTTCCCGAGAGCTGCGACGCGGCGATCTACGAGGTGCTCGACACGGCGATCACCAGCCTCGGCGCCACCGCCGCCTACGGCTCCGGCGACGTAGCGCGCGCGGCGGTGACGACTTTCTATCAGAACTTCCTGGTCGTCACGGTCTCGGTGACCTTCACGCTGGGGCTGCTGTTCGGGCTGCCGGCGTACCTGTTCGCCGGCTTCTCGTTCTTCGTGCAGGGCATCCCGTTCGGGCTGCTGGCAGGTGGCGGGCTCGCGGAGTTCCTGGTGCTCGGGGTGCTGCTGGCCCTCGAGCTGACCGCCTACTTCCTGGTCGTCGCCGGCGGGGGCATGCTGCTCGCCAGCGTCTGGCGTGGTGGCCTGGGAGCCTACGCGGTCGGGGTGAGGAAGCTCGCAGCGATGCTCCCGGTGGCGCTGCTCCTGCTCCTGATCGGGGCCTGGTACGAGGCGACGGTGCTCATCCTCGGGATGTGACCTGTGACGACCACAAGGATCTGACGGCCGGGGCGATGTCGAGGATGGAGCGTGCCTCGGCGAACGCCGGAGCTCCGGCGCCCAGCACCAGCAGCGGTACCGCGTTGGTCGTGTGCGACTTGGTCGAGAGGTCCTCGAGGTTGCCGTGATCCGAGGTGATCACCAGCGTGACTTCGCCCAGGGAGTCGGCCAGCGCCGCCACGAACGCATCGAGCCGCTGGAGCAGGCGCGCCGCCTCGCGCATGTCGCGTGCGTGGCCGAGCGAGTCGGTCAGCCACACGTCGAGCACGGTGAGGGTCACGCCGCGCGCCAGACCGATCAGCGCCTCGGCGCTCGCGGCCGGATCGGTGCCGGCGTAGCCCAGCGTCTCGAAGTAGCTCCCGGCCAGATCCACGGCCACCGCCTCGCCGCGCTCGTAGTAGGCCATGTCGCGTTGCGGAACGCCGGCGGCGACGGCGGCGGCGGCCATCGCGTTGCGCCTCAGGCGGCGGCCGCGAGCGTGCTCGAAGTAGCCCGGCGGGTAGGCGTTGGCGAGGGCGGCGCCGCCCGCGGCCTCGGCGTCGTGGAACAACGTGCCCTCCGCCAGCGCGGAGAGCAGCGTCGGACCCGGCCACGGCCCGTAGTGACCGTCCATCAGGTCGGCGGCGTTCCTGCCGGTCAACAAGGCGGTTTGCCCGGTCGCCGACTGCGGCAGGCCGCCGTGGCCGAGGCTGGCGTCGAGGGGACCGAACACGAAGCCGTCGGTGACGAGCGGCCTCGCACCGGACACCAGCGGCCCTCCCACGAGGGCCTCCACGGCCGCGAGACGGGCGGCGGCGAACGGGTTGACGTCCGGGTCGTCCTCACCCAGCCCGACGCCGTCGAGGAACAAGAAGATCACCGGCTGCGGCTTGCCGTTGCCGCTACCTTCGAAGACGCGCGCGCCGGGCGCGTCAGCCAACCCCCAGCGCCTCCTTGGCGCGTCCCAGCGTCCTGCCCGCGATGGCACGTGCCCGCTGCGCTCCGTCCTCGAGGATGCCGTCGAGCCTGGCCGTGTCCGCGATGAGGTCGCGGTAGCGCTCCTGCAAGGGCGCCAGCGAAGCGCCAACGACCTCGACCAGAGCGCGCTTGAGCGCTCCGTAGCCGGCGCCTTCGAACTCCGCCTCGAGGTCGCTCATGGTCCGGCCGGAGAGCACCTGGAAGATCGTGAGCAGGTTGCGGACGCCGGGCGAGGCGTGCTCGAAACGGACCTCGCGCTCGGAGTCGGTGACCGCCGACATGATGCTCTTCTTCAAGGTCTTGGGGTCGTCGAGGAGGTTGATCGCGTGGCCGGGGCGTTGGGCCTCGATGCTCTTGGACATCTTGACGGTCGGATCGTCGAGGCCCATCAGGCGCGCCCCGACCTTCGGCACCTCGGCCTTCGGCAGCACGAACACCTCGCCGAAGAGGTTGTTGAAGCGCACCGCGATGTCGCGCGTCAACTCGATGTGCTGGACCTGATCCTCGCCGACCGGCACGACGTCGGTGTCGTACAGCAGGATGTCGGCCGCCTGCAGCACCGGGTAGACCAGGAGGCCCGTGCCGACGCTCTCGCGACCCTCTGACTTCGACTTGAACTGGGTCATCCGGTAGAGCCAGCCGAGCGGCGTCGCGCAGTTGAGGAGCCAGGTGAGCTCGGTATGCGCGGGCACGTCGGACTGGACGAAGACGATGCTCTTCTCCGGGTCGATGCCGGCGGCCAGGTACAGCGCCGCGACGCTGCGCGACTGCTGCCTGAGAGCCTTGGGGTCCACCGCTTCGGGAATCGTGAGCGCGTGCAGATCGACGACGCAGAAGACGTTGTCGCGCTCGTCTTGGCGCTTCGCCCACTGCGAGAGCGCCCCGACGTAGGTGCCGAGGTGAAGCACCCCCGTCGGCTGCACGCCGGAGAACACTCGCGTCTTGGTCGGTGCTGAGGTCATGACTCGCAAGTATATGCGCGCCGCGTGCTACGCCACCGACTACTCAGGTCGCAGCACCCGCAGCGTCAACGCGTCGACGCTCACCACGCCGGTCGCCGCTCGAAACGTCTCGGAGGTGAGGACGTCGGTCGCGGCGCTCACGCCCAATGCCGTGAGGTCGAGCTCGGCAGCCCGCGCGGCCAGGTTGGCGACCACGAACAGCGTCTCGCCTCCGCCGTCACGCCGCACCACCAACAGCGACCGCGGCTCGACCGACACGGCCTCGGCGTGCGGGCCGTAGAGTGCCGGGTGGAGGCGTCGCAGCGCGATGAGGCGCCGGTAGGTCCACAACAGCGAGACCGGGTCCGCGAGCTGCTCGGCGACGCTCACGCCTGCGATGGCGTCGCCCGAGGGCGTCCAGGGATCACCGTCCGTGAACCCGTAGCCGGGAGCCTGCGCGTCCCAGCGCATCGCGGTGCGCTGCGGCACGTCGCCGCTGCCGGGCCCGTCGACCATGCCGATCTCCTCGCCGTAGTAGAGGAACGGCGTTCCTGGCATCGTCAGCAGCAGCGCCGCCGCCAGCTTGAGGCGCCGTTCGTCCCTGCGCGGCAGCGACAACTGGGTGGCGTGACGCGTCTGGTCGTGGTTCGAGAGGAAGGTGCCGCGCCAGGCGCCGGAGGGATAGAGCGCCTGCTCCTGATCGAGCGTGAACGCGAGGTCGGAAGCCGAGCGCGAGTGGATGGCCGCGAGAAGCTGGTTCCACAGCGGGTAGTTGAACGACATGTCGAGCCCGGCTTCCCGGTGGTAGCGCGCGATCGCCGGCATCTCCGTCCAGGTCTCTCCCACGAACAGCGCCTCCGGGGCGTAGCGCTTGACCGCGGCGATGAAGTCGGACACCCAGCGGTAGTTCTCTGGTGCATTGGCGGTTTGGCCGCTGGCCGACTCGATCACGTGCTGGATCGCGTCGACGCGGAAGCCGTCCACCCCCAACTCCAACCAGGAGCGCGCGATCTGCACGAACTCCTCGAAGACCGCCGGGTTGCGGTGGTTCAGGTCGGGCATGCTGGAGTTGAACAGGCCGAGGTAGTAGGAGTCCTCCGACCGGTGCCACGCGTTGCCCCCGTAGTTGCCTCGCCACGCGGGAGGCTCATCGTCCCAGACGTAGTAGTCACGGTATACGGGGTCACCGTCCAGCGCGGCTTTGAACCACCTGTGCGCCGACGACGAGTGGTTCGGCACGAAGTCGAGGATCACGCGGATGCCGAGCGCATGGGCTTCGGCCAGCAACGCCCGGAAGTCCTCCAGCGTCCCGAACTCGGGGTTGATGTCCAGATAGTCGCTGACGTCGTAGCCGTGGTAGCTCGGGCTCGGGTGAATCGGCGTCAGCCAGATGCCGGTGACGCCAAGCTCGGCCAGGTAGCCGAGACGCCGCCTGACGCCCTCGAGGTCGCCAACGCCATCGCCATCGGTGTCCTGGAAGCTGCGAACGAAGACCTCGTACCACACGCCTTGCTCAGGCGGCAGCAGCCGCCTGGGCGTCTCCTGGGCGGCGGCATGGTCGCTCAAGAAGGACACGGACAGCAACAGCATGAGGCAGATTCGTCTCACGGGAAACTCCGGTCGACCCAAGCCAACGGGCTGCTGGGGTCCCCGTGCACGCGCATCTCCCAGTGCAGATGCGGACCGGTCGACAGGCCGGTCGAACCGACCTCGCCGATGATCTCCCCCCGCGCGACGCGCTGCCCCGGCTCGACCGCCACGCTCGACAGGTGGAAGTAGTGGCTGGCGATACCGGCCCCGTGGTCGATCATCACCCAGCCGCCCTTGATCGGGTAGGAGCCGGCGACCAGCACCCTGCCGCTGTTGGTGGCCGCCACCGGGGTGCCGGCCGGCGCCGCGAGATCGAGCCCGTTGTGGAAGGACACGGGGCCGCCGACGACGTAGCGGCGCGCGTCCGCGAAGCCGGAGGTGAAGACGCCGCCGATCGGCATCTGGAACGGCTCCAGCCAGTCGGGGTCGGGGCTCATGAGTGCGGTCGCGGCGGCCCACGTGGCTGCCTCCAGCTCGCGCCCCTCCGGGGTGATCACTGCCAGGACCTCGTTGGAGATCCTCAGCTGCTCGACGGTGACCGGCAGCGGGTCTAGCACGACGTCCTGCCATGCCCGCGCGACGCGCCCGAACTCGTCGACGACCTCGGCTTCCAGGAGGAGCTCGGTGCGTTCCACCGTCAGCGGAGTGGCCGCCACCGCCTCGACGCCGGCGGTAACGCTCGGTCCGGTCTCCTCCTCGCCAGAGCGGCTGCGCGCGGACAGCTCCATCACCGGCAGTTCGTTGCCGGCCAGCACCACCCGGCTGCTCACGACGGCCGCGGTGGCCTCGTCGTCGAGACCCGGCGGCGGCGCCCAGCTCAGACGCATCCCTAGGGGATCGCCCGCGAGGAGTTGCGGGGCGGCGGACAGCACCACCTGGGGAGCGACCACCCCGGTGAGCACGAAGCTCGCGCTGGTCGCATTGCCGGCGCCGTCCTCGGCATGGATGGCGACCAGCTGCCGGCCGCCGGCCACTGCGAGCGCGAAGGTGTGGTCCTGGGCAATGGCGGCGAACTCGTCCCCGGCGTAGCTGACCGTGTAGCTGACCGGCTCGTCCGCGCTCAGGAACAACTCGAAGGCGGTTCCGTCAGGCAGGCGCCCACCGGCGGGGGTCTCGAAGTAGACCTGCGGCGGGGTGGTGTCGCGCAGCGCCTCGGAGACCGCCAGGCCCGCCAACCCCGCGCTCAGCGCCAGCAGCAGTCCGAGGCCCAGGCGGCGCCGTGGTCTCACGTGTCGGCTTGGCTCGTCACGAACGGCAGGTTGCGGTAGCGGTGATCGACGTCGAGGCCGTAGCCGTAGACGAAGGCATCATCGATCGTGAAGCCGAGGTAGTCGACGGGCACGTCGACCACGCGCCGAGAGGGCTTGGAAAGCAGGGCTGCCACCTGCAGCGAGGCGGGATCGTGAGCAGCGAGGTAGCCGAGCAGGTACTGCATGGTGAGACCGGTGTCGACGATGTCCTCGACGAGGATCACGCGCCGGCCGGTGATCGGGCGGTCGAGATCCTTGACCAGCTTCACCTGACCGCTCGTCTTGGTTTGGGAGCCGTAACTGGAGACCGACAGGAAGTCCACCGACAGCGGCAGGTCGATCGCCCTGACCAGGTCGGCCATGAAGACGAAAGCTCCGTTGAGCACGCAGATCAGGTGCGGCTCACTGCCGGCGTGGTCGAACGTGATGGCCGCGCCGAGTTCGGCAACGCGCGCGCTGATGGCGGCCTCGGACAACTGGACGTGACCGTCGCCTGCAACGAAGGTGGCTGGTTTCAAGCGGGTACCTCTTCCGTGCGCCGGCGCTGGCGTCCGGCGCCGGTCCTACTTGGGAGTATATCCGAGGCCGGCGAGCTCTCTCTGGCTCAGCGCGCGCGACTGGCCGGGCGCCAGGCGGCCGAGCTCGACGCTCCCCACGCGCGTCCTCAACAGGCGGTCGATGTCGTAGCCGAGGGCCTTGAGCATGCGTCTGAGTTGGCGATTTCGCCCTTCGGTCAACACCACGACCGCGCCCCCCGGCGCCGGCCGCGCCGCGATCGCCTTGGCCGGTCCGTCCTCCAGTTCGACGCCTTTCATCAGGCGCGCCAACGCGGCCGGCGGCAACGTGCCCTGGCTCGACCAGATCCGGTACTCCTTCTCGTGTTGATAGCGCGGGTGAGTGAGGCGCAGCGTCAGGTCGCCGTCGGTCGTGAGCAGGATGAGCCCCTCCGAGTCGCGGTCGAGGCGCCCCACCGGGTGCAGCCCGGCGGTCTTGGGCACCAGGTCGAGCACCGTGGTGCGGCCGCGTTCGTCGGAGGCCGTGCAGACGACGCCGAGCGGCTTGTAGAGGGCGTACGTGACCTTCTCGGCTGCGACGGCTACGACCTTGCCGTCGACCCTCACCACCTGCCCCGCACCGGCACGCTGCCCGAGAGTGGCGCGAGCGCCATCGACGGTGACCCTGCCGGCGAGTATCAGCTCCTCAGCCTTGCGGCGGCTGGCGATGCCGGCGTTCGCGATGATCTTCTGTAAGCGCTCGCCTTCGGCCACGCTCACCATGATAGGCGCGGAAGGCGATGAGGAGCCAGCACGTCGGCTCGACATGTTAGCTTCCGCGACATGATCCACCCCATCTTCGAACGTTACGCAGAGCTGCTGGTCGGCTACTGCACCGAAGTGCAGCCCGGCCAGCAGGTGATGCTGGCGGTCGACACCGCCGCCCTGCCCCTGGCTCGCGCCCTCTACCGCGAGGTGCTGACCGCCGGCGGCGAACCGCACCTGCGGCTGTCGTACCCGGAGCAGACCTCCGACTACCTCGAGTTGGTGTCAGACGGCGTGATCGACTCGCCGGCCACCTTCCAGCTGAGCGAGATGCAGGTCATGGACGCCTACATCCGCGTGTCGGCGACCGAGAACTCGCGCTTCCTGACCGGCGCGGACGGCGCGCAGCTGACGCGCATCGAGCGCCGCATGCACGGCGTCCAGCGCGAGCGCATCGACAACACGCGCTGGGTCGGCACCCTGTACCCCACCGCAGCCTCGGCCCAAGAAGCCGGCATGAGCACCGAAGCCTTCGAACGCTTCGTGTTCGCCGCGATGTTCCTGTACGACGAGGATCCAGCGGAACGGTGGCGCGAGCTCGGCAGGCAGCAACAGCGCTGGGTCGACCGCTTGGAGCGCGCCGACACCATCCACATCACCGGACCTGACACCGACCTCAAGTTGCGCGTGGCCGGCCGGACCTGGGCCAACTCCGACGGCAAGCGCAACATGCCCTCCGGGGAGGTCTTCACGGGTCCCATCGAGGACAGCGCCGAGGGCGTCATCCGCTTCCGGGTCCCCAGCTTCGTGCGCGGCGGCCTCGTCGAGGACGTGACCCTGCGCTTCGACCGCGGTCGGGTCGTCGAGGCCCGGGCGGCTCGCGGGCAGGAGATCCTCGACGCGATGCTGGTAGCCGACCGGGGTGCGCGTTACCTCGGTGAGATCGGCATCGGCACCAACCCTCACATCACGGTCCCCACGATGAAGACGCTGTTCGATGAGAAGATCCTTGGCACCGTGCACCTCGCGCTCGGCTCCTCGTACCCGGCCACCGGCGGCACCAACGACAGCAGCATCCATTGGGACCTGATCTGCGACCTCAGGGAAGCCGGCGAGGTCAGCCTCGATGGTGAGGCGTTCCTCGCCGGCGGCAGGCTACTGCCCTAGAGCGCCGACAGCGTCAGGTCGCTCCTGCCTGCGCTTCCGCTTCTCAAGGCAGGTTGGGTCCGGCGAGGCTGAACGGGAAGACGGTGTCTTGATCCTGAGCGAAGGTGTCGTCGATCACGACAGCGTAGTAAGGACCGCCGGCGGTCAGGGAGAGCGGCAAGACCATCGGGTTGCCGGAGTTGTTGGCGCCGATGCAGTTGTCGGCCCCGTTCTCGGGATCGAACTCGTTCTCGTAGACGTAGAAGGCTAGGGCGACGGCGTCGTACCCGAGGGTCAAAGTGTACTCGCCGTCCTCGCCGATGTAGAACGGCAGGACCTGATGGCGGACCTCGACGCCGCCGTAGCCGCCGGTGCATTCTGGCGTGCTGATGATCGCCACCAGCATGGTGGGACTACCGCTGTGGAGGGTGCCCTCGACTCCGAAGGGCAACGTCCCGACGGCGGAGCCGTGGTGTGAACCGAGAGCGTCCCTGCCGTCGATGTCGAGCGGCCACGCGCCGAGAAGTCCCGGCAGAGGCTGCGTTACGGCCTGGTTCATCCGCCCTTGGATCTCCACCGCGCTGAGTGCCCGGTCCCACAGTCGGATCTCATCGAGTAACGCCGCAGGCGAGAAGGCCCAATGAGCGTCGCTGCCGATTCGCAGTGGATCGGTGCTGGACGTAGGCGGTCCGTCCTCGTCGAACTCAGCCACCTGCACGCCGTTCAGGTAGTGCCTGCGGGTGGTGCCGTCAGAGGTGACCGCGAAGTGGGTCCAGGCGTCAAGAGGGATCGTCCCTCCCTCGCGAGCCGAGGTGCCACCCACGACATAGGACCGTAGGGTTCCGTCGCAGACGCCGACCCAATAGGCGTCCAGGTACCCCTTGCCAACGAGGCTCAGGCAGTCCGGCGAGGCATCCAGCATTCGCAGCCTGCCCTCGATGGTCAGGCCGTCCGTAGGGTTGAGGGAGGAGTCGTGCGGGATCTCCAGGTACTGCTCCGGCGACCCTGCGAGCACCAGGTGCTGGCCATCCACCAATCCCGTCTGAAACGGCATCGCAGCCACGGCGGGGGTCGGCGGTGACTCGCCGCCGAGGTTCTCGGCGGTCAGGGCGAAGAAGTAGGTCGTCAGTCCGGGAAGGTCGCTCAGGAGGTGGGAGGACGAACCTGCGGCTACCTGCGCGACCTTCTCGAGACTTCCGAGCTGAGTTCCCTGATACACGTTGTAATGGGTGATGTTCTCGTCGCTGAGGTCCCACTCCAACTCCACCGAGCGCATGCCCGCCGCGGCGGTGAGGCCGGTGGGCATGGTTGGCGGAGGGGGCGTCGAGACGCAGGCGGCGAGGAGTAGACCGATGGACGAGAGAGCAGCGACGAGGACACCGAGCCTGCCGATTGGGCGGTACATACGAACCCTCCATTCAAGCGCCGCTCCGCAGGTTCAAGGGACGGTGCGGGAACGGCAGCTAACACTACGCCCGCACGCCGCGCAACGCAGGCGAGTCGGCCAGCGAACTCACTTCGCCGTCCACCCCAGATCGATGCTGTGCACGCTTCCCGTGACGCCCCAAGCCTCGTCCGAGACCAGGTAGCTGATCATCCCCGCGACGTCCTCGGGCTCGAGCAGCCGCTTGATGGAGACGTTCTCGAGGAACACCTTCTCCTCCACCTCGCTGGCCTCGATGCCGCGCGTGCGCGCCTGGTCGGCGATCTGTCTCGCGACCAACGGGGTGCGCACGTAGGCGGGCGCCACGACGTTGCAGGTGAGCCCATGCGCGCCTCCCTCCAGCGCGGTGGTCCTCGCCAACCCGACGAGTCCGTGCTTGGCGCTCACGTAAGCCGCCTTGAAGGGGCTGGCGCTGAGGCTGTGGGCGCTGCCGACGTGCACGATGCGCCCGCGCCGGGTGCGCGTCAGCCACGGCCACGCGTGCTTGGTCAAGAGGAACGGTGCCGTCAGCATCAACTCGAGCATGTTGCGCCAGCGCTCCTCGGGGAACTCCGGGAGCGGATCGATGTGCTGGTAGCCGGCGTTGCACACCAGCACGTCGAGGGCGCCGAGTTCACCGGTCACGCGCTCGACGATGCCCTGACAGGCTCCCGGCAGCGTCAGGTCGCCCGCCACGAACAGGAAGCCTGACTCGCCGGCTAGTTCGGCGCCGCGGCTGCTCGGCAGGTCCGCGATCGCGACTCGCAAGCCATCGGCAGCCAGCCGCCGCGCGCACGCCAATCCGATTCCGCTGGCGCCCCCGGTCACGAGGGCGGCCCTCGACTCGCCGCCTGCTGTGGTTGTCATGCGGCATGCTAACCGTGTCCAAGGCAGGGGCTAGCGCTCAGGCCCGCGGCTCTGTGATACACTCCTTCTTCGCTGGCGCGCGCCGAAGTGGCGGAATCGGTAGACGCGCATGATTCAGGGTCATGTGTCCGCAAGGACGTGTGGGTTCAAGTCCCACCTTCGGCACCAGCCAGCGTTCGGTCCCGGTCGGCAACGGCCGGGACTTCTCATCGCGGTCGGTCGAGGGTGGGTTTCAGACGCCGCTGAGGTGTTCTAGCGCACCGAGGCGCTTGAGCGCGTCGACGACCGCCTTGAGCAGTGCCAGTCGGTTGTTGCGCAGCGCCGGCTCGTCGACCATCACCAGCACGCCGTCGAGGAACGCGTCGAGCGGCCCCTTGAGCGCGAGGATGTCGGCCAGCGGCCGCTCGAGACCTGCCAGCGGCGGAGCGGTCAGGTCCTCGAGGTCGTAGGTCGGCAGCGCCGTGCTGATCGACTCGAGCAGGCGCTCGACGCCGGCTTCGGCGGCCGGCAAGGCTGCGAACAGCGGCGCCTCCTGCGGCTGCGTGAAGAGGCCGGCGATGACGTCGGGCAGGTCGGCCGACGCCTTCTCGGCCAGGTTGGCCGCGCGCTTGTAGAGCGCCATCAGGTCCGAGAATTCGGGACGCTTCACGAGCTCCGACAGGAGCAACGCTCGCCGTCCGGCGCCCAGCGGGGTGGCGCTGCCGTGCACCGCGGCCTTGATCACGTGCGCGCCGAACCCCTGCTCCGACAGCAGCGCCTCGACGCGGTCCCACAGGAAAGCCACCAACTCGGCCTGCGTCTCTCCCGGGACTTCGACGGCGCCGCCCCGGTAGGCACTGGCGGCGGCTTCGACGATGGTGGTGAGCGACAACGGCCAGCCGCGGTCGGTGGTGACGCGCAGCAGCGCCAGGGCGTCACGCCTGAGCGCGAACGGGTCGGCCGAGCCGCTGGGTCGCTTGCCGATAGCGAAGAAGCCGGCCAGCTTGTCGAGCCTGTCGGCGACCGCGATGACGGCGCCGGCTGCGCCGCGGGGCAAGGCACCTCCCTGCCCTCTCGGCAACACCCCGTCCTCGAGCGCGGCGGCCACGGCCGGATCGATGCCTTCGGCGAGCGCGTAGGCACGCGCCATCGTGCCCTCCAGCTCGGGGAACTCGAAGACCATCTCGGTGGCGAGATCGGCCTTGAACAGCGGCAGGGCTCCCTCGAGAGCCAGCCGGTCTGGGGCCTGAATCTCCAGAGCGTCGGCCAGGAGGGTGGCCGAGGTGACGACCCTGGCGGTCTTGTCGGCCATGCTCCCGAGCTCGCGCTGGAACGCGATGCCGGCAAGCCCCCAGGCATGCTGCGAGAGGCTCTTCGAGCGGTCCGCGTTCCAGAAGAACCGGGCGTCGTAGAGGCGGCCGTCGAGCACCTGCTGGTAGTTGGCGCGCACCACGTCTTCGTCCTCGACGCGGTTGTTCGCCACGCCCACGAAGTGCCGCGCCAAGCGGCCGCCGCCGTCGAGCAACGGGAAGAAGCGCTGGTGCTTGATCATCACCGTGCTCAGCACCTCATCGGGCAGCTCCAGGTAGACCTCGTCGAACGAGCCGAGTATCGGGAACGGCCACTCGACGAGGTTCGTCACCTCGCTCAGCAACTCGGCGTCCGCGAGCGGCGTCAACGAGACGCTGGCGGCCAGCTCCGCGACCGCTGCACGCACGCGCTCGCGGCGCGCCGCTCTGTCCGGCTCGACGTAGGCGCCCAACAACGCCGTGCGGTAGGCGTTGGGTTCGGCCACCGCGATCTCCTGCGGCGCCAAGAAGCGGTGCCCGCGAGTGCCGCCGCCCGAGGTGACCCCAGCCGCCGTGACCGCGATCCGAGTGCTGCCGTACTGCGCGAACAGCCAGGTGACCGGCCGCACGAACGCTGTCGGCTCGTCGGCCCAGCGCATCTTCCTCGGCGCCGGCAGGTCGGCGACCAGCGCGGCCAAGAGCCCGCCGAGGACTTCCTCTGCCGCCTCGCCTCCGGTCGTGACCAGCGCGTAGACGTACTTGCCCCGCTCGGTCTCACGCACTTCGAGCGCGGCCGGATCGACACCGTTGGCAGCCGCGAAGGCACTCCCGGCGCGAGTCGGCTGGCCGTCCTGATCGAAGGCCGCCGACGCACTCGGGCCGCGGCGCGCCTCGACCGCGACGGCGCTGCGTTCCGGAACGCCCGCCGCCAGCGCGGCAAGCCGCCGGGGCGTGCCGAAGGCGGTCACCGACTTCGGCGCGAGGCCCGCACCCGCGAGGCGCTCGCGCAGCAGCGAAGCGAGCGCGTCGGAGCCCTGATCGACGTACCAGCTCGGCAGCTCCTCGGTGCCGATCTCGAGCAGCAGAGCGCGCGTGGAGTCTTCTGCGGCCGTCCCGTCCACGTCAGGCTCCCGTCGCGGCGCGACCGTCGCCGGCGTCGGTGCCCGTCGCCAGGTAGGCCTTGGCCCCGGCCTCGGACAGGCGCCGGATGCGCTGCACGTAGCCCTGGCGCTCGGTCTGCGACAAGACGCCGCGGGCGTCGAGCAGGTTGAAGGCGTGCGAGCACTTGAGCATGTGCTCGTGCGCCGGGTAGACGAGTTCGAGCTCCAGCAGACGCCTGGTCTCCTGCTCGTAGCGGTCGAAGAGGAGCCGCTGCAAGTCTGGGTCCGAAGCCTCGAAGTTGTAGCGCGAGTGCTGCACCTCGAAATCGCGCCGCAGGTCACCGAGCTTCACGCCGCGCGCGACCTCGACGTCGAAGGCGTGCTTGACTCCTTGCAGGTACATCGCCAGACGTTCGAGACCGTAAGTGAGCTCGACCGGCACCGGCCGGCAGTCGAAGCCGCCGACCTGCTGGAAGTAGGTGAACTGCGTGATCTCCATGCCGTCGAGCCAGACCTCCCAGCCGAGCCCCCAGGCGCCCAGCGTCGGCGACTCCCAGTTGTCCTCGACGAAGCGGATGTCGTGGGCTTGGGCGCGGATCCCGAGCGCGTAGAGCGAGTCGAGGTATTGCTGCTGAACTTCATGGGGCGAGGGTTTCAGCACGACCTGGTACTGATAGAAGTACTGGAAGCGGTAGGGGTTGTCGGCGTAGCGGCCGTCGACGGGTCGGCGGCTGGGGGCGATCCCCGCGACGGACCAGGGTCTGGGGCCCAGGGAGCGGAAGAAGGTCGTCGGGTAGAAAGTGCCGGCGCCGACCTCGGTGTCGTAAGGGGGAGCGATCACACAGCCGCGATCCGACCAGAACCGGTCAAGGCTGAAGAGCATCTCTTGTAGCAGCATGGGCGTCCTTAGGGCGCGAGGTTAACGGGCACTGAACGCTGCGGGCCCGAATCGTAACCAATGTCGTGCCCGGTTTCGCGACAGGCGGGTACTATATCACCATGCCCATGCGGCGCCCTACGCGCACCTCGGACCAAGTCGCTTCACGCGGGCCGGGACGCGACCTATGAACCGCTACGATGACCGTGCCCGTCTGGTGTTCCACTTCGCACGTGAAGAGGGCAGCAAGCTCGGCCACGTGATGATCGGCCCCGAGCACCTCCTGCTCGGTCTGATGCGTGAAGGTGGAACTGCCAGCAAGCTGCTGGCCGAGTTCGGCGCCACCCTGGAGGGCTTCAGGACGCAGGTCGAGCAGATGGTGGGCCGCGGCGACGGCTTGCCTCGCAACGAGTCGGCCACCATCACGCCGCGCGCTCGCCGCGTCATGGAGCTCGCCGGCTCGGAGGCGCGCAGCCTCGGCAGCAACGTCATCGCGACCGAGCACATCCTGCTCGGCATCATCCGCGAGGGTGACGGCGTCGCCTACCGCGTGCTCCACGAGCTGACCCGCGACGTCGACACGGTTCGCTGGCGCATCCTGGCCGCCGCCGACCCCAAGAACCAGGCGGAGACGGCCAACACGCCGTTCCTCGACGAGTACGCCCGCGACCTGACGCGCGAAGCGCGCGACGGCCGCCTCGACCCCGTCATCGGCCGCACCGAGGAGATCAGGCGCGTCATCCAGATACTCTCGCGCCGCACCAAGAACAACCCGGTGCTGATCGGCGAGCCCGGCGTCGGCAAGACCGCGATCGTCGAGGGCCTCTCGCAGGCGATCGTCGAGGGCCGCGTGCCGCCCAACCTGCTCAACGTGCGGGTGCTGTCTATCGATCTCAGCAACGTCGTCGCCGGCACCAAGTACCGCGGCGAGTTCGAGGAGCGCCTGCGGCAAATCATCGAGGAGCTACGCAACGCTCACGTCGTCGCCTTCATCGACGAGCTCCACACGCTGGTCGGCGCCGGCGGCGCGGAAGGCACGCTCGACGCTGCCAACATCCTCAAGCCGCCGCTGTCGCGCGGCGAGGTGCAGGTGATCGGCGCCACCACCACCGGCGAGTACCACCGCTACATCGAGAAGGACGCAGCCCTCGAGCGCCGCTTCCAGCCGGTCATCGTGCTCGAGCCGAGCCCGGCCGAATCGCTGCAGATCCTCGTCGGCCTGCGCGAGAAGTACGAGGCCCACCACGGCGTCGTCATCCCCCGGGAGATGCTGGAACTGGCGGTGCGCTTCGGAGAGCGGAGCCTGCCGGGCCGTAACTTCCCCGACAAGGCGATCGACCTCATCGACGAGGCCGCCTCGCGAACCCGCTTGAACAAGTCGCTCGGCTTCCCGGTCGTCGAGGAGCCTGACGGCACGCCGGTCGTGAGCCGCGAGGACATCGAGGCGGTCGTCGACTCCTGGGGCGGCATCTACGTCGACGAGCGCGACGACAGCAAGCTCGCCGACATCGAGAACAGCCTGCAACGCTCGGTGGTCGGCCAGAGCCGCGCCATCAAGGCGCTGGCAGCCGCCTTGAGGCGCGCGCGTGTGGGTCTCGGTGGACGGACCAGGGTCGCGGCTTCGTTCCTGTTCGTCGGTCCGTCGGGCATCGGCAAGACCTTCCTAGCCAAGCAGTTGGCGGTGGAGCTCTTCGGCAGCGAGCGAGCGCTGGTGCGCATCGACATGAGCGAGTACCAGGAGTCGCACTCGCTCAGCAAGCTGATCGGCGCGCCGCCGGGGTACGTCGGCCACGAGCAGGGCGGTCGTCTGACCGAGGCCGTCAGGCGTCAACCGTTCAGCGTGGTGCTCCTCGACGAGGTCGAGAAGGCTCACCCCGACATCTACAACACCTTCCTGCAAGTCCTCGACGACGGTCGCCTCACCGACGGCCTCGGTCGCACCGTCGACTTCCGGCGCGTGATCCTGATCATGACCAGCAACACCGGCTACAACAAGGGCGCCGCGGTCGGGTTCCAGGAGTCGGGAGCCCAGGACAACGAGCTCAAGGGCATCTTCAGCCCCGAGTTCCTCGACCGACTCGACGAGGTGATCGTGTTCGACGTCTTCGACCGCGAGGACGTGCTGGTCATCGCCGGTCAGATGCTCGACGACATCCAGCGCGAACTCTCCGGTCGCGGCATCCAGGTGACCTTCGCCAAGGAGGTCGCCAACTTCCTGGTCGAGCAGCTTCCCCGCGGCGAGAGCGCCAGACCTCTGCGAGGCGTCATCCGCGAGCACATCGAAGACCCGTTGTCCTCCGAGATCCTGGCGCACGGTTACGACGAGCCGCTGCTGGTCACCATCGAAGACGGCAAGGCCGTGTTCGCCAGGCCGGTACCGATACTCTGAGCGCCGCGCGGCCCACGCCCAGGGGTGGTGGGCCGATACCAACAGTTGCACGGTCCCCGTGCCCGATAAGGGCTAGTCTTGGGCCCATGCTCGCCGCCTGTGAGAGCGTCTGAATGGCCCGCACCATCACCGATTACGAGTGTTCAGCCTGCGGGGCGGTCAGCCCACTGCAGTTGGGCCGCTGCTCGCGCTGCGGCGCCTGGGGGACGCTGGAGCCGCGCGTCGAGGCGCCGGGGGCGCGCTCGGGCACGGGGCGTCACCAGTCGCCGGCCACCGCGCCGCTGGAGCTGTTCGACCTCTCCGAAGTCGCGGACGCCGGCCTGACGCGGCGTAGTGCCGGTGACGCCGAGGTCGACAGGGTGCTCGGGGGCGGCTGGGTCAAGGGCTCGGCCGTGCTCCTGGCGGGAGAGCCCGGCATCGGTAAGTCGACGCTGCTGCTGCAGCTCGCCCGCAACCTCGCGGCGGCCGGCGGCAGCGCGCTCTACGTGGCGGGCGAGGAGTCGGTGGCGCAGGTGAAGCTGCGCGCCACCCGCCTCGGCATCACGACCGGGATGGAGCTGACGCGCGAGACCGACGCCAGGAACCTCGCCGCCCACCTGCTCGGGCGCGCGCCCGAGCTGGTGATCGTCGATTCGATCCAGACGCTCACGGCCGCTGACGGAGCGGTGGCCGGCAGTCACTCGCAGGTGCGCGACGCGACCAGCATCCTCGTGGCAGCGGCGAAGGAGGGCGGCAGCACCTTGGTGCTGATCGGGCACGTCACCAAGCAGGGCCAGGTGGCTGGGCCCAAGGTCATCGAGCACATGGTCGACGCCACCATCGCACTCGAGTCGGCCGCCGGCATGCGGGTGCTCAGGGCCATGAAGAACCGCTTCGGGGCCAGCGGCGAGGTCGGGGTCTTCGAGATGACCGATGCCGGTATGCGCGCCGTGGCCAATCCCTCGCAAGCGTTCCTCGCCGAGAAGCCCATCGGGGTGCCGGGCTCGGTGGTCGTCGCCGCGCTCGAGGGCCAGCGTCCGCTGCTCCTGGAGGTCCAGGCGCTGGCTTCGAAGAGTCCCTACCCCGTGCCGCGGCGGGTCGTCCAGGGCCTGGACCACCGCCGGGTGGACGTCGTGTTGGCGGTGCTGGAGCGCCGGCTGGCGCTGCCTTTGGATGGTCTCGACCTGTTCGTGAACGTAGCCGGCGGCCTGCGCGTCACCGATCCGGGCGCCGATCTGGGCGTGGCGGTGGCCGTCTATTCGGCCGTGACCAACCGCCCGGTCCCCGAGAGTTCCGCCTTCGTCGGCGAGGTGGGGCTCGCCGGCGAGCTGAGAAGCGTGGGCCAGCTGGGGCGCCGCCTCGAGGAGACGCGCAAGGCGGGTTTCGAGCGGCTGATCGGCCCCGGGTCGAGGGAGCTCGAACACGGCGCCACGAGCCTCGCCGCGGCGCTCGAGCTCGTGTGGGCGGCCGCGCCCCAGAAGGCTGCGGGCCGTTCGTGAGCGCGCCGGCGCCCTCTTTCACGCCCTCTGAGGGGCCCAAGAACGGGAGCCACGCCGCGTTCGGCAGCGCTCTGGCGCGAGCGCTGCTGACCGTGGCCGGCGGTTTCGCCGGCTACGGGATCGGGCTGCTGCTGATCGACCGCGGAGCGCTGACGGGCCCCAACAACCTGTTGTTCCTAACGATCGTCGGCGTCTTGAGCGCCTACCTGGTCTCGGCTTCACCGGCCGCTTGGGCCGGCCGCTGGTGGGAGCGGGCGATGCGCAGGGCGAGCCGAATCTCGCCCGACGTCGTCGTCGCTGCCGGGGTCGGCGCCACCGTCGGCCTGATGATCACGATCCTGATCAGCAACGTGATGGCCGAGGTGCCCGGCTTCACTTGGTACTGGTCGCAGTTGATCGCGGTGGTGCTGGTGGTGGGGACGGCGGGGTTCGTGGTGGCGAACCGGCGCCTGCTGCGCATACCCGGCCACGCTGCCCGTCAGGGAAGCCAGGCCGGCAGCGCGCCCGACAAGGTCGTCGACACCTCGGCCATCATCGACGGGCGCGTCGTCGACGTGCTCGACGCCAACTTCATCGACGGTCGCCTGCTGCTCCCGCAGTTCGTGCTCTCGGAACTACAGCGCATCGCGGACTCGGACGAACCGCTCAGGCGTCAGCGCGGGCGCCGCGGGCTCGAAGTACTCGACCGCTTGGTTGAGCACCCCAGGGCGCGCACCGAAGTGATCGCCGATGACGGCAACCGCTCGGCCCCCGTCGATGACCGGCTGATCCACATCTGCCGGACCCACGGATACGACCTGCTCACCACTGACTACAACCTCAGCCGGGTCGCCGCGCTCCAGGGCGTCAGGGTTCTGAACCTGCACCAGCTGGCCAGCTCGCTCAAGGCCACCTACATGCCGGGCGAGCGGCTCTCTTTGAACATCGCGCGCACCGGCCGCGAACCCGGCCAAGGTCTCGCCTACTTGGAGGACGGCACCATGGTCGTCGTGGAGGATGCGGCCGACAAGGTCGGCGAGACCCTCGACGCGGTCGTGACCTCCAGCCTGCAGACGAACATGGGCCGGATGATCTTCGCGAAGGTCAAGCAGGACGCGCCTTGACACCCGTTTCGGCCGGTTCTAAGCTGTCCAGGACGGCAAGACCGCGCACCATGAGCCGTCGATCGTGAGAGCGCGGCGAGGGGCCTTAGCTCAGTTGGGAGAGCGTTCGCTTTGCAAGCGAAATGTCGCCGGTTCGAGTCCGGCAGGCTCCACCATCTCTTCTGCCAGGATCTGTCGGGCGGCGGGGCAATTGTCCCGAAATCGCTCGGCCGCGGCTTGTGATACATTGTCGAGAGTTTTTCAGACTGGTGCGAAACGCACTCACATTCGCGTCTAGGAACCAACTTCGCATCGATGACGTGGAGTTCGAGGAGGTCGACCGAAGAGCCATGAGCAGCTTCATGCCGGGCCGCCAGCCGCCGTTTTCCCCGCCCCCCGGCGGCTCGTCTTGCATCTTCTCCGCAGCGGTCTTGCGGCGCCACGGGATGCCGGACTGATGCCGCAGCTCTATCCTCCGAACGCCAACGCCTTCGTCACCTACTCGATCTGGGCAGGTGGCGTCTTCGTCGTCCTGCTGGTGGCCTCGCTGATGTTCTTCGCCCGCACCGCCAACAACCAGGTCGGGGTGCCTGTAGAGCAGCCGGTCGCCTTCCCTCACAACCTCCACGTCGCGCAGGTCGGTCTCGACTGCCGCTACTGCCACACCACCGTGGAGACCTCGAACACCGCCTCGTTCCCGTCGACCGAGACATGTATGTCGTGCCACTCGCAGCTACGCGTGCAGACTCCGCAGTTGCAGGCGGTCTTCGCCAGCTGGGAGAGCAACACGCCGATCGTCTGGAACCGCGTGCACGACATGCCCGAGTACGTCTTCTTCGACCACAGCGCGCACGTCGTGAACGGCGTCGGCTGCACGAGTTGCCACGGCCAGGTCGATCAGATGGCTGCCATGTGGAAGGCCGAACCCATGACGATGGGCTGGTGCCTCGAGTGCCATAGGAGCCCGGAGAAGTACCTGAGGCCCAGGAGCGAGGTGCTCAACATGTCCTATGCGTTCCCGTCGGACCCGATCCTGCAAGCCGCCCTCGGCGCCGAGCTGGTCGAGGCCTATCACATCGACACCGACAAGCTGACCCAGTGCTCGACGTGCCACCGATGACAGACTCTCGTATCGACATCGCGGAACTGCGGGCCAAGCTCGAAGGAGCGACCGGCCCCGCGTACTGGCGCGGCCTCGACCAGCTCGCCGAGACCGACGAGTTCAGGGAGTTCCTGCACAAGGAGTTCCCGCGTCAGGCGGCTCCTCTGGACTACGGCCTCGACCGTCGCGACTTCATGAAGCTGCTCGGTGCCAGCATGGCCCTGGCTGGCCTGGCGGCCTGCGCGCGCCCCCCGCTGGCTCGCGAAGAGGTGGTGCCGTACGTCAGGCAGCCGGCCGAGATCACGCCCGGCAAGCCTCTGTTCTACGCGACCGCCGTCACCTACGGTGGGTTCGCCGAAGGCGTGCTGGCCGAGAGCCATCAGGGTCGCCCCACGAAGCTCGAAGGCAACCCCGACCACCCCGCCAGTCTCGGCTCGACGGCAGCCCAGACCCAGGCTCAGGTGCTGACCCTCTACGATCCGGACCGGTCGCGCGAGGTGCTGGGGTCCGGCCAGCCACGCGCCTGGGAGGACTTCACCGACGCGTTGACCGCGGCCATGGGACAGCTCGGGGAAGGCGGCAGCGGGCTGGCGATCCTGACCGAGAACGTCACCTCGCCGACCTTGGCGGCACAGCTCAACCAGGTGCTCGGCAGCTACCCGCAAGCGCGCTGGTACCAGTACGACGCGCTGCACCACGACAACGTCGTGGCGGGGGCGAGGGCTGCCTTCGGCACCGAGGCCCTGCCGGTCTACGACCTCGGCGCGGCTGACGTGATCCTCTCTTTGGACGCCGACTTCCTCGACTTCGGGCCGGGCCGGCTGGCGAACGCCCGCGCGTTCGGCGCCAAGCGTCGCGTGCTGAGCGCAGCCGACACCATGAACCGCCTCTACCAGCTCGAGACCACGCCGAGCGTCACCGGCACCCTCGCCGACCACCGCGTCGCGCTCAAGCCCTCCGACGTCGCCCAGGCGGCGGCGGCGATTGCGGCTGCGCTCGGGGTCGCAGCTCCGGCGGCGTCGCGCCCCTCGTCCATGGCGGCCGGCGTCTTCGAGGCACTCATCGCCGACCTCGAGGCCAACCGCGGCACCAGCCTGGTGATCGCCGGCCACACGCAACCGCCGGCGGTGCATGCGCTGGCACACGCTCTCAACGCGGCCCTCGGCAACGTCGGCACGACGGTGCGCTACGTCGCGAACCCCTCGGCGCGCCCGGCCGTTCACGCCGACGAGATCGCCGAGCTCACCGCCGCGATGCGCGACGGCAGCGTCACCACGCTGCTGATACTCGGCGGCAACCCGGTGCACACGGCACCGAAGAGCCTGGAGTTCGCGGCCGCGCTACAGGGCCTGAGCTTCAGCGCCCACCTCGGACTGCACTTCGACGAGACCGCCTCGATGACCCAGTGGCACGTGCCGAAGACCCACTTCTTGGAGGCCTGGTCCGACGCGCGAGCCTTCGACGGCACCACCACGATCATGCAGCCGCTGATCCTGCCGTTCTACGCGGGCAAGAGCGAGCACGAGATGCTGGCAGCCGTGCTCGGCGACCCCAGCGCCAGCGGCTACGACATCGTCAGGTCGCACTGGCAGGGACGGGTCACCGGCTCCTTCGACGACTTCTGGCGCGAGAGCGTCTATCGCGGCGTGGTGGCCGGCTCGGCCGCTCCCACGCTCGCAGTGAGCGCCGACGTAGCGGGGCTCGAGCTGCCTGAGGGCGCCGCTCTCGAGCTCGGCCTGCTATTCGACTCGGCTCTCGCCGACGGGCGCTTCGCCAACAACGGCTGGCTGCTGGAGCTGCCGCGCCCCATCACGAAGCTGTCGTGGGACAACGCCGCGCTGGTGGCTCCCGCTACCGCCGAGTCCCTCGGCGTCGCCAGCGGCGACCTGCTGCGTCTCACCGCCAACGGCCGCTCCATCGAAGCCCCGGTGTGGGTCCAGCCGGGTCAGGCGGCCGGAGCGATCAGCCTGGCGCTCGGCTTCGGCCGCAGCGCCGCCGGCACCGTCGGCAACGGCGTCGGTGTCGACGGCTATCCACTGATGGCCAGCGCCAACGCATTCAGCGCGGCCGTCACGGCGGAGCCCACCGGCGGCCGTTATCAGCTCGTCACCACCCAGACCCACCAGAACCTCGAAGGCACGGGCGAGGCGCGCTTCATCGTCCGCTCCGGCACCCTGGCTCAGCTGCGCTCGGAACCCGATCACCCGCACTTCGCCCATCCGGTCGCGCATCACTACGCCGACCTGATGCCGGACTTCGTGTACGACAGTTACCGCTGGGGGATGGTCATCGACCAGACGGTGTGCACCGGCTGCAACGCCTGCGTCGTCGCCTGCCAGTCGGAGAACAACATCCCGATCGTGGGCAAGACCGAGGTGGCTCGCGGCCGCGAGATGCACTGGATCCGCGTCGACAGCTACTTCTCCGGCGGCCTCGACGATCCTGAGTTCTTCAGCCAACCGATGCCGTGCCAGCAGTGCGAGAAGGCGCCGTGCGAGCCGGTGTGCCCGGTCGGCGCCACCGTCCACGACTCCGAAGGCCTCAACGTGATGGTCTACAACCGCTGCGTCGGCACCCGCTACTGCTCGAACAACTGCCCTTACAAGGTGCGCCGCTTCAACTGGCTGCAGTACGCCGAGCTGGACACCAGCGCCACCGAGCTCTCGCTCGCTAACAATCCCGACGTGACGGTGCGCAGCCGCGGCGTGATGGAGAAGTGCACCTACTGCACCCAGCGGATCTCGCGGGCGCGCATCGAGGCCTCCAACGAACGTCGCAACATCCGCGACGGCGAAGTCGTCACCGCTTGCCAGGCTGCCTGCCCGACGCAGGCCATCTACTTCGGTGACCTCAACGACCCGAACGCGGCCATCAACGTCGCCAAGGCTTCACCGATCAACTACCACATGCTCGAGGAACTCCAGACCTTCCCGCGCACCACCTACCTCGCCAAGGTCACGAACCCCAACGCCAACCTCGCGGATCGGAGCAGCTGATGGCAGTCTCTTCTCTGAAACCGCCAACCGTCGAGACCAACCTGGTGATGGGCAAGGGCCAGAGTTACGGCGGTATCGACGACGTCGTCCTGTCGCCGGTGCTCGCCGGCCCATGGGCCACTCCGCGCTGGTGGTGGATCGGCTTCGGCATCTCGCTGGCGTTCCTGGGTCTCTACCTGGTGTCGGTGGTGAAGCTGATCACCACCGGCATCGGGATCTTCGGCAACAACATCCCGGCCGCCTGGGCGATGCCGATCGTCAACTTCGTGTGGTGGATCGGTATCGGTCACGCCGGGACCCTGATCTCGGCCGCGCTGCTGCTGTTCCGCCAGCCGTGGCGCACCACGATCAACCGCTTCGCCGAGGCGATGACGATCTTCGCGGTCGTCTGCGCGGGTCTCTACCCGATCCTTCACCTCGGCCGGCCGTGGATCTTCTACTGGCTGCTGCCCTACCCCAACACCTACGGCCTGTTCCCGCAGTTCCGCAGCCCTCTCGACTGGGACCTGTTCGCGATCGGGACCTACATGAGCGTCTCGATCCTGTTCTGGTACATCGGCCTCATCCCCGACCTGGCGACGCTGCGCGACCGCTCGCCGACGAAGGTCCAGCAGTTCCTCTACTCGCTGCTGAGCCTCGGCTGGACCGGCTCGACGAAAGCCTGGCAACGCTACCAGCGCGCCTACCTGCTGATCGCCGCCCTCAGCTTCCCACTGGTGCTGAGCGTGCACAGCACCATCGCCATGGACTTCGCCGTGGCACAGGTACCGGGCTGGAACAACACGATCATGCCCCCCTACTTCGTTGCCGGGGCCGTCTTCGCCGGCTTCGCGATGGTCTTGATACTCGCGATTCCGCTGCGCAAGGCGTTCGGGCTCGAGAAGCTGATCACCATGCGGCATCTCGACAACTCGGCGAAACTGATGCTGGGCACCGGGATGATCGTGGTCTACGGCTACTTCGTCGAGGTCTTCATCGCCTGGTACTCCGGCGTCGAGGCCGAGCGCTTCATGATCTGGAGCCGCATGTTCGGCGACCACGGCCAGTTCTTCTGGGCGCTGATCTTCTGCAACCTCGTGGCCATCCAGCCGCTGTGGTTCCGGCGCGTCAGGCAGAACCCACTGGCGCTGTTCGTGATCTCCATCATCGTCAGCGTGGGCATGTGGCTGGAGCGGTTCGTGATCATCATCGTGTCGCTCACCAAGGACTTCCTGCTGTCATCGTGGGGCGACTACATCTCCACCTTCTGGGACTGGGCGCTGTTCATCGGCAGCATGGGGCTGTTCTCCACGTTGTTCTTCATCTTCATCCGGCTCTTGCCTTCGATCGCCACGGCCGAGACCAAGGAGACGCTCCACCATGTCGAGCATCACGGCGCCGACTCGTTCGAGACCATCCGCGAGGAGTACTACGCGGGAGGTAAGGCATGAGCAGCGTTAGCCTGGCTGGGTCGGTGAAGGCCGATGTCTACGGCCTGGCGGCACAGTTCGACAGCGTCGAGTCGGTGATCGCGGCAGCGGAACGCATCAGGGACGCCGGCTACACGCGCACGGACGGCTACACCCCCTTCCCTGTCGAAGGCCTGGACGACGCCCTCGGGATGCGCCAGACGAAGCTCGGCTGGATCGTGCTGGCAGCTGGCATCAGCGCCGGGCTGGCGGGCTTCTGGATGCAGTGGTGGGCCAACGGGAGCTACTACCCGCTCAACATCGGCAGCCGACCGTTCAACAGCTGGCCGAACTTCATCGTGATCATGTACGAGTTGACGATCCTCACATCCGCGTTCACGGCCGGCCTCTACATGATCTTCAGGAACGGCATGCCGCGTCCCTATCACTCGATCTTCAACACCCCGGGGTTCGAAGGGGCCAGCCGCGACAAGTTCTTCATCTGCATCGAGAGCCGGGATCCGCAGTTCGACCTCACGGAAACCCGCGCCTTCCTCGAAAGCCTGGGGCCCGAGCGCGTGTCCGAGGTGGAACGGTGAAGGCGCTCATGGGACGGACGACCTCACCCGCGTCGCGCGTCAAGGCTCTCGTGGCCCTGGTCCTGGTCGTGATGCTGTGGAGCGGCTGCGGCCGCAACATGGTCGACCAGCCGCGCGAAGATGCGTTCCAAGCGAGCCAGTTCTTCGAGGACGGCAGCGCCATGCGGCTGCCGGTTCCGGGTACCGTCTCTCGCGAGTTCGGCGCCTTGGAGCCGGCTTTCCTGACCGGCATGGACGCCACCGGGATGCTCAGTGACCTGCCCATCGCGCTCGATCTCGACGTGCTGTACCGCGGCCAGGAGCGCTACAACATCTACTGCTCCCCGTGTCACAACTACAACGGTGACGGTCTGGGCGCCACCGTCCAGCGCGGCTTCCCGCAGCCCGTCTCGTTCGTGACCACCGACAGGTTGCTCGATGCGCCGGTCGGCTACTACTTCAGCGCCATGACCAACGGTTTCGGTCGCATGCTCAGCTACGCGTCGCGCGTCCCGGTCGAGGACCGCTGGGCCATCGCAGCCTACGTGAAGGCGCTGCAGCTGAGCCAGAACGCATCGCCAAGCGACGTCCCGGCCGCTGAGCTACAGCGGCTCCTGGCCACGGAGGCAGGCAGATGAGCGTCTTGCAGTTCGAACCCCCCGAGACCTCGCGCTTGCAGACCGGAGCGCTGATCGTCGGCGCCATCGCGCTGGCGGGGGCGGTGGTGCTGGGCTTCGGCAACGCCACCGGCTTCTTCCAGTCCTACCTGATGGCGTTCCTCTTCTGCCTGGCGTTCTCTCTCGGATCCTTGATCCTGCTGGTCGTGCAACACATGGCCGGCGGCTCCTGGGGCGCCTTGATCAGCCGGCCGCTGGAGGCTGCCGTCGCGTTGCTGCCACTATTGGCGCTGCTGTTCGTGCCGCTGCTGTTCGGGATGGACCGGCTGTTCGTGTGGACCGACGCCGAGTACCTGGCCAGCCATCAGCTCGTCGCGAACAAGACCGCCTACCTGAACGTCCCGTTCTTCATCGTCCGGGCGGTGATCTACTTCGCCATCTGGAGCGGCGCGGCGCTCCTCTACCGGCGCCTGTCCGCCCGCCAGGACGCCGCCAACGGCGACAGCGGCGCGATCGGCTATCGCCTCAAGAGCATGTCGGGCATGTGGGTCGTGGTCTACGTCCTGACCATGACCTTCGCCGGGATCGACTGGGCGATGTCGGTCACTCCGATGTGGTTCTCGGGCATCTACTCGACGATCCTGATGATCGGCCAGGCGATCATGGCGATGGCGTTCATCATCCTGGTCATGATCGGCCTCGCGGGGCGCAACGCCTCGATCGATGCCCTGCTGACCCCCAAGCGCCTTCAGGACCTCGGCAACTTCTTGATGGCCTTCACGATGTTCTGGGCGTACGTGCAGATCTCGCAGCTGATCATCATCTGGTCCAACAACATCTCCGAGACGGCCGAGTGGTACGTGATCAGGTTGGGTCCCGACTGGTTGGGACTGGCGGCGTTCCTGCTGTTCTTCGGCTTCTTCGCCCCGTTCATGATCCTGTTCTCGCGGTGGGTCAAGCGCAAGCGCCGCTCGTTGGCGATCGTGGCCGTCTGGGCCATCGTCGTGCAGGGTCTCAACATCGTCTGGTTCCTGGTTCCCGCCTTCGAACGCAGCGGCGCTCAGGTCACCCTGACCGACGTGCTGCTGCTGGTCGGGATGTTCCTGATCTGGCTGGCGGCGTACGCTCGCATGCTCTCCTCTCGCAACGTGCTGCCCGTCAACGACCCGCGTCTCATTCGCGCCACCGCGGAGCACCAGCATGCCTAGATCCACGAAGGACTACCTCTTCAGCGAGCAGCAGGTGCGCCTCGGTGCGGTCTTCATGACGCTCGGCATGGCCGCGACGCTTGTCGTACTGCTGCTGTTGGCCACGGCGCGTCCGCAAGGTCGGCTCCAGCCGCTGGACACGGCCGGCTTTCAGGCGCAGGTCGAGGCCGCCACTGCCGATCTGAGCGGCTTCGAGCTGCTCGAGGACGGGCGGGCCGTGATCGACATCGAGCACGCGATGTTGTTGGTCGCCCAGCGCGGCGTCAGTGCGCCCGGCATCGTCAAGGCCGGCACGCTGCCGGCCGGCGGGCCTGCGGACGCCACAGGGTCCGCGGACGCCAC
>CAYNOS010000008.1:52754-63493 GCA_964398985.1 uncultured bacterium
CCGGCACGCTGCCGGCCGGCGGGCCTGCGGACGCCACAGGGTCCGCGGACGCCACTGGGCCCGCTGCCTCGGGCGCCCCCGCGGCCGACGGGGCGGCCGTCTACCAGTCCGTCTGTTCCGCCTGCCACCAGCCGACCGCGGCCGGCATCCCGGGAGCCTTCCCACCCCTCGCCGGTCACGCGGCCGAGCTGTACCTGGCCGACAGGACCTATCCGGTCCTCGCAGTCATGTACGGCGTGATGGGCCAGATCATGGTGGACGGGATGGCCTACAACGGCCTGATGCCCTCGCACGCTCATCTCAGCGACGACGAGATCGCCGCTGTCCTCAACCACGTCATGTCTTCCTTCGGCAACGCCGAGATCGTCGGCGACGCCTTCGAGCCCTACGGGACCGAGGAGGTCGCAGCCGAACGCGGTCGCATGCTCGCGTTCACCGAGGTCTACTCACTGCGCTCGGAACTCGACCTCCCCTGAGCGCGGGCCTCCCAAGTCACTCGCTGGTCGTGCGGCCGGGCTCGGTGCCCGGCCGCGTCGTTGGAGCGCTCGGCGGGTGACCAGGGTCTTCGTCACGCGCTCGCTGCCGGAAGCGTGGCTGGCGCCGCTGGCCGAAGCCGGCCTGGAAGTGGAAGTGCGGGCGGCCAGCAGCCCGGCCTCCCGCAGCGACCTGCTCGACCGCGCAGCGGGCGCCGCGGCGCTGATCGCGTTCATCGGGGATCGCATCGACGCCGAGCTGCTGAACGCGGCCGGCCCGGGATTGCGGATCGTGGCCAACTTCGCCGTCGGGTACGACAACGTCGACCTCGAAGCCTGCCGGCGGCAGGGCGTGCTCGTCGCCAACACCCCGGGCGTGCTGACCGAGGCTACGGCCGACCTGGCTTTCGCTCTGCTGCTCGCCGTCGCCAGGCGCCTGCGGCAAGGGCACGAGTTGGTCGCGTCCGGCCGCTGGAGCGGTTGGGAGCCCACCCAGCTCCTCGGCGCGGCGTTGGACGGCAGCACGCTCGGCATCGTCGGCCTGGGCCGCATCGGCCAGGCCGTGGCGCGCCGAGGCGTCGCGTTCGGCATGAGGATCGTCTACACCGGCCGCAGTCGCGTCGCGGAGGCCGAGAGCGAGCTGGCTGCGCTGCAGCTCCCGCTCTCCGAGCTGCTGGCCGCCTCTGACTTCGTCAGCCTGCACTGCCCGCTCACCCGGGAGACCGCCGGGCTCATCGATGCGGCTGCCCTGGCACTCATGAAGCCGACCGCGGTGCTGGTCAACACCGCCCGCGGCGGGGTTGTCGACGACACCGCGTTGGCTGCCGCCCTCCGGGCGCAGCGGCTGTGGGGGGCGGGGCTCGACGTGTTCGACGGCGAGCCCCGCGTCAACCCCGAGCTGCTCGACTTGCCCAACGTGGTGCTGGCGCCTCACGCCGGCTCCGCGACGGTAGCCGCGCGCTCAGCGATGGCGAGACTGTGCGTCGACGCGGTGCTGGCAGTACTCGAGGGTAGGCGGCCCGCCAACCTCGTCGCCTGATCCTCGTGTCAGCGCTGTCGGCTCAAATGTCCAGACGCGCCAGGTGGGCGTTCTCCTCGATGAACTGACGCCGCGGCGGCACTTCGGTGCCCATCAGGATCTCGAAGGTCTCGCTGGCCTCGAGCGCGTCGTCGATCGTGACGCGCTTGAGCACGCGCGACTCGGGGTTCATCGTCGTCTCCCAGAGCTGCTCCGCGTTCATCTCGCCCAAGCCCTTGAAACGCTGGATCTCGAGCTTCTTGTCGCGGTTGGCGCGGGTCAGCTGCGTCAAGGCCGCGTCGTCGAACAGGTACTCGATCTCCTTGGCACGGCCCACCTTGACGCCGTAGAGCGGCGGCTGGGCGATGTAGAGGTAGCCGGCTTGGATCAGCTGCGGCATGTAGCGATAAAAGAACGTCAGCAGCAGCGTGCGGATGTGAGAACCGTCGACGTCGGCGTCCGTCATGATGATGATGCGGTGGTAGCGGACGTCCTCGATGTTGAAGTGGGCGTCGTCTCCGGTGCCCTCGATGCCGGCCCCGATGGCGGCCACCATCGCGCGGATCTCGGCGTTCTTGAGGATCTTGGCGAGGTTCGCCTTCTCCACGTTGAGGATCTTCCCGCGCAGCGGCAGGATGGCCTGGAAGCGCCGCTCGCGGCCCTGCTTGGCGGTGCCGCCGGCGGAGTCACCCTCGACGATGTACACCTCGCTGACGGCCGGATCCTGAGACTGGCAGTCGGCGAGCTTGCCCGGCAGGTCGTCGTTCTCCAGCGGGTTGGCGCGGCGCACCAGGTCACGAGCCTTGCGCGCAGCCTCACGCGCGCGGGCCGCGTTAGCGGCCTTGTCGATCACGGCGCGGCCGACCTTGGGGTTCTCCTCGAGGTGCTCGCTGAGCTTCTCGTAGACCACCGAAGCGACGGCGGTCTGAGCCTCGGGGTTGAGCAGCTTGACCTTGGCTTGCGACTCGAACTGCGGCTCCTGCAACTTCACCGAGATCACGCAGTTGATGCCCTCGAGGAAGTCGTCGCCGGTGGGTGCCGGGTCGCCCTTCTTGAGGAGGTTCTTGCTCTTCATGTAGTTGTTCAGCACGCGCGTGTACGCGCTCTTGAAGCCGGTGAGCTGCGTGCCGCCGTCACGGTTGGTGATCATGTTGGCGTAGGTCAGGATCGTCTGCCCGAAGCCGGCCGTGTGCATCAGGCCCACGTCGACCTCGACCTCCTGAACGCCGCGGTCGGTCTCGACCTTGGCGGTACCGTGGATCTCGATCGGCTTCTCGTAAAGCGTCTTGGAGTCCTTCGCCAAGGTGGCCGCGAAGGCGGCGACACCGCCCTTCTCGAAGAACACCTCGCGCTTCGCCTCGGCGCCGCGACGGTCCTCCAAGGCGATCGTGACGCCACCCGTGAGGAACGCGAGCTCGCGCAGACGGCGCCTGACGCGCGAGTAATCGAAGCCCTCGATCTCCTTGAAGATGTCGTGGTTGGGGTGGAAAGTGACCGAGGAGCCACTCTCGTTCCTGGGAACGTCACCGATCACGTGCAGCGGCTCGACCACCGCGCCGTGCGCGAACGCGATCCGGTAGCGCTTGCCGCCGCGCGACACCTCGGCCACGAAGCTGTTCGACAAGGCGTTGACGACCGAGCTGCCGACGCCGTGCAGGCCACCTGAAACCTTGTACGCGCCCTCGCCGAACTTGCCGCCGGCGTGCAGCTCGGTGAAGATGACCTCGATGGCGGGCTTGCCTTCGGCCTCCATCATGTCGACCGGGATGCCGCGGCCGTTGTCGTTGACGGTGGCGGAACCGTCGGGGTTGAGCACGACCTCGACGGTATCGGCAACACCGGCCAGGTACTCGTCGATGGCGTTGTCGATGATCTCCGTCAGCAGCTGGTGGTAACCATCGATGCCCGTGCCGCCCTGAACGTACATCGCAGGGCGCTTGCGTACGCCTTCGAGGCCCCGCAGGACCTTGATGTCATGTGCCGTGTAAGCGTTCAAGCCTTGACCTCCGCGCCGGGCCGCTCGCGCGCCAGCAGCGGCAGTTGGGGTGCCGCAAGCAAGCGAACCAGGGGGCGCGCCGAGGCGGGCCCAACTGCCGAATCATACCTTGCGCCGAGGTACTCGGTCAAACGGTTTTCGCCGTCTGGGACGCGGCTATCGCCGTGTTTGGCGGCTGCGGCTCGAGGCCGGAGCGGCTGCCTCCGAAACGCTCCCGGCTCTCACAAGGGGAGCGTCAGCCAACCGCAGATCAGCCGCCGGCCAGGGATTACACTGCGCAGCGTGAACGAGACCTTGGCGAGGCGACTGACGGCTGGACACGTCGTGATCACGGGCGCCGGCGGCTCGGTCGCCCCGGTCGTCGCGCTCGAGTTCCTGCGTCACGGAGCCAAGGTCACCTTGGTCTCCCGAACGGGCAAGGAGCGCGAAACCGCGTCCCGGCTCAAGGGCGCCGCCGAGCTCGAGGGAGCCGGGAGACTGCTGGTGGTAGGCGCCGACCTCGCCGACGAGACGAGCGCTCAACAGGCGCTGCGAGACGCTGCTGCCCGCATGGGACGAGCGACCGTGTTGGTGAACATGGCCGGCGGCTACGCGGCGCGCAAGGCCGTCGAGGCAGGGCTGTCCGGGCTCGAGGAGCAGCTGAGCACCAACCTCAGAACCGCGGTGAACGCTACTCTGGCCGCGCTGCCGAGCATGTTGGAGGCCGGCGACGGCGCCATCCTGGCGTTGGGCGCGGGCGCCGCGCACTCCCCTGCACCCGGCAGCACGGCATACGCGGCCGCGAAGGCAGCACTGGCGGCGTACTTCAGGTCGCTTGCCGCCGAGGTGGCCGCGGGAGGCGTGAGTGTCGGTGTGCTGCATCCGATGGGCGCGATCGACACCAGCGCCAACCGCCTTGCGATGCCGCAAGCGGACACCAGCAAGTGGATCCGGCCGGCGGCCGTGGCGGAGGCGCTGCTCTATCTGGCCGGCGGCGAGGCCGGCGGCCGGGTCCGGGAGCTCGAGATGTTCGGCGGTTGACCAGCAGGCCGCGTGAACCGAAGTCGGGTGCCACGAGCCTCATCAGCCTGCGTTGCTTCGCGGGGGGCGGTGCGGCCGCCGCCCTAGCGGCCCGGGGAGGCGCCCAACAGCGAGGCCGCGAGACCCTGAAAGCTTCTCTTGAGCGCTCGCAGAGGCCGGTAGACGTTCTTCGACCAGGCCTTCTTGGCCGTCAACGGGTTGATGGGGTAAGCAAGCACCTCAGGCCACAGCTCGCCCGCGACGGCGATGTATAGCTCGGCTGCGCGGCCAGTGCGTGCCTCTTGCGGCGTCGACAGCATGTCGACGAGCAAGGTACGGCAGTTGTAGGGCAGGAACACGTCCTGCCAGGCGATGACGAACTCGGAGACGTTGTGCGAGAACCATGCTCCCGAACCGTGCTCCCAGAAGAGCAGGTCGAGCGGATCGTAGCCGTGGGTGTCGCCGAGCCCATCGAGATGGCGCTGAAGGCTCTCGACATACAAGTTCAGATGGTCGAGCCCACGCCGAAGTGCGAGAGCCCTGGCAGTGACCGCTTCGTCGGGCACCCCGGCAAGCGCGGACTGGTACCGGGCGCGCGCGTTCTCCGAGACGTTGCCGATGGCCGCGACGCGGTTCAATTGGTAGTACTCGAACTGGGATTCCAACCCAGGAATGCGCTGTTGATGCGCATAAGGCACGCTGGCGCGAAACACCTCGGAGAAGCCACGCGATGCCTCCGTCTTCACCGCGATCATGTGATGCTCCAGCCCCAGGTCAGCGAGCATGCGGCGAGGGATCTTCACATCGGGATGCCGAGGTCCGCGAACCTTGTCGACACCGGAGTAGTAGACGATCCTGTCTTTGACGCTGTGGCTTGCAGCGAGCATCAGACGGCTGTCGAGACCGGCGCTGACGCCCAAGGTCAGCTCGAAGCGGTTGGCGGCGGCGGCGATGAGGCCGGACAGTCGCGCGGCGACTCTCCCCTTCACCTCGGCGACGCTGCGCTGCACTCGCGGCTCGTTCGGCCAGTAACGGTGTGTCGTGCCGGACCTCAGGTGGAGACTGTGGTTAGGAAGGAGCCGTCGCACCTCCGCGTAGGGCGAGACCGACAACGGGAAGGAGTACTCGCTCGACCCGGCCATGAACTGCCGGATGTAGAGCGTGGCCTCGGGGTCCTCGTCGAAACCGTGCAGCTCAGCGAGCAGGTCGGGCTGCGCGGCGCACCACGTCTCGCCACCGGCAGTCGCGTGGAAGAGCTGCATGGTGCCGTTGGCGTCGCCGACGACCTTGGGCTCGCCATCGTCGACGATCAGCAGGTACCGGCCACCCAGGGGCGCCAGGGCCTCGAAGAGATCACCGCCCGCGGCCACGGTCGCTGCGATGCGCCCGACGATCTCTGCGTCACCGTCACGGGGAGCGTCGGGATCGAGCAGGTAGCCGAGCAGCGTCAGCGTGACGCTGCCTCGTGTTGCGGTAAGCACGCTCAAATCAGGGTGCGAGGAGAGCGCGAGGCCGCCCGCCACCTCGGAGGCCTTCCAGCCATGGGTCACGAGATGCTGCTTCGGGCCCAACACGAACTGCATGCGCCTGTACTGCCGGTGGTATGGACCCAGAGCGATGTCGCCCACGCTTGCTCCCTCGCTTTCCCGGGAGCGTAAGCGCTGATGGAGCGCGCTGCACCTGTTCTTTTCACATCCGGGCGCAGCCTAGCGGGCGTGTCGACGGTGCGTGGCGCGCGCCGCCACCGGCCGTCGACCCGCTAGCGTTGCTGCGGCTCTACAGCCCTGCGCTACCGGACCGATCGCCGAGCCGGTCGGCCTCGTGAGCCCGGGCCGGCGTGACCACCGCGTCACGGCCGGAGAGCGACGCGCTCAGGGTGCCGGCAAGCTCCAAGGCTCGCGTCTTCACCGCTTTCAGGGGTCGGTAGACGCGCTCCTTGAACCACAGCTTCGGCGTGAGCGGGTTGATCGGGTAGGCGAGCACCTCGGGCCACAGCTCTGAGGCGACGGCCGCGTACAGCTCGGTGGCCGGATCCATGCGCGAGGCCAGCGGTGCCGACATCATGTCAACGAGCAGAGACCGGCAGTTGTATGGCACGAACACGTCCTGCCACGCTGAGACGAACTCGGTGACGTTGTTCGCGAACCAGTTGCCGGAACCGTATTCCCACTCGAGAAGGTCGAGCCAGTGGTAGCCATGGGTATCGCCGAGCTCGCCCACGTAACGCTCGAGATGTCGCAAGTGGAAGTGCAGATGTGCCTGCCCACGGCGCTCAACCAGGGTTCGAGCGGTGATCGCGTCGTGTGGGACATCAGGGAACATCGAGAGGTAGCCCGCGCGAGCGTTCTCCGAGACGTTCCCGATCACGGCCACGCGCCCGAGCCGGTACTTCTCGTACTGCGCCTGCAGGCCGGGCATGCGGGACTCGTGCGCGAACGGCACGCTCGCCCGGTACAGCTCGGCGAACTCGGGGGCCACCTCCTCTTTGGCCATGATCTGATGGTGTTCGAGGCCGAGGTCGCTGAGCATCTTCCGTGGGATCCGCACGTCGGGATGGTCTGGCCCGCGAGACTTGTCGACGCCCGAGTAGTAGACGATCCTCTCGCCGAGACCGCGGCTGGCAGCGAGCATCAGGCGGCTGTCGAGGCCGGCGCTGACGCCCATGGCAAGCTCGAAGCGGTTGGCCGCGGCCGCCATCAGGCCGGCGAGCCGGGAGGCGATGGCGCCCTTCACTTCGTCGACGCTGCGGTCGGGTCGCGCCTCGGTGGGCCAGTAGCGACGAACCGCGCCCGAATCCAGGTCCAGGACGTGGTTGGGCAGGAGGCGCCTCACGTGCCGGTAGGGCGAGCTGCTGAGCGGGAACGAGTACTCGTCCGAGATCGCCTTGAACTGACGGATGTGCTCGATCGCCTCGGGATCCTCGGCGAATCCGAGCACGTCGGCGAGGAGGTCCGGTTGGGCGGCGCACCAAGTCCGGCCCCCGGAAGTGGCGTGAAACAGCTGCATCGTCGCGTTGGCATCGCCGACGACCTTGACCTCGCCATCAGCGACGATCAGGAGGTAGCGGCCGCCGAGCGGTGCCAGTTCCCAGAACAGGTTCTCCCTAGCCGCCACGGCTGCCGCCAAGCGCGAGAGGATCTCCAGGTCGCCCGCCTGCGGGACCTCCGGATCGAGCATGTAACCGAGGAGCGTGAGCCTAACCCCGTCGCAATCGGCGCTGACGACCTTGAGGTCGGGGTGGGCCGTCAGTCTCCGGCCGCCAGCGACCTTGTGCACGACCCAGCTGGCCGGCGCCGCAGCGTCCTCATCGGGCCCCAGCACGAACTGCATGCGCCGGTACTGCCTCACAGGGTCTATCGCCAAGCTGCTCAACTCCGAACCTCCCCCGTCATGGTTCGATGGTACCCGCAGCCTCTCACCACGTTCTTACTCGGCTCACACCACCCCGGCGTCAAGGCTCCAGAACGTCACCGCCGATAGGTGAACATGCCGCCTTTCACGGTTGCCAGCACCTCCAGGCCGTCGAGGCTCACCAAGGGATCGTGAGACAGGACGACCATGTCGGCGTCGTAGCCGACCGCCAGCTTGCCGGAGCGATGCTCCCACTCGATCGCGTAGGCGGCACCGGTGGTGTAGGCAGCCAGGGCCTCGTCCGGCGAGATCGCTTCGCCGGCGCCGAGCCTGCCACCTTCGACGCCCTGGCGTCGGCAGGCTGCCCTCAGCCCCGCGAACACGTCGGGCGAGGCGACAGGGGTGTCGGATCCGAACGCCAGCTTGGCGCCGGCTCTCAGCAACGACCGCGTCGGGTAGGCACGTGCCACGCGGTCGGCGAGCAGGGTCGCGATTCCAGCCACGTCGAAGGTCAGGTGGATCGGCTGCATCGAGGTCACCACGCCGAGAGCGCCGGCTCTGGCCACGTCGTCCGGGTGCATGTGCTGAGCGTGCTCCAACCGGGGCCTTAGCCCGGCGGTTGCGAGCGCCTCGTGCGACGCCTCGAAGGCATCGATGACGGCGCGATTGGCGGCGTCACCGATGGCATGCACCACGGGCGCCAGCCCGGCGGCGGCGGCTAGCGGTACGCGTTCCATCAGGACCTCGGGGCCGTCGACGATGGTGCCGGTCTCGGAGGTGCCCGTGTACGGCTCGAGCATCCAGGCAGTGCGGCTGCCGAGCGCGCCGTCGACGAAGAACTTGGCCCCGCCGATCTGGTAGTTGCTGCCTCCCTGGCCGGTCGCCAGGCCGAGATCCGCGGCCGCCTCGATGAGGGCGTGCGGCACGCAGGCCCACACCCGCAGCGGGAAGTCGTCGAGCGAGGCAGCCTTGGCGAGCGCCCGCGCATGACTGGGCGGTTCGGCCGCCATGTGGTGCACGGTCGTGATGCCAAGCGAAGCGAGCTTGGATGCACCCTCCGCCAACGCCTTCGCCAGCCGCTGAGCGTCCGGGGCGGGCAGCGAGTCGGCGACCAGGCTTCTGGCCCCCTCGAGCAGCAGGCCGGTCGGTTGCCCCGAGGTTCCCCGGACCACGCCCGGCGCGCGCGCTGCCGCGGTCGCCCGGCCCTCGGAGTCGATGAGGCCCGCGGCCTCCAGCACGTCCCGACTCACCCAACTCGAGTGATGGTCCTGGCTCTCCATCATCATCGACCGGCCGCCGGCGGCGGCGTTCAGGGCTTCGGCCTCGGCGTCGCCGATCGCGGGCAGGCGCCAGGTGTTCAGCGCGAAGCCGGCGGCCAGAAGCCACTCGCCCTCCGGCAACTCCGCAGCGCGCCGCTGGATCGCGTCGAGCGCGGCTGTGAAGTCGGTGAACGGCGCCAGGTCGAGTTGCGTCAGCTCGAGTCCGAAGCGGGTCAGGTGAAGGTGAGCATCGTGGAAGCCGGGCATCAGGCAGCCCGACCCGAGTTCCATGGTCTGGGTTCCGGGTCCGGCCAGGGCGTGGATGTCGGCGCTGGCACCGACGGCGAGGATGCGTCCTCCGCGCACCGCGACGGCCGCTGCGCGTGGCCTCGCGGGATCCATCGTCAGCACCGAGCCGTGGAGTATCAGGTCTGCGTGCACTACCTCACCGTCCTTCGAACCTCGGAGCGCGCTTTTCTGCGAACGCGCGCACGCCCTCGGCGGCGTCGCTGCCGGTGGCGGCCGCCGACTGGCAGGCGCTCTCGAACGCCAGCTGGCCCTCGAGGTCGTTGTCGAAACTCGCTCGTATCTCGCGTTTGATCAGGGCGAACGCCCGCGTGGGGCCCGCCGCCAGAGCGCCGACGGCCGCAAAGGCGGCCTCCTCGAAGTCCTCGGCCGGCAGCACGCGGTCGGCCAAGCCGATCGCCAGCGCCTCGGCAGCATCGACCCGGCGGTTGCTGTAGGTGAGTTCCAGTGCCCGGCCAGCGCCGATCAGGCGCGGCAGATGGTAGCTGGCGCCGGCGTCGAGAGCCAAGCCGATGCCCGCGAACCCGAGCACGAAGGCCGCCGCCTCCGACACGTAGCGCACGTCGCAAGCCAACGCCAGGCTCATCCCGGCACCGGCCGCGATGCCGTTGACGGCCGCCACCACCGGCTTGTCGAGAGCCGCGAGCGCCCGCACCACGGGATGGTAGTGACGCTCGAGTAGCACGCCGATGTCGGCGTCGAGGGGCATGGCTCCGAGATCTGCGCCGGCCGAGAAGCCGCGGCCGCTGCCGGTGATCATCACCGCCCGCACCGCCGGGTCGGCCGCCGGACCGCGAGCGGCGTCGGCGAGCTCGTCGAGCAACTCGGAATCCAGAGCGTTCAGGACTTCGGGACGCGCGAACCTGATGCGCAGCGCCGCCCCTCGTGAGTCGATCTCCAGCTTGTGGTAGGTCACGTCTTCCCTCGCACCGCCGAGTCTACCAACGGCGGCCGGAAACACGAGATGGCGGTCCTGGCCGGTCGGCGCCGCCACCGGCTAGCGCGATGATCGCGTCGAAGTCGTCGGGAGCAACCGGGTCGTCGAGCGCCGCCTTGTTGCGTCTCACGCTGCCGCACTTGCGGCAGCGGTGCACGATCACCCAGCCCTTCTTGCCGGAGCTCTCGACGGCTACCGGGTCCATGATCCCTAAGCAGTCAGCCGCCCGGTCGCCGGGATTGACGTCGACGTGGAGCGAGCTCAAGCAGCGCGGGCAGTGGTTGCGGTAGCCGCCGCCGGCGAGAGGCGGCACCTCCGCGCCACAGACGGCGCATTCGAACGGCTGGTTGGCTCCCTGACCGACGAAGCGCTTCACGAGCCGAGCATAGCGCCGAGGGCG
>CAYNOS010000008.1:63593-68217 GCA_964398985.1 uncultured bacterium
CCCAGATGAGGAGAGCTACGCAAAGCTCGACCGGCCGCCGTTCTAGGATTGCCTGGATGCGTTACGAGAGTGATCGGCGACCTCCCTACGCCACGGACTACGGGCGCAGGCGCCGCCGCGGCCTCTTCGCTCGCTGGTGGCTGTGGCTGCTGATCGGGCTGCTGCTTCAGTTCGTGTCGTGGCCGTCGGCGTTGGCAGACCGCGTCTACACGCACGGCGTCCACCCGGTGCTCAGCAGCCTGACCTCGCGCCTCCACGACGCCGTGCCGCTCAGCCTGGCCGCGGCGCTGGCCATGCTGTTCGTGATCGTCGCGGTGCTGGGGCTGCTCAGCGGCCGCGGCGGGCGGCGCGGCGCCTTCACGCTGCTCGGGTGGTGGCTGGCGGCGTCGGCCATCCTCTTCCCCCTGACGTTCGGCCTGGCGTATCGGACCCCCACGCTGGAGTCGCGACTCGGCATCGGCGACGCCGCCACCGCCGTCAGCCTCACCGGCGAGCAGCTGGCCTCCGCTGGCGACGCGGTCGCGGTGGTGCTGAACGAGGCCAGCGACACGCGCCAACGCGTCGGGGCCGCCGGCAACGTCGATCCGGTCGAGGCCGCCTCACGTTGCCTCGCCGGCTACCTGCAGCGCACCGGGCTGCCGGGCGGGTCGTCGCTACCGACCGTGGTCAAGGGCTTCCCCGACGGAGCTCTGCTGCGCCTGGGCACCTCCGGCTTCATCTACCCGTGGCTGCTGGAGCCGCACGTCGACCCCGGGTTGCCCGACGAGGGCTTCTTGGCCGTGGCCCTGCACGAGCTGACGCACGCCGCCGGTTATGCGCGCGAAGCGGAGGCCGAGGCCTTGGGTCTGCTTGCGGGTCTCGAATGCGGTGACCCACGCGTCCGCTACGCCGCCGCCTTGAGCGCCGCGCGATCGATCGCCGACGCGCTGCCGGCGAGCAGCGCGGCCGAGTACCTCGCGCTGTGGCCCGCAGGAGCCGAGGACGATTGGCTCGCCATCCGCGAGGCGCACCTCCGGTACCGCTGGGCGGCCGGCGCCGATCTGATGCGGAGCGCCAACGATGCCTACCTGGTCAGTCAAGGAATCGCCGGCGGGATCGCAGACTACTCGCGCGCGACGACACTGATGGCGTTGCTGTTGCTGAGGGAACCCGCGGAGCAGGAAACTCAGCCGTGACCGGAACTGTCGGCGCCGGCCGACGGTAGCGGACCGAAGCTGCGGGCCAGCAGCGCGTCGACGCGCGGATCGCGTCCCATGAAGTCCCGGAACAGCTCGTTGGCGTCGGCGCTGTCACCACGCGCCATCACCAGTTCGGCGAAGTCCCTGCCAGTGGCCTGATTCAGGACGCCCTCGGCGCGGAAGCGCTCGAACGCGTCGGCGTCCAGCACCTCGCTCCACTTGTACGAGTAGTAGCCGGCTGCGTACCCCCCTGAGAACACGTGCGTGAACGATGGCATGCGCTTGCCCTGCGAGAACTCCGGGCGAGTGGCCAGACCCGTGGTGACCCGCTCGGCCAGCTCGATGGGGTCCTCGGAGCCGTCAGGGTCGAAGTCGATGTGCAGTGCAAGGTCGGCGGTGCCGAGCTGAAGCTGGCGCATCATCGCGGTCGCCTCGCAGAAACGACGGCTCAGCGTCAGGCGCTGCAGCAGGTCCTCCGGCAAGGGCGCCTGCGTCTCGTGATGGCGTGCGAACAGCGCCAGCGCTTCGGCTTCCCAGGTCCAGTTCTCCATGATCTGGCTGGGCAGCTCGATGAAGTCCCACGGGACGCTGGAGCTGTTGCGGCCGCGCAGCTCGACCCGGCACAGCAGGTGATGCAGCAGGTGACCGAACTCGTGGAACACCGTCTGCACCTCGTCGTGGGTCAACAGCGGCGAGCGGCCCTGCTCCGGCGGCGTGAAGTTGGCCGCCACGACCCCGGCGTGCGGTCTGAAGCCGTCGCCGACCGGCCCGCCGGCAACCAGCAAATTGAACCAGGCGCCCTTGCGCTTGGTCTCCCGCGGGAACCAATCGGTGTAGACGGCGCCGAGGTGAGTGCCGTCCTCGTGGAAGGCGTCGAACGTCTGCACTTCCTCGTGCCAGACCGGCACGCCCTCGGTGGGTTCGAAGCGCACTCCGAACAGGTGCTTGGCCAACGCGAAGACGCCGTCGAGCACTTGCGGCAGCGGGAAGTAGGGACGTAGTGCCTCCTCGTCGAAGTCGAAGCGCGCGGTCCGCACACGCTCCATGGTGAAGGCGAGGTCCCAAGGTTCCAGGCGGTCGATGCCGAGTTCGCTGCGGGCGAACTCCTCGAGCTCCTCGAACTCTGCCTCGAAGTGCGTTCGCGAGCGCTCGGCGAGCTCACGAACGAAGGCGTAGGCCCTGTCGCCCGAGCCGACCATGCTGTCGGCAAGCTTGTAGTCGGCGAAGTCGCGGTACCCGAGGACGCTCGCGAGTTCGCGGCGCCCGGCCAAGATCTCGGCCATCACCCCGCGGTTGTCGTGCTCTCCGGACGTGGCGACCGCCATGAAGGCTTCCTGCATCTCCCGCCTGCGGGAGCGGTCGGCGGCGTACTTCATGAACGGCACGTACGAGGGCGCCTGCAGCGTGAAGCGCCAGCCGGGCAGGCCGCGAGCCTCGGCGTCGGCGCGCGCTCTGCGCACCACGCCCTCGGGCAGTCCCGCGAGCTCGGACTCGTCCTCGAGGAGCAACTCGAAGGCGTTCTGCGAGTCGAGGACGTTGTTGGCGAACTTCTGCTGCAGGGAGGCGAGCTCGATCTGCAACGCCTCGGCGCGGCGGCGCTCGCTCTCGGCGAGGTCGGCGCCCGCGCGACGGAACTCCTCGAGTGTCTTCTCGAGATGGCGCCTCTTGGTCCCCGTCAGGGCTCGCGCTTCCGGGGTGGCGGCGTAGGTCTTCAGCAGCCGCCACAGCCCTTGGTCGGTGAGCAGGCCGTTGACGAACGCGACGAACTGCGGCAACGCGCGGCCGTAGGCTTCGCGCATCTCAGGGGTGTTGGCGACCCCGTTCAGGTGGCTGGCGAGCCGGAACGCGTGCTCGGGAGCCTCGGTGATCTCGTCGAGCCGGTCCATGACCCGTGCGAAGCTGCTCGCATCGCCGGCCTCGACGAGCGCCGCGATGGCGGACTTGGCTTCGGCGATGGCGGTCTCCACGCCGTCCAGGACGTGTTCGGTCCCGATGACATCGAACGGGATGCGGTGAGTCTTCGACAGTAATGGATTGGCGCTCATGAGCAGGGAAGCATAACTCTTGGAGCGAGGGTTCCGTTGGGAGTGACCACCCGGCCGTTCTCAGGCGAAGGCGGGGACGTACTCGGGTGGCACCGCCTGGCTGAACAGGAAGCCCTGGCCGTCGTCACACCTGAGGGTCCTCAGCAGGCTGTTCTGCTCTCGCGTCTCGATGCCCTCGGCGGTGACGCGCAGGCGCAGGCTCTTGCCAAGCGCGATGATCGCCCTGAGCAGGTCGAGGTCCTCGCCGGGCGTCTTGGCGCCGAGCTTGGAGACGAAGCTGCGGTCGATCTTGAGGCCGTCGAGCGGCAGGTCCCGCAGGTGCGTCAACGACGACTGGGCCACGCCGAAGTCGTCGAGCGCGACGTGCACGCCCATCGCCCTGACGTCCTCGAGACGCTCGGCGGCGCCCTCGAGAGTCGCTACCGAGGTGCGCTCGCTGACCTCGAGCTCGAGGAGCCCGGGATGCAGGTCGTAGCGACCGAGCATCGCCTGCACGCTGAGGGCGAAGTCGGCGTGCTCGAGAGCCTGACCGCTGACGTTGACGGCGACGCGGCGAGGAGTGCGTTGCCGCTGCCAGCGCTTGGCCTGGCGGCAGGCCCTTTCGAGCGTCCACTCGAACAGCTGGTGCCCGAGCTGCGCTTCCTCGATGAGCGGCAGGAAGTCGGCGGGCTTCAGCATCCCGCGGCGCGGGTGAGCCCACCGCACCAGCGCTTCGACGCTGTGAACCGCGCCGCTGTCGAGTTCCACGCGCGGCTGGTAATGGAGCAACAACTGATCCGAGGCGAAGGCTTGCCTGACCTCTTCGACCGCCGCTACCCGCTCGCGCATGAGGGCGTCGAAGCCCTCGTCGAAGAAGGTGAAGCTGCCGCGGCTGTTCTCCTTGCCGCGCCGCAGGGCCTCGGCGGCCCGCTCGATCATGCCAGCGGCGGAGCGGCCGCCATCGGGATACATGTCGACGCCGATGGTGGCCGAGAGGTTGAGGGTCAGCGTGTCGTCGACGTAGGGCCGGTTGGTTGCCGCCACCACCTTCTCGAGAGCCGGCAGCACCGCGTGCGCATGCGGCAGGTCGGCGAGGAGCAGGGCGAAGCTGTCCCCTCCCCAACGCGCCAGCGTGTCGGTGCGCCGCAAGGTGCGCTTGAGGCGGCGGCTGAGGTCCCCGATCAGGCGGTCTCCGTGCCGACGGCTGAAGGTCTGGTTCACGAACCGGAAGTGGTCCAGGTCCAAGATCGCCAGAGCCATGTGGGTGCGGTTGCGTTTCGCCAGCAGCAGCGCCTGGTAGATGCGGTCCTCGAGCAGATGATGGTTGGGCAGGCCCGTCAGCGGGTCGACGTGGGCGATGCGCCACAGGTCGGCGTTGTCGCGTTTGGAGTGCGAGACGTCGCGGACCAGGCCGTAGACGGC
>CAYNOS010000009.1:0-64102 GCA_964398985.1 uncultured bacterium
GCGGAGAAGGACACATTCCCTTGCTTGGCGGCGGTGGATGTGTCCTTCGTTCGTTGTGATATTGGAGAGCTACGGCAGCCTTACGGCGTTCAGTTACCACCCCCGTCCAGCAGCAACGCCTGAACCGCTTCGCCGCGCAGCAGGCCGCGCATCACGCCGTCGATGTGCAGTTCGGCTGCCGGCACCACGATGGTGGGGTAGGCGGGATTGTGGGGGCGGAGACGGTATCTCTTGCGCCTCGCTACGGGGCCCTGCCACTCGAGGTACTTGAGCGTGCTCTCGTCCTCGCCCACGCGCACCGCGCAGATCTCACCGGAGCGTTGCGGCTGCGTCCGTTGCAGCAGGACCACGTCCCCGTGCTCGATGCGATCGGCCATCGAGTCTCCCCGCACGCGCAGGGCGAACTGGTCTGGCATAGCGCGCAATCCGAGGTGGCCCTCAGGTTCTGGATAGCTGCCGACGGGCACCCCGGCGGCGATCTCACCGAAGAGCGGCAAGCCGCGAGGGATGGTGCGCAAGGTAAGCCGAGGGCTGCGACCAGGACCACGGCTCTCCAGCGTCAACTCGCCCTTGGCCTGCAAGGCTTCCAAGTGCTCGCGCAGCGTCGGGTAGCTGATGCCGAAGCTGCGTGCCAGGGCGCTCAGTTCGAGAGGTCCGTCACCGCGCTCCTGCGCGGCGCGCAAGGCCTCGAGGATCTGCAGTTGACGGATGGGGCGGGGCGGCACTGTGAACTCCTCTCCGAACGACCCTTAGAAACTAAGGGTAACACAGAATAGGAGGAGCCGCCGGCCCTGTCAACCGGGTTGGAGCCTAGTACAAAGGACGCACGATCGCTGCAGGCCCTACCGACGAACGGTCCGGACCGACCTCACAAGGCGTAGCTCGTCGAGCCTCACCAGCACCACGCCGATGACGATGAGCAGTCCACCCAGCAGCTGCGCAGGCCCCGGCAGTTCGCGTAGCAGCAGCCACGCCCACAGCACGGCGAAGCCAACCTCGCTCAGAGCGATGACCGAAGCCAGCCTCGGCCCCAACCGCCGCGCCGCGCCGATTCCGACCGAATAGGCCATCGCCGTCGAGAACAGCGCCAACATCGCCACGGCCGCCCACCAAGGCAGCAGCGCTCCCAGCAGCCCAACCTCGCCAACCTGCCAGCGAAACTCGACCAGCCCGATAGCACTGGCCGCGAGGAGCGCCACCGCGCCCACGATGAGCCCTCCAGCCGCCGTCGCCATCCCGGGCAGGCCGTGACTCACGTCAGCCGAGATCAAGAAGTAAGCCGCCAGCCCCACCGCCGCCAGCAGCCCCCACAAGACTCCGACAGGGTCCGAGCGAGAGGCGCCGAAGACGTCGAGCATCAGCGCAAGTCCCGCCAAGGCGAAGCCGGCGCCGACCAGGGTCAACGGTTGTGGCCTCTGTCCTCGCCGCAACCACAGCCACAGCACGACCAGTACGACGCCGGAGTACTCGATGAGCAGCGCAACCGCCACCGACAGCCGCTCCACGGCGAAGAAGAAGGCCAGCTGGCAAGTGGCAACGGCGAGCAGCCCGAAGAGCACGACGCTCGGCCAACCCTCGCGCAGCAGCTGCCAGCGCCCCCGCAGCTGGAACGCGGCTGGCACTGCCAGCACCAACGCCGCCCCCACCACACGCCAGGTGACGGCCGCCGCAGGGCTCCAACCGGCACCCAGCAGTCCCTTCGCGAGCGCTCCAGAGGCACCGAAAGCCAGGGCGGACAACACCGCCAGCGCCAGCCCACTCCCGAACCTGCCTGGTATGAGATCCTCCTCGGTCCGCCCCTCAGGACCTCAGCACGTCAGTCGCCGGCGGCCGCCAGCGACTCGAGCTCGGCCACGTGACGTTCGAGCACTGCGAAGGCGCGCTCGATGGGCTCTGCGGTCGTGAAGTCGAGACCGGCGATCTCCCATGCCTCGATCGGCGACACCGAGGCGCCCGCGCGCAGCATCGCCAAGTAGCGTTCTGCGGCGCCATCGACGCCGCGGTAGACGTCGTCGGCCAGAGCGGCCGCTGCTGCGATGCCGGCCGCGTATTGGAACGTGTAGAACGGCACGTAGAGATGACCGAACTGCGCCCACGTGATTCCGGTGCGCTCGTCGGCGACGATCTCCTCGCCGTAACCCTCCTGGTAGAGCGAGCGCATGATCTCGTTGAGACGGCCCGACGTCAGGCCCTCGCCACGTTCGACCGCGCCGTGCACCGCCAGTTCGAAGCGCACCAGCGTCGGCATGATGAAGAAGTAGCGGTGGAAGTTCTGGAACGCCTCCTCGAGCACAGCCAGCCTGCCCGCCGGATCTGTGAGCGTCTCCAGCAGGTGGCTCCTCACCAATGCCTGGTTGAAGTTCGAGGCGGTTTCGGCGACCACCATCGCGTAGGTCGTGTAGGCAAGCGGCTGCACCTCGTGCATCAGGACGCCGTGCATCGCGTGCCCCAGCTCGTGGGCCAGCGTCGAGAGGCTGGCCAGGTCGCCCTGATAGCTCATCATGATGTAGGGTCTCGCGCCGGGCGGGTGGTTCGCGAAGGCCCCATCACGCTTGCCGCGGTTCGGATAGACGTCCACCCAGCGGTCGCGCTCCAGGCCTCGACGCATCTTGCCGACGTAATCCTCTCCCAGCGGAGCCATGCCCGCGACTATCCAGTCGATCGCGGTCTGGTACGAAACCGGGAACTCTTCCTTGCCTAGCGGCGCGAAGAGATCGGCTTCCTCGAGCTTGTCGACTCCCAACAGCCGCCGCCTGGCCGCGAAGTAGCGGTGCCAGACGCCAAGGTTGGCGGAGAAGGTGTCGACGACGGCGTCCAGCACGCTCAGCGGCACCTCACGGGGCTTGAGCTGTTCCTCGACCGTGCTTGCGTAGCCGCGGGCGCGTGAGGTGAACACGCTCTGCTTGACGCGGCCAAGGTACAACTCGGTCAACGTGTCCGAGAACTTGAGGAAGCCGTCGCTGAACGCAGCGTGTGCGTTGCGTCTGAGCGTGCGGTCGCGTGATGCCCGCAGCGCGGGCTGGGTGCTGCGGGCGACCTCGTGCTCGGCGCCGCTGGCGTCGGAGGCGTAGCCGAACGCGATCTCACCGTTGGCGAGGGCGTTGTACGCGCGCTCGGCGGCGCCGAACGCGTCGCTGGTGGCGCCCAACAGGGTCTCGACCTCGGCTGACCTGATGTGGTCCTTCGCCGTCTCCAGGCGCTCGAAGTAGCGCGCCAACTTGGCCAAGCGCTCGTCTTCGGCCTGCCATGCCTCCAGGGTGGCGGAGCCGATGGCCAAGAGCTCCGGCTGCACGAACGCGACGGCGCTGGCGAAGCGCGCCGCCAGCGCCTGGAAGCGGCCCGCCTCGGCGCGCGCGGGAGCATCGCCCTGGTCAACGGAGACCGGCAGGTTCGCGTATGCGCGCAGCCTGGCCATGCGGCCCAGAGAGTCCCAATAGGCGTCCATGAACTCGCCGAGCGCGCCGGCGTTCTTGCCGAGTTGCCCACGGAAGGCGGCGAGAGACGTGAGCTCTTGCTCGGCTCTGGCGAACTCGGCTCGATACGCTTCGGGTGTGGGGTAGAGCGCGGTCAGGTCCCAGGTGAACGCCGGATCGACCTCGGAGCGGGCGGGCAGCGGCTGTCGGTGTGCAGCGGTATCGGTCACGTAGAGAGTCTATGACGCCCTGGGATCCAGCGCGTCCCTCACCGCATCGCCGAGCAGATTGAAGCCCAGCACGGTCAGCGACACTGCTGCGCCGGGGAAGACCATCAGCCAGGTGGCGCCGGGCAGATAGCGCCTGCCGCGCGCCAACATCTCGCCCCAATCCGACACCGGCGGCTGCACGCCGAGACCCAGGAACGAGAGCCCAGCTATCGCCATGATCGCGAAGCCGATCCCGAGCGTGGCCTGAACCACCACTGGCCCGACGGCGCTGGGCAGGACGTGGCGCACCATCACGCGCCACTGGCCGGCGCCCAGCGCACCGGCGGCCTGGACGTACTCCTCCTCCTTGGAGGCGAGCACCACGCTGCGCACGATGCGCGCGTACTCCGGGATGCCGACGATGCTGATCGCGATGACGGCATTGACGAGACCCGGCCCCAGCGTGCCGACCACAGCCAACGCCAGCAGCAGGCTAGGGAATGCCAACAGCACGTCCATCAAGCGCATCAGCAGCCCGTCGATGCGCCCACCGCTGAATCCGGCCAGCAACCCGATCAAGGCGCCGATGGTCAGTGCCACGACCACCGGCACCAGACCCGTCAGCAGCGAGATCCTGGCCCCGTGTACGGTGCGCGAGAGCATGCTGCGACCGAATTCGTCGGTGCCGAACGGCTGCTCGGCGCTGGGGGGACGCAGCCTCAGCCGCAAGTTCTGTTGGTCGGGGGGACGGTCAGCGATCAAGGGGGCGAACGCGGCAATCAGCACCATCAGCAGGACGAGGCCACCGCCGACCCACGCGCTTGGACTGCGACGAAACCGCCGCAGACCCGGGCTGGTGCGGCCCCTACTCGGTGTCGGAACCGCCGAGCTCGTCGTTGGTGCATCAGCCATAGCGCACCCGAGGGTCGATCGCGGCATAGAGAAGGTCGACGACGAGGTTGACCAGGATGAACGTGAGCGCCAGGACCAGCACGGTGCCCTGAACCAGCGGCAGGTCGCGGTTGGTGATGGCGTCGACCAGCAACCTGCCGAGTCCGGGCCACGCGAACACGGACTCGGTCAATACGGCGCCGCCCAGCAGGCCTCCGAGCTGCAGGCCGACGACGGTGATGATCGGCATAAGAGCGTTGCGTAGCGCGTGCTTCACCACCACGAGGCGTTTCGAGACGCCCTTGGCCCTGGCGGTACGAACGTAGTCGCGCGAGAGCGACTCGATCATCGTTGAGCGGGTGATCCTCGCGATGAAGGCTGCCGAAGAGAGGCCGATGGTGATCGCCGGCAGCACCAGATGGCGCCAGCTGCCGCTGCCGCTGGCCGGCAGCCAGCGCAACTCGAGGGAGAAGGCGATCATCAGCAGGAAGCCCGACCAGAAGACCGGCACCGACACGCCTACGAGTGCGATCGCGATGGCCGCGAAGTCGACCAGAGTGCCGCGGCGCAGCGCCGCCATGATGCCGAGCGAGACGCCGAGCACGATCGCCAGGGTCATGCCTGCCAGAGCCAACGAAGCGGTGGCCGGAGCGCGCTCGACGATCTCCGTGAGAACTGCTCGCCCCGACCTCAGGGAGTCCCCGAGGTCGCCCCTGAGGAGCCGCAGCAGGTAGTCGAGGTACTGGCGCGGCAGCGGCTCGTCGAGGCCAAGCTGCGTCCTCAACTCCTCGATTGCGGACGCGCTGAGGCCCTGGGCCGACTCTCCCAGCAGCGCGATGACCGGATCGCCGGGCGTCAACGCCGTCATGATGAACACGACGAACGTGACGCCCAACAGCACGGGCACGGTGCTGGCCAAACGGCCGAGGGCGTAGTTGAGCATCTTGGGAGGATAGCTGGCGGGCGCCGCAAGTAACGGCGGCGCCCGCCCTGTCGTTGCCGGCGGTCAGTCCGTCAGGCTGGCGCTCCTCAGATCGAGGTAGATCCACGAGAAGGCGACGACTTCGCCTTGGAGACGGTCGCTCTTGACGTAGTTGGAAAGCGGGTAGACGAGCGGGACCATCGTCACGGCTGCCTGCGCGCGCTCCTGCACCTGCGCGTAGGCATCGGCGCGCACGGCCGCGTCGGGATCGGCCCGGCCGAGTTCGAGCAAGGCGTCGACCTCGGGATCGGAGAAGCGCGAGGCGTTGTTGACCGGGATCTCGCTCGAGTGATAGAAGGCGAAGAGCGTGTAATCCGCATCGAGTGTGACGGTGCCCCACCCGCTGATGTAGAGCTCGGTGTCGTCCTTGACCGTCTGTTCGGCGTAGGCGGCGTAAGGCTGTACCCGCACGTCGACGGCGACGCCGATCTCAGAGAACATGAACTGCAAGGCCTGCGCGATCGTCTCGAGCGGGGCGTTCTGGTAGACGTCGAGAGTCAGCGCGAGGCCGCTGCCGCCCGCCTCGGCGAGCAGGGCGCGGGCGCGCTCAGGATCGTAAGGGTACGCCTCGTCCTGGTCGACGTGGTAACGGACCGTCGGCGCGATCGCCGAGACGGCCGGGCTAGCCTGCCCGCGCAGCAATTCCTCCGCGATCAGCTCCTTGTCGATCGCGTGGGCCAGGGCCTGGCGCACGCGGATGTCAGCGAGCTTCGGGTTGGCGCTGTTGAACCCGACCAGGTGAGTCCCCCAACCGGGAAAGGCGCGGGACTCGAGACCGGCCTCCCCGGCCAGCGCGTCGTAGTTGTCGGCAGGCAGAGTGAAGGCGATGTCCACTCCTCCGGTCTGCAGCTCGACGACCTGCGTGCTGATCTCAGGGATGATCCTGATCACGACCTCGTCGATCGCGGCCTCGCCGCCCCAGTAGTCGGGGTAGGCACGCAACACGACCTCGCTGTTGTCGACCCAGTTGACGAACTGGAAGGGCCCGCTGCCGATGGGCTGGCGGGCGAGCGTGTCGGAGTGCGCGACGGGCACGATCGCGGTCACCGGGTGTGCCAGGTGAGCCAGAAGCGGGGCGAACGGAGCAGTCGTGACGATGTCGACGGTCGTCTCGTCGATCGCCGTCACCGCGCTGATGGCGGCCAGCACGAAACGTCCCGGGCGCGTCGCGGACGGGTCCAAGAAGCGTTCGAGGGAGGCGACGACGGCCTCGGCGTCGAGCGCGGAGCCGTCGTGGAACGTCACGCCCTCTCGCAAGACCAGGCGCAGGGTGTTGGCGTCCGGGTAGCTCCACGAGGCAGCCAGGCCCGGCACCGCTTCAGCAGCCGGACTCAGGCGTACGAGGGTCTCGTAGACCTGGTTCGTGACTCCGAAGGTCAACCCATTGAAGGTGGCGTGTGGGTCGAGAGTCGGCGGGTTGCCCGACGAAGCGATCGTGAGGCGTTGGGCCGAGGCGATGGATCCGCCAACGATAGCGATGGCGAGAAGTGACAGCAGCAATCTTCGCATGAGCTCGAGGTCTCCTTCGTCCCGGTTGCCGACTGGCGTCGGGCCGGTGAGCAGCAGGTTATTGCGCCTGCCCGCATGAAGCGTGTTCCGGGGCCGACGTGCGAGCACGGCCGGCCCCGGAACGAGTCGGGAACTGTGTATCGGCGGCTCGGGGCCGCAAGCCTTCAGGCCAGGACGTTGAGCGCCTTGTCGAGCGCCTCGAGCCCGAACTCGAGATCTGGTCTCGCGATGGTCAAGGGCGGGGTGATCAGCATGACGTTGTAGCGACCGAACGCGTAGACGCCTTCCTTGCGCAGGGCTGCCGTGAGCTTGGCGGCCGGGGTGTTATCACCGCCGTACCAAGGGACCAGCGGCTCTCTCGTCGCTTGGTCCTTGACCAGCTCGATGGCGAAGAACGCTCCGACGCCGCGCGCGTCGCCGACGACGCCGTGGTTGGCCTTGAGCGCGCTCAGGCCTTGTTGCATCAGCGGCTCCAACTCCTTCGCTCGCTGGAACAGGCCCTCCTGCTTCATCGCCTTGACGGTGGCGAGCCCGGTCGCCATCGCCAGCGGGTGGCCGGCATAGGTGTGGCCGCACATCAGCGCGTTGTCATCGAAGTGGCTCGCCAGCTTCTCACGCACCAGCACGCCGCCGAGAGGGATGTAGGCGGAGGCCACGCCCTTCGCGAACACGATCATGTCGGGGGTGACGTCGAAGCGCTGCGACGCGAAGGTGTCACCAGTCCGCCCGAAGCCGGTCATCACCTCGTCGAAGATCAACACGATGCCATGTTCGGCTGTGATGCGGCGCAGCCCCGCCAGGTAGCCCTCGGGGTAGACGATCACGCCGTTGGAGCCGACGACCGGCTCGATGAGCAGCGCGGCGACGTTGTGAGCCCCTTCGAAGGTGAGAACCGTCTCGAGGTGCTCCAGTGCACGCTGAGTCTCGGTCTCGGGGTCCTCGGTGAAGAACGGGCTGCGATACGGGTAAGGCGTGAAGAAGTGGACCACGCCGGGCATGCCGGGCTCGTTGGCCCAACGCCGGTCCTCGCCGGTCAGCGAGCCGGCACCCGGTGCGGAACCGTGGAATGAGCGGTAGCCGACGAGCACCTTGTGACGCCCCGTGATCATGCGGGACATCTTGACTGCGTCCTCGTTGGCCTCGCCCCCGCCGGTGGTGAAGAAAGCGCGGGCGCCTTCGTCCCACGGCGAGATCTCAGAGAGGATTTCGGCGAACTCGGAGCGGGTGTCGTTCCTCATCGAGGGCGCCACGTAGCAGACGCGCTCGGCCTGTTCCTTGATCGCCGCTACGACGGCTGGGTGCCCGTGCCCGAGGTTCACTGCCACGAGGCCGGCCGAGAGATCGAGGTACTTGCTACCGGCGTCGTCGTACAGGTACGAGCCTTGGGCCCGGACGATCGTGGGCGTGCTGATCGCCCCTTGTTTGCTCCACGGGGTGAGGACGTGGCGGTGGCTTCTGGCGGTGGCTGTTGAAGCTGACATACCCGGGCTCCTTACACACACGGGCCGCCGCAAGAGGTGGGCGGCCGTTAGTCCGAAGCCTACAGCAAAGTGCATAGGTACGCGTGCCGACCGGACCGGGAGCCGCCACAACCGCCGCGTGCTCATGCCGCCGGCCCAGGCCGCTCTCGCGGTAGAACTGGTCAGTGGCCGACAAAGAGTCCAGAGACACGGCGCCTCAACTCGCGGTAGACGACCTGCTCGGCGATCGGAGGGCCATCGCTCCTCGGGAGCGGTTGTTGAACGCGCTGGCAGCGACGCTGAGGCGCGACCAGATCGACGCTGCCGATAGCACGCGAGCGCTGTTCGCGCACGGGGAGTCCTATGCCGGCGGCAGGGAGCCGGACGTCGTCGTCTACCCGGAGTCGACGGAGGACGTGAGGCAGGTCGTTCTGGTGGCTCGTGACCTGGACGCAGCCATCACGCCTGTGGGGGCAAACTCCAGTCTCGAAGGGCACACGGTGCCGATTCACGGTGGCATCTCGCTGAGCCTGGCGCGCATGGACAAGGTCAAGGAGATAGCGACCGAGGACTTCCTGGCTGTCGTAGAGCCGGGCGTCACCTATCCGCGCCTCAACGATGCGCTCCGGAGCACGGGCCTCTTCTTTCCAATCGACCCCGGCGCCGAGGCGACGTTGGGCGGGATGGCGTCGACCAACGCGTCGGGCACGATGGCTGTGAAGTACGGGGTGACCAGCGATCTGATCATGGGTCTCGAGGTCGTGCTGGCCAGCGGTGAGGTCATACGCACTGGTGGCCGTTCACGCAAGTCGACCAGTGGCTACGCGTTGACGAAGCTGTTCTGCGGAGCGGAAGGGACGTTGGGAGTCATCACCGAGCTGACGGTGAGACTCGTGGCGCGCCCCGAGGCGACTGTCGGAGTGAGGGCGTCCTTCGCCACCATAGCCGCATGCGTCGCGTACGTCACCGAGTTGATCCAAACGGGCGCCAACCCCACGCGCTGTGAGTTGGTCGATGCTGCCAGCATCGAGGCCATCAACGCCCATCTCGGTCTGAACCTCGAAGTTGCCTCCACGGTCTTTCTGGAACTGGCTGGGAGCCGGGCGGCGGCTGAGTCGACGGCCCGTGACGCTGCGAATCTGGCACGAGACCACGCGGCCACCGCGTGTGACCTGGCATTCGGAAGCGACGACCTGAGCCGTCTCTGGAGGGCGCGCCACCAAGCTTTCTACTGCCTCGTGGCCGTCAACCCGGGGCTGGCCAACCTCATCACCGACCTGGGCGTGCCGGTCTCGAGGTTGGCCGAGGTGATCGAGGCCTGCACGTCGCTCGTCGCGGAGGCTGGGATGCCCGCCTACGTGCTGGGCCACGTGGGTGACGGCAACTTCCACCTGACACTGTTCTATCCGCGTGACGATGAGGCCGCCGAAGCGCGGGCCCACGCCGTGCATGCCGCGCTCGTCGACATCACGCTTGCCGCTGGCGGCACCTGCACAGCGGAGCACGGCGTAGGGCTCAGGAAACTGTCGTACGTGCGCAAGGAGCACGGTTCCGCGGTGGACGTCATGTGGGCGATCAAGAGGGCGCTAGATCCGCAGGGGATCATGAACCCGGGGAAGAAGCTGCCGGCGTGACGGACGCCGTGTCCTCATGCTCCCCTCACCCGTAACATGGGCAACCATGCGGCACAACGGCCCTGCGACCGTCTCGTTGATGTATCACGATGTTTGGCACCGCGAAGCCGGGGACGCGGCGGTTCCCAAGCACCAGAGCGGATTTCGCAACCCGGGCGCTGAACTCTACAAGCTGTCGTCGGACAGCTTCGCCGCTCATCTGAGGGCTATCGGCGCGGCGGGTAGTGCCCCGACGACGGTTTCGGAGCTACATCACACACCCCGCGCCCGCCTGGCCGTGACCTTGACGTTCGACGACGGTGGCTCCAGTGCGCACCAGGTCATCGCGCCACTTCTGGAGGAAATGGGCTGGCGCGGGCACTTCTTCGTTCCAACCGACTTCATCGGTACTACTGGATTCATGGACGCCGAGCAACTGGTTGACCTGAGTCGCCGCGGGCACGTCGTGGGCTCACACTCGTGCAGCCATCCGGAGATCATGTCGAAGCTCGACGGACAGCGTCTACGGCACGAGTGGACACGCAGTCGCGAGGTCTTGGCCGACATCCTGGGGCACGAAGTCACGGTCGCCTCGGTGCCCAATGGCTACTCATCACCTGCCGTGGTCGCTGCGGCCGCGAGCGCCGGCATCGAGTGCTTGTTCACGTCGGAGCCTTCGGCAGTTCCGACCCGGCATGGCAACTGCCTGGTCTTGGGTCGCTACTCGGTGCAGACCAACACCAGCACGAGGGCAGTAGCTGACTTGGTGAGGCGGCCGTCGGTCGGGCGCGCCTATCAGGCTCTGAGCTGGGGTCTCAAGAAAGCGGTCAAGGCAGCCGCCGGCGATAGCTACCTCGCCCTGCGCGCCACCCTCTTGCGTGCCCGGTCATCCTGAGCGGCTCCTGAAGTGAACCCACTCGGGTTCGTTCTCGAACTGCCAGCGGTAGTAGTCGATCCCCTCGAGGTTGGCGGCTGCGGCTTCGTCGATCATGACGATGCAGTGCGGGTGGAGCTGTAGAGCACTGGCGCTCACCATCGACGTGATCGGGCCTTCGGTGGCCAGAGCCAGCATGTCGGCCTTGTGGGGTCCCGTCACCACCATCAGCACCTCGCGGGCCTCGAGGATGGTCCCGACTCCCATCGTGAGGGCCCGTGGTGGCACGGCTTCTGGATCGCCTCCGAACATGGGAGCGTTCTGCTGTCTGGTGATGGGAGCGAGGGCTTTCTCGCGAGTGCGCGACATCAAGGCAGAGAGCGGCTCGTTGAAGCCGATATGGCCCGTGCTGCCGAGCCCCAAGAGCTGGAGGTCGATACCTCCGACGCTCTTGATCAGAGCCTCGTAGCGCAGCGCTTCGAGCGGGAGGTCGTCCGCATCACCGCGAGGGATGTGGGTGTGCTCCGGGCGCAGGTTCACGTGCTGGAAGAGGTGCTGGCGCATGTAGGCGTGATATGAACGCGGATCTTCCGCCGGCAGCCCAACGTACTCGTCGAGGTTGAAGGTCCGTACGGCGGCGAAGTCGAGTCCCTGCTCGCGATGAAGCCTGACCAACTCGGCGTAGATGCCCTCCATGGTGCGTCCGGTGGCGCAGCCAAGCACGAGCTCCGGCTTGGTGCGCATCCGGTCGGCAACGAAGCGAGCGGCGAAGGCCTCGGCCGCCTTGGGGGTTTCGAGGATCAGGATCTCCATACAGCTCAGCGACGCTATCAGGACCCAGGCAGGGCGTGAAGTGCTCCGGTGGCCACGACTACCGGATCCCCTGCGGAGAACATGCCGGTCGCCGCCGGGTTCGAGACCTCGGCCTGGATCGTCGTACCGGCCACCTCCACCTCGTAGTCCGCGTGACTGCCCAGGAACGTGGCGCGACGAACGACGCCAGGAAGTGCGTCGGACGAGCCCTCGGTCGGTCGCGATAGTGCGATGGCCTCGGGCCTGGCCACCAGCGTCACGGTGCTTCCTGCAGGGGTCTCGGTAGGGGAGACGAGAGCGATCTGGCGGCCCGCGACCTCGACCTTGTCGGCGTTGACGACACGGCCCTCCAAGAAGTTCGCCTTGCCGATGAAGTCGGCGACGAAGCGGTTGGCTGGGGTGGCGTAGATGGCGCGGGGGCTGCCGATCTGCTCGACCTTCCCGTGGTTCATGACGAGGATCAGGTCCGACATCGCCATCGCCTCGGTCTGGTCGTGGGTGACGTAGACGGCCGTGATGCCGAGGCGCTGCTGGAGATCGCGGATCTCGAAGCGCATCTGCTCCCTGAGCTTGGCGTCGAGGTTCGAGAGCGGCTCGTCGAACAGCAGCAACCGCGGTTCCAACACGATGCAGCGAGCGAGAGCCACACGTTGCTGCTGCCCACCGGAGAGGGCGCTTGGCTGCCTGCGGGCCATCTTCGTCAGACCGACGAGTTCGAGTACGCGCGCGACCCGTTGTTCGATCTCCGTGCCCCGCAGGCGCTGCATTCGCAGGCCGAAGGCGACGTTCTCGAAAACGTTCAGATGCGGGAAGATGGCATAAGACTGGAAGACCATCGCGGTGTCGCGGGCGTTGGGAGCGAGCATGTCGACGCGCTCGTCACCGAACCAGACTTCCCCGCTGGTGGCCTCCTCGAAGCCGGCGATGATCCTCAGCAGCGTGGTCTTCCCGCAACCAGACGGGCCCAACAAGGTCACGAACTGTCCCTTGTCAACCTCCAAGTCGACATCGTCGACAGCGACGACATCGCCGTCGGTTGCCGAATGGCCCGCGAACACCTTTCGCAACCTCACCAGTTTCAGGTCAACCGACATCGCTGCTCCTTGCGGGGGTGCCGCATCTCAGAACCTGACCGTGGACGCGCTCTCGGCGCGGCGCCCGACCAACATCTGGATCGCCAGCATCGCCAGCAGCACGATCACCAATAGCACCATGCTGAACGCAGCTGCGACACCGAGACGCCCTGAGCCGACTTGGTTCAGGATCTGGACCGTCATCAAGTTCCAGTTGGCCGAGACCAGGAAGATCGCGGCACTGATGGCCGTCATCGCCCTCACGAACGCGAAGACGAGACCGGAGAAGAACGCCGGTGCAATCAGCGGCAGCGTGACCTTGCGGAAGGTGGTCAAGGCGCTGGCGCCGAGGTTCTGAGCAGCTTCCTCGATGGACGGATCGATCTGTCTGAGGACTGCGATCCCGGACTGAATCCCGACCGGCACGTAACGGAACACGAAGTTGAGCACCAGGATCGCGAGCGTGCCGGTGAGGATCAGCGGCGGCTGATTGAAGGTGAGGATGTAGCCGATGCCGGCGACGGTCCCTGGGACGGCGAAGTTGAGGATCGAGAAGAACTCCATCGCGCCTTTGCCGGGGAATCTCTTGCGGACGACGAGGAAGGCGACCAGCATCCCGAGAATCCCGCTGATCGGTGTCGATGTCACGGCGACGATGATCGTGTCCTTCACCGTGTCCCAGCCGACGTCGAAGACGTATCTGAAGTGACGCAGCGTCGGCGTGAAGTCGAACCCCCACACGTTGGTCGACGCGCCGACGACGATCACGCCGTAGAAGAGGACCACCATCAGACCGTAGGCGACCACGATGCCGAAGAGGATCCACTTGGCGACGGGAGCCACTGCCTTGGTCGTTGCGGCCGTGGGTTTGCCGGTCACCGTGACGTACTGACGCTTCGAGATGTAGTAGCGCTGAATGGCGAAGGCGGTGATCGAGGGCAAGAGCAGCACCACTGCCAGCATCGCACCGCGTGGCAGATTGAACGAACCCGTGATCTCCAGGAACGCCTGGGGCGCCAGCATGGGGAAGGCGGCGCCGGCCAGGACCAAAGGGTTGCCGAAGTCAGCCATCGACTCGATCAGCACGACCAGAAACGCGCTCGCCACACCGGGCAGCGAGAGCGGGAACACCACGCGCCAGAACACCTGCCAGCGGCTGGCCCCGACGTTGAGGGCGGCGTCTTCGAGAGTTGGGTTGATGCCGGCCAAGACCCCTCTCAGCGAGAGGTAGGCGATGGGTGCGAAGGTGAACACCTGAGAGAGCACGACCCCGTGGAAGCCGTAGATGCTGAAGCCCTCGAGCCCCAGCAGTTGCTTCGTGATGAGGCCGTTGAACCCGAACAGGAACAGGATCGATACGGCTCCCGCGAACGGGGGAGAGATGATCGGCAGCATGACCAGCACGTGCAGCACGCGTTTGAGCGGCACCGAGGTGCGCTCGATGACGTAAGCACAGACGTAGCCGAGCATGACTCCGAGCACCCCGACCACGCTGCCGACCGCCAGGCTGTTGCGGAGGGCGTTGCGATACAGCCTGCGTGAGCCCATCAACGCGTAGTTGTCCAGTCCGAGGCCGTCCGGGGTCCGGAAGCTCGCGACCAACACGTTGACCAACGGGACCACCACGAACACGACCAGAGCTGCCAGGATGATCACGACCAGGATCAGCAGCAGCGGGTCTCTAGCCAGGTTGCGGATCTCGCGCAGAGCGTTGCGCATGTTCACACGTGCGGGTGGGTTGCGCCGGCCACGTCACGGCGCGCCCACCTGCGGTCCCCTCTCGGCACAGGTGCTAGGCGGTGGAAACCGCTACTGGCCCAGCACGCGCTCCACCCAGAGGTCGACCAAACGCTGCCGGTTGCCGGCCGCGAACTCGGGATCGAAGCTGATCAAGTTGATCTCCGCAAGCGAGGGAACACCTTCTCCGGCGCTGACATCGGTGCGAATCGGCATGAAGTAGGTCTTGACGACCGACAGCGCCTGCTGGCCAGCCTCCGACGTGATCCAGTCGGTGAGCGTCCTGGCAGCCTCCAGGTTGGTCGCGCCCTGCAGGATCGACATCGCCGCGACTTCGTATCCGACGCCCTCGCTCGGGAAGATCACTTGGACGGGGAAGCCCTCGTCTATCAAGCGCAAGAAGCCCGGCGAGAACTGGATCGCGACCGCCGTCTCACCGACGCCCAGGGCCGCGCTCGGGGCCGTTCCGCTCTGTGTATAGGTCTGGACGTTGGCGTTGAGTTCGGCCAGGTACTCGAACGCTCCGTCCTCGCCGTAGATCTCGCGCAGGGCGAGGATGGCGTTGTATGCGGTTCCAGACGACTGCGGCGATGGCATCTGGATCAAGCCGGCGTACTGCGGATCGAGCAGGTCGGCCCAACTGGTGGGGACCGCGGCCCCGCGCGCGCTCAGGATGTCCGACCGTACGCCGACGGCCATGGGGTTGGTGTAGATCGCGTGCCAGTAGCCTTCGGCATCCTTGAACTCGGCGGGCAGTGCGTCGGCGTTCTGCGAGATGTAGGGCTGCGTGAGGCCGCGCTCCTTGGCGAGGATGTGGTTCTCGCTGGGGGCGCCGAACCACACGTCAGCCTGAGGGCGCACTCGTTCTGCCTCGATGCGGGAAAGCGCCGGGCCCGAAGAGAGGAAGACCATCTGGACTTCGACTCCCGTTTGCTCGGTGAAGGCGCCAAGGATCGCGCGCGCGTTCTCCTCGTCGACGCTCGAGTAGACCACGAGGCTTTGGGCCTGTGCGAGGCCGAGGGTTACGAGTGCGACGATCGCGGTGAATAGCGCTTTGCGGAACATTCAACACCTCCTGATTGCGATGGCCGGACTCCTGCCGGTCTCGGAAAGCAGTGTCAGCCGCACCATCTTAGCGCCGAGCGCAGATGGCGGCAGCCGAGGTCTGCTGGGGGGGCAGGTCCGTCACAACCGCGCGCTGGTGTAACTGATCAGCGTGCGCATGTAGTTGGCCCTCTCGAACGCTTCGGGATCGGGCGAGTTGCGCTGGCTGAGGCTGCCGCGCAACTCGTCCACGCTCGTGTACTCCCGCTCCTCGAGCCAAGCCCTCATGTCCCTCAAGAGCTCGCCCACATGCTGAGCGCCGTTGATCAGCAGACTGCTCGCCAACTGCACGGTGTCGGCTCCGGCCAGCAGCAGCTTGATCACGTCATGCCAAGAGTGCGCACCGCCGCCCGCCGCCAACGACGCCCGCGTGTAGGCGCGCAGGATCGCCATCCAGCGCAGCGCCAGGCGCGACTCGTCGGAACTCGACAGTGTCAAGCGCGGCACTACGGTCAAGTCATCCAGGTCGATGTCCGGCTGGAGGAAGCGGTTGAAGAGGACCAAGCCCCCGGCTCCCGCCTCAGTGAGGCGCATGACGAAGTTCGGCAGCGAGGAGAAGAAGGGGGCCAGTTTGACCGCGATCGGAATGGAGACCTGAGCGCTGACGTCGGCGACGAGCTCGAGGTAGCGCTCCTCGACCGCTGTCGCATCGACAGCGGGATCGGTGGCGAGGAAGTAGATGTTGAGCTCGATGGCGTCGGCGCCGGCCTGCTCGAAGAGGGAGGCGTAGCGCGTCCAGCCACCCGCCGAATGCCCGTTGAGGCTCGCGATGACCGGGATCCTCAGCGTGCGCTTGGCGGCCTCGATGTGCCTCAGGTAGGCGTCAGGACCCGTGTTGTAGTCCTCGAGCTCGGGGAAGAAGCCGCTTAGCTCCGGGGAGATCTCCGAGCCGTAGTGATGAAGATCGTGAGCCTGGAACTCCTCGTGCTCGATCTGTTCCTCGAACAACGAGTTGAGAACCACGGCGGAGGCGCCCGCCTCCTCAAGCTCCCGGAGCCCCGTGAGCGTCGAGGTGAGCGGCGAGGCCGCAGCCACCAACGGGTTGCCTAGTTCGAGCCCAAGGTAGCGGCTGGTGAGGTCGACTGACATCATGCTTCCTCTCGGCCGGCCCCAACCAGCTCGCCGGCGACGGCCCCGACCGATGTGCGCTGGGCGCTCGACGCGAGGCGCTCGTAGCTACGGTAACGGGCATCGATATCAGACTGCGCCTGAGCGAAGAGCTCCTGGGCCCGGTCCGGATGCGCTCTCTGGAGCATCGCGAACCGCCCCTCGCTTTGGGCGAAGTCCGCGAACGGCACGTTCGGCGGGCGGGAGTCGAGACGCATCGGGCTCTGGGCTCCCGCGACCTCGGCGCCGGGATCGTAGCGGTAGAGAGGCCAGTAGCCGCTGCGCACGGCCTGCCGCTGCTTGGTCATGGCTGTGGACATCTCGATACCGTGCGCGATGCAGTGGCTGTACGCGATCACCAGCGAGGGGCCTGGCCAGCTGGCGGCTTCGCGCAGCGCCTTCACCGTCTGCGCGGGGTTCGCTCCGATGGCCACCTGAGCGACGTAGACGTCGCCGTAGGTGATAGCCCCCATGCCGAGGTCCTTCTTGGCGGTGGGCTTGCCGGCGGCGGCGAACTTGGCGATAGCGGCTCGCGGTGTCGCCTTCGAGGCCTGGCCGCCAGTGTTGCTGTAGACCTCGGTGTCAAGCACCAACACGTTGACGTTCCGGCCCGTCGAGAGCACGTGATCGAGGCCTCCGTAGCCGATGTCGTAGGCCCAGCCGTCGCCGCCGACGATCCAGACTGCCGTTGGGACCAGTGCCTCGGCGACCTCGAGCAGGGTTCGCAGCTCCTTGGCGGTGGCCGCGTCGGCCGCGGTCATCAGCTCAGCGACTCGGTGCTGCAGAGCCGCCACTCGTTCGCGTTGCGCCGCCAACGCGACGTCGTCTCCGACGTCGGCGTGCGCACCGGCGATAAGTTGGCTCGCCAGTTCTGAGCCCACTCGTCCGCCCAGTCGCTCGGCCAATGTCAGTGCCAGGTTGCGGCGGGCATCGAGCGAGAGGCGCATGCCGAGGCCGAACTCGGCGTTGTCCTCGAACAGGGAGTTCGCCCAGGCCGGCCCGCGGCCCGCCTCGTCCTTGGCCCACGGTGTGGTTGGCAGGTTGGCGCCGTAGATCGACGAGCAGCCAGTGGCGTTGGCCACCACCATGCGGTCGCCGAACAGCTGCGTGATGAGCTTGAGGTAAGGGGTCTCGCCGCAGCCCCCGCAGGCGCCGGAGAACTCGAACAACGGCAGCCTCAGCTGCGAGGCCTTGATCGGATCAAGTTCGTCGAACGACGGCCTGGGTGTCGGGAGGGCCCGGTAGAAGTCGAACGCCGCGCGCTCCACGTCGAGATGGGGTCCCTTCGGCTCCATGTTGAGAGCCTTGCGCTTGGCTTCGGACTTGCTGCGTGCCGGGCAGACATCGACGCAGACGCCGCAACCGGTGCAGTCATCGGGTGCCAACTGCACGGTGAAGGCGAAGCCTTGCAGAGAAGCGTCCTTGCCCTTCCAAGGACGGGACTTGAACCCTGCCGGCGCTGCGTCGAGCGCGGCCGGATCGTAGGCGTTGATGCGGATGGCGGAGTGGGGACAGGCGATTGCGCAGAGCGCGCACTGGGTACAGATGTCAGGCTCCCAGATGGGCACCTCGTGAGCTATCGAGCGCCTCTCGTAACGGCTGGTGCCGGTAGGGAAGGTGCCGTCGACGGGCATGGCCGAGACGGGCAGCCGATCGCCATGGCCCTCGATGATGCGCGCGGTCACGCGCTGAACGAAGTCCGGTGCCGATTCCGGGACGGCTGGACGACGCCGGTGCGTGGCGGTGACGGTGGGAGGCACCTTGACTTCGTGCAGCCCTGCCAGCGACGCATCAACGGCAGCGTAGTTGCGCTCGATGACCGCACGTCCGCGCTTGCCATAGCTGATGTCGATGGCCCGCTTGATCTGCGCCATCGCTTCATCCCTTGGCAGCACACCCGCCAAGGCGAAGAAGCAGGCCTGCATGACCGTGTTGATGCGGCCTGCCAAGCCAGCTTGCTCTGCGACTTCGAGTGCGTCGACCACGTACAACTTCAAATGCCTCTGGATGACCGTCTCTTGGAACTCGACTGGCAGTTGCCCCCACACCTCCTCAGGACCGAAGGGGCTGTTGAGCAAGACGGTGGCGCCATCACAAGCATTCGCCAGGACATCGAGCTTGCTGACGAACTCGAACTGATGAACGCCGATGAAGTCTGCCTGGCCGATCAGGTACGTCGAGTCGATGCGCTGGGGTCCGAAGCGCAGGTGGGAGACAGTGACGGCCCCCGACTTCTTCGAGTCGTACACGAAGTAGCCCTGGGCGTGCAGGTCCGTCTGTTCGCCAATGATCTTCACGCTGTTGCGCGTTGCACCGACGGTGCCATCACTCCCCAACCCGTAGAACAGCGCACGCTTGACGTTGTCGGGTTCGGTGGTGAAGTCCTCGTCGTGCTTGAGGCTGCGGTGCGTCACGTCGTCGACGATGCCGAGCGTGAAGCCGTCGAGCGGCATGTCAAGGGTCAGCTCGTCAAGGGCCGCCTTGACCATCGCCGGCGTGAACTCTTTCGAGGCGAGCCCGTAGCGGCCACCGATGACGACGATTGGGTTGCCTTCCACGTCGCGCCTGCGACCGGAGTGCAGGGCGGCTAGCACGTCCTGGTACAGCGGCTCGCCGCGTGCTCCTGGCTCCTTGGTGCGGTCGAGCACAGCGATGCCCTTGGTGGTGAGCGGCAGGGCGTTCAAGAAAGCCCGCGTGTCGAACGGACGGTACAGCCGTACCGCAACCAGGCCTACCTTATCGCCAGATTCGTTCATCTTGGCGACGGCCTCGCGAGCCGCTCCAACGCCAGAGCCCATCAGGACCACGACACGCTCGGGAGCGGGATCGCCGTGGTACTCGAAGGCGCTGTAGCGTCTCCCGGTTCTCTCCGCGAACTCCGTGAGCACTTGCTCGAGTACCAGTGGGACGGCGTCGTAGAAGGCGTTGCAGGCCTCGCGCGCCTGGAAGAACACGTCAGGGTTCTGAGCCGTACCACGCAGCACGGGCCGCTCGGGCGACAGGCCGCGCCTGCGGTGCGCATCGACGCTCTCGCCGTCCATGAGGGCCCGCACGTCATCCTCGCTCAGCAGGTCGACGATATTGACCTCGTGACTGGTTCGGAAGCCGTCGAAGACGTGAAGGAACGGAACTCGTGAGCGCAGCGTCGCCAGCTGGGCGACCAGCGCCATGTCTTGCGCCTCCTGCGGGGAGTTGGCGAAGAGCATTCCCCAGCCGGCACTGCGAACCGCCATGACGTCGGAGTGGTCACCGAAGATCGACAGCGCGTGGCTGGCGACAGCCCTGGCGGCGATGTGGAAGACGGTCGGCGTCAGCTCGCCGGCGATCTTGAACATGTTCGGGTACATCAACAAAAGGCCCTGGGACGCCGTGAAGGTAGTCGCCAACGATCCCGCCTGAAGCGCGCCGTGAACGGCTCCAGCGGCCCCCGCTTCGCTCTGCAGCTCGGCGACTTCGGGCACCGCGCCCCACAAGTTGGTGCGGCCCGCCGCGCTCCAGGCATCCGCCAACTCACCCATCGCCGATGCCGGCGTGATCGGGTAGATGGCGATCACCTCGTTGGTCAAGTGGGCGATGCGTGCTGCTGCTTCGTTGCCGTCGATGACGGCTCGCTGCCTGTCCATCTGCGCTCCTTCCAGCTGGGCGCCAGGGAAAAGGCGCCCGCAGGACGGTGCGCCGGCCCTCGGCTCGAGTGTAGGGTGCAGGGACTAGGACAGTGGTCCCGGTCAGTCTCCAGTGAGCGCTCGGTACTTCTCGGCTACGCGCGAGAACAGGCTCAGACCGACGGGCGTGCTCAACTTCAGCTGCGCCGCCGCGAAGAACTCGTCGAGACCCTTGAATCCGCCGCTCGACAAGAGCTCCACCGCCGCGTCGTGGCGGCCGCGTTCCTGGTAGTAGAGGGCCTGCAGGCACATGTCGATGAGGTTCATGTCCCGTACGAAGTCCGCCACCAGGCCGTCGCGATTCTCGTAAGCGAGCCACAGCTCTCTCAACGAGCTGGCTGCGTCCGGAAGCAGCCTCTCCATCGCCTCATGCTCGAGGCGAGCCTTGTCGGACACGCTGATCTGGCGATCGCTCTCGTCGGCGCGCGCGACGATGTCACCGGTCTCGACCTCGGCCAGGTCGTGGACGATCGCCATCGCCACTGCCCTGTCCCTATCCACTCCCGCTGAGGCGGCGAACAGCAGGCAGAGCAGCGCGGTTCCCCAGCTGTGGTCGGCAACCGACTCCGGGTCACTGACGCCTCTCATGGCCCAGCCGGCGCGGCGCACGTCTTTCAGCTCCAGGGCGCGGTAGGCGAGAACCAACATGGCGTCGTCGCCAGGCCCGCCGTCTCGCTGATCACGAGCGAACGGCATCTCAGTCTCCCGGTGCGTGCCGCGTCACCGCGCCGCTCACCGGTTGTCGGGCCGTTCGAGCGACTCCGACGTAGGCAAGGCACGCCACCATCGTGAAGCAGCCGGCTATCAAGAGCGAGGTGCGCGGCCCAAGCTGGGACGCCACCCACCCCAGAGGGCCGGCGGCGACCGCGATGCCTATGTAGAACACCATCGACTGAACGCTCAACATGGTCGAGCGTGTCGCCGAAGGCAGGACCTTGTGGAGCAGCGCGTCATGCGGGACGTTGCTGGTTGCCAGAGCGAAGAACGCCAGGGCCATGGCGATGCCGAAGCCGCCTGGCGATGCCGTCAGGGCGAACAGCACCAAGGCAGCGCCGCGCAACAGGGTGCTGAACCCTGCAAGAGCGGCCGCGCCCCCGGGGAACTCCATGCCCCAGCGCAGCACGGCCAAGCTTCCCAGCAGCGCGGCGACTCCGGCCATCGTCCCCAGAACGGCGAACGGTTGACTGCTCGAGGCCTCGGCGCCGAACACGGTAGCGGCGATCGGCTGCCAGAAGGTCTCGAAACTGACCAGGGCGAGGCCGCTGCTGGCGGCGGCGAGGAACAGCCAACGAATCGACGGGATCCTCCGGACCAGCCTGCCGGCGTCCTTGAGAATGCCAGGAACGTCCACCAAGCCTGCATCGCGCCCCTGGGGCTTCACCGGTTCCCGGATCAACGCCAGAGTCGCGAACCACGCCACCACGCGCAGCGCGACGCCTGCGAACAGCGCGATCCCGAAGGCCGAAAGGGGCCAAGGAAGTTCGAGGCCCGCAGTCAGGCTGGGGAGAAGACCTCCCAACATGGTTCCCACTAGAATCCCGGCTGCCCGCAGCACCTCGACCGCGGCGAGATGCGGCTGGAGCGGCGTGCTGGGGTCGAGCCGCTTGAGCTCGTCGACGTACCAGGCGTCCATGGCGCCCGAATGAAGGGCAGCCCCGATGCCTTGGAACACGGCGTAGGCGATCGCGGTTGCCGGACCGCTGAGGAACAGCAGAAGTGCGAACGAGATCAAGGTGAACAGCTGCGATGCCAGCGCGACCGGTCGCCTTCCGATGGCATCGGCCAAGCCCCCGGTCGGGAGCTCCAATACCACCACCAGCAGAGCGCGTACGGCGAAGACCAAGCCGATGACCGTCAGGTCAAGGCCGCGGCCGGTCAGGTGCAGAACCAGGACCGGCATCGGCACCGCGATGGCCAGTTCCAACAGGCCGGCGAGGGCGGCGAACCTGTAGGTGAGGGATCGGGCGGGGCCTGGCGTCACGTAATCTCCTCGCTGCGACCTGCACAGCGCAGCGTGCAACACGTCACTGGGGTTCCGAACGCCCCCAGCGGTGTAGGTCGGTTCACAGCGCCCAGCGCTCGAATGGATGTGCCAAGTGCCGCGGGCGAGTCAGTCCGGAGATGATAGCAGAGCGGCATCGACTGCCCACTAGGCCCTTGCCGTCACGAAGTACGAAGCGTGTGTCCATGGGACCTCGCTGTTTGCGAGCTGCTGCCTGAACAGCCTCTCCAGCAGGGCGAGCTCTCGATCGTCCAGGCTCGCCGAGAGCTGGTCCGCATAGCTGGCCGGTTCGCTTCGCCGCGCGAACCAGCGGTCGATGGCAAGCGGGTTGACCGCGTGTGGGAAGGTGCTCTCGATGCGAGTGAACGAGACGTCTTCGAGACCAGCTTCTCGTGCCAGGCGTTCGGTCTCCGCGAGCCCTTGGTCGCTTCCCGGCACTCCGCGAGCGTAGATGGCTTCCTCTGCAGCCGCGATCCTCTCGGACAGGTCGTCCGGCAGCGTTCGCAAGTCGACGAGGCGGTAGAGCCTTTGAGAGCGAGATACATCGACCTCTGCGAGCACCAGCCGACCGGACGAGGCAAGCAGCCGAGCGGCTTCACGCAGCACGGCGCCGGCGTTCTCGGGCTTCCCGAGCGCCTGGCGTCCGACGATGACATCCAACCCCGTGGCTCCGCCGGCACCGGCACCGAGCGCTTCCTGCACCAGGGCCGCCGCACCCGGCAGCGATCCTTGCACGACTACCGGACGCTGCAGTTCTGGGAGCGCCGCAGCCTGCTCTTTCAAGGCGATGACCGCCGCACCGTCTTCCTCCAGTGCAACGACCATGCCGTCGGGCGCCCGCCGCGTTGCCTCCCAAGTGAGCAGGCCGCTGCCGGCCCTGAGATCGAGGACGAGGTGATGCCTCTCAACGCCGGCCAACTCGAAGAGCCGGTCACGGAGGAGTCCGAGTCTCTTGCCCGAACGCGACACCGTTCTCTCCAGCCAGCGGTCTCGCGCCGCGTCGATGCGCTGCTTGCCCCCAGGCTCACGTGACACTTCGAGCTCACGATCCAGCATCGCGGCCAACTGCGCCTCGCGGCTTCGCGCGACACCCTCGGCGATGCCGGCCTCGAAGCCCTGGCTGCTCGGGCGATAGAAGACCTTCCCCTGCAGCGATGAAGGCAGGTACTGCTGAGCGACCCAATGATCCCTGTAAGCGTGCGGGTACAGGTAACCGGCACCGTGACCCAGACCTTCGCTGTCGCGATTGGCGTCCTTGAGGTGATCGGGTGGCTGCGACTCGCGCTCGTTCGCGACCGCCGCCAAGGCGTCGAAGAACCCCATCGTGGAATTGCTCTTTGGGGCCGTTGCCAGGTACAGCGTCGCCTGAGCGAGATGGTAGCGCCCCTCCGGCATGCCGACGTAGTCGTAAGCCGCAGCGGCCGACGCCACGACGGCCAGAGCGTCAGGAGCAGCCAGCCCAACGTCTTCGCTGGCCAGGACGAGGAGTCGCCTGAGGATGAAGCGGGGATCCTCACCGGCATAGACCATCTTGGCCAGCCAGTAGAGAGAAGCATCCGGATCCGATCCGCGCACGCTCTTGATGAAGGCGCTGATGGTGTCGAAGTGAGCATCGCCTTCCTTGTCGTAGAGCACGGCCCGGCGCTGGATCGACTCCTCGGCAACCTCAAGGGTCACTTCGATCACCCCGTCCTCGCCGGCTGGAGTGGTGGTCACGGCCAACTCAAGAGCGTTCAAGAGCGCTCGCGCATCGCCGTTCGCGACGTTGACGAGATGATCGCGAGCGTCCTGGGCCACCCGGACCTCCAGGCGTCCGTAGCCGCGTTCAGCGTCTTCGAGGGCCTGCTCCAGAACACGCTCGAGGTCGGACGACTCCAGGGGCGTTAGCTCGAAGATACGGCTACGGCTTACGAGCGCCTTGTTGACCTCGAAGTAGGGGTTCTCCGTGGTGGCGCCAATCAGGATCACGGTGCCGTTCTCGACCCACGGGAGAAGTGCGTCCTGCTGTGCCTTGTTGAAGCGATGGACTTCGTCCACGAACAGGATCGTGCGCCGTCCGGCGGTGAGCTCTCGCTGCGCTGCCGCGACGGCTTCGCGGATGTCCTTCACGCCAGCGAGCACGGCGTTCAGTGCGGTGAACCGCGCTTTGGTGGTGTTCGCGATGACCCTGGCAAGCGTCGTCTTTCCGGTTCCGGGCGGGCCGTAGAAGATGACCGAACTGAGTTGGTCAGCCTCGATGGCTCTTCGAAGGAGCCGGCCACGACCGACGATCCGCTCCTGACCCACGAACTCGTCTAGCGTCCGTGGCCGCATGCGCGCAGCCAGCGGCTCTTCGACGGCCGCTGCGAACAGCCCGCTGGTTGTCTCGGGTTCCGGCATCGCGCTGCCGTAAGACTAACCGCGTGCGCGCTCTCGACGTGCAGCGTGCGGGGGTGTCGAGGTTGCCGAGACTGTAAACGAGCCTAGGTCGACTAGTTGGTCTCGACGAAACGTCTGACCTCGAGCGTGTAGGCGCCGCTCTCACCGGGGAAGTAGCTGGAAGCCGCCAAGACGTAGCTGCCGGGCTCCAACTCGACGAACAACCGTGCGTCGGAGGTCATTTCGAAGTCGTCGTTCTGCGCCACCACCTCGCCGTCCTCCGCGAAGAGCGTGAGCAGCGCGTCAATCTCCCAGGAGCTCATCGAGATCTGCAGGAATGCGGGAGACGTGATCTCGAGCGCGAAGTACTCGGTGCCGCCACCGGGGAAGCTTCCAAGAAGCGGCATCTCGATGGTGATCGAGGACTCCAAGACTCCCGGCACGGGCAGCGGGGCCGTGGGCATGGCTGCGGCCGGTGCGGAATCGACTCGCTCGATGAAGTACCTGCCGAGGTCGTACTGGGAGTAACCACTGACCACCACCAGGTACCTCCCGGCCATGGGCAACCGAAGCTCGACACCGGCGTCCGTCCCGGCACCCTGATAGTAATCGTCATTGGTGGCTAGCAACGAACCGCTCGGATCGTAGACCGACAGGAAGGGGTCGAACTCGCCGCTGTTGACGATAATCGTCACGAGATCGTCCTGCATGCCCTGGAAGCTGTACAGATCTAGGTAGCTGCCGTCCTTGAAGTTCTGGCCATCCGACGCGGACAACTCCCCCTCCAGCAGCTCGCCGGCCGCCAACGACGGCAACTGGAAAGCGAAGTAGTTGGGAGGGTTGAGGGGTCGTTGCCCGAAGGCGACGGTGCTGATGGCGAAGGCTATGAAGTAGCTGACGAACCGGAGTCTGGGCATCTATGGCTTCCCTTCGCCAACAGATCCCTGGCGGCTCGGGGCCGCTTCGAGCATCTGCTGGTCGCTGCGCTGAGCCTAGATTAGCTGGGACTAGAAAAGTGTGCCCTGTCTCATTCTGCCTGGAACAGCGAAGTGTTGCGCCTCGAGTGGCTGCGAACGGGCGGGGATGCCAAGTCTCTTGCGAGTCGCACGGAACAAGGCGCCGACCTGTTCGGCGTATGGGCCGGTACCTGTCATCCTCTTGCCGAAGCGCCGATCATCGGCCTCGCCAGCGTGCGCAGCGAGGATCTTGTTGAGCACCTTCTGCTTGCGAAGCGGCGCATGCCGGTCGAGCCATTGCGCGAAGATCTCCGACACAGCCCCAGGCAGGCGCAGCAGCGTGAAGCCGGCGTGCGTCGCGCCTGCGGCGGCCGCGGCCGCCAGCAACTCGGGAATCTCATCGTCGGTCAGGCCCGGGATGATAGGCGCCATGTTCACCCCTACTGGGACCCCGGCCTCGGACAAAGCCTTGACCGCGTTCAAACGGTTGCGGATCGTAGACGTTCTGGGCTCGAGGGCGCCACGCAATCCCTCGTCAAGCGTGGTTATCGACAGCGTGACGCTCGCACCGTTCCACGTCGCCATTTCCGAGAGAACGTCGATGTCGCGCGTTACCAACGCGTTCTTGGTGATCAGGGAAACGGGGTTCTTGAAGCTCGCCAACACCTTCAAGCACTCACGCGTGATCCCTAGTCGCCGCTCGATCGGTTGATACGGATCGGTAACGCCCGATAGCATCACCGGTCGGGGTCGCCAGCTGGGTGAACGCAGGTCGTTCTCGAGGAGCGTGGGAGCGCTCTTCTTCACCAGGATGACCCGTTCGAAGTCGAGACCAGCCGAGAGCCCGAAGTATTCGTGAGTGGGGCGGGCGTAACAGTAGGAGCAGCCGTGCTCGCAACCCCGGTAGGGATTCAGGCTGGCGTCGAAACCGAGGTCTGGGCTGGTGTTCGTGCTGATCACCGTGCGCGAAGTGTCATCCAGGTAACGGGTCTGGGAGCCAAGGTCTGCCTCGGTCAGTTCGGAAGCGTCGATCTCGACGACCATCTCCGAGAAGCGGTTGGCGGTGTTGCTGGAGGATCCCCGCCCTCGATGAGCCGGCAGATCGGTGCTCCCGCTCGGGGACGCCGCGAGGGCGCCGGTGGTCAAGTTCTCGCCAGGGCTTCTTGGGGGCATGGAAGACAGTAGTCGATACCTCATTATCTAAGTGTCGCCTGGTATGCAGTCGGCTGCGCGAAGACAGAGATGGTCGGTGGAGTTCCGCCCGCGGTAGGGTATGCCCCGATGACGAGTCCCAATGATGAGCGCCGACAGGGCGCGGTTCGCCGGTCTACAGATCCCACGCGTGCAGGTGGTGCACGTTCGCCGATGACGATGCGGCAGAAGGTTCTGCGCGAGGTTCGCGGCTACGCAGAAGCCTTGGCGATCGCCTTCCTGGTCGTGACCTTCGTGTTCACTACCGTTGGCGTGGTTGGCTCGTCGATGGACCCGAATCTCGACGGAGGACAAGGACGAGGCAACCTGCTGAGGGCGCTGCTGACCGGCGATCGCGTGTTCATCCCCAAGTACGACACGTGGTTGCGCCGCATGGGCGTTCTCGGCGAGTTCGAGCGGGGCGCGGTGGTTGTGTTGCGTGAACCCGCGAACGCGCCGACCGCTCTCGAGACCGGTCAGCGCAAGTTCTTCATCAAGCGAGTCATCGCTGGTCCAGGCGACGCCATCAGGATCGAGGGCGGGCAGGTCTACGTGAACGACCATCCGATCGATCAGGGCTTCATCACCGATTCCGGCCAAGTGAGGGTTGCCCGCGTTGACTTTCCCAAGGTCGTGGTGGAGGACGGTAAGGTGACCTCGATGGTCATGGGCTTCGAGACATCTCGTTCGGGCAATGCCCTGCCGATGCTGCCAACAGGGGGCTTCGACCCAGTGCCTGTGGCGGTAAGTGATCCACGCGTGCAACTCTTCTACGGCAACGTGATCAGCGCGCTCGAGGTGCCCGCCGGCGTCGGCGACGGGGTGCCGGTCGTGTTGAACCTGCGGGTGCCTGACGGACACTACTTCGTGATGGGCGACAACCGCAGTGCGGCCGGGAGCGAGGACTCCCGTTACTTCGGCCCGGTCAAGGCCATGGACATTGCCGGGCGCGCGACGGCCGTGATATGGCCGCCACGGCGCGATGGCGAGTGGAACTGGCGCGGCCTGGCCGCCCCGGAAGCGTTCGACAGCATTCCAGAGCCTATCGCCGCCCGCTGAATCTGGCGGAGCAAGCTTTCCCGTCTCCCCGAGCTGGCTACCGGGCCCGCCAGCGGCCGGCTTCGAGTGAGTGGGGAACCCAAACCAGTCCCAGGTAGCGAACCGCGACATCTCTGCTGGTGGGTCGGACGCTCACGGTGTCCAACTGCAGATCGTCGGGGTGCACAGGCTTGCGTTTGACGGCTTCGAGAGCGTCCGCCAGTTCTGCCATGAGGTTGGTCTGCTCGTCGCGAGCGGCAGCCAACCTGTCCTTGGCGCGTTGAACGTCGCCCATGTCCTTGGAGCCTCCCGACGCCTTGCGCAGCACGCTGCCGATGGCACCGGAGCGGCTGCCTCGCCCGATGATGGCATCAAGCACGCTGCCTGCCGTGTCGAGCGCCCGGTGCTGAAACTGCTGCTGCTCGCGTCCCACGGCCTGCTCGGCACTCAGCACGCGGCGCTCGATGGTGGACAGCTGGCTGCGATAGCGCTGACGAACCCTCTCCAGCTCGCTGTCGCGAGCCTCCCGCGCCGCTTGAGAACAACGCAACCTGAAGGTCGACTCGTCCTCGTCAGGTCGCGACACGGCCTTGGTGTCGTTGTGCCGCCACAGCGTCAGCGCCCCGTCGGTGCGCGCCCAGCGGACGAAGTCGTTCCCCCACGCCTTCAGCGCGGGTTCGTCAAGTGAGATCGCCGGGAGCTCCGCATGCGTCGCTCCAGCGGCAGGCGCCTGCAGGAGGTCGTCGAGATCCACCATGGCGTCTTCGCCTTCGGACCAGTTCACGGCGACCGGCCCTTCTCGCGGTTCCACCAGCCTGGTGACCCGTCGGGTGTGCTCGACGCCATGGGTCTTCGAGTAGTAGTGCACGTCCGCTGCCGCCAGCACGAACGGGAAGTAGGTGATGTCGGACCCGGAGGCCGTGGTCGGTAGGTACATGGCGGGCAGGTGGCGTGGGAGCGCAGGAGGTCCGCCCCCCCTGTCCAACGTTGCCGGAGCCGGCGAGGTCGCGACCGAGGGGGCAGGCCTACGCTCAACCGCGTTCTCAAGCGGTTCTCCCCCCGTCAGGCGGGTGGTAGAGCCGACCTTCTCGCTGAGCAGCTTGACCTGGTCGCGGGACAACGGCCCGGCCAGGTACGACATCACCCACCGGGTCTGGAAGGCCGTGGGGCGTCTGTCATGAACGTTGTTCATCAGGAACGTGCGCTTGGGAAGCGCTCCGATCTTGGCCTCGAGTGCCTGCGGGTCGGTGCTGCCTGACGCGCTTGTGAGGCCGTCGATGAGCCTGCCTTTGTCGCGCTCGGTCTGGAGACGGCCGATGAACCAGGTTCCAGCGTTCGACAGCCCTTTGTAGTCGAGGTCCACCGGGTTCTGGGTCGACAACACGAGCCCGACGCCGAATGCGCGGGCTTGCTTCAGCAGCGTCAACAAGGGGCGCTTCGTCGAAGGTTCTGCGACCGGTGGCATGAAGCCGAAGAGCTCGTCGATGTAGACGATCGCTCGGAGGCTGGACGTGCCGCTCTGGGCACGCGTCCACGCGACCACCTCGGTCAGCAGCAACGTGAGGAAGAACTCCCGCTCGGCGTCGCCTAGATGGCTGAGCGTGACGACTGCGATCCGTGGGTGTCCGTTGTCGTCGTACAGCAGCTCCTGAACGTCCAGGGCAGCGCCCGTCGTCCACGCTTCGAAGCCAGGTGCCGCCAGGAGGTTGTTGAGCGACATGGCCAAGCGCAGCCTGTCGCGGGGAGGGAAGACCGTGGCCAGGTCCATGACTCCCAACTGCCTGAATGGAGGCTCTTGGACGGCAGAGATCAGCTCGGCCAGGTCCACATCGCGTCCGGCTCGCCAGTAGTGCTCGAGGATGCTTGCTATCAGCACGTGCTCGCGACCGAGGGGATCGGTGTCGTGCCCCAAGAGCCCGAGAATGCCTCCGGAGGTCGCCGCCAGCCTATCGTTGAGAAGATCCCGGTCCCCCAGCACGGCGGCCTTGGGTGCCGCGAACGAACGCAGTATCGAGATGGGCCGTCCGGCCACCGAACCGGGAGTGTAGATCGTGACCTCGGCAGACCGCCGCAGGCGCTCGATGCGCTCGGACGACTGCCCCCAGGCCGCGAGCCCCTCGCGCCACGCCTGCGCCTGCTGTTCAGCATAGACAGAAAGGTCTAGCCCAGCACGGGCGGCATCGCCGGGGTCGACCCACGGCTCGAAGTCGGCGCCCGACAACTCAGGAAAGGTGAGGGCCAGGTTGCCCATGTCGCCTTTGGGGTCGATCACCAGCGCTGGGATCCCGTCGATCGCCGCTTCCTCGATGAGAGCCACGCCCAGACCGGTCTTGCCGCTTCCGGTCATGCCCACGATGACGGCGTGGGTAGTGAGGTCGGCAGCGTCATACAGCAGTGGGCGCTCGGTGGCGTGGGTGAGGTCGTCGTCCGAAACCTCGCGGCCCAGGTAGAAGGCGCCAAGATGCTCGAAGTCCACTGTCTCTCCAATCGCTCGCGAATGGCGAAGCGCGAGTCACGCCGCAGTCATTCTGCCCGTTCGTCAGGGCGGCAGGCTCCTCGCCAGACTAACCAGCGGCGGCCATACCAGGGAGCTTGGGCAGTGTCTGGTAGACTCAGCCGCCTTGAAGACTTTCTACCTAATCGATGGGCATGCTCAGCTCTTCCGTGCCTATTACGCGCCGTTTCGCGATCTGACATCACCTACCGGCGAGAACGTGAAGGCCGTCTACGTGTTCACGCAGATGCTCTTGAATCTGCTCAAGAACGTGAAGCCGGACTACTTGGCGGTCGCCTTCGATGTCAGCGATTCGACTACGCAGCGCAAGGGCTGGTTCCCTGAGTACAAGGCCAACCGCGAAGCGTCACCTGAAGACCTGCATGGCCAGTTCCTGCGCATCCGGCAGATCGTCGGGGCGCTGCGGCTGCCGATCTTCGAGCTCGAGGGCTACGAGGCTGATGACCTGATCGCGACCATCGCGCGGAGGCTCGCCGGTCGCGGTGTCGAGCTCAGGATCGGGAGCAAGGACAAGGATCTCCATCAGATCCTGACCGATCAGGTCAAGCTCTGGGACCCATCCTCCGGCGACCTGTTGGACGTCGCGACGCTTCTGGCCACCAGGGGCTATGCGCCGGAGCAAGCGGTCGAGATCCAGACGTTGACCGGCGACAGCACGGACAACATCCCTGGCGCGAGAGGGGTGGGCGTGAAGACCGCGGCCAGACTCATCGCCCAGTTCGGGACCGCCGAGGAGGTGGTGGCGAACGCTGCTCAGCTGACCCCCAAGCTGCGCGAGAACCTGCTCGCGCACGCTCCCATGATGCCTCTGACGCGGCGTCTGGTGACGCTCGATCAGGAGGCGCCGCTTGACTTCGATCTCGAGGCGTGCGCCACGCCGCGACCGACGCGCGGCGACCTCAAGCCGCTGTTCGACGAGTTGGGGTTCCGCTCGTTCGGTGACTGGCTTCCCGAGGAACCTGGCCTCGAGGTCGGCGTCGTGAGCGCAGGCAGTGGCCGGCCAGCCCAAGCCGAGAGTGTGCAGACCGGTCTATCCACCGCCCCAGCGGCTGGCGATTACCGCGTCGTGAACACGCCACAGGGCTTCGCCGCGTTCCTCGACCAGCTGTCCGCCCAGCCGGTCTTCTGCATCGACACCGAGACAACGGCTCTGCGTGCCGTCGATGCCGACATCGTCGGATATGCCTTCAGTTGGAAGGCGGGGACAGGCTGGTACCTTCCGGTTCGGGGCGATCACGGTCAGAACCTCGATCCCGACGCCACGGCCGCCGCGCTGAGGCCGATACTCGAGCGCTCCGACACCCTGAAAGTCGGCCAGAACCTCAAGTACGACATCATCGTGCTGGATCGCGCCGGCATTCGACTGGGGGGACCGCTGTTCGACACGATGGTGGCTGCCGCGCTGCTCTTCCCACAGCGTCGGACCAACAACATGGACGATCTGGCCCGGGACTTGCTTCAGATCGCAACGACGCCGATCACGGATCTGATCGGGAAGGGCAAGACGCAAATCAGCATGCTCCAGGTGCCGCTCGACAAGGTCGCCGATTACGCCGCGGAAGACGCTGACGTGACCTGGCGGCTCTACGAGCGCCTCGCCGAGGAGCTCGAGGCGATCAGTAAGGCGACCCCCGGCGCCGCGGTACTCGGCAAGCTGTTCCAAGAGGTCGAGATGCCGTTGGTGAGGGTGCTGGCCGCCATGGAGCGAGAAGGAGTCGCCCTCGATGCAGGTCTGCTCGAAGCCTACGCGGGCCGCGTTGCTGGGCGGATCGAGCAGGTCAGGGCGGAGGCGATGAGCGCCGCTGGCATCGAGTTCAATCCAGACTCGCCGAAGCAGCTGGCTGAGGTGCTATTCGACCGGCTGGCCCTGCGGGTCGTCAAGACGACGAAAACCGGGCGCTCGACGGATGCCGAAGTGCTCGAGACTCTGGCGGCCGAATCACAGCATCTTCTGCCGCGGATCTTGCTCGAGTACCGTGAGCTCTCCAAGCTGTTGGGGACCTACCTGCAACCCCTGCCAGGCTATCTGAGCAAGACGACAGGGCGACTGCACGCTTCGTTCCATCAGACGGGCGCTGCCACTGGCCGCCTCTCATCCAGCGACCCGAACATCCAGAACATCCCCATCCGAACCGAGATGGGCAGAGAGGTCCGGCGGGCGTTCACCGCACGCGATGCTGAGTGCCTGTTGCTGACGGCCGATTACTCGCAAGTCGAGTTGAGGATGCTCGCGCACTTCAGCGCTGACGAGGAGCTCAGCGCTGCTTTCTTCGAAGGCCGCGACATTCACGCGCACGTCGCCTCTCAGATCTTCGATGTTCCTCTCGAGGCTGTGACGCCCGACCAGCGTCGCATCGCCAAGACCGTGAACTTCGGGATCATCTACGGTCAGACGGCGTTCGGGTTGGCGAGGACCTTGCGAATCCCGCAGAGCGAAGCGGGTGCCTTCATTGCGGCCTACAAGGAGCGCTACACCGGACTCGAGCGATTCTTGAGGTCGTGCGTGGAGCAGGCCGAGGAGCTCGGCTACGTCACGACCATCCTTGGTCGAAGGCGCGCCATCGAAGAGGTTCGCTCACGAAACCGCAACCTGAGACAGCTGGGGGAACGCCTGGCGATCAACACGGTCATCCAGGGCAGCGCGGCCGATCTGATCAAGGTCGCGATGGTGCGCCTCGATGAACGCCTGCGGGAACTAGGCGGAGGCGCTCGGCTGCTGATCCAGGTCCACGACGAGCTGGTCCTGGAGACCCCCAGGAGTCTGGCCGAAGAGGTCAAGGCCGTCACGGTCGAGACCATGACCCACGCTCTCGACCTTCGGGTGCCTCTGAAAGTCGACGTCGGCGTCGCTCACAACTGGCTGGAAGGCAAAGCCTAGCGGGGAGTCACTCGCCCTCGTCGTCGCTGGAAGCCGGTTCTGGCTGCGAGAGGCGCAAAGACTCCCGCGTGAACCACTCGTAGTTCGGGTTCGTTGGCTCGAGGGCCAAGGCTCTGCTGTAGGCGGCGTGAGCGTCTTCGAAGAAGCCCTGCTCGAAATGCACGCGCCCCAGCCACGACCAGGCGAGCGCGTAGTTCGCGTTGCGGGCAGTGGCACTCGCGAAGCTGTTGCGGGCGAGAGCGAGGCTTCCCGCCTCGTACAAGCGGATGCCCTCGTAGAAGTCGTTGGCGGCATCCACGCCCCAACGCGCTTGCGCCTGAGCGAGTTGCAGGAAATACTCCGCCCCCTCGGCATCCGGATCGATCTCCAGCAGCGTGCGCCAGGCTGCCACGGCCTGTTCGGGGCGCCTCGTCTCCAGCATGATGCGACCGAGCCACCTGTGGGCCTCGGCGTCGTCAGGCACGTAGTGGGTGACCAGAGCATAGGTCTCGGCAGCGCGGGCTAGGTCGCCCGCCTGATAGGCGGCAAAGGCGTTCTCGTTGGCTGACGCTGCGAAAAGGGCCGCTTGCTCTTCGTCCAGCATCCCACCGGCGGCGAAGTACAGCTTCCAGGTCTCCACTGCCGGTCCGTGCCAGTTCGAGCGGCTGTAGGCTTCGGCCAGGAAGCCTAGCGGCTCGGGATGACCTGGTGCGAGGCTCACCGCCGTGCGGCCCTCGCGGAAAGCCTGCTGCCACAGAGGCCGGTCAGGATACTGCGCAGGGTAGGTTGCGAGAGCCTCTTGCATCGCGGCTTCGCCACGAGCCAGGGCCTCGCTGGCGTTACCGGGCAGGGCCTGGGCCGCGGACACGTTCGTCACGACGAAGGCAACGAGCGCGAGTAGGTAGCTCAGGCCCAAGGCCAGACGTCGAGCTGTGGGTAGGTGATCGGTCATGACGTTCATCTAGCACCTCCGAGAAAGGGCTCGGCGCCACTCGATTTCCAGGCGCGAAGTGATTTCGTTCACTCTACGGTAGCCGCGCCAAGGGCCCAGACCTCCGTGCGACTACGGCTCGACCGCGCTCAGTTCAGATCGCGCGGAGTCTTGATCGGGTCAACTGGCAGCGGGAGCCGGCTCTTCAGTGTCGCTTGCCCGTGTCGTACCGAAGGCTCAGGCCGTCCAGGCTTGACGTTCGCCAACAAGTACCCCTGACCGAACTCGACGCCGGCCGAGATCAGCCAGGCTCGCTGATGCTCGGTCTCGATGCCTTCGGCCACCAGTTCCATTCCTATTCCTCGCGAGAACTCCACGAGTGCACGGATCAAGTGCTCATCCTTGCTCCGACGTCCGATGCCTCGCGTGAAGCTGGCATCGATCTTCAGCGACGAAACAGGTAGCCGATCCAAGGTGCTCAGAGACGAGTGCCCGGTTCCGAAATCGTCGAGCGCTATGCGTACGCCCAGGCTCTCGAGTTCGGAGAGGATGGCTGCCGAGAGCTCGTAGTTCTCCAAGGCGCTGCGCTCCGTGATCTCCAAGATCAGACGAGTCGCGGGAGCCCGGGTGGCCTCGAGCAAGGCTCTGACCCGGCCGGGAAGGTCGACATCGGACACGGACTGCGCTGAGAGGTTGACCGACACTGCGATGTCCGAACCGGCTTCGCTCCAGCGTGCCAGCTCTCGCACCGCGACTGCCAGGGCCCACTCGTCCAGTCGCCTTGCAAGACCGGTCGCCTCCGCCAGGCATATGAACTCGGTCGTCGGTACGCGGCCTCGCCGGGAGTGGTTCCAGCGCGCCAATGCCTCGACCGCCACGACTTCGCCGGTGGTGAGGCGGCAGATTGGCTGGTAGTGCTGCTCGAGACCGCCCTCCTTGATAGCTTCGGCCAGCTCGTTCTCGAGGTAGATGCTGTGATACGTCTGCGAGTCGCTGCCCTGACGGTAGAACCGCATCGGAAGGCGCAGTGTCTTGGCTCGGTACATGGCTTTCTCGGCCTTCTGGAGAAGCGTATGCAGATCGACCCCGTCGCGTGGGAACAGCGAGACTCCGATGCTGGCCTCGAGTCGAACGCCTCGACCGCCAGCGCGAAAGGGTCTCTTGATGGCGTCCGCGATCCGCTCGACGGCGGCATGGGCCGTGGCTTCGGTCGCGCCCGGCAATACCATGGCAAACTCGTCGCCTCCGAGCCGAGCGATGTAGTCTCCGAGCCTCATCTGACCCTTCAGGCGCCTGGCGAGGTCCTGGAGCATCCGGTCACCTTGGTGCCTTCCCAGCGTGTCGTTGACCGCCTTGAAGCGATCGATGTCGAGGAGGACGATGGCGACCGAGCGACCGGTGCGCCCGTGATGATCGAACACCTGTTTGGCGGCGGCCTCCAGGAAGAAGTTGTTGGGGAGTTGTGTCAGCGGGTCGACGAACGATCGGTTGGCCAGTCTGCGCACCAACGGCACTATGAGAGCGAGGAACGCCAACGTGATTCCGAGCACGCCGACCGTGACTATCCAGCGCGCGACGTTCAGTTCGCCTCTCAGTGCACCCAGGTCCTGAACCACCTCGATGGCGCCGGCAGGTTGCCCGGCGACCGTGCTCAGTGGAATCAGCGTCGAGTAGCTGCGACTGGGCGTTCCCAACAGCGAAGCCGAGAAGCGCGTCGAACGCTTGCCGGCCAGAGCCTCGGCGAGCTTGGCGTCCTGCGTAGGCTCCATGCCGACGAGGTCGGGATTGGTCGCGTAGGCGATGCGCCCGTGCTGGTCATAGGCACGAACAGCCACCGTGTTGGGGTTGCGCTCGGTGAGCGCGCCGAAGTGGGCCCAGGCATCGGCAGCGCCGTGAGCCGGTTCGGTGATGACGATCTTGCTGCCGTTCGTGTCGCTTGCGAGCCCGGTCTGTTGCAGGAGGCCAGCTACGTGAGAAGTTACCTCGCTGCTGCCGGCGTGAACGATGCTGCTGGAGATGCGCAGCATCACGAAACTCGCGAGCAGCCAAGCCAGCCCCACCGCAGGAGCTACGATGCCCAGCGCTATTCCCAGCAGGTACCGTCGTTGCGGGTTGGCTCTGACAGTTCGGTCGGAAACCGTTCGGTGTCGCCGGTTGACTGGTGTGTTGGCTTGGTCGTGACGGGCGGGTGACCAGGCCGAGTTCCGCCGCATTTCACGATTGTCTCACCGTCAGATGAGAAGCGATGCGGCAAATGGACATCCCATCTCATCTGGCGGTCCGCGGTGCTGCGGTGGTGGTGCCGACGTGGGGCTATGATGTCTGGTCCTTGATGCCTGACGGTGGCCTGCGGCGCACCATCTCGAGAGAGTGGTCCACGCCCGGGGCGTTCTTCGGGCGAGAGCCGGAGCCCTAGATGAGAATCCTAGTGAGCAATGACGACGGCATCTTCAGCCCCGGGATACTTGCGCTTGCGCGCGTGGCGGCCGACTTCGGTGACGTTCGCATCGTCGCCCCTGACGTAGAGCAATCGGCGATGAGCCATGCGATCACCGTGCGGCGGCCGCTACACTATCGCAGGACGCCCATCGACACCTTCGAGGCCTATCGCGTGGACGGGACCCCCGCGGACTGCGTCGCTTTGGGAACGCACCATTGGGATGCCGTCGACCTGGTGCTGACTGGCATCAACCTCGGCCACAACCTAGGTCACAACATCTGGCACTCCGGAACCGTGGCCGCTGCGAAGCAAGCGGCATTCCTTGGTATCCGAGCGGTCGCGTTCAGCGCCCCCTATAGCGACAGCCCAACTGACTACGACGTCCTGGGACCGTTCCTGCGCCGCGTGATCGATCATGCGATCGTCATGACCGATGGCCTTCTGCTCAACGTGAACTTCCCGGACGAACCGATCGGGATGATGTGGACGAGGCAGTCAGTGAGGCACTACGAAGGCTACGTACTCCCGGGTGAGGATCCGATGGGTCGCCTCCACTACTGGTTCGCGGAAGAGCCTCGCGAACCGGTGGAGGAGGGCACCGACAGGTGGGCGATCGAGCAGAGGCTCGTCTCGGTCACTCCGCTGAGGCTCGATCTCACCGACGACGTGTTGCTGGCACGCTCTCGCGCTGTCGACCCCCGGTGGGGAAGCTAGCGCGTCTCACGCTCGACCAGCAGAGACGTCGCGCAGATGCTCGAGTACCGCGATCACCAACCTGGCGTCCTCGGCTCCTCGGTGCGCCTGGGCGGCACGAGCCACGCCTTCGATCACAGCGGCTCTCTGTAGTCCGACAGCCCCGCGCCCGACTCCTCGGCAGTGGGCGTACGCGTGCATGGCGCATTCGAACGGCGGCAAGTCGTGAGGCGCCCCCCACGCCCGCGACGACTGAAGTACCAGTCGCTCGTCGAAGGCGGCGTTCCAGGCGAGCACCCTGCGTCCGTCGATGCACTCGTGCAAGCGCGCGCTCACTTCCGGCCACCGGGGGGCGTCGCGCAGGTCTGCCGCGCTCAGGCGATTGACGCGGCTGGCAGCAGGATGCATCACTGCCCGCCTCGGTCTGACGAGCGTCTCCATGAGCAGCGTTCCGTCGGACGCTACCGCAGCGACCTCGACGACCTCGTCATGAGCTCCGAGACCGGTGGTCTCGGTGTCGACGACCACGAAGCCCTCGCGGAACAACTCGATGAGCCAGCGCCGCGGGGCGTCAAGCAGCGTGGTTCTGCGCGCGGTGGCGGGACGAACGACCACGCCGAACGCGCGACCCTTTGGCTTCTCGTCTGGTGACGAGCGCAACGACGTTCGTCCCCGGCGCTCCTCAACTGGCACAGCGGCTGGTGTACTCCGACGCGGGAGCCTGGCCCAATCGTCGCCGCGCAGCTTGCGTGCTTCAGACGTGCTGTAGAGGGCGACCGCAGCCGGCCCCTCGGGGGCCACACTCTGCGGTTGCAGGTGCCGCAGCCACGCCACCGGCTCACCAAGGAGCACGAAGCCACCGGCACGAAGTTCGGGCTCGGTGCGAAGATCACGAGGGACTTGGCCAGGCTCCGTATAGACCGGCAGGCGATCGCCTTGCTCCACCGCAAGCAGTCTAGCTGCTGGCGAGTCACCTCCTGCGACCGCCGCCACCGAGGTCCTAATATGAGCCGAGTCGGCGAAGGAGGTGGCGCTATGCAAGTTCGGCGTACCGTCAGGCAACTGCTGCAAGACAAGGGCTACAGCGTGTGGACGATCCATCCCGACGCCAGTGTGCTGGAAGCCCTGCAACTGATGGCGGACAAGAACATCGGATCTCTCGTAGTGATGGACGGTTCGGCGGTCGTCGGTGTCTTCACGGAACGAGACTACGCGCGTAAGGTCGTCTTGCTCGGCCGTGCTTCCAGGCAGTTGGCCGTGCGTGAGATCATGACGTCCGATCTCGTGACGGTCGGCGCCGACGCTTCGCTTGCCGACTGCATGCGCTTGATGACCGATCGCCGCGTGAGGCATCTGCCTGTCATGGAGAACGGTGCCCAGATCGGGCTCGTCTCCATAGGTGACGTGGTGAAGGCCGTGATGGCCGAGCAGGAGTTCCTCATCGAGCAGCTCCAGGGGTACATCCAAGGCGCGATCTGACCATCAATCGATCGCACTTGTCTCGACCGTAAACCACCCTTGCCCGACTTTCACAAGTTCCTACTTGGAAAAGCTGTGTGCTTCTGTTAGCCTAGTTGGTGATAGGCGATGATCAGGACGCTGCCTCACATGCAGTTGGCGCGAGGAGACACCCTTTACCGCGAGGGCGAGGAGGCATCGCAGCTCTACCTCGTCAGGTCCGGGGTGCTCCGCGTCAGTGTGCGGACGCTGTCACAGCGTCGAAGACTTGCAGACCTGGCGGGACCCGGCGATGTGCTCGGAACGGGCACCATCGACGGCGGCGTGCATGTCGACACTGTGGTCGCAGCCGACGTGGCAGAGGTTGAGCCGATAGACATCGAGGCGACCTTGTTGAGCCGTCAGGGGCGCTCTGCTCTGGCTTCGGCCCTCAACCGGCAGATAGTGCGCAGCAGAGAGCTGGCAGACGACTTGGGACTGCCCATGGGCGCCAGGATCTGCAGGATGCTGGCGCGAATCGCCCAACGTCTCGGAGAGTCCACGGAGGGGCCGGTAGACGAATGGCGTCACCTGCCGTTCAGCCTGACCCACGACGACGTGGCGCTGATGGCAGGTTGTGCGAGGGTGACGGCTACCCGAGTGCTCGGCGAGCTTCGCGAGGCGGGCGTGCTCGACGGCGGCCGCGGTGACTATGTCCTGGTGCCTGGGGCTCTCGAAGAGGCAGCCGACAGATACGTCTACGACGTCCTGTAGGCGTCAGCTGTCGCACCGCAGGGCTCCGTGCCAGCCGCTTGGCATTGCGACCGGAGAAAGTTCTCGTCGTTGGCGGTCGGGGCTGCATAGCATTGGCGGGGAGAGGGGGGGTGCCGCAAATCCTCCCGCAGCGATCCCACCAGAGGACACTCCCATCGTGTGCGGGCCGTCACCCTCCTCTCGGTTCTTCGGTGCAGAAGGGTCGCCCTGGCCGGGGTTGCACCTAGGAAAACGCAGTCCGAGCGTGGTAGAACCAAAGCATGAACAAAACCGAGCTCATCGAGAAGCTTGCCCAGAAGACCGAGATCAGCACCGCTCTTGCAGCCAAGGTCGTCAACACCTTGTTCTCGACCGAGCCAAGAGAAGGCATCATCGCGGTCGAGCTCGACGCCGGCCGCAAGGTTCAGATCACTGGCTTCGGCACCTTCGAAACGCGTAGTCGGGCTGCCCGCAAGGGTGTGAACCCCGGTACTGGCGAGACGATCACGATTCCCGCACGCAAGTACGCCGCCTTCAAGGTGGGCAAGGGTCTCAAGGAGCGCGTCGAGAAGTAAGCCCCTCGCAATTCTTTGTGGCTGCGGCTGTCACGCTCTCTAGTGGCAGCCGCAGTTCTTTTCTCTAGGCCAGGCTCTCGTTGCCGAGACCGCTCTTCATGTTCTTGCGAGCCCACGCATCGATCGAGTCGATGACGCCTTGGAGCTCACACCCTGCTGTGCTCAGCTCATAGCGAGTCTTCGGTGGCATGGTCGACTCGATCGTCTTCGTGACGATGCCCAGCCGCTCGAGATGGTCCAGGCGCTGAGTCAGCGTCGTGGTGTTGACGCCACCTACCGCGCGACTCAGGGCGTTGAAGCCGCTTGGTCCGGCGAGCAGGGCACGGATGATGTGCAGTACCCACTTCTCCTGAAGAAGCTCGATCGACTGGTGCACCGGGCACGGGGCCTCGGTTTCGTGGGTTCGTGAAGCCACGCGCCAACACTAGCACATCGAAGAGAACTTCAAGTGCTTGACACTTTGGTGTGCTTGAGAATATGGTGTACCGCATCGGGGCCGTAGCGCCTTCGAACTACCCACTCCAAGGAGTCACCGATGAACTGGAACCTCGACAAGGACCACAGCAGTGTTGAATTCGCCGTACGCCACCTGGGCTTCGCAACGGTCCGCGGCCTTTTCGACGACTTCGATGTCGTCGTCACGACCAATGACAACGGCGTCCCATCGTCGGTGCGTGCGGAAATCGCGGTGGCCAGCATCCGGACCGGCGCACCTGATCGCGACGCTCACCTGCGGTCACCCGACTTCTTCGATGCCGACGTCCATCCGAAGGTGTCCTTCGTATCCACCGGCGTAGTCCCGCTCGGCGACCGGCGCTATCGAGTGGAAGGGCAGCTGACGGTCCGCGGCCAGACTCACCCCGCCTCACTGGTGACCGAGGTCAGCGACTTCACCACCGACCCATGGGGTAACCAGCGGCTGGCGGCGCATACGACGGGGAAGATCGACCGCAGCCAGTGGGGCTTGACCTGGAACCAAGTCCTTGAGGCGGGATCTCTGCTGGTCGGCGAGGAAGTGCGCTTGACCATCGATACACAGGTGGTCGCCGAGAAGTCGCTGGTCGCCGCTGGCTGAACTCAGCAGTCCGCCACTCGTCAAACAACTCGACGGCGCCGCCCCCGCCCTCGCCCGCCCGGCAGTCATCCTTCGGTGCGCGGGGGACAAAGCGCCCTAAGCACCACCCTCGCCGAGCACTAGCCTTGAGGCGGTACGGGACGACCTCCTCGCGAGGGAGCTGGACGATTGAGCGTTCGCGCGCCATGCTCCTGCTCGAGCGTCCACTTCCGACGAGCGAGGAGCATGATTCGCCCCGTTCTGAGTCGGCCGGAGCCGTCTTCTCGGTGTTGCGGCTCCGGCCCTCCCATGTCTTCCATCGAGATCCGCGTGGGAGTTCAATCGATCGCGATCAGCCGGCGAGCCGCTTCGAGGGCTGCTTGTGCGGGCTGCGATCCGCCCCTGACGAGACTTGCGATCGAGGCTCCTTCGATGAGGACCAGCAGCTCTTCGGCGAGTTGCTCGGGGCGATCGAGGCCTGCCTGACGAGCCCGTTCGGCGAAGTACTCCCTGGTGGTCTCGTGATGCGCCTGCGCGTAAGGGCGTGCGGCATTGAGTTGCCCGCCAAGCTCCACTGTCGCTGCAACCAATGGGCAGCCTCGGAAGTCCGGCGTCTCCGACCACTCGACCATCATCTCGAACACTGCAAGTAGCTGGCCGAGAGGGTCTTCCGAACGTGCAGAGGCGCGCTCCAGCCATTCGCCGCGCTCGTTGCGTCGCCGCTCGAGGACCGCCTTGACGAGGGCGTCCTTGGAGGGGAAGTGGTGATAGAGGGTCATTCGCGCCACGCCGGCCCGTGCGATGATCTCGTTGATGCCCACGTTGGAAACGCCGCGCGTGTAGAACAATCTCGCGGCTGCGTCCAGCAGCCTGTCGGCCGCGCCGGGACCCTGTTGCTCGCTCATGAAGTAATCGTACATACCGTTCGGTCTTACCGCAAGCCGGGTCCTCGGATGCCAGCAGCAGGAGTAGACTCTAGAGGAGAGGCGCCTCGCTGCGGGTTCGTCGGGCTCGACCCAAGCATCGACTGTCCACCGTTGTCGCAGGTGTCAACCTGGAGGGACCATGTACGACGCATTCTCAAGCCGGCTGGCCGGCCGCACGAGGACACTCACTTCCTCGGCCATCAGGGAGATCCTGAAGGTCGCGACTCGCCCTGACATCACCTCGTTCGCCGGCGGGCTTCCGGCGCCTGACTTGTTCCCAGTAGCCGAGCTGGCTGCGGCTGCTGAGCGCGCTCTCAGCCGCGAACCTACCAGGTCACTGCAGTACGGTCCCACCGATGGCATGCCCGAACTCCGGTCTTGGATCGCTGCGGAAGTGAGTCGTGCCGACGCTGCCGCATGGCGAGCTGCCGGCTTGGGCGAGCCGGCGCCTGTGACGCCGGACATGGTGATGATCACTACCGGGTCACAGCAGTCGCTCGACCTGATCGGCAAGCTGCTCATCGATGAGGGCGATCGAGTCGTGGTCGAGGCGCCAAGCTACCTGGGAGCATTGCAGGCGTTCACCCTTTACCAGCCTCGCTACGCCTCCGTGGCCATGGACGACGACGGCGCCCTGGACGAGGATCTCCAGAGAGAGCTGACTCCGCACACCAAGCTCGCCTACCTGCTCCCGACCTTCCAGAACCCGACCGGCCGAACGATGGGCAGTGCGCGACGCCTTCGGGCTGCCGAAGCAGTGCGGGCCAGCGGCGTCCCGTTGGTCGAGGACGACCCGTACGGCGCCCTGTTCTACGACGGAGCGGCACCGGGACCGAGTCTGCGGTCTCTCGCTCCCGAGCTGACCGTGGCACTGGGCACGTTCTCGAAGACGCTCGCGCCGGGTCTGAGGGTCGGGTGGCTGATCGGACAGCCGGCGGTGCTGGCGCGTCTCATCCAGCTGAAGCAGTCCGCCGACCTGCACACCTCGAGTCTCGCTCAGTACGTCGCCTACGAGGCCGTCAGCGCCGGCATCCTCGATGACCACCTCGAGCGCCTGCGGGAGGTGTACGCCGAGCGCCGTGACGCGATGCTGCAGGCGATCGGTGAGGAGTTCCCCGAAGGGGTCTCCTGGACGCGACCGACTGGCGGGATGTTCGTTTGGGTCACACTTCCTGTGGGCCTCGACGCTGCCAGCCTGCTGCCGACTTGCGTCGAGCAGCAGCGCGTGGCCTTCGTGCCGGGGGCTCCGTTCCATGTCACCGGGGGTGGGCAAAACACCCTGCGACTCAACTTCACGCATGCGCCGCCTGCGGTCATCCGAGCGGGGGTCAGGGGCCTCGCCGAGGTCTTGCGGAAGGCGATGGCTTCGGTACCAGCCTAGCTGCGGCCACCGGCTGCCAGCGTCGGCCGGGGAGCTAGTCCCAGTCGGTCACGCTAGCGGCCAGCTTCCGTCGGTCGGATCTTGCGTAACGACGCGCCATGTCGAGCGTGGCGTGACGTAGGTGGTCCTGCACCAGGCCGAGGTCTCCCGTGCGCTGGTACAGGCGCGTTCCGGCACTGTGCCTGAGGGCGTGCACGCCCTTGAAAGTGACCTCGGCACGTACGCACACTTTGCGGAGCCGGTTGTAGACACCGAACTGACTGCGTAGCTCCAGCACCGCCTCGCCTCTGATCCCGCGCGCCTCCTGTGCGCGCCGGTACGTCAACAGCGCCGACGAGAGCTTGACGCTCATTACCACCGTTGCTGCCTTGCCGCCTTTGCCTCGCGCCACCAAGAGCTCGCCGGACCGGTGGTCGACATCACCCCAGGTGAGCGCCAGCATCTCGCTCACCCGCAGCCCCGCGTGCGATCCCAGGAGCAAGATCACGCGCTCTTGCTGGTCCCTGGTGGCGTCGAGGAGCCGGCTCAGTTCGGTCTCGCTGTAGATTCGGGCGCCGGGGTTGTCGGCGAGGGACGCGCGCGGCTTGCCTAGCTTGACGGCCCGGAATGGATCCGCTTCGGTGGCGCCTGCCCAAGCGAGGGCGTCGTACAGGACTCTAGCGGCAGCTACCCGGAGCGACACCGTGGCGCGGGCCAGAGGACCCCTCTTGGCTCGACGGCCCCGCCCCGAAGGCTTGGTCTCGATGCCAACTTCACCCGCGAGCATCCGCTGGACGTAGTCGCTACCGGCGTCACGTCCGGGCCGCAGCAGGTTCTCGCCGGACCAAGCCACCAGTAGCGCTTCGAGTCCGCGCCGATAGGCTCGTAGCGTGTGCCTGCTGGTGTCGACTCCGCGTGTGCCGTTGAGCGTGAGATAGGCTTCCATCAGCTCCCAAAGGCTTTCGACGTCGCGCTCGGCAGCCGCCGTGACCGCGTAGCGGCGAAGCTGCTGATCGGACAGGCGGCGCAGCCGTTCGACGCGCTGCAGGCGCGTAGCCATCGATAGCTCGAGGGAGCTGACGGCAGCCGGCTCAAGGCCTGGCTCCAGTTCCGGCACCCCCGACGACGCCTGGGACGTCGCCTGAGACGTCTCCTGCCCAAGGATTTCCGCGTCTGGACGAGACTTCACTCCTGGAGCCTAACTGCCGGCAAAGGCGCCGGAAGTGACGGGGCTCGCATTATCAAATGTTGTTGGACGGCGTACCCTCACCACCGTCCGCCGCTGCTTGAGAACCCATTCTCACCTGCTAGAGTTAGGGGTGTCCCGAACGACGAACCAGCAGCGAACCGTTCTCGCCGTCCTGAACGAGGCTCCTGGCCCTCTCACGGCGCATGAGGTGTTCGACCGTGCGCGCGCCTCGCTGAAGGGGATAGGCTTGGCGACCGTCTACCGCAACCTCGGATCGCTCGAGTCCAAGGGCGAGATCGTTTCGGTTCACCTGCCCCAGGACCCCGTCCGCTTTGAACCTGCTGGGCGGCAGCACCATCATCACTTTCGTTGCAGGGAGTGCCTGACGGTCTTCGAGCTGCGAGACGACTGCCCGGTGCCGGGGTTGGAAGGTACGACGCTTCCCGGCGGACTCAAGGTGACCGGCCACGAACTCCTGCTGCTCGGCATCTGCAGCGCTTGTCAAAGCTCACCGGCCAACAACCTGTAGGCTGGGGGAGCAGGCCGTTCCGGCCAGGCGGCTCACGCGCCCGAGAGCGCTTCTGGAGGAGATATGCCGACCGACCCAGCAGCGGAACTGAGTGAACTCGAGTTGGACGCTCTTTGGACGATCTACGAGGGCCACAGCCTAGTGATCGAGACGCCGCAGAGCGACGACCTGGACCCAAGCGCGAATGCGATTCTCTCGGTCGCCTACGACGAGGCCGACGAGGCTATCGCCGAGGCCGCTGAGATCCCGATGGATACCGTCGAACGCCTCATCGCGATGGGATTCCTCGAACGCAGCGATGACGGCCCGGTTCTCGATGCCACCAGTTGGTACGACGATGAGCTTGGCTGCGAGGTTCACGCCGAGGAGTACGTGTTGAGCCGCCTCGGGCAGCAGGTCGTCGACGCTACCGCCGACGGACCTGGGGAGTTGGGCGACTTCCTCGACGAAGACGAGGATGACGACGAGGACTGGGACGACGACGAAGACCTCGATGATGAGTTCGGAGACGAACTAAGCGACGACGACGACGAGGACGAGGACCTCTAGCCGCCGGGGCGACACCACTACAGTCAAGGACTCTGCGCTGAGGAGCTCGAGCACTTGTCATCGAGGCTCTGCAATTGCATTTGATAAGACACCTTATCTTATTGCATATGCACCCATACCATATACGTGCTGCCAGCTCTCGGCCAACCGCTTGCGCCCAAACCATCACAAGACGCATATTCACGGCGCCGGCTGTGCACGCTGAGTCTGCCGACCGGTGAGATCGTCGAGGCTGGCCCGCGCTTGACTTCTCGCCAAGACGACCCCTACGCTGAGCCCGTGGTTCGACCACTGGTATACCCGGGAGACGCTTAAGGTGGCGAGCGCTTCCGCTCGCACGCGCGGAGCCGCGCTGGAGCAGGCACTCGCAGCCCTCGAGAACTACTTGTCGCTGGTGGAACCAGGCTCCTTGCTTCCGTCAGAGAGGACCCTGTCCAAGCACTTCGGAGTCTCTCGCACCACGCTGAGGAGCGCCATCGCCGAACTCGCCGTCAAAGGCAGGCTGGAGATCAGGCATGGCACAGGGACAGTCGTCTTGTCGCCCCCGCGAGCTGCCGACCTGCGAGGCGCTCCCGCCGCCCATCGGGCGCCGCCCCCCAGGGATTGGCTCGAGATCTGTCACCTCGTCTTGGCTCCGCTGGCTGGTCTGGCCGCCAGGCGGGCCACGCCAGATCTACATGAGGCACTGGACCGTGCTGCCTCCCGCACCGCCGAGGAGTTCCATGAGGAGCTCGCCGCAGCCACCGGCAACGCGGCGGCCCCGGAGCTGCTGGCTTGGCTTCGCGAAGGCGTCGCAGAGTCGATGGTCGTTGCTGTGCCCGAGCGCTCCGTCGGCAGAGAGCGCCTGCACGTCGACCTGCGGCGTGCCGTCGTCTCCGCGATCGCCGTCGGGGACGCCGCGGCCGCCGAAGGAGCGATGGCCGTCTATCTCGAGACCTATCTCAGCCCGGTACGACCACCTTAGATGGGCGTCACGGCCCGGCGGCGCGTCTGATCATGTAGGCGCCGGGCCTGATCTGGTTGAAGCGGTCGCGGTCCTCTGACAGCCGCTCCATCGCCCTCTCGGCCAACGCCAGCTCCAGGCCGAGTTCGTTCGCGAGCGTCACCGTCTGCACTATCGCCGGAGTCTGGGGCCGCAACAGATACTTGTTGATCTGAGGCAGCACGTCGTCGACACGCAGTGGCTGATCCGAGGACACGCTGATGGTCTCCGTCTGCTCGCCGGCGTCCGCGGACCGCAGCGGAGCGACCCTGACTTCGCCGCGGGCGAGCGCCTCGCTGACCGGGTCAGCTGGTCTCGTGGCACTCCGGTCGCCCGTGGTCGCACGCGTCGGAACGTCTTCCGCCGGAACCGTCAGCGGGGTGACCTCGCGCTGCACAGGGCGAGCTGGAGTGTTGCCGCGCGCGGCTTTCCGCCACAGCGCCGAGGGCCGCACATCCGCTGGCCGCTCCTGAGGGTCCTGCAGGAACGCTTCGAACGCCTGATGCTCGTGGTGCGACGCAGCCGCAGAACCCACAGACACAGCTTCAGCGACAGGACTTTCGACGGGCGCCGACGGATTGACCGGGAGTTGAGCGGCCTTGGCCGATGCGGCCGGCAGCTCTTGTGGCGAGACCGACTCCTCAGCCGCCAAAACCAAGGCTGGCTGCTCGGAAACCGCTTCGCGCGGAATGAAGTCCTCCTCGGTGATCTGCTCAGGTGCACCCTGGCCAACCGGTCGCGCTGCACCGCGATCGGACCAGAAGCGGACACCGAAGCGCGCCAGAAGGGGGCTTGGGGTGCGGCGCGCCGCCGCCTGATCGGCGACTACGGCAGCGGAGCTCCCGCGAACCTCGACCGGCAGGCTGGGCCGGCCGCCGCCATCGCGCGGCGCTGCGATCGCCTCCGGGGCAGCAGTGTCGGCCGACACCACGACATCCTCGGTGGTTACGGCGTGGTTAGTGCTGCCTCGTCCGCGGTGGACGACTCGCACGTTCGTGAGCCGGTCGGCTTCCGTGGCGCCCGGCTTGACTGACTCTCGCGAGACGCTGTCGAGCGGCGCCCACGCGTTGGTCGAACCTCTGGCCTGTCGCTGCGCGTCCGGCTGCATCTCCGCTTCGTCGGTCCGTTCGGAGGGCTGCGCAGCGATGCGCACCTTGCGCACGGCCCTGACCACCGGTGAGGATTCCTCGTACGTGACCGTCACGGGCGCGGCACCCGCTGGCCTCCTGGCCTCAGCGCGACCCGCTGCCTGGGGGTGGCTGGCTTCGTTCGACTTGGGGCGCTCGCGGCGTTCGGCGACGAGCTTGAGGCTCGGAACGCCGTTGCTGGAGCCTTCGAACGACATCCGCAATCGGTCATTGGCTCGCAGACCCTGCGTCTCGAAGAACTGCTTCAGCCCCGCAAGGGTTCGCGGTCTACTGAAAGCCAGTTCCACCTCTCCCCCACCGGCGAGAGCCTTGACAGGTCCTTCTTCGAAGTAGCCGACGATCTTGGCAGGCAGTTGCAGAGCGCCCGTGCGGACGCAGACTGAGGTCAAGTCGAGGACGAACTCGTTCACTTCAAACACCACCCAACCCTCGAGCAAAGGGCTATACATCCCGGTCTGCCTTGCATTGCTACACAATGTCACATCTGAGCCGCGGGTGGGTCAAGTCAGCTCGTTAGCAGCGCGATCTTCTGGGACGGCCGGCCACATTGTGGCGTTGCATCACTATATGCGTCGTTGCTCCGGACCGCTCACGGACCGACGAATACCAGCACGCCGCGCACCAAGGCGTTGCCGCCTTCCGAGAGGTAGACCTGGAGTTCCCCGTAGTTCCCGGTTTCGAACCGCAGGGTCACGGACCAGACACCGTTCGCCGCGCGCCAACCATCGGTTGAGAGGCCGGCCGACCGGTAGTCGTCAATGACCTCCTCGAGTTGCGTGGCGAGATAGGAGGGACCCGCGAGCGTCACAGTGAAGCAGACGTCGAACGACGCGATCGCCCCAACGCATTCGGCGACCTCCGCGCCAAACGCAGTCAGAAGGTCGTTGGCTACGACTCCATAAGGAGTGGCAAGTAGCCGGTCCTTCGCGTGTGCGCCCGGAAGCCACAGGCTCAGCGCGGTCAAGAGGGTGAGGCAGCGTCGCAAGCGGGGGGAACCTCGCGTTCACCAGATGCTAACAGCCCGTCCGGCCACCTGGCACGTTGCCCCGCCGGCCGGCCCCAAACCGGTCCTGACACGAGCAAGTGGTAGCGTCTGGAATGCCGCAGGCAACGTCCGGTGAGGGTGAAACTGCGCTCCTCGAAGAAGGAAACTTGGAGGAGGCTCGCAGGCTACTCGAGAGCAGTGGGCGCTACCGGGTCCTGGAGAGGTTGGACAAGCCCACGACCTTCGCGCCCGGCATCGAGCCCACGCCTCCGCTGTTCACCGGGCTCTACCTGGACGTCGAGACCACAGGCATCGACAGCGCAGATCAGATCATCCAGCTCGGGTGTCTCGAGTTCGAGTACGACGCCGCCGGCAGAATCCATGCCGTCCTCGATGAGATCGACGAGTACGAGGATCCTGGCCGGCCGATCCCCCCAGAGATCACACGTCTCACGGGCATCACGGACGCGGATGTGGCGGGCAAGAGGATCGACGAAGACAGGGTCGGTTCCGCCTTGCAGCGCGCGAACCTCGTGATCGCGCACAACGCGTCCTTCGACAGGCCATTCGTCGAGCGGCGCCTGCCTGACTTCGAGAACGCGTACTGGGCCTGTTCGATCAGCGATGTCGACTGGCGCTCGGAGGGCTTCGCCAGCAGCAAGCTGGAGTGGCTGGCCTACCAGCACGGGTTCTTCTTCGAGGGACACAGGGCCACCATCGACTGCCTGGCGGGTGTGCGACTGCTTGCGCTCGAGTTGCCAAAGAGCGGACAGACCGCCATGGCCAAGCTTCGGTCCTGCGCCCAGAAGCGCACCGTGCGGCTCTGGGCGGTGGGCTCTTCGTTCGACAGCAAGGAGGCCCTGCGCCGACGTGGCTACCGTTGGAACGCAGAAGGCAAGGTGTGGTGGCGCGATCTGACGGCCGACGACCACGAGGCCGAACTCGAGTGGTTGAGCGCCAACGCCTACGGCGGCCGCCGCCGGCCCCTCCCCTACTTCGGCTACGACGCCAAGCTCCGCTACTCCGCCCGCGTGCCGCTCGGGTACTCGCCCACCACGGACGTCCGCTAGCTTCCTCGAACCCCCGCCATAGCGATATTGCGTGCGCTACTGCGCAAGCAGCGCCTCGAGAGGCCGTACCCCAGACGGCCGTCAGGTCTTCGCGAGGGCTCTCTTCAGCGATGCCAACGGCAGCGTATTGAGCACCTCGGAAGGCTCGATCCAGGCACGCCGCGCCTGCGAGACCCCCAACTCCATGGCGGCGAGCCCGCGGACCGAATGAGCGTCGGTTCCGATGGCTATCACCGCCCCGGCCCGCCTTGCGATCTCGAGGTTCTCGACGCTCAGATCGAGGCGCTTCCCGGCGGCGTTGAGCTCGACGCACACTCGGTTGGCGACGCACGCCAGCAGCACCGCCTCGAGATCGACATCGATCGGATCCCGCGCACCGATCAACCGGGCCGTCGGATGGGCGAGCACGTTCACTTGTGGGTGCGAGACCGCGCGGATGATCCTCGCCGTCTGCTCCTCACGGCTGAGGTCCTGATGCGCATGTACGCTGACGATGACCAGGTCGAGGCGCTCCAACCACTCCTCCGGCAGATCGAGCGAGCCATCCTTCAGAATGTCCACCTCTAAACCCCTGAGCACGGTGATGCCCTCGACCTCGGCCGTCACTGCGTCGATCTCAAGCTGTTGCCGCTCGAGCTTGGCCGCGTCGAGCCCTCCCAGGAACGCTTGGCTGGCGCTGTGGTCGGTGATCGCGACGTACTCGTAACCCCTGGCTCGGGCAGCCAGCACCATGTCGCGGATCGAGTCGCGTCCATCCGACCAGGTGCTGTGCATGTGAAGGTCACCCCGGATGTCCGCGAGTTCGATCAGCGACGGGAGATTGCGCGCCGCCGCTGCTTCGATCTCACCTCGTCCCTCGCGCAGCTCGGGAGGGATGAATGCCAAGTCGAGCAGGCCGTAGATCTCCTCCTCGCTGGCACCGCCCAAGCGCCTGCCGCCCGCCCTCTCACGGCCCGGCGCACCACCCTCGAAGAGACCGTACTCGTTGAGGTGCCAGCCTCTCTCCAGTGCTCGCTGACGCAGGGCGACTCCGTGCTCCTTGGAACCCGTGAAGTAGAGCAGCGCAGCACCGAAGCTCTCCGGAGCGACGACGCGCAAGTCGACCTGCAGCCCGTTGCCGAGCACCACCGACGTCTTGGTCTCGCCGCTGCCCAGCACCTCCCGCACGTCCGGCCAACTGGTCAGTGCCTCTGACACCGGCGCGCCGTCGAGCGTTGCCGCGATCAGGTCGATGTCACCGACGCTCTCACGCCGCCTGCGGTAGGAGCCGGCGACCTCCAGCCGCGCTACCGACGGGGCCGCCCGGAGCCGCGCCAGCAGCGGCTGAAGGACGCCATCGACCTCCGACAATCGCAGCCGCCCCACGTTGCGCCTGAAGCTCTCGATCCCCTTCAGGATCCGCTGCTCGGTCTTCTCTCCGAACCCGGCCAGTCCCGCGACCCGACCCGCGATCGCTGCCGTCTCGAGGTCATCGACCGTAGCCACGGCGAGCCCCTCCCACAGGGCCCGCGCCTGCTTCGCTCCCACGCCCTTGATCTGCGTGAGCTCGAGGAGGCCCTCAGGAACCCTCTCGCGCAACGCCGCCAGCTGGGGCAATGTCCCGGTCTCGACTAGTACCTCGAGCTTCCTGGCGATCTCCTTGCCGATGCCCTTGATGGCCGTCAGATCGTGGCCTGCCGCCAGCAGCACAGAAACCTGATCATCGAGAGCGCTGACGGTGCCGGCGGCGTTGCGGTAGGCCCGCACGCTGAACGGGTTCGCGCCGTCAAGCTCGGACAAGTCGGCCAGCAAGAGCAGGTGGCGCGCCAGTTCGGCGTTCGTCACGACGCCTCCGCCCGCTGCGCGACCAGCGCGAGGTACTCCTCCTCGCTCAGGACCTCGACGCCCAGCTCCTCGGCTCTCGTCAGCTTCGATCCCGCCCCTGGTCCCGCGACGAGGTAACTCGTCTGTCGACTCACGGAACCTGACGCCTTCCCGCCGAGTCCCCTCACTTGCTCCTCGGCCTCTCCCCTGCTCATGGTCTCGAGCGACCCGGTGAACACGAACGTCATGCCCTCGAAGGGCGCGGCGGCCCCCGCCCCCGGTTCCTGCCGCTCGGCACTCAGGGGACGCAGTCGACCAGCGAGGAGCCGATCGAAGGCGGCGGCGTTGGCCGGTTCGGCGAAGAAGCCGCTGATCTGTTCGGCCATCACCCTGCCGATGCCCTCAACCTGCATCAGCTCGTCGACGCTGGCGGCCCGAACACTCTCGATGTCGCCGAAGTGCGCAGCGAGGCTCCTGGCGACCGCACTGCCGACCTCCGGCACCCCGAGTGCGAACAGCAGCCGCGGCAGTTCCGGTTGCGACGAGGCGGCGATGGCAGCCACCAGTTTGGCTGCCGACTTCTCTGCGAAGCCTTCGAGCCCAGCGACCTGCTCCTGAGTGAGGTCGAACAGATCGGCAGGCTCGCTGATCAAGCCGGTCTCGACCAGCTGCCTGACCGTGCGTTCGCCAAGGCCTTCTATGTCGAGGCCGCCGCGGCTCCCGAAGTGCGTCAGGCGTCCCACCAGTTGTGCAGGGCACCCGAAGCTGTTCGGGCACACGGTGTAGGGCCCGCGGCGAGCCAACGCGGTGCCGCAACTGGGGCACACGGTCGGCATGGCGAAAGGCGCCCCTCTGTGCGCCGCCGTCTCGATGACTTCGACCACCTGGGGAATGACGTCCCCGGCGCGCTCGACGCGCACCTCATCGCCCTCGCGAATGTCCTTGCGTTCGATGTCGTCGACGTTGTGCAGGTTGGCTCGACTGACAGTGACTCCGCCGATGTTGACGGGGCGCATCAGCGCAATGGGAGTCACCACCCCGGTGCGTCCGACGCTGGGGACGATCTTCAGTACCTGCGTGATCTCCTTGCGCGGCTTGAACTTGAGCGCATACGCCCACCGCGGATGGTGCGACGTGGTCCCCAGGCGCTCCCTGGCCGCGATGGCGTCCAGCTTGACCACGACGCCGTCGATCTCGTAAGGCAGTTCGTCGCGCTGTGCCTCGATCTTCCCGAAGTACTCGAGGATGCCTTCAACGTCGGTCGTGGTCTCGTTGAGCCGGTTGACCGGCAGTCCCCAGTCGGCGAGAGCGCTCAGCAGTTCGCCCTGCGAGTCGAACTCCTCCCCGCCGGCCAGCAGGTCGTAGCAGTAGAGGCGCAGCGGCCGCATGGCCGTGAGCCGAACGTCCTGCTGCCTGATCGTTCCCGCCGCGGCGTTGCGTGGGTTCGCAAACGGCTCCTTGCCTTCGTTGAGCTGCTCGGCGTTGATGTTCTCGAAAGCGCTCAGCGGCAGGTAGATCTCACCGCGCAACGCGACCTCTTCTGGAACGGCACGGTGCGTGTCGTGAAGGCGCAGCGGGAGCGAGCGGATCGTCCGCACGCCGGCGGTGATGACCTCCCCCACCAACCCGTCACCGCGTGTCACGGCACGCTCCAGGACGCCGCGTGAGTAGACGAGTTCCACGCTCAGCCCATCGATCTTCGGCTCCAGAGAGTAGGCGACCGTCGTGCCCTCTCCCAGGCCACGACGCACCCGCCTGTCGAATGCGACAACGTCCTCTTCCCTGGCGCTCGAGTCGAGGCTCAGCATCGGCGCAGCATGGCGTGCCGTGACGACTCCCGAAGCGGGGGCACCGCCGACTCGTTGCGTGGGTGAGTCCGCGGTTACGAGCGCAGGAAAGCGGTCCTCGAGATCCCGAAGCTCGCGAACCAGTTCGTCATAGAGCTCGTCGGAGACCTCGGGGTCGTCGAGAACGTGGTAGCGGTGATCATGGCGTCTGATCTCTCGCCGAAGCGTCTCCAAGCGAGCTGTGGCTGCCTTGAGATCGTCCACCCGACCATCCTAAGCATGCGAACACCAAAGAGCCTGACCGCCAGAGCGTTGGTGCCGACCGTCTGTCGAGGCTGGTGGGCGGTGACCCAGTCAGCGGAGCTTGGGGGACCTCTTGAGCGGAGTAGTGGCAGCGCGTTGGGCTGCGAACTGCATGGGCTCGTAGCGGCGCTCTCGCTTGACCACCGCGGGCGCCGCTGGCGACAAGCGCAGCCGTCCCCGGTTGAGGCTGCGTTCGGTGCGCTCCTGCAGCCCGCTCCCGGAGGTCTCAACAGACGCGTCCAGGCGGTCCTCCAAGAACACCAATAGCGAGCCTACGGCGATGATGGCTCCGAAACTGCCGGCGAGGATCAACAGGGTGTGCGCCACGGATGAAGCCTACCTAAGTATTTGAGGTAGCCGTGTGTACTGGTTTACACCCGCGTCTCGGTCCGGCTAGACAGTGTCCTTGAGCTCGGCGACGATCTGCTCAGCGATGTCCTTCGGGTACTCGGCCAAGAGGTCGAAGGTGGCGAGGTAGTTGGCGATGTCTTGCAGATGCGTCGGCAGCGACGCGAAGCCGTGGCTCAGCATCACTTCGAGGCGACTCGACTCGTAGAGCGGGCCCTGCCAACCGTCGGAGTTGAGTCGGTCGAGGGTGAAGCGGTGGAGCGTGGCGTTCATCAACGTATGAACCAGCTCGCGGTTCTCGTTGTTGAGCTCCTCCCATGCCGTCTGCACCCTCTGCCGGCGGCTATGGTGGAAGCTGTCGGCGAACGAGGTCGCGATGCTCCGCACCTCGTCCCGACTCAGGCCCTCGCGCTCTGCCTCTTCGGGTTCGCGAGGGGGTTCGACGCCCTGCTGCAGCAAGCTGTTCACGAAACCGGCGACATTGTAGATGGGTCTGCCGGCCGACTCGGACTTCGCCTGCAGTCTGCGAGCGTAAGCGACGATCTCAAGCACTCGCTGCGCCCCGTACCTCTGAATCGTGCGCTCGGCGTCCTGGGTCCAGCCGATCTCACGGAGTGCATCCAGCGCCTGTAGCTCCTTCAACAGCTGTTCCTTGTCGGCATCGCGCTGGACGCGGCGCGCCAGGCTCTCGGGCAGGCGCACGCGAGGCTGAAAGACCTCGTTCTTGAAGATGCTGAAGGTCACGCGCTGGTACTTGCGGCCCACCTTCTTTGCAACGTAGTCGAAACCCAAGCTGGTGTAGCGGGAGAACTCGTCTTGAGCGCGATCGAGCACGTAGCGGAAATCCTTGAAGCGTTCGTACTTTCCGTCCAGGCCGAGGCGCAGTTTGAGGTCGTCGACGTCGAAGGTCAACTCGCTGCGTTCACCGGCGTAGCTGGCCGTATACAGCACTTCGAAGAGCCTCATGCTGTTGAAACTCTCGAAACTCAGCAGCTGCTCGGTCGGGATGATGCTGAAGTCGCGGCGCAGCTGGATCAGGTAGGGCTTGAGCTTGTCATGGATCTTCAGCTCGATGCACGCCATCTGGTCCCTGCTGTCGCGACCGTTCTCGTAACGCGCTTCCGAGACCCACTGAAACATCACCCAGTCGCCGTTCGGCTCCTTGACCTGCACAGTCTGTTCGAGCAACTCGCGCGCCGACTCCTCGATACGCGAGTAGATGCTCTTGCCCGTGATGTTGAACAGCTGGGAGTACTCCCATGCCGTGATCCGTATCGGCTCGATCGTAAGATCGTCCTTGGTGATGTCAGAGAGCGCAAGCACCAGCAACCGCTTGGTGAGGATCCCCATGTCTTGGCGACTCAAGGCCAGGGTGTTGGCCTGCGTAACGGCGAGCTTGGTCCCGCTACGACGCTCGCTGCCCCGCTTGGCCTGCCTCGGCCGCCCGCGACCACGACCGCCAGCACGCGGTCCCTTGCCCAGCGGCTCGATCAGCACCTCTCCCCTGCCCTCTTCGGCCCCACTTGCCGTCATCGCCCCGCCTCGCCCTCCGGACACGCTCTCAGCCCGAAGCGACTGTACCCGTGCAGGGGAATCCAGGTCAACTATTCCCCTTTTTCTCCCACTATGAGGGGGTGGCGCGTTAAGTCCCCCCGGTTCCCCGCCTGAGTCCCCCTGCGTTCCCGCTTGGTCCCCCTCCCTTCCCAGCCAGTCCCCGCTCCTTTCCCGACTCGGTTCCCCATCTCACCCCCTACGGTCCCTCTACTTCCCCAGCTTCCTTCCTCCAAGCGCGTGCTGGACGGCCTTCGCATGCTCTCTAAAGTAGAATGGAATAGAACTGAAGAATAGACAGCAATCACTTGCTGTTGACTGGAGATCAAGGTGAGCCGTCCTCTGACGCCAGCGAGTACCCTGGCTTTCCCGGCTACCTACCCCGGTCCCCTCTCTTCCCCACTTCCTCCTCCAGGAGCGCGCATCCAAGTGCTGAACGCACCTTGGGTCTACGGCGCGCTGATCAGCGACAGGCCGTTCAGGCCGCAGGATCGCCACCACGCAGGGCACCTGCTCAAGTGGGAAATCACTGGGACGGTCGCTGGACCACACCACACGCTCGCCCTGTGGCCTCGCAATAACGTTATGGCTCGGAGCCGGGTCTCCGTCGGCGCCGCAATAACGCTATGGCACGAAGTCGACGCAGCCTGAGCGGACGCGAATGCTCGCTGCATCCGGGCTACAATCGCCGCATGACGGTGCTTGGCCGGCGTCCGGCCTGTTGCGAACGTGCCGGAGCAGGGCGGCGGCAACCATGCAGGTGCTGACGTTCTTCAACCACGCCGGCGGTGTTGCGAAAACCAGCTCCGTAAGGGATCTCGGGTATGTGTTCGCCGAGGGCGGCAAGCGCGTTCTCCTGATCGATCTCGATCCGCAGGCCAACCTGACCCGTTGGCTCGGAATCTCAGGAGCCGTGGGCCTCGAACAGACGGTCTACCCAGCGGTGATGAGTGAAGCGACAGAACTGGAGGCCGCCTCCCTGCCATTGCCCGTGCGAACTCATGGCATGGACCTCGTTCCTGCAACGCTGAAGTTGGCGGCGCTCGAGCGCGAACTGGTCGGCCAGTTCATGGGGGTCGTGCGATTGCGCGAGGCGCTGCGGCGCCTTGAGTCGTACGACCTAGTGCTCATCGATCCGCCCCCGAGCCTGGGTCAGCTGTCCGCGTTGGCGGTGGTGGCGGCCGATCGCGTAGTGGTGCCGCTACCGACGAACAGGAAGGGCATAGACGGCCTGGCAGCCGTTCTCGGCATGGTGAAGGAGTATCGGAGGGCCGCCCCCGGTCTCGACGTGGCACTCTTCATCCTGACGCAGCACGACCGGCGGACACGCCATGACCGCGAGAGCCTGGCGGCGATTCGCAGGCAGTTGTCGGCGGTGGCGCCGGTGTCCACGCCGTTGCACAGCCGGCCGGCTTACTACTCCGACGCCCAGATCGCCGGTGCTCCGGTGCCGGTGTTCGCACCGGGAAGCGAGGCGGACTTGGAGATACGGCAAGTGGCACGCGAGTTGAGCGCTGCGATGGAGGGAACCACACGTGGCTAGGCGAAAGAGCGACATCGATCGAGCGGCAGTCTTCGAAGCGATCCTCGGAGATCTCGGCGAAGTGAGCGCGGGGGGTCTTAGCGGCCCAGCGACCATTCCGTTGCAGGCGATTAGCTTCAACCCGCGTCAGCCGCGCAAGCATGTGGGCGAGGATGGGCTGGAGGAGCTGGCGGCATCGATTCGCGAGCGCGGGGTTCTTGAGCCTGTGATAGTGCGTCCGGCGGCAAGCGGCTATGAGTTGGTGGCTGGCGAGAGGCGGACCCGCGCTGCGGCTCTGGCAGGGCTCACCGAAGTCCCCGCGATCGTCATCGAGGTCGACGATCGCGGCGCGCTCGAGATCGCGATGATCGAGAACCTGCAGCGGGAGGATCTCAATGCGGTGGAGGAGACCGAAGCCCTGCTCGGTCTGTTAGAGATTTCACTGGATCGCAGCAGAGACGAAGTCGTGGCTCTGCTGCAGGCTCTCTACGGCGAGGAGCGAGGTCGGCCCGTATCTGGCAGGTTCAGCGAGCAGGAGCGGAGCGAGACTCACGCGCTGTTCTCGCGGCTGGGGCGCTTCAGCCTCAGCTCCTTCGTGAGCAATAGGCTGCCGATCCTCGAGTTCCCTGCGCCGCTGCTCGAGGCCGTGCGGGGAGGGAAGCTGGCGTTCACGAAGGCCCAGGCGATCGCGCGGGTCGAGGATGGAGGCGACCGCCAGAGGCTACTGCGCGCGGCCATCAGCGACGATCTGTCCCTCAGTCAGATCAGGCGACGGATCACGGAGCTGAGGCGTGGCGGGAGCGGCGAGAGCCCTGGCCACGCTGTGCCGGCCTCAGTTGCGACCCAGACGTTGGCATCGAACACCAAGAGGCTGTTGAACCGCCGGAAGCTGGCGGGACTGTCGGTGGAGCGCCTGGACAGGGTCAATGAGCTGCTGCGCGAGTTGCGAGAGGTCCTGCAAGGCGACTGACCTCACAAGAGTGGGTCTAGGAGTCATGTGCATGCCGCCGCGGAATCGGCCATCGGGCTAGGCTGGTACGCCGGAGGTCGCGATGTTGGAGGTAGGAGATTACGCTCCTGAGTTCGAGTTGCCGGACCAGGACGGGAGAGTGTGGACGCTCAGGGGGGAACGCGGAAGTTGGGTCGTCGTCTACTTCTACCCGAAGGACGACACGCCAGGTTGCACCGCCGAAGCGTGTGCGTTCCGCGATGCGCTGCCTGTGTTTGAGGAACTCGACGCCAGAATCTTCGGGGTCTCGAGCGATGACCAAGACAGCCACGCTGCGTTCAGCAGCAAGTTCGATCTGAACTTCCCGCTGCTGGCCGATCCGGATCGCCAAGCACTCGAGGCATATGGTGTCTACGGCGAGAAGGAGCTTGCCGGAACCAAGTACATGGGCACGCACCGCAACACGTTCCTCGTCGGGCCGGATGGTCGCATTGCGCACATCTGGCGCAAGGTCGATCCGGCCGTCCACGGCGACGAGGTGAAGGCCGCGTTGGAAGCGCTGCGGGGTGGATTTGCCTAGGCGCCGGCGTGCGCCGTGGCGTGCGGGGTGCTGGCGCGCGATGCGGTCGAGGCTGTGTCTGCCTGTCGCGCAAGCTCCTGATCGCTAGTGGGAAATGAACGGTACCCCATGGGCGCCAGGACACGGGTTCCCGCCCACCTGGTGGAAGTGGGGATTCCTGGGAACTATGTCCGGCGATGTTGGCGCGCCCGGCCGTCAGCGTGGTTGATGAAGCGGGAAAGCAGGGGTACTCAACCACAAGTGGGGAACTAGGGGGACGTAGTCCGGCGTGCTGGTGGGAGGGCCAAGGTACTTGGCGGGCTCTGGTCACCCGCCGTAGTGATAGCCGCGCACCGTGATCGGCATGGGTAGAGCCGCCAAGGTAGTGGCTTTCAGCGCCGGCTGATGCCCTGTGTCTTCGACGGTTGCGTCGACGACTAAGAACGACGCATCCCTGAGCAGGCTGCGGTGGCTGGCCCACAGGTCGGGGGAGATGATGAGCTGCGCTCGGTGGGGGCCGTCTTCGATGACGAAGAAGGCGAAACCTTTGGCGGTAGGCGGCTTCTGGCGCGCCACCACCATGCCTGCAGTGCGAAGCAGAGTCTTGCGGGCGCTGCGGCGGGCGCGCCAAAGAGGCACGCACCCGAGCTCGCGGAGCTGATCTCTCACCAAGTCGGCTGGGTGCACCTCGAGTGTGCTGAGGCGCGTCGTTTCGAAGTCCCATACGAAGCGGTCCGCCACCGGTAGGGGAGCCAGCGAGGGCGTTTCGGGGACGCCTACCAGAAGAGTGGCCGCGCCGGCGACGTGGGCATTGCAGAGCACACCGACCCGGTAGAGCGCCTCGCGTCGAGGTTGCACGTCGTCGAAGGCGCCAGCACGCACCACGGCCTCGAGTGCCTCGCGGGGCACAGCGAGACGTTGGTAGAGGTCGTCGACGTCTCGGTACGGTCCGTGGCGTAGCCGTTCGGTGAGGATCTCGGTGGACACGCTATGCGACACGTCCTTGATCTGGCTCAATGGAGGCCGGATCGCTTTTACCCGCCCGGTCGTCTCCGAGATGGCGAGTTCACAGCGGTAGTGCGCGCCGCTACGGTTGATGTCGAATGGGAGGAAGGGAACGCCCCACGAGCGCGCCTCATGGCGCTTGGTGAGTTGCGGCCACATGCCTGGCTCCTCGGACAGGATGGCGGCCATGTACTCGGCCGGGTAGTGAACCCGCAACCAACCAGAGGCGTAGGCGTGCTGCGCGAAGGCCCATGCGTGCGACTCGGCGAAGCCGAAGCCTTGGTAGTTCTTCACGGCATCGAAGACGGCCGTGGCCTCTTCGCGACTGGCGCCGACATGGCGCATGCCTCCCGCGATGAAGGCGTCGCGGTATGGCTCGATGTCGGAGACGGAATCTCCCCAGTCGGAGACCATCTTGCGGAAGCGGGACGCCTCGGTCCAGGTCATGCCGGCGAAGTGCACGGCGATGCGCAGCACATCATCCTGGAAGAGCAGGACGCCGTAGGTCTTGGACAGCAGCTTCTCCAGGCTGGGGTGCCAGTAGCTGATGGGTTCCTTGCCCTGACGCCGTCGGAGGTAAGGGTGCACGGTGCCGGACTGGATCGGGCCGGGACGGATCAGCGCCACTTGATGGGCGAGGTCTCTGAGGTTTCGAGGCCGCATGGCGCGGCTCGTTTGCATCTGGCTGGGGCTTTCGACCTGGAACAGCCCCAGGGTCGCGCCCTCTGCGATCAGGTCCCAGACGCGCTCGTCATCTGGCAGCGTGAAGAGGTCCAGCCAGGTGCCTTCGATACGAAACACTTCCTCGCGCGCGCGTTCGAGAGCGGCCAGCATGCGCAGGCCGAGTAGGTCGAGCTTGACCAGCCCCATGGCCTCGGCGTCGTCCTTGTCGAGTTGGAGCAGACGGATGCCACCGGTCGAACGCTCCAGCGGCGAGTAGTCGGTGAGCTCGCCGCGTACCATCACCACGCCGCCGGAGTGCGGAGCCAGGTGCCGCGCGTGCTTGCTCTCCATGCCGGTCAACAGATCGAGCAGGACGGTGAGCGCAGGCGCATCGCCGCACACCTCGCGCAGCGCTGCGGTCGCCAGATGTGCCTGAGGTGGACGGCGGCCGCGGAAATCGCGCCCTAACGCCCGGCTCAGCCGGTCTCTGAGCTCCTTGGGTAGGCCCAGTGCCCGACCCATGTCTTGCAGTGCCAGAGGGAGGCGGTAGGTGATCTTGTTGCAGACCATCGCCTCGGTGGTGGCGCCGAAGTGCTCCTCGACCCAAGCCAGGAGGTCGTCGCGGCGGGCCGACGAGACGTCGATGTCGATGTCGGGCATCGCTTTCATGCCGGTGTGCAAGAAGCGCTCGAAGAGCAGGCCGTTGGCGATGGGGTCGGCCTTGGTGACGCCGAGCAGGTAGCAGACCACGCTGGCCGCTGCCGATCCGCGGCCCGTGGCGAGGATGCCACTGCGCCGGCAGTGGTCGGTGACCTCGGCCGCTACCAGGAAGAAGTCGGCGAGATCGTAATCACGGATGACAGCGAGCTCCTCGCGGAGGCGTGCTTCTGCCTCGGTGCGCAGGCCAAGGTCCGGATAACAAGTGGCGAGGGCGGTGTGGCAACGACCTTCCAGATGCTGTTGTGGGGTCAGCCCTGACGGCACGCGTGCGCGAGGGGGTGTGACGCGCTCCGGCAGCAGTTCGAAGCTGGCTTGTTCCGCCACCCAGGCGGCGTTGAGCCTGGCTTCGGGGAAGGGGAGACGGTCGGCAACGTCGACCGGCGCCGGCAGATGCTGACAGGCGTTCTGGGGTCGGCGCGGATGCGGCTGTTGCACGCTGATGCCCAGCCGCGCACAGACCAGCGCGTCGTAGAGCCGGTAGTCCGAGGCCTGCGCGTATCTAACCTCGGGGGCGGCGACTACCGGCAACGACTGGCTCTGCGCTAGTTGCCTGATGACCCGCGCTCGCCGTGAGTCCCAACGGTAACGATCGTGGAAGAGCTGCAAGTAGAAGCGCTCGCCGAACGCCTCCTTGAGCCGGGCGAGCAGACGCTCCAGCTCGGTAATGCGCCGCTCGGCCAAGAGCTTCGCCACCACTCCCTCGCGCGGGCCACTCAAAAGGATGACGTCCTCGGCGTGCTCGAGGAGCGTCTCGAGGTCGACATCACGCTCGTCGCGCGCATGCAGGCGCGTCAGGAGCCTACAGATGGTGGCGTAGCCGCTGCGTGATGCTGCCAGTAGGACGAACGGATAGCTCGCCCCGTTGCTGATGACCGGCACCGTCGCGCCGATGAGGGCCTTGATGCCGTTCTCGCGCGCCGCTTGGAAGAGCTCGACGCCGCCGGTGATGTTGGCATCGTCGGTAAGGGCGATGTGGTTGTAGCCGAGTTCCGCAGCGCGCTTCACCAGCGTGGTGGGGCTCGCGGTCCCCGCGCCGAAACTGAAGTAGGAGTGGACGTTCAGCAGCGCTGTCAGTCGCTCATCTTGGCTAGCCACCAAGCATCCCCTTCCCGGAACAGCTCCGCCCTGACGCCACCTTCGATCTCGACAAGGTAGTAGTCCCGATTGATCTCGCCATCCCACCAATGCCCGTCGTAGCGCCACTGGTCCACGATCCGCACGACGCTACGTGGAAGGAGCTGCGAGCGGCGACGTTGGCGTCGAGACTGGCCCTGAGCCAGGGGATCCCAACTCACGGTGGCGGGTGTCTGTTGCGGTGTCAATGTCACCGCCGCGGGGGTCAGTAGTTGTCGCATGAGGCCTCGTTACGGGAAGCTGGGTGGTGTCGGCGTCAGGCGTGGGCGGTTCGAACAGCGGGACCGCGGTGACGGCAGCCCGAAGCGAGCTCGGGACGGCGGCCCGGGACGCTCGCGTGCCGGGCCGCGGCGGCCGCCGGATCGCGATGGCGGGGTGCGTTGCTCCGGGTTCGAGCGAGTCGCTGTAAGCTTGCCAGCTCCACGCGAGGTCGTCGGCTTGGGTGTGGGGATCGCGCCATTCCAAGCGCCTGGGAGCGTGAGGGAAGCGCTCGAAGGTCGCTTCCAGTGCTCTTTGCCTGCGCTCCCGTTGCGGCCACAGGCCGTCTTGTTGGGCTGCGCGCTGTGGGTCAGAGAGTTCGATCGTCAGCCTCTCGATGTGCTGACCGGCGACGCCGCTGTCACGTAGCGCGAACAGAGCCTGCTGACGGATGTGCCGCGCTTGAGCCAAGGGCCGTTTGCTGAGCCGGCTGGCGCGAAGCTGGCCGACACCTAGCGCGGTGGTGAGCGTCAGGCGGTGCGAAGCGCGACCGTCGAGTGCGCGCTCCAGCTCCGACGAGAGCTTGTCCAGCGCAGGGATCAGTTGCCGTGGCTCCCGAACAGGTCGAGAGAAGGCCAGCGAACGCGCGAGGGTCTCGGGCAGGCTGAACGGTCTGAGGACGTCCCGCCTGGGGCCATGCAAGTAAGCGATGAGCGCCGACCCCTCTTCGCCCAGGTAGGAACTCAACTGCGGCTTGGTCCAGGCAGCAAGGTCAGCCGCAGTGTTGATGCCCAACCACTCGAGGCGCGTGAGGTTGCGAGCGCTCAACGCTACGCCTTTGAGGAAGCGTAAAGGTAGGCGGGCAAGGAAGGCGGTTTCGGCGGCTGTGGTGGGTGCTATCTTCCTGCAGGCGCCAGGGCTGGTAGCCAATGCGGCGAGCTCGGCCAGCTCACAGTTGCGAGCCACGCCGACGCTGACATCGAAACGGTGAGCTAGTTGAACGGCTTCGGTGGCCGCGACCTCGACGAACGCCAGTCCGCGGCGGGCGCCCTCCACCCAGGGGGTAATGGCGTGGAGTTCCCCCAGCAACTCCCGCCAACCGTGTTCAAGGTCGGGTTCGGGGATGGACACGACCCGCAGCCCCTCGACCCGCAAGCGCGCACCGTCCAGCAGCATGCCGGCGCTGATGCCATGGCGGCGGGCCAGGGCGTTGGCGTGCAGCACACGCCCGTCTTCGACGTGTACCAGCGGCGTGCGCGACAAGACCGGGTCGGCGCGCCGCGCTAGGTAGAGCGGCAGGGGAGTGAAGCAGAGCGCGGCGATCATCGCCCGGCCGTCCCCGGTTGAGGTTGAGCACGACCGGCCACCACTGCTCGTATGCGCGTAGACAGCCGGGGGCGTAGAGCGGGCGCTCTGCCCGGTCGGCGCGGTGGGGATGGCAGCGGAGGAACCGGCGCGTTCGCGGTTGACGGTGATAGCATGACCTCGTACCTGACGGTTGGAACGCTAAGAGCGTTCCTCTGGAGGGCGGAGAAGGACACATTCCCTTGCTTGGCGGCGGTGGATGTGTCCTTC
>CAYNOS010000010.1:0-63296 GCA_964398985.1 uncultured bacterium
GCGCGTCTGAATGGCATTCAGAAGGTCAGGGGTTCGAATCCCCTCAGCTCCACCATCGGAAATAGCGTCCTAGACGCAAACTAGAGCCCCGGCCGAGCGCCGGGGTTCATGCTTTCTGGCTGTTTGCCAGCTACCTGACAGCTACGCCGGGCGCGGTCGACTTGCGGGTCTGAGAACAAGGACGCCTGACTTCCGAATGCAGCAGCCTCACGCCTGAAGTCACTAGGTACCTCTGCGCATTGACATGCAGAAGACTGTCGCTCATGTCTCGACTCATGTGTCGCCTATCAGGTGTCGCATATGTCTCGAAACCAGACACCCTCAGCTCCACCAGAGGAAGGCCCGTCCTAGACGGGCCATTTACGTTCTCAGCCGCCCGTTCGCAGAGCCATCACCTGTTGGCGTCGTGTGGTGGAGCGAGCCTGAGGATGCGGACCGCGCCGCGCATGACGATGAGGAAGACGATGGCGCCGATGAAGAGGTCGGGCAGGCTGGAGTCGAGCCAGCTGACCAACACCCCTGCGAGGATGACACCGATGTTGATGATGATGTCGTTGCTGGTGAAGATGAGCGACGCCTTCATGTGCACCTCGTCGCTGCGGGCGCGCTGCAGCAGGTAGAGGCTGACACCGTTGGCGACCAGCGCCAGGCCGGACACGATGATCATGGTTTCGAAGTCGGGCGGCTCCTCGATGCCCACGAAGCGGCGTACCACCTCGATGAAACCGACGACAGCCAGGGTCAACTGGAAGTAGCCGCTGGCTGACGCAACGGTCTTCTTGCGGCCGACGCTCGCTCCTACCACCATCAGGCTGAGGCCGTACACGATGGCGTCGGCCAGCATGTCGAGGCTGTCGGCGACAAGACCCATCGAACCGGAGATGAGGCCGGTGGTGACCTCGATGGCGAAGAACGCGAAGTTGATGACCAGCACGGTCCACAGCACCGTGCGCTGGTTGGCGGCCTGGGGCGCCTCCTGGCTGATCTCCTCGGCACCAGAGGCCTCCTTCGTCTCCACCAGTCGCGAGCCCAGAGCGAGCGCGTCGAGGGCCTTCTCGATGGGTTCGTGGGTGCCCTCGTGGTACACGGTGAGGCTGCGCTCGGCCAGATCGAAGACGAGACGCCTGATCGTTGGGACGCCGTCGAGCTTCATCCGGACGAGGTTCTCCTCTGCCGCGCAGTCCATCCCCGGGACCTTGAAGGACGACCTCACCACTTAGCGGGGGAGAGACTCGATGAGCTTGCGGCTCGTCGCGCCGATGGCGTCGCGCACCTCGCGCCAGCGGCCGAGGTCGTGGCCGCTGGGGTCGGGGAACGAGACGTGCAGGCGCGTGGTCTCGGCAGGGTAGGCGGGACACGCTTCGTTGGCCTCGTCGCAGACGGTGAGGACCACGTCGAAGCTCCAGGGGTCGTGCAGGTCGCGAAGGGTCTTGGAGGTGTGGCCGCTGATGTCGATGCCAACCTCCTGCATCACCTGGATGGCTTCGGGTTTGACGCGTGTAGCCTCGGTGCCTGCCGACTGCACCTCTGCTGCGAGTCCCGCAGCCTGTGCATGGTGCCTCAGCCACCCCTCGGCCATCTGGCTGCGGGCGCTGTTGTGGGTGCAGAGCACGAGGAGCCTCACGAGGTGACCCCGTCGAGGCCATCGGCGCGTTCGGCGCTCGAACGAGACGCTTCGACTGCCGCCGCCACGACACCCTCCCGCGCCGGTGCGGGTGCAGGGAAGTAGCGCGTGCGCAGCCGCACGGCCACACCCACCAGCCCCAGGAGGAGCGGCACTTCGACGAGCGGGCCCACCACTGCTGCGAATGCTACGCCCGAACCGAGCCCGAAGACGCTGATGGCTACTGCGAGGGCGAGTTCGAAGTTGTTGCTGGCTGCGGTGAACGACAAGGTGGCCGTCCGCGGGTAGTCGGCGCCGATGGCCCTCCCCATGGTGAAGGAGACGAGGAACATGATCACGAAGTAGAGCAGCAGCGGCAGGGCGATGGCGAGCACGTCAAGCAGGTGGGGAAGCACGCCTGGATCGTGAGCAAGCAGGTCTAGCAGAGGCCTTGCCGCGACCGATCCGTCGACGCGGGGCTGGTCGCTCAGGCGAACATCATCAGCAGCTTCTCGAAGTCACCCGGGGTGAGCTCGGCGTCCCGCGCCCCCTCCGGCTCCGCCAGGCACTCCTGCATGGCGCTGGTGATGAGCGAGACGCCAGCCCTGTCGATGGCCTTCGACGTCGCGGCTAGCTGAGTGACGACGTCGCGGCACGGCTTGCCGTCCTCGACCGCCCGGATCACGGCGGCGAGCTGCCCCTGCGCGCGGCGTAGGCGGTTCAGGACGCTGCGCCGCGACTCGGCGTCAGCGCCCGAGTTCATGCGCCCGCCGCTGAGGCGACCTCAGCTTCCTTCTGCTGCTCCGCGACCTGCCTGTGGACGTCCTCCATGTCGAGGTCGCGCACGGCCTTGATCAGCTGCTCGAACTGCGCGCCCATCATCGCTCCGGGCTGGGCGAACACCAGCACGTTCTCTCTGAACGCCATCAGCGTCGGGATGGACCTGATGTTGAATGCCGCGGCCAGCTCCTGCTGCGCTTCGGTGTCGACCTTGCCGAACACGATGTCCTTGTGAGTCTCGGCCGCCTTCTCGAAGATGGGCGCGAACATGCGGCAGGGGCCGCACCAGCTCGCCCAGAAGTCGAGGAACACGATGTCGTTGTCGGTGATAGTCGCGTCGAGGTTCTCGGGGGTGATCTCTACGGTAGCCATCGCACGAGAGTATACCCCCGGGGGTGTATGGATGTCGCGGGGGAGACGCTGGGAGGGACGGGCGGCTCTGGTCGACGGCGCCGTGGACGTATGACGGTGAGGCATGCCCCGGTCCGCAGCCACGTCCCGAAGGGGCCCGCGCGCTCTGCGGCTGCTCGCCGCGTTGCTGTCGTTCGCGGTCGCGTGCGCTCCCACCACTCAGACAGGATCGGTGCAGTGGGTGCCGACCTCGGTCATCGACGCAGCAGCGGCCATCGAGGACCTCGAGTTCGTCGCCGCCACGCTGCTCGACGTCCACCCCTTGCTCGTAGAGCCACATGCGCGCGCCGAGCTGCAGGCGGCGCTCGCCGACGCCAGGTCCAAGTCCGCCGGCGACACCACCGTCTTCGAACACTTCGGGAACGCGGCCGCCCTGGTCGCAGCGTTGGGGGACTCCCACACGCGCCTCGTGGCGGCCGACCGCTACCTGCCGCTCGAGCTCGAGTGGCTGAGCGACGCTCTGGTCGTCGCGTACGTCGCCGAAGAGCACGCGGGTGCCGCCTTCGGAGACGAGGTGGTCGCGATAGGCGGCGCGGCGCCGGATTCCCTCCTCGAGCGCGTGGCGAAGCTCATCGCGACCGACAACGAGCAGTTCCTGCGCTTCCTCGCTAGCGACTACCTGACGCGCGAGACCGTGCTGCGCTGGCTGGGCTTGGTGGAAGCGGACGCGAGCGTGACGTTGACGCTGGCCGGAGCAGACGGCGGATGGCGCCATGAGCGCCTCGAGTTCACCGCTGCCAGGCCGCAGGCGCCCGAGGAGCGCGAAGCGTTCGGCTGGGAGATCGTCGGCGACCACGGCTGGTTCTGGCTCGACGCCAGCGTCGACTCGCCTGCCTACCGCGAGGCCGTGGCCGCGTTCTTCCGGGAGCTCTCCGAGGCGGGCGTCGGCACCGTCGTGCTCGACCTGCGCCGCAACGGCGGTGGGCAGTCTGCGGTCGACGAGGCGCTGCTCACTCACCTGCCTGGGAGTGAGGTGCGCGCCTACCGCGTCACGGCGCGGCCCTCGCGTCAGGCCCTGTCGCGCTTCGGGCCAATCGCCGAGGTCCTGCAGCTGTGGCGCGACGCCTTCTGGGACGGCGTGCGCGCGGTGCCGGCGCCCGCCGATCCAGCGCACACGTTCAGCGGCGAACTCATCGTCGCGATCGGCCCCAACACCTTCAGCGCAGCGAGCGACCTCGCAACCCTGCTTCACGACAACCGCCTAGCCCTGCTGGTGGGCGAGCCGAGCGGTGGCAAACCCAGCTCGTACGGCGACACACTACACTTCACCTCGCCCAGCGGCGCGCTGACCTTCGCGGTCTCGTTCAAGAGCTTCACGCGCCCGGACCCTGGACGCGACCCAGCCGCCCAGCTGGTACCCGACGTCTACCTGCCGCAGACGCTGGCGAGCCTCAGGACGGGCGAGGACCCCGTCGCGCTGTGGCTGGAAGCCAGAGACCGGTGACAGACAGTGCGGCGCCGAACGCGCCCGCAGCCAGTCGCAGCCAGACCGCCTGGACCGCGGCCGGTAGCATGGCCGGATAGGCAGCACCGGGCCACAAGTGGTGATCGTAGGCGGCGGCGCCGCTGGGTTCTTTGCCGCCATCGCCTGCCAGGAGCGGAACCCGGAAGCGCGGGTGGTGGTCCTCGAGAGCGGCCCCGCGGTGCTCTCCAAGGTCCGGATCTCGGGCGGTGGGCGCTGCAACGTCACCCACGACCAGCCCGACCCCGCGCTGCTGGTGGCCGGCTACCCGCGCGGTGCCAAGGCTCTGCGCGGCCCGTTCACCCGCTTCGGACCGCGCGAGACGGTTGCCTGGTTCGAGGCTCGCGGCGTGGCGCTGAGGACCGAGCCAGACGGCAGGATGTTCCCGGTCAGCGACGATGCCGAGACGGTCATCGCGTGCCTGGTCGGCGCGAGCCGCGAAGCGGGTGCCGAAGTGAGGACCCGGGCTCCGGTGAAGGACATCGAGGTCCACAGTGGCGCCCAGCCGCGTTTCGAAGTCCGCCTCAAAGACGGCAGTGCGCTCGCGGCCGACCGTGTCCTGGTCGCCACCGGCGGGGCGCCGATCGGCTACCGCTGGGCAGCCGCCTTGGGGCACACGGTGATCCCGCCCGTGCCCTCGCTCTTCACCTTCGAGATCGATGATCCGAGGTTGAAAGGCCTCGCCGGTGTCTCGGTGCCGACGGCGCGCGTGCGCTTGGACGGCGCCAAGGAGAGCCACGAGGGACCGCTGCTGGTGACCCATTGGGGGCTTTCCGGCCCGGCGGTGCTCAAGGCCTCGGCGTGGGGCGCGCGGTTGCTGCACGAGCACGGCTACCAGTTGGGAGTCACCATCGACTGGCTGCCCGGCACCAGCGAGGGCGAGGTCAAGGCCGCCCTGGCCGAAGCGAAGGGCTCCGATGCCCGTCGCAAGGTCCTGGCGGCCGGTCCCTTCGAGCTGCCCCAGCGCTTGTGGCGCGCCTTGGCGTCAGCGGCCGGGGCGACCGAGGGCACGCGCTGGGCCGACGCCTCCAACGCGCTGTTGGCAGCGCTCACCGGGGAGCTTTACGCGGGGCGCTTTCGCATCACCGGCAAGGGCGTGTTCAAGGAGGAGTTCGTCACCTGCGGCGGGGTGAAGCTCTCCGAGGTGGACTTCACGACGATGGAGAGCCGCGTTCGCCCGGGCCTGCATTTCGCCGGCGAGGTGCTCGATCTCGACGGCATCACCGGCGGCTTCAATCTGCAAGCCGCCTGGACCACCGGCTGGCTGGCGGGGCGGTCGCTGGCGAGCTAGCGCCTGTGCGGCACGCTACACGTCCCGGGCGCGGGCCGCTTACCGTGAGGCGATGGCTGCCATCGCCAGCAACGTCACCAGGATCTTCGGCGTGCACGACGAGGAGACCCTGCGCCAGCTGACCGACGTGGCCAGCCGCGCCGTGTACGTCGCGCTGATGGCCGACGGCCACCTCGGATACGTGATGCCCATCGGCGGCGTGGCCGCCTACCGGAACCAGGTCAGCGTCACCGGCGTCGGCTTCGACATCGCCTGCGGCAACGCGGCCATCCTCACCGACCTGACGACGGCCAGCGGTCTCGATCTCCTTGAGTTGGCGAACGAGATCCAGCGAACCTTCGCTTTCGGGGTAGGGGGGACCGCCGCCAGCGAAGACGCGCCGAGGGATCACTCGCTGTTCCGCTCGCCGGCCTGGGAGCTCGTGCCGGCCGAGCATCGCGAAAGGCTGCGCGAGCGCGCCCGTGACCAGTTGGGCACCATCGGCTCAGGCAACCACTACATCGACGTCTTCGCCGACGAGCAAGAGCGCCTGTGGGTCGGCGTGCACTTCGGCTCGCGGGGCTTCGGGTACAGCGTCGCCAGCGGCTTCCTCGCTCTCGCGCAGGGCGAGAAGTGGACGGCGCGCGTGAAGGAAGCCGAGGCGCTTCTCGATCTTGACTCCGAACTCGGCCGGGCCTACTGGCCCCTGATGAGCCTCGCGGGTGAGTATGCCTACGCCGGCCGCGAGTGGGTGGCTCGCAAGGTCGTGGACCTGATGGGTGGACGCGAGCTCGACCTGGTGCACAACCACCACAACTTCGCGTGGCGCGAAGAGCACTTCGAAGAGGACCTGATCGTGGTCCGCAAAGGGGCGACCCCGGCGTTCCCCGGCCAACGCAGCTTCGTGGGGGGATCCATGGGAGACGACGCCGTGATCCTGCAAGGCGCCATCCCCCCAACCGAGGACCAGCGAGCGGCTCTCTTCTCGACCGTTCACGGAGCCGGCCGGGTGATGAGCCGCACCGAGGCGGCGGGCCGGAGGCGCGGCAAGCGCAGCTCTCACACCAAGGGGAAGATCACGCGCGCGATGCAGCAGGAGTGGCTGAACGAGAAGGGCGTCATCCTCCGCGGCGGCGGTGTCGACGAGGCGCCGCAGGTGTACCGGCGCTTGAGCGAGGTGCTCGCCGCGCAGGGCGACACCATCGAGGTGCTGCACACCCTCAGGCCGCTGGCGGTGGTGATGGCGAGATGAGTCTGCGGCCCGACCCGCTCCCTCAAGCGGCGCGCGCCTCGGCGGCGGCGGCCAGTCGTTCGAGGTCCCCGGCGAGGTCACGGATGACCTCAGGATCGAGGTCGTAGTAGACCCAGCGGCCGCGGCGCTCGGCGGTGATGAGGCCGGCGTCGACCAGCTGCTTCATGTGGTGGCTGACGGTGGGTTGCGAGAGCCCGAGGAAGGCCTCCAGGTCGCAGGCGCACACGCCGTCTTCGCGGCTGCAGCAGGCTTGAACCGGGGCGGCAAGGAACTCGAGGATCCTGAAGCGCGTCGGGTCGCCCAGCAGCCTCAACCGTTCGGATAGGGGGACCATGACATCGATGCTAGTCGATGGAATCGAGCGCTGTCTATGGGCAGGCTGCGCTCGCGCGATCATCATATTGACAGGCATCGATGTCTGTTCTATCCTCCCCTCAGCCTACGTATCGAGGAGCGTCTATGCGTTCAACCAATGCGAGTCAAGCGGCCGACACCGACGTGACCGTCGCAGTCCTTGGGGCAGGTCCCGTGGGGCTCGCTGCCGCCGCTCACCTGCACGCGCGCGGTCTGTCTGCCGTCGTTCTCGAGGCCGGGCCGAGCGCCGCGAGCGCCGTCCGGGAGTGGGGTCACGTACGGCTGTTCTCGCCCTGGCGCCACCTCGTCGACCTCGAGGCGAGACGCCTACTCGAGCTGCGTGGTTGGCAGGCACCGCCAGACGACTCGCATCCGACCGGCGCAGAACTCGTCAGGGAGATGCTCGAGCCGCTAGCAGGTCTGCCGGAGATCGCTCGGGTGCTGCGCCTCGAGCACCGCGTCACGGCCGTCTCGCGCCTGGGGATCGACCGCATGCAGTCGGCCGGTCGCGAGGAAGCGCCTTTCCAGATCGTCGCCGACACCCCTGGAGGCGAGGTGAGGCTGATCGCCAAGGCGGTGATCGACGCGACCGGCACGTGGCGCTCGCCCAACCCAGCCGGCGCCGGTGGGGTGCCGGCGGCCGGTGAGCGCGGCCAGGCAGCCCACGTCAGTTACGGCATCCCCGACGTGCTCGGGCGGGCAAGGGAGCGTTACGCCGGCCGGCGCACGCTCGTCGTCGGCTCCGGGCACTCGGCGTTCAACGCCGTCATCGATCTAGCCACCCTGGCGGAGCACGCGCCCGGCACCGAGGTCGTGTGGGCGGTCAGGCGTAGCGAAGTGGGCCAGATGTTCGGGGGCGGCGACGAAGACGCCCTCTCCGAGCGAGGCGCTCTCGGGGAACGGGCCCGATCGCTCGTCGCGGAGCGCGGTGTCGAGTTAGTGACGGGCTTCCGCGTGGTCGGACTGGAGCCAGTCGACCGCGGCGTGGCGGTGGTAGCGGCCGACGGGCGCCGGCTCGTGGTGGACGAGGTCGTCGCCGCCACCGGATTCCGCCCCGACCTGGGCATCACCAGAGAGCTGAGGCTCGATCTCGACCACGTCACCGAGGCGCCGGTGCGCCTGGCTCCCTTGATCGATCCCAACGTGCATTCGTGCGGGACCGTTCCCGCGCATGGGGAGGCCGTCCTTGCGCACCCCGAGACCGGCTACTACGCGGTCGGCATGAAGAGCTACGGTCGCGCGCCGACGTTCCTGCTGGCCACGGGGTACGAGCAGGTGCGGTCGGTCGTCGCCCACCTGGCCGGCGACCACGAGGCCGCGCAACGCCTGGAGCTGGTCCTGCCGGAGACCGGGGTGTGCTGCACGGACCTCCCGGGCAGCGACATCCCATGTTGTGGAGCAGCGGCCTCACGGGTTGCATAATCTGGCCATGACCGAAGAGCTGATGGCGCCGAGTCCCGAGTTCCTGCAGTTCCTGCTGTCCGAACAGTTGGGCGGCTTCACGCCGTTCGAGCGGGCAGTGGACGGCCTCAGTGGCGAAGACGCCGTCAGGCGGCCACCGGGAAGCCCCTACAGCGTGGCTGAAGTGGTCGCGCACATAGTGTTCTGGCAGGAGCGGCTCCTTGGCATGATCGATGGGAAGGAGCCCGTGGAGGTGCCGCACGCTGCCGATGGCTGGCCGAGCGTCGCCGCCGACGAGTGGCAATCATGGGCCGAACGGCTCGTCACCTGCTTGGGCCGGTACCGCGCACTTGCCAGTGACGGAGGCGACCTTAGACGTCCTCTGGCGCCCGGCCGGGCCCGTTCGGTGGGCGCGGCGCTGGCGTCTCACTTCGTGCACGACGCCCACCATCTCGGACAGGTGATCCTGATCAGGCGCATGATCGGCGCCTGGCCCCCGCCCGGCGGTGGCGACACCTGGTGAGCGGAAGTCAGCCGGCCCGCCCGGCCACGTACATCTCGCCGATAGTGAACGACATGAACGCGAAGAGGAACGCCAGTGCGGTCAGCGTGGTGGCCGTCCAGCGTCCGTGGCGAACGCGTTCGGGGAGCCAGTAGTAGAGCAGGAAGAAGAACAAGGTGCCGGTGCCGCCGAGGTAGTGAACGTAGAGCTGGTTGGGGCCGAGACCCTGGTCGAGAAGCTTGATGCCGAGCAGCAACTGCACCGCGAGCACGACCTGGGTCACGACGAAGAGACCAGACGCCCAGCCGGGCAGCCGCCGTCTGCGGGCGCCGAACACGGCGGCGGTGGCCAACGAGGCGAGGGTGGTAATGAGCACCGCGGTGCCGATCACGAAGTGGACGCTGCTGGGAACCCAGATACTGTCTAGCACCCGTCTGGCATACCACCCCGGCTCCTACGGCGTGGCCGGTGCCCCGCTCCAACACGCGCTCGCTAGGCCGCCTGAACCGTCACCAACAACCGGCTGCCCGAAGGGTCCGACAGCTCGAGCCCGGAGCCTGACCTGCTGAACTGGCGACCGGCCGTCTCGAGTCTCCCAGCCAGCGCCTCCAGGTCGGCCTCGGTTGGTAGCAGCAGGGTGGAGCGCTGCAGCGCCGCCGAACCCTCCGGCGGAGGCGGGGCACCGGCGCCCGACCAGGTGTTGATGGCCAGCGAGTGACGGAACGTGACTCCGGGGAACGAGAAGTCGCTCATGCCGATGCGCGGCTCGTGCATCTCGGGGACGAAGCCGACGACGCCCGCGTAGAACGAGCGGGCGGCGTCGAGGTCGGCGACGTGATAGTGCACGTGCCCGATACGGGTGCCTCCGGCCAGCGGCGCGCTCAGGTCCTCGCCGGGACCTAGGTCGCCGAACAGCGAGTCGAGGTCGACCGGATCGCGGCCACTGGTGATCCTGCCGTCGGCCGTGCGCGCGCCGAAGCCGCCGCCGGGCAGGCTCACGAACTCGCCGCGCTCGGGGGTCTCCAGCGTGATCTCGATGCCGTGCCCGTCGGGGTCCCACAGGTAGGTGGTCTCGCTCATCGTGTGGTCGGTGGGCGAGTTCTCGTAGCGCAGCGAGAACAGCCGAGCCACCACGCGCGCCAGCTCCCCGCGGTTCACGACGTGCAGCGCCACGTGATACAGACCGGTGCGGCGGCGTGCCACCGGCGCGTTTGCGCCAGGCTGCAGCACGATCAAGGTCCTGCCCCCGGCGCCGACGGTGACCACGCCGCTCGGCACGTCGGCCCCGCTCGCGGCGCCCTCGGTGACCTCCAGACCGACGTAGCCGGTCCAGAAGTACTTGGCGCGCTCGATATCGGTGACGGACAGGTGCACCTCACCCCAGCTCGCGCCGACGGGCAGCCGTTCCTGGGTGGTCGTTAGCATTGTCCCGCTCGCGTCGCTCATCGCCGACGAGTCTAGCCGGCGAGTCGGTTGACAACTGTCACGACCGACCACTGACCAACAGCACTGCCGACCACATGGGTATCGGCGACATCCTGTGCGTCATGAACGAGACACTTGCAGCTCAACTGGTTGGCGCTACCAAGCGCTTCGGTAAAGTCGTCGCCCTCGATGACGTAACCCTCAACGTTCGCTCCGGCGAGGTGCTCGCCGTCCTAGGGCCGAACGGCGCCGGCAAGACGACGGCCGTGAAGCTGATGCTCGGCCTGCTGAGGCCGGACGAGGGCAGCGCGCGGTTGTTCGGTCACGACCCTGACGACGTCTCGGCCAAGGTACGCATCGGCGTCATGCTGCAGATCAGTGGGGTGCCGCCGACGCTCACCGTCCGCGAGCACATCGAGTCGTTCTCGGTCTACTACCCGACACCCCTGCCGATCGAGGAAGCCATCCGCATCGCCGGGCTCCGCGAGGTGGCCAATCGGCCCTACGGCAAGCTCTCGGGAGGGCAGCAGCAGCGGCTCCACTTCGCCCTGGCGATGGTCGGCGACCCCGACCTGCTGTTCCTCGACGAGCCTACGACCGGCCTCGATGTCGAATCCCGTCGTGCCTTCTGGGGTCAGGTGCGCACTTTCCTCCAGAACGGCCGCTCCGTGGTGCTGACCACCCACCACATGGAGGAGGCCGATGCGCTGGCGGACCGCATCGTGCTCCTGGATCACGGCAAGCTCATCGCGGAAGGCACCCCGGCCCAGATCAAGGAGCGCGCTGCCGGCAAGATCGTGCGCGCCATCACGGCACTCTCTCACGCTCAGCTGGCCGAGCTGCCCGGCGTCACCCACGTCGAGAACGTCGGCGCCTCCGCGCAGCTCTTGACGTCCAGCGCCGAAGAGACCGTCAGGGCGCTACTGGCGGCCGATGACAGCGCCACCGGCATCGAAGTCACCGGCGCCTCCCTCGAAGAGGCGTTCCTCGCCTTCACCAGCAACAGGCAGTACCGACAAGGAGCAGCAGCATGATTCACGTAACCGCCGCACTGGACGCCGCAACCCGGCCCCGCCGCAACCTACTCAGGCTGATCGCCACCGAAACCAAGTTCGAGTTCCTGAAGTTGCTCAGGCTGCCGATCTACAGCGTCGCCACCCTGGCGTTCCCGCTGATGTTCTACCTGCTGTTCGGGACGTTCTACGGCAACTTCGAGGCGCAGGGACTGCTGGTCTCGCGCTACATGGTGGCGACCTTCGCTGCCGGTGGCGTCCTGTCGGCCGCGCTCTACGCGTTCGGTGTCGGCGTGGCGTCCGAGCGCGGACAGGGGTGGATGCTTCTCAAACGCGTCTCGCCGATGCCGGCGATCGCCTACTTCCTGGCCAAGATCGGAATGGCCCTGCTGTTCGGTGCGCTGGTCGTCATCCTGATCACCGTCGCCGCCATGCTGATGCACGGTGTTCGCATCGGATTCGGCGACTGGTTGGCGATGTTCGGGATACTGCTGGTCGGCGCCTTCCCATTCTCCGCGCTGGGCCTGGCGCTCGGCTACCTCTTCGGGCCCAACTCGGCACCGGTCGTGATCAACCTCCTCTACATGCCGATGGCATTCGCTTCCGGCCTGTGGATGCCGATCACCGTCCTTCCCCCGATCGTGCAGGACATCGCCCCGTACCTGCCGAGCTACCACTACGCGCAACTCGCGCTCGGCACCATCGGCGCGGCCCCGATGGGCAACTCCCTCACCCACGCGCTGATCCTCGCCGCCTTCACCCTCGCCTTCCTGGTGATAGCGGTCGCGGCCTACAAGCGCGACGAAGGCAGAACCTACGGCTGAGATAGTCGCCACGGCCGAACGGGCGCCGCGTATCCTTCAGGGGATGCGCTGGCGCTCGTTCACCGTCCCGAAGAAGTCGGTCGTCTGGCTGATCTACCTCGGCACCTTGCTGTTCCAGCCGGCGCTCGATCCGACGACGACGTGGGTCGACTGGGCTCGGGTGCCGCTGATCATCGCCGTGTTCCTGCCGGTACACGGCTGGACCGAGAGGCACGCGTTCGAGCGCCCGTATCTGTGGCGCGGGCAACCCGGCGGCCTGCTCGGCATCGGCATCCTGCTCGCGATGGGGGTGTCGCTGGCTCCGGTCAACACCGGCACCGGCGTGTTCCTCATCTACGCGGCGGCAGCCGGCGGCTTCCTGCGTCCCCGCCGACTGGCGGTGGCTGCGATCGGCGCGGCGCTGGCACTGGTGCCGGTGGCTGCGCTGGTCTCGCAGGCCGAGTTTCCGTACGTGCTGTACGCGTACCTGCCGGTCTTCATCTTCACGCCGATCATCGGGATCACGAACTACGCCAACGTAGCCAGGAGCGAAGTGAACGTCAGGCTGAAGATGGCGCACGAGGAGATCCAGCGGTTAGCGGCGGTCGCCGAGCGCGAGCGTATCGCCCGTGACCTGCATGACCTGCTTGGACACACCCTCTCTACGATCACCCTCAAGGCCGAGTTGGCGGGCAGACTGACGGCCATCGACCCCCAGCGGGCGGCCGTCGAGGTCAACGACATCGAGAGCATCTCTCGCGGCGCACTTGCCCAGGTCAGGGAAGCCGTGCGCGGCTACCGCTCCAGCGGGCTCGAAGGCGAGTTCGCCAACGCGCGGATCGCGCTTGGAGCCGCCGGCATCGAGTACGACTACTTCTTCGAGTCGCTCGAGCTGCGCCCGGCCGTCGAGAACGCGCTCGCGCTGGCGCTGCGCGAGGCCGTCACCAACGTCGCACGGCATGCCGAGGCCGGCTACTGCCAGGTGAGACTCGAGGCGCAGGGGCAGCGCGCGCGGCTCACCGTGTTGGACGACGGCAAGCTGGCGAGCGGAACGGTAGCCGAGGGCAACGGACTGAGCGGGATGCGTTCGCGGGTGGAGGCGCTTGGCGGCACGATGTCCTTGAGCTCGGACGGCACGTTCACGGTGCTGGCCGTCGAGGTGCCGCTGAGCCCAAACGGCGAGGAAGCCAAGCTCGGAGCCGGCGTCAGGACGGCCAGCGCATGAGGGTCGTGCTGGCCGAGGACCAAGCGATGGTTCGTGGCGCCCTGGCGGCGCTGCTCGAACTCGAGGACGACATCAGCATCGTCGCCAGCGCCAAGGACGGTGCCGAAGCCCTGACGCAGGTGCGTGACCTCAAGCCCGACGTGTTGGTGACCGACATCGAGATGCCGGGCACCACGGGCCTCGAGCTCGCCACCGAGGTCGCTGCGCTGCGGCGCAGCGGGGCGCTGGACACCAAGGTCGTGATCCTGACGACCTTCGCCCGCGCCGGCTACCTGCGGAGAGCGCTCGACGCCGGGGCGACGGGCTACTTGCTCAAGGACTCGCCAGCCACGCAGCTCGCCGACGCACTGCGGCGAGTCGACGCCGGCGGTAGGGCGATCGACCCCGAGCTCGCCGTCGAAGCCTGGGGCGACCAGGACCCGCTGACCGACCGGGAGCGCCAGGTGCTGCGGGCCGCCGCCGATGGCGAGACCACCGCCGCCATCGCCGGGAGGCTCCAGCTCTCGGAGGGAACGGTCCGCAACTACCTCTCCGAGGCCATCGGCAAGCTCGGCGCCCACAACCGCATCGAGGCAGCGCGCATCGCACGCGAGCGCGGGTGGCTGTAGCCCAGAGGCCCTGGCGCGGGCTTCAACGTGCCCTCACCTGCGGGACATGGGTCCATGCGTCCTAGCAGTACCCTCGAGGCAAGGAGGCGACATGGACACGCAGGACACCAAGGACTACGGACCCCGGCCGTACGCCGTCGACATCGAGGAAGCCACGCTCGAGAACGACAAGTTCAGGGTCACCAAGTGGACCGGCAAGTTCATGCAGATGACTCTGATGTCCATCCCTGTCGGGGGTGAGATCGGGCTCGAGAGGCACGACGACACCGACCAGTTCCTACGGATCGAGTCGGGCGCGGGCAAGGTGATCATGGGCGACTCCAAAGACGCCCTGAACGAGGTGTTCGCCGCGAGCGACGACTTCGTCGTGCTGGTTCCCGCCGGCAAGTGGCACAACATCGTGAACGAGGGCAGCAAGCCGCTCAAGGTCTACTCGCTGTACGCCCCGCCGGAGCACCCGCACTCCACGATCCACGAGACCTACGAAGAGGCGATGGAGGACGAGCACCACCACTAGCGGTCGCCTAGAGGGACCCCAGCCACGGGTGCTCACCGTGGACCAGCCGTAGCGCGGCGGCCAACCACTCGCGAGCCGCCGCGTCCAGCGTCGGCAGGATCCTGGCGAGATCGGCCGTGTCCTTCTCGCGCGGCTTCGCGTCGGCTTGGCTGCCACGCAGACGGCTCTTCAGCAGCAGCACGAGCTCCGGAGCGAGGTAAGGAACCGCTGTGCCGGAGGGCAGCTCCGCGCGCTTGATCGCCGCGGACAGCAGCAGGGTCACAGTCGGTCGACCCTGGTAGACCCAGGCGTCGGGGCCGCGCTCGGCGAACGTGATCTCGATGAACTCGCTGCCATGGCGGGCGTGCACCTGCTGGCTGGCGTTGCCCAGCGGCTCACCAAGCGGCCACGGCGCGTACCGGCCGCCCTCGACGAGCTGGTCGAGCCGCCAGCCCTCCGCTAGCAGGTACTCCTGAACGGCCAGCTTCCTCGCGCTGTCTATCTCCAGATCGATGTCCTCGTGGTAGCGCTCCGGAGCGCCGAGGTGCAACGCGAGCGCCCAGCCTCCCGAGACCGCCCATGAGCCGTCGTCTGGCATTCCGGCGAACACGCTCCGCAGCCGTTCCACCGGCGCGAACCCGGTGGCCGCGACATGCCAGGCGGCCGCCTCGCGGTTGAGGGCGGTGACCAGCTCGGTCTTGCCGTCTTGGTAGGCGGGGCGGTCGTCGCGGAAGCGCACGGCGAGCTCCTGCTTCAGCCGCTCGTAGCGCGACTTGGCGTCAGGGTTCTCGCGCAGGAAGTTGCGGAACACCAGGTGGCGCTCCCAGTGCTCGGTGTCGAACCCGACGAGGTGCAGGTGGTAGTCGTGCGGTCCCTTGGTGAAGTAGGTGCGCCCCGGCAGCCCGTACTCGCCGCGCCAGGTGTAGCCGATGGCCGCCAGCGCCTCGATCTCGGCGTCTCCCGGCGGGTAGGGGTGGATGCGCCCGAGCATGTCGATCGTGGGTTTGGCCCAAAGACCGGGCACCGACGTCGAGCCCATGTGTTCGAGTTCGTCGAGCGTGCCGCCGTCGACGAGCGACCCGAGGGCCTCCCGGACCCTCGCGCTCTCGGCCTCGAACAGCTCGGTCCAGCGCGGATCGAAGGGCTGGAGGACGACCGGCGCAGGCGGTACGGGAGGGGGCTTGGTCGAGCTCACCCGCATAGCTTAGTCGGCTCGCGTGGCGCGGGGTGAGGATCAAGCAGGGGGCCGTGGCCGAGCGGTCACTGCCGCCAGGCCACGGCCCCCGGTGAACTGGGAGACCGCGATGAACCTGATGCGTCCGAGTCACACGCGCTTGTAATGGCGCTAGCATGCGTCATGGACACCAACTCAGACCGCGAAGCCGTCGGGGACAACTTCGTCGTGGCGGACATCCTCGCCGAGTTCCGAAACCAGAAGAGCCTCGCCGACCGCGCCATCGAGCAACTCGCGGCCGAGGACTGGCACGCGGTGCTGGATCCCGAGGCCAACTCGCTCGCGGCGCTGGTCAAGCACGTCGGCGGCAACCTGCGCTCGCGCTGGACCGACTTCCTCACCACCGACGGCGAGAAGCCGGCGCGCGACCGCGACGGCGAGTTCGAGCCGGAGCACGACACACCCGAAGGACTGCGCGCAGGCTGGGAGCGCGGTTGGGCGATCGCGTTCGCGAGCATCGCTGCGCTGGGCGCCAGCGACCTTCAGAGAACCATCACGATCAGGCAGGAGCCGCTCAGCGTTCACACGGCGTTGCTGCGCAGCCTGGCTCACAGCGCCCATCACGTCGGCCAGATCGTCATGTTGGCCAAGCACGCACGCGGCGCGCAGTGGCGCACGCTGTCGATACCCAAGCGCCGGCGTTGACCTCGCCCGCTCGCCGGGCTTGAGCCGCCGGCTCACTTTCGCGCTCTAACGTAGGAGTCACGATGATCGGCGCTGTTCGAACCGTCTGGTCGAACCCGTACGTGCGCGTGCTGGTGGCGGTCCTGCTCGTGGTGGCCGCCTACTTCGTGCTCAGAGCGTTCAAGCCGGCCGTGGTGGTGTTCCTCGCCGCGATGTCGCTGGCGTACGTGGTCAACCCGCTGGTCGGCTGGCTCGAGCGCATGGGAGCGCGGCGCGGCTTCGGGGTGGCGCTCGTCTACAGCCTGCTGGTGGTCTCGGTGGTCTTCGCCGGTCGGCTCGTTGGCCGGCTGCTGAGCGACGTGATGCAGCCGGGAGAGGACGGCCCCGCACTGGCCGAGTCGGTTGTCGAGTTCTTCGAGAGCCTGCCCGAGCAGCTGATCGGCATGTTGCCGCCGCAGTTCGTGGGACTTGCCGAGGAGCCGATCCGGGCCCTCGGGGTGGGACTGTCGCGCGCCGTGCAGACCGCCCTACCGCAGCTCGCCTCGCTCGGCGGCAACGTCCTCGGTCTCGTCAGCGGCACCCTGGCCTCAGCCCTGCAGGCCTTCTTGATCCTCGTCGTGACTGCCTACGTCCTGTACGACTTTCGCGGGTTCTCGAAGGTCCTGATGACGTTGGTGCCGCGCCCGTACCAGGAGGGGGTCGGTGGGTTGGCGGCGCGTCTCGACACGGTCATGGGCGCCTTCATCCGCGGCCAGCTGCTGGTCTCGCTCGGGGTCGGCCTGTTGATCTGGTTGGGGCTCGCGCTCGTGGGCAGCCCGGGAGCCGCCGCGATCGCGTTGTTCGCCGCGGTCATGAACCTGGTCCCGTTCCTCGGCAGCGTGGTGCCCGCCATCCCGGCCGTGCTGATGGTGATCACGCAGGGCTGGACGCCAGTGCTGCTGGTAGTGGGCGTGTTCGTGGTCGTCAACCAGATCGACAACCACGTGCTCACGCCTATGATCCTGGGGCGCACCACCCAGCTGCACCCGGTGACCGTGATCGTCGCGGTACTCGGGGGCTTCTCGGCCTTCGGCCTGCTGGGCGGGATCCTGGCGGTGCCCGTGTGCGCGTTCATCAAGGTGCTGTACAGCGAGTTCTACCTGCCGGGCCGCTTGTACCGGGAGGGTTGAGCTCAGCGCCTCAGCAGCTCCGAGGTGGCCCGGAAACCGACGAGGCCGACTGCCAGCGCCCGCGCCGCGGTGCCTAGCGGCGAGCTCGTCAGCATGGCCCGCTCGACGGCGAACTCCAGCAGCCTCTCCGGCTCCAGCGCCGCGCGCAGCAGCCGCTGCGGCTCGGCGCGGTCGGCCGCTTGCCGCAGTCTGGCCTTGGCCAACTCGACGCGCGCAGACACCTAGCCCACCGCCTTGCGCCGCGTGCTCGCCAGCACCACCCAGGCCGCCAGCGCCACCAGGACCCACAACACGCCACCGGTCAGCAGGGCGGCCTGCGGCGTCGTCATGCGCGCTTCGAGCGCCAAGAACAGCGCCCACACCATCAAGCCGGCGCCGCCGAGCACCAGCACGGCCGCGACGGCGGCGAAACCTGCCAGCAGCGCCAGTCGCGAGCCGACCCGCGACACGTCGTCGGTGACGTCGCGCGCTTGCGCCGCCAGCAGATCCACGAACGCGATGCCCACGTCCACCAGGCTGCGCAGCATGGGGCTACCGGCTCTTGGTGGTCAGCCAGCCGAGGGCGAACCCCACGCCGAGGGCGGTCAGCATGGCCGTGACCGGGCGTTCCTCGATGGTGTGCTCGACGGTGCCGATCGCCTTGGCGCCCTGCTCCTTGATGGTCTCGGCGGTGCCGGCAGCGCCTTCCCTGAGCTTGGCGAGTAGCGCTTCGCCCTCTTCCATCAGCTTCTGCCGAGCGGCCTGGGTGACGTCCTTGGCCGCGTCGTAGGCGCCGGCCGCGCCGTCCTTGAGGCGGCTCTTGCCCGCCTCGGCGACGCGCGCCAGTTCGTCCTTGAGGTTGGTGAGCTCGGTTCTGAGCGCAGCCAGTTCCTTCTGAACGTCGGCTTCCGATTTGCGGTTCTCGATCTGCGTGGCCATCAGCCACCTCCAGTCGTGTGATGGGCGGCCAAGAGCCGCCCGCGTGGTGAGAGCAAGGTAGCAGGCGGTTCTGAGCCTCTCTCATGCAGGGAGTGAAAGACGCATGAGTCGCGGTGGGGGTAAGCTACCTGCCCGTGCACCGCGGCACCCGACCACCGACGCAGGCGCCAGCCCCAAGCGGCTGGCGCGTTCACCTCAGCGATCTGCGCTCGACGCTGGCGCTGGTGTGGGAGACGAGCCGCTCGCGGCTGCTGCTGATCGTGGCGCTCAGCTTGGCGCAAGCGGTGATGCCGGCGCTCAGCATGTGGGTGGCGAAGCTGCTGCTCGACGCCGTCGCCGAGGCCATCGCCGGCGCCCTCGGGACCCCCGAGGAGGCGCTGCGGCGGATGCTCGGCCTGCTGCTGCTGCAGATCGGGATCATCGCGGTGGGCAACGTGATCGGCACCGTGCAGAGCGCCACCCGCGAACTGCTCGGCGACGGCCTGCAGAACCGCATCAGCCGCCGCATCCTCGCCAAGGCCAACCAGCTCGACCTGGCGCAGTTCGAGGACTCCAAGAGCTACGACATGCTGCAGAACGCCTACCGCGAGGTGGGCAGCCGTCCGCTGGGCGTCTTCACGCAGATCATCGCGCTCGGGCAGTCCCTGGTGACGCTCGGCTCGGTCAGCGCGCTGATGGTGCAGCTCGGACCCTTGATCGTGCCGTTGGTGCTGCTGGCGTCGGTGCCGGCGGTCGTCACGCAGTCGCGCTTCGGGACCGAAGGCTACCGGATGATCCGTCGGCAAGCCGCCGACGCGCGCCGCCAGAACTACCTCGGCAACCTGATGACCAACGATCAGATGGTCAAGGAGATCCGGCTGTTCGGGTTCGGCGACTACCTGATGGAGCAGTGGCAGACCTACTACCTGGGCTTCCGAAGACAACTCGTCTCGCTGATCTCGCGCCGGAGCGGTTGGGGGCTGTTGGCTTCGCTGGTGTCGACCGGCATGGTCGGCGCCGCCACCGTGATGGTGCTCAGGCGCGCCGCCGCTGGTGCGCTCACCGTCGGCGACTTCGGCCTCTTCCTGCAGGGCATCAACCAGCTCCAGAGCCAGTTCTCGACCTTGCTGTCCGGCGTCACCGGCGTGTACATGAACCTCCTGTACATGCGCAACCTGTTCGAGTTCCTGGAGCTGCCCTCGCCGGACCACGAGGCCGGCGAGCAGTGGGAAGGACGCATCGACTCCTTGGAGTTCAAGGACGTCTACTTCCGCTACCCGCTGACCGAGCGCGACGTGTTGCGGGGCGTCTCGTTCAGGGTCGAGCGGGGACAGACCCTCGCGCTCGTCGGCGAGAACGGGGCCGGCAAGTCGACGATCGTCAAGCTGATGACCGGCCTCTACCGTCCCACCCGCGGCCAGGTGCTGGTCAACGGCCAGGACGCCGCCGGCTTCAGCCCGTCGAGCCTGAGGCGCGAGATGAGCACCGTGTTCCAGGACTTCGGCCAGTACCAGATGACGGTCAGGGAGAACATCGCCATCGGGCGTATCGAGGCCGCCGCATCCGACGCCGAGGTGGAGCGCGCCGCGCATCAGGCGGGCGCCGACGGGTTCATCGAGGAGCTACCGGCGGGTTACGACAACATGCTCGGCCGCTGGTTCGAGGGCGGCCGGCAACTATCCGGCGGACAGTGGCAGCGCATCGCGCTGGCGCGCCTCTACTTCCGCGGCGGCTCGGTGCTGGTCTTCGACGAGCCCACCTCGGCGCTCGACGCCGATGCCGAGTTCGAGGTGATCGAGTCGCTGCGGGCGCAGGCCCAAGGACGCATCACCGTGATCGTCTCCCACCGCTTCAGCACCGTGAGGATGGCCGAGCGGATCGTCGTGCTGCAGGACGGCGAGATCATCGAGAACGGCTCGCACGACGAGTTGCTCGAGTACAGCGGGGTGTACGCCCGCATGTTCCTGCGCCAGGCGCGCGGCTACCTGCAGGGTTACGAGGAGCTCGACGCCATCTGAGGCCGCGGCTGGGCCGCCCCGGCGCGCAACGGCCGCAAGGTCTCGTCGAGCCTGACGAGCTCGTCGAGCATCGCGCCGGCGGTCTTGTCGGTGGCGGCGGGCGGCACGAAACTACCGTCGGCAGCCAGATGCTCTCTGACCATGGAGATCGCCACGTTGGCGACGGTCGGCACCATGCCGAGGACGGCCACGACCTGGCGCAGCGCCGCCGCCGCCCGCGTGCCGGCGGAGACACCGCCATAGCTGACGATGCCGAGCGGCTTGCGCAGCCACTCGCGGCAGAGGTAGTCGATGGCGTTCTTCAGCGGGGCGCTGTAGGCGGCGTTGTACTCGGGGGTGACCATCACGACGGCGTCGGCGGCCGCGACGCGCGCGCTCCACGCCTTGGTGTGCTCGTGCAGGTAGTTCTGCAGGCGCGGGTGGTTCGGTTCGTCCATCATCGGCAGGGCGAGCGCCTGGAGATCGGCGAAGTCGATCTCGAAAGCGCCGTGTCCGGTGGCGATCCTCTCGAGCCAGCGAGCCACCGACAGCCCGAGCCGGCTGGGGCGGGTCGAACCGACGATGATCAGTAGCCGGGGGCGGCCAGCAGGTGGGCTGGGATCGTGAGGCATCCTGCGAAGCTAACATGTACTTCAGCGACGTCCCTGTCGCCACCGCATCACCTCGTTGCACCCGGAGCGCCGACGCGTTCCTGGAAGGAGATTGGCATGCCGGTCAGCAAAGCCAACGCACGTTGGGAAGGCACACTCAAGGAGGGCCGCGGCACGATGCGCCTGCCCAGTGGAACGTACGAAGGCCCGTTCACGTTCGTCTCGCGCTTCGAGACGGGCGCCGGCAAGGAGACGGGCACCAACCCCGAGGAGCTGATCGCGGCAGCGCATGCGGGCTGCTTCGCGATGGCGCTTTCCGGCCGCCTGGTGGCCGCCGGCTTCACCGCCGAGAGCATCGACGCCGAAGCTCAGGTGACGATGAGCCGCGGCGAGGGCGGCGCCGCCATCACCAAGAGCCACCTGGTCGTGCGGGCCAAGGTGCCGGGCATGAGCGACGCCGCGTTCCAGACGGAAGCCGCGGCCGCCAAGGCAGGCTGCCCCGTCAGCAAGGCCCTCGCGTCCCTGGAGATCACGCTGGACGCCGAGTTGGCTTCCTGAGTTAGCTGCCTGGGGTTACGGGCGGCGCCTGGTCGGCAACCGCAGGATGTACCAGATGCCGTAGATGGCCACGGCAGCCACGACCGCCGCCGCCCACAACGTCTCGATACGGAACAGGAAGTAGTAGATGCTCGAGGCGCTGAAGAGAGCGATCATGCTCGGCGCGTAGATCTTCAGCCACAGCGGCACGCCCTTGCCGGCCTGGAAGTCGCGCACCCAGGTGCCGAAGGTCGGGTGGTTCATCACGCGGTTGTAGAGGCGCGGGCTCGAGCGCGCGAACATGAACGCAGCGATCAGGATGAACACGGTGCCGGGCAGGCCGGGCAGCATGTAGCCGAGGATCCCTAGGCCGAGAAAGAAGATCCCCAGCCCACGCAAAGTCCAGCGCACCACGCGGCTCTTGTTGAGGTCCAACTGGGCGCTGTAGTCGACGAAGGGTCTGGCCTCGGTCGCCAGCTTCACGAGCTTGGCGGTGCCGACATCGCTGGTGCGCTCACTTCGGTCGTTCACAACTCCGGCAGTCTACCCCCATCCCAGTGAGCGTGACTGCGCTGGATGAGCCGAGGTGAGCCGCGGTGGGAACCTGAACGCGAGATGAACGTGCTTCCGCTTGCAAATGACGCGGCGAGCGCGTACACTCAACATCGTTCCGAGACAACCTATAGGGAAGTTTCAGAACTTGGGCTTCACGGCCCGAAATCAACCAGTGCCCGCACGGCGGGCAAGTAGGGAACAGGTACATGGCAACAGGCAAGGTCAAGTGGTTCAGCGGCGAAAAGGGCTTCGGATTCATCGAACAGGGCGGCGGTCAGCCTGACGTGTTCGTGCATTTCACGGCCATTCAGGGCTCCGGATTCCGTAACCTCAACGAAGGCGACGAAGTCACCTTCGACGTCGAGCAGGGCAAGAAGGGCCTTCAGGCCGCCAACGTGGTCGTCACCACGCAGGCTGCCGGCGGTCGCTACTGATCCTCTAATTCAGACAGTTAGCTGACTAACTGACGCCCGGCCCGGGTGAAGCGCGTGACCGCGCGGCTTTCCCGGCCGGGCGTTCTCGTTGTCTCCGTCAGCGACGAGTCGCGGCTCGCGCGCGCTCAGTTCCAGCGGCGTCTACGGCGCCGGACGTGCAAGCGCGCCTCCTCGGGCGCGTGGCTCTGCACGCCGAGGTAGAACTCGCGCACGTTCTCGTTGTCCCTGAGCTCGTCGGCGCTGCCCTCGAGCACGAAGCGGCCGCCCTCCAGCACGTAGCCGTAGTCGGCGATGGCGAGGGCCTGGTTGGCGTTCTGCTCGACCAGCAGGATTCCCATGCCCTGCTGGTTGATGTTTCGGATGACGCCGAAGATCTCCTCGACCAGCAGCGGCGCCAGGCCGAGGCTCGGCTCGTCGAGCATCAGCAGTTTGGGTTTGGCCATCAACGCCCTGGCGATCGCGAGCATCTGCTGCTCGCCGCCGGAGAGCGTGCCGGAGTCCTGCTTGTGGCGCTCCAGCAGCCGCGGGAACAGCCGATACACCTCGTCGAGGTCGGCGCGCACGCCGGCGGCGTCGCGCCGGTGGTACGCCCCCAGGCGCAGGCTCTCGCCCACCGACAGATCGGGGAACATGCCGCGGTCCTCCACCACGTAGGCGATGCCGGCCTGCGAGATCCGCTCGGTGTCCCAGCGGGTGACGTCGCGTCCGAGAACGCGCACGCTGCCCTTGCGCGGCTCGTCGTCGATCAGCGCCATGATCGTCTTGAGCAGTGTGCTCTTGCCCGCGCCGTTGGAGCCGAGCACCGCGACGCAGCTGCCGGCCGCCACGCTCAGCGACACGCCCTTGAGGACCCGCAGTTGGCGGTGGTAGCCGCTCTCGACGGTCACCACCTCGAGTAGCGGCGGTCCCCCGTTGCCGCCTGGCAGGTTCGCCGCGGCGCTCACGGCGCCGCACCGGTCGTGAGGCGCGAGCCTCCGAGGTAGGCGCGCACCACGTCGGGATGGTCCTGCACCTCGGAGGGCGTGCCGTCGGCGATGAGGGTGCCGTGGTCGAGCACCAGCACCCGCTCGGCGAGCCGGCTCACGACCCGCAGGTCATGCTCGACGACCAGCATGGTGAGGCCGAGCTGCGACTTGAGGCGCAGCAGGGTGACCATCATGTCGTCCTTCTCCTCGACCATCATGCCGGCGGTGGGCTCGTCGAGCAGCAGCAGCGCCGGCTCCGCCGCCAGCGCCCGCGCCACCTCGATCAGCTTCTGAACGCCGTACGGCAGCGAGCCCACGCGCTGGTCGCGGTACGCCTGCAGGTCGAGCAGGTCGAGAAGCTCCTCGGCCCGGCGCCGCTGCGAAACCTCGTCGCGTGCCCAGGAAGGCAGCGAGAGCATCGCGCTGAACACGTTGGCGGTGACGTGCAGGTGGCGGCCGAGAAGCAGGTTGTCGAGGCAGGTGAGGTTCTTGAACAGCTCGATGTTCTGGAAGCTGCGCGCGATGCCGAGTCGCGCCACGCGGTGTGGAGGCGTGCCGGTGATGTCCTGGCCGCGCCACTTGACCGCGCCGTGCTGCGGGCGATAGAAGCCGCAGACGACGTTGAAGATGCTGGTCTTGCCGGCGCCGTTCGGTCCGATGAGCGCGGCCACCTCGCCCTCCGCCAAGGCGAAGCTGACGGAGGAGAGAGCGTTCAGGCCGCGGAAGGCGAGACTGACGTCGTCGAGCTCCAAGAGAACTGGCTGCACGTTAGCTATCGCGGTGGGGCGGGCACCTTGCCCCGCCCCACCGCCAGGTCCTTCCTAGGTCAGAGCGTGAGCCAACCGGACACCGGGCGCAGGCCCTGGGGCGTGACCTGCAGCAGCATGACCGAGTTGTTGCCCTTGTAGCCGTCGGCGAAGCTCACCGAGTGGTAGAGGCCCTCGCTGTAGTCGTCGATCGCGTTGAGAGCCTCGAGGAGGCCGTCGCGGGTGAGGTCGCGGCCGGCGGCCTGCAGCGCCTCCACCAGCGGCTGAGCGAACGCGATGCCGGCCAGCGCGCGGAACGGATCGCGCGCGATCTCGGGTGCGTACTGGACGATGACCTCGCTGTAGTAGCGGTCGGCGATCGGGTCGCCGTTGCCTTCGCCGACGATCACGGTCGGCAGGCGTAGGAACACGCTGAACAGCGCGCCCTGCATCAGCGGGTTGCCGAGCAGGCTCGGGTCGAGAAGCGTCACGGTGGCGAGCATCTGGGGACGGTAGTCGAGGCGCTGGAACTCGTTGACGAGGTTGGCGGCAGCGGTGGGGTCGGAGAAGAGCAGCACGCTGTCGGCTCCGGAGCCGCGTAGACGCAGCGCCTGAACGCCGAGGTTGGTGGTGCCGCGCTCGTAGCTGACGCGGTCGCCGACGGTGACGTCGTGACCCTGCGCACGCAGACGCTCGATCTCTTCCTCGAGCCCGCGCAGGCCGGCCTGACCGTAGCCGTCGTTCTGGTAGAAGATCGCGATGTTGGAGCTGCCGAGCTCGGTGACGGCGTGACGCGTCATCAGCGCGGCCTCCACGACGTAGTCGGTGAAGGTCGTGTACACCAGGCCGCCGGACTGCTCGGCGAACTGCTCGGAGCCGCTGGCCGGGCCGACCCACGGGGTGTTGGCGCGCTGGATCAGCGGCAAGGCCGCCAGGCCGTTGGCGGTGCCGACGCCGGCGACGAACGCGAAGACGTTCTCGCGGTCGATCAACTCGCGCACCGCGGCTACCGTGCGGGCCGGATCGTAGCCGTCGTCGCGGGTGACCAGCACCAGCTCGCGGCCGTGGATGCCGCCTTGGTCGTTGATGTACTCGAAGTACGCCTCGACGGCGGTGGTGACCGCGCCCCACGCGGCCGCCGGTCCGGACTGCGGGCCCCAGTTGCCGATGATGATCTGCGTGTCGGTGACGCCCGGCTGGGCGCCAGCGGAGGCGACCAGCGCGAGAACGAGGGCTGCGAGAGAGAACGAGCGAAGCCTCTTCATACTGCTCCTTCCAGATCGTGCCGTCAGCGGGTCTGCCAGCGGAAAGCGAGCGCGCCGACGCGCGGTGTTGCCGAACGAAACCACGTTATCACGGCGTTTCGCGCCTTCAGCGCGTCGTTAAAGGCAGGGTTAGACCCCTTTCAGACTCGTTTGACGTCCGCTCGCCCGAGCAGCCCGTGAGGTCTGAACACCAGCACCAGGATCACCGCCAGGAACGCGAACGAGGCCTTGAACTCGAGCGAGATGTAGATGCCGACGAACAGCTCCAGGACGCCGAGCACGTAGCCGCCCAGGACGGCTCCCGGCAGGCTGTTCATGCCTCCGATGACGGCGGCCACGAACCCCTTGCTCATGGGGTCGAGCATCGTCGTCGGGTTCAGCAGGCTGGTGGGAGCGAACAGCAGGGCGGCGGCAGCGGCGAGCAGGGCGGCGGCGGCCCAGGTGGCCATCAGCACCTTCTTGACCGGCAGGCCCATCGCTTCGGCCACGTCCTCGCGCTGCGCCACCGCGCGCATCGCCACGCCCAGCTTGGTGTAGGTCAGCAGCACCCACAACGCGACCATCAACACCACTCCGACCAGCGCCGTAGCCAACGACACCAGGCTGAACGAGGCGCCGCCGACGCGCACGATGCGCTCGGCGACCAAGGTGGGCACCACCTTGTTGTCGGTGCCGAAGACCAGCGCGTCGAAGCCGCCGAGCGTCAGCGCCAGGCCGAGCGTGAGGATCAGCAGGCCGAGCTCGGACTGGTTCTTGGCCGGCCTCACCAACAGCAGGTAGATCAGCCCTCCGATGGCGGCGGCAGCGGCCAGCGCCAACGCGAACGACACGCTCCAAGGCAGGTCCAAGGACATCAGCAGCGTGTAGGCGATGAAGGTGCCGAGCACGCCGATGTCGCCGTGAGCGAAGTTGAGGATGCGGGTGGTGCGGTACAGCAGCACCAACCCGAGGGCCACCAGCGCGTAGATGCTGCCGATGGTGGCGCCCGACACCAGCACCTGAATGAAGGTGTCGAGGCCGCTCATGCGCGCCCGCCAGTAGCAGGGTCCGTGTCCGTCGAGCCGGGCAGCGCCGTCACAGCGGCCAGCTCTTCCAGTAGCGCTTGATCTTCAGCCACCGCCCGTAGAGGCCGGCCGGCTCGAGCATCATGATCGCGATCACCACGGCTCCGAACACCAGCTGCGACCAGGCGCGGAACGTCGAGAGGTAGAGATCCAAGCCGGTTATGAAGCCCGCGCCGATGAGCGCTCCCGGCAGGAACCCGAGGCCCCCGACGATCGTCATCAGCAGGAACTTCACCGACAGCAACAGGTTGAAGCTCTCGGGCGTGATGTAGCCGACCAGCGGCCCGTACAGCGCGCCGCCCAGTCCCGCCAGGGCGGCCGAGATCACGAACGCCATGGTCTTGTAGCGAGCCAACCCGATGCCGCTCATCTGCGCCGCCAGGTCGGCGTCGCGCAGCGCCCTGAACGCGCGCCCGACGTGGGAGCGCTCGAGGTTGAAGATCATCAGGCAGACGATCACGGTGATGACCGCCACCAGCCAGTAGAAGGCCGCGTCGCTGTAGAAGTCGATCCCGAGCAGCTCGGGGCGGTCGACCAGGCGCCCGGTCGAGGAGCCGACGAAGCGCCAGTTGGTGAGGATCTGCTGGATCGCCAGCCCGAAGCCGAGCGTGGCGATCGCGAGGTACGGACCCTCGAGCCGCAGGGAGGGAAGCCCGATCACGAGGCCGAGCAGGGCGGCGACCAGGATGGCGCCGGGCACGCTCAGGTAGAAGGGGAGCCCGTAGTCGGTGAGCACCGCCTGCGTGTAGGCGCCGGCGGCCAGGAAGCCGGCCTGGCCGAGCGAAACCTGACCGGTGAGTCCCACCAGCACGCCGAGCGACAACGCCACCAGCGCGTAGACGAAGAACAGCGTGACGTTGTAGATCAGGTACCCCTGGGCGACGAGCGGCAGCCCGAACAGCACCACCGCGCCGATGACCAGGGCCACCCAGGCCTGCGACCCACGGACCAACAGCAGGTCCTGCTCGTAGCGTTCGCGGAAGAGCACGGCGGTCGCCTAGCCGGCGGGGGCGTAGCGAACGCCCGCGGAGCGACAGGACCACAAGCCTTCAGGCATACAGCTCCTCGATCAGGAACGCGTACTTGTTGGCGATGCTGGAGCGCTTGACCTTGAGCGTGGCGGTGACCTCGCCGTCCTCGAAGTGCAGGCGCTTGGGGAGGATCCGGAAGCGCTTGATGGTCTCGACGCGCGCGAGCGTGGCGTTGACCGCTTCGACCTCGCTGTCGATCAGCGCGATCACCTCGGGGTTCTGCGTGAGATCCGAGTAGGTCGAGTAGGCGAGTTGCCTATCGGCGGCCCAGTGACTGACGTTGTCCTCGTCTAGGACCAGTAGGGCCGTGAGGTATGGGCGGCGATCGCCGATCACGACGGCGTCATTGATGTACGGGCTCGACTTGAGTTGGTTCTCGATCTTCTGAGGCGCGATGTTCTTCCCGCCGGCGGTGATCAGGATGTCCTTCTTGCGGTCGGTGATGCTGAGGTAGCCGTCGGCGTCGAGCTCACCGACGTCGCCGGTGTGCAGCCAGCCATCCGCCAGCGCCTCGGCGGTGGCCTCGGGATCCTTGTGGTAGCGCAGGAAGTTGCCGGGGCTCTTGGAGAGGATCTCGCCGTCCTCGGCGATCTTGATCTCGACCCCGGGGAACGCCAGGCCGACGGTGCCGAGGCGAGTGGCGGCGGGGTTGATCGCGATCAGGCCGCTCGACTCCGTCAGGCCGAAGCCTTCGCGGACGTCGATGCCGAGCGCCATCAGGTAGGCGAGGATGTCGGAGCTGATCGGCGCGGCCCCGGAGATCGCGACCCTGATGCGGTCGAGCCCCAGGCGGTACTTGAGCAGCCGGATCACGAAGAGGTGGGCGAAGAACAGTGCCGACCCGCGCTGCTCCGACACCGCTCGTCCGGCGGCGGCGCGGCGCGCCACCGACAGAGCCCAACGGTAGGCAGCGCGCTTGACGGCTTGGGCGTCCTTCATGTGCAGCTCGACCAGCGAGTGGATCTTCTCCCAGATGCGCGGCACCGCGAAGAACACGGTCGGGCGGATCTCCTGCAGGTTGGTCATGACCGTGTCGAGGTTCTCGGTGAAGCTGACGGTGTAGCCGTAGCGCAGCGGTGCCGCCACGCTGATCAGGCGCTCGACGATGTGCGAGAGCGGCAGGAACGAGATCAGCTCGTCGCCGTCCTGCATCGGCTCCCAGCGGTTGAGCGAGTCGAGCGCCCACAGCAGGTTGCCGTGGCTGAGCACGGCGCCCTTCGGGTCGCCGGTGGTTCCGGAGGTGTAGATGAACAGGGCAGGGTCGTCGGGCTCGAGCGCGGCCACGCGGTGGTCGACGGGGCCAGGGTCGGCGGTGTGGAGGGCGCGCCCTTCCTCGAGCAGCGCCTGGTACTCGAGCGCGTCGGTGGTCTCCTCGGCGGGTTCGATGACCGCCACCCACTCGAGGTTCTTGCACGCCGCTCTGGCGTTCAACCACTTCTCGAGCTGCTCGGCGTCCTCGACGATCAGACCGACCGCGTCGGAGTGGTTGAGGTAGTAGGCGAGCTGCTCGGCGCTACTGGTGGTGTAGATGCCGACGGTGACGGCGCCGGCGGATTGGATGGCGAGGTCGCTGACCAGCCACTCCGGCCGGTTCTCGCACAACAGCGCGACGCGGTCACCGGGCTCGACGCCGAGCGCGACCAGCTTCGCTGCCAACGCTGCGACCTCGGCTGCGTACTCGCGCCAGCGCTTGGCTTGCCACAGGCCAAGGCGCTTGACGCGATGCGCTATGCGGTCGTCGTGCGCGCGCTGCCGGAGGAGCGCCGGCAGGCTGTCGGCCACCAACCACTCTGCTTGCATCTGACCGGCATTGTACCGACTGTCCACAGCGCGGGGCGCTCCGCTACTGCCTCAGCGGAACAGGTCCGCCATGCTCTTGCCGAGCAACTTGCTGGCGAGGAACACCAGGATCAGCGTGAACAGGATGACGATCGAGCCCATGGCGCTGGCGGGCGCGATGCGGTGCGAGGTCAGGTACTCGAAGATCGCGATCGAGACGGTCTTGGTCTGGCCGGAGAACAGCATGATGGTCACGCTCAGCTCGCCGATCAGCGTCGCGAACACCAGGATGGCGCCGGCCAGCATGCCGGGCGCGATCAGCGGCAGCGTCACCCTGCGCATCGTCCGCGCCCAGGTCGCCCCTGCGATCGTCGAGGCCTCCTCGAGCTGCGGGTCGACCTGTCCGATGCTGGCGGAGACCGCGCGGAACGCGTAGGCGAGGCGCCGGACGAAGTAAGCGAACACCAGGATGATGGTGGTGCCGGTCAGCACCACCGGTCCGCTGTTGAAGGTCGTCAGGTAGGCGACGCCGGTGACGATGCCGGGCAGGACGAACGGCAGCATGATCGTCAGGTCCAACGCCCACTTGCCCTTGAAGCGCTTGCGCAGCGACACGTAGGCGGTCGCGGTCCCGAACGCCAGCGCCAGCAGCGTCGCCGCGCCCGCCAGCATCGCGCTGTTGACGATCGGCTGCATCACGCGGCCGAGGATCAGCTCGTAGTTGCCGAAGCCGTACTCGGTCGGCAGCCTGGTGCCCGCCCAGCGGGTGGCGAACGACGAGAAGACCACCATCGCCTGTGGGATCAGAGCGAGAGCCATGAGACCCCACACGTAGACGTTGCCGAAGATCCTGGCGCCCAGCGAGGAAGCCTGCGCGGAACGCTGCGTCGTGCCGGTCAGCGTCACGTAGCGCCGCTTGCCGGTGAAGCGCCGCATCACCAGCAGGAACGCGAGCACCATCAGCACGTTGACGACCGAGATCGCCGCCGCGCCGTTGAGGTTGAAGAACCCCTCGACCTGGAAGAGGATCAACGTCGGCAGTACGTAGTAGTCGCTGCCGAGCACCGACGGCACGCCGACGTTGCCGAGCGCGCGGATGAACACGATCAAAGCGCCCGAGGCGATCGATGGGGCCACCAGCGGGAAGGTGACGGTGCGGAGCACGCGCCAGCGCGAGGCGCCCATGATCTGCGCCGACTCCTCGATGTACGGGTCCGACGCCGCCAGCGCGCCCTGCACGATCAGGAACACGAACGGGAAGTACGACAGCGACAGCGCGAGGATGATGCCGAACGGGCCGAAGATCGACGGCAGCGTGATGCCGAACCACTCGTTGAGGTAGTACGTGAAGATGCCGTTGCGGCCGAGCAGCAGCACCCACGAGTAGGCGCCGATGAACGGCGGGGCGATCAGCGGGATCACCGACAGCGACATCAAGAGGTTCTTGAAGGGGATCTTGATGCGCGCCATCGCGTACGCCGCCGGCAGCGCCAGCAGCGTGGCGATGGCGGTGGAGGCGAGCGAGACCACCAGCGAATGCCGGAACGCCGACATGTAGAGGCTCGACGTCCAGAAGCGCTGGAAGTTGACCAGCGAGAGGTTCTCGAAGCTCAGCGGCCGGCCTTGCGGCACGAAGCTGCTGAGCAGCGTCTTGCCGATCGGATAGACGAGCAGGCCGAGCAGCACGACGGTGGTGATGATGCCGACGACGATCGGGAAGTAGTCGCGCCGGCGCGGCAGTTTCTGCACCATCAGGCGCCGCCCCGCGCGACGAATGCGATGGCGTCGACGTCTTCGAACGCCAGCCCGACGCCGCTGCCCTCCTCGATGCCGGCGACCGGGCGGGCGCTCTCGACCATCACCTCTTTGAGCGCGCCGTCGGTGGTCACGAAGTAGCGGATGATGCTGCCGAGGAACAGCACGCGCCGCACGCGGCCGGGCACGCCCTCGCTGGCGGGGCCGGTTCGCAGCGTGAGGTGCTCGGGCCTGACCGCCACCAGCGCGGAGCCCGGCACACCGAACGACTCCTTCTCGGCGGGATCGAGATCGTGGACGCGCGTTGGAGAGGTGCGGTAGCCGCCGGCGAGCGTGAACTGGCCGGGCGCGGCCGCAGAGGCGGGGAAGAAGTTGATCTTGCCGATGAAGTCCGCCACGAACAGCGAGGCGGGGTCGCGGTAGATGGCCTCGGGGCGGCCGACTTGCATCAGCCTGCCCGACTGGAAGACCCCGATGCGGTCGGAGACCGACATCGCCTCCTCCTGGTCGTGCGTGACGTAGAGAGCGAGCACGCCGAGCTCGCGTTGGATGCGCCGGATCTCCTCGCGCATCTGGACCCTCAGCTTGGCGTCGAGGTTGGCGAGAGGCTCGTCGAGCAGGAACATGTCGGGCTCGTAGGCGAGCGCTCTGGCGATCGACACGCGCTGCTGCTGGCCGCCCGAGAGGTCGGACGGGTAGCGCCCGGCGAGCCCGCTGAGCCCGAGCGTGTCGAGAAGCGCCAGGACGCGCTCCTTGACCTGAGCCTGGCTGGCCTTGCGAACACGCAGCCCGTAGGCCGCGTTCTCCAACACCGTCAAGTGCGGGAACAGCGCGTAGGACTGGAAGACCATCCCGAGGTTGCGGGCAGCCGACGGCAGGGAGGCCAGATCGCGCCCGCGGAAGTGGATGCTGCCGGCGGTGGCGGTTTCGAGACCGGCGATCATCCGCAAGGTGGTGGTCTTCCCGCAGCCGGAGGGGCCCAGCAGGGAGAAGAACTCGCCGGAGGCTACCTCCAGGTCGACGTCATCGACCGCCACCACGCGGCCCTCCTGGGCCTCGAAGACCTTCGTCAGCCCCCTGATCGTCAGAGTCTCGTCTGCCACTTCAACCTCTCTCGTGCTCGCGAGGCGCCTCGGCCCCGTCGGGGTATACGACGATCACGGACCGGTCGTCGGTGAACTTGCCCGGGCTGGAGCCCTTGGTGCTCGCGTGCGCGCCGATCTTGTGCGGGTCGCTGCTCTCGACCTCGGCGATGTGGGCTTCCCAGGCGTCGACACCGACGGCGCCCACCGGCGGCGTCCCGAAGTAGCCGTCGCTGAACAGCTCGACCACGCGGAAGCTGCCATCCGGCAAGAACTCATCGATGACGAGCGAGAGCGGCACCTCGAACCCGTCCAGGCACGCCGCACCAAGTGGCCCCGGTCGGTTCCGGTGCGCGGCCATACCCAGTATGCCGCCTCGCAGCGCCGCGGCCGCTTGCTCTCGCGTCAGCTCGGGGAACCGCTCGACCGCCTGGGCCAACGCGCTCTCGGCCAACTCGGCGTGACGTTCGGGTGCGAGCCACGGCGCGCCCTTCGCGAGGTGAGCGCCGCTGCCCGCCAGGGCGTACTCGCGGCTGACCCGCAGCGCGTCCATCACGCCGGCGCCGGCCGCTCGCAGCGCGCCGAACACCTGCGCGCGCCACAGCGCCATCAGGCTGTCGCCGGGGCTCTCACCGCCCACCACCCGGACGCCATCGAGCCGCGCTCCGCAGTCGCCCACGACTATCAAGCGCCAACCGCCGGGGGCGCGCAGCAGGGCCGCGAGTTGCGCCGCGCAGCGCACGTGCAGGTCGCTCGCAGCGGCCTCGTAGAAACCCAGCCGCCGGTACTCGGAGCTCAACCCGGCCGTCACGGCCGCGACCAGCTCGGACGCACCGAAGTCCGCGGCCGGTCCGGCGCCGGCCAGCTTGACGAGCTCGCGCTCGATCACGACGCCCGCGAACTGCCCGCGACTGAAGCCGTTGGGCAGCAGGCTGCCGCTCTTGTCGGTGACGCCGTCGATGACGGCGAACAGGCGATCGCCGGCGACAACGACGCGGTCGTCGTTGCTGGCCGGCGCGGCCGGGTCCTTGGCAGCGCTAAAGACCTCCAGGCGCATCCGCGAAGCATAAGCCGAAAGCGAGAGCCCCCGGCGGCGCGAACGCGGCCAGGGGCTCTCGGTTGCGTTGCTCTCGAGGCTAGCGGTTCGAGAAGATCTCGTCGAACTTCGCCAGGTCGGCTTCGCGGTTGGCTGCCGCCGCGTCGGGGTCGTACGGGAAGGTCGGCACCTCGGTGGTGGGGGCCAGGCCGGCAGGGGCGGGCGCGTCGGCGCGCACCGGGCGGCGGAAGTGCTTGGCCGCCACCTCGTAGTTGGCCAGGGTGGTCGCCCAGTCCATGAACACTCTCGCGGCGTCAGGGTTGGGGCCGCCGGCGATGATGCCCATCGAGTCGAAGCGCAGGCCGGTGCCTTCGCTGGGGTAGATCGCCGCGACCGGCCAGCCGTCGGCGATCAGCATCGCGATGTTCGACTCGCCGGTGATGCCGATCTCGATCTCACCGCGAGCGACGTTCTCGAACACCAGCTGCGAGGAGGTCACGAAGGTGGTGTTCTTGACCACGCCCTCGACCAGTTCCCAGTCGTAGAGCTGGAGCATCTGAGCGAGCTGCGCGTAGGCCGAGCCCGACAGCGACGGGTTGGCCATGATGATCTTGCCCTGGTACTTGGGATCGGCGAGATCCGCCCACGAGGTCGGGCGCTCGCCTTCCGGCAGCAGGTTGGTGTTGACGACGAACGCCTGCAGCGGCTGGGAGTACCCGTAGTAGCGGTACTCGGGGTGCACGAAGGCGCGGTCGAAGTCGGCGTCGTTGGCGGTCTGGTAGGGCTCGAAGAGCTGGATGATCGCCTCGAAGCTTTCGACGCTGGCGCCGAAGAAGATGTCGCCCTGAGGGTTGGCGGCTTCGGCTTCGATGCGGGTGGTGTGCTGGCCGACGCCGGCGGAGACCACGGTGACGTTGATCTCCGGGTGGACGGCGTTGAAGGCAGCGATCGTGTCCTCGATCAGCTCCGACGAGCCGGCGTTGTAGACGACGAGGTTCTGGGCGGCCACCGCCCCGAACAGGGATAGCGCCAAGAGCAGGTAGATGAGCGGTCTGATGCGGGTGAACACCTGTGACCTCCTGAGGGTGGATCGGCGGCCGGGCCTCATGCTCGGGCTGCGCCGCGTCCGCAAGGTTTGACGAGCCATTCTACCCGTCAGGGGCGCTACGCGCACTTCACAGTCGCTTCACGCGGCCCCTGAACTCAGCCACGTGTCTGGCGTTGGCTGCGTCGCCACCGGGGCTGTTGGCGCTCTGCCAGATGGGTGGGTCGATGCCGCGCTCGGCCAGCTTGGCGACGGCGCCGATGATCATGAAGTTGAGCGCCAGGGCGTTGAGGAAGGTGCTCGAGGAGCCGACCTTCTGGGTGACCCCGGGAACCCTGAGCAGCGCGTCGCCCATCGGCACCTTGCAGTCGATGCAGATGTCGACGAGGTCGGCGAGGTTCAGCCCGCTCGGGTGCCGGCTCGGATGGCCTTGGGGCAGGGCAGCCTGCAGCTCGCGGCTGGTGACGCCGATGGTCTTGGCGCCCAACTCGCGGGCGACCTGCGCCGCCTCGATGGTGCAGGCGTTGATGCCGTAGGCGTTGACGATCACCAGCAGGTCGCCGGCCCCGAGCCCGTACTCGTCCAGCACGACCCTCGCGTAGCCGGGCGTGCGCTCGATCATCATGCTGCGCAGGGCGCCGCCGCCGAGCATGACGCCGTCGTCGAGCATCGCGTTGACCGCGACCAGGCCGCCGGCGCGGAAGAAGACCTCCTCGGCACCCAACGCCGAGTGCCCGCCGGGGCCGAAGACGTGGAGCAACTTGCCCTCCGCGATGCTGTCGGCCACGGCGGCGCTGGCTGCGTCCAACGTCTCGCGTTCCTCGTCGAGCAGCTTCGCCATCAGCTTGGTGACGGCGGTGTGGTAGTCGTCCAGCAGGGTCATCTCGCCTCCTGCGAGGAGAGTAAGCTGCCTGCGAGATGCTAGGTACGAACTACGACGCTGAAGGGCGCCTGACCTCGCCGGGCTGGCTCGACATCCAGGTCAACGGGCTGGCCGGTGTCGACTTCAACGAGAGAGGTCTCGGCGTCCAGGACTTCGAGAAGGCCGTGCGCGAGCAGTGGCGCAGCGGCGTCACGCGCTTCCTGCCGACGGTGATCACCGGCGACGAGGACCACCTGATCGCTTGCCTGAAGGCCATCGACGCGGCGGTCGCCGCCAGTCCCATGGTGGCTGCCGCGATCCCGGCTATCCATCTCGAGGGGCCCTTCATCTCGCCCGTCGACGGCGCCCGCGGAGCGCATCCGCTGGCGGCGGTGAGGCCGCCCGACCTGGCGCTTTTCGAGCGCCTGCAGGCGGCTTCCGGTGGACGCATCAGGTTGGTCACGCTCGCCCCCGAACAGCCCGGCAGCGTCGAGTTCATCCGCGCCGTCACGGCGCAGGGGGTGCGCGTCGCGATCGGCCACACGCTCGCCGACGGCGGGCAGATCGCGGCAGCGGTGGCCGCCGGCGCCAGCTTGAGCACCCACCTCGGCAACGGCATTCCCGCCAAGATCGACCGCCACCACAACCAACTGTGGAGCCAACTCGCCGAAGACCGCCTGACGGCCAGCGCGATATTCGACGGGCACCACCTGCCGCCCGACCTCATGCGTGTCATCCACAAGGTCAAGGGCGAGGGACGCCTGCTGCTCATCTCCGACGCCGTCGCCCTGGCGGGGCTGGCGCCCGGCCGCTACACCGCGCCGGTCGGTGGCGAGGTGGAGCTGCACGCCAACGGGCGGCTGACGCTGGTCGGGACCGACTACCTGGCCGGCAGCGCCAGCCTGCTGCTCACCGGCGTCAACACCGCGCTGGCGGTCCTCGGGCTCGAGCCGCTGGCGGTGTTCGAGATGGTGACCGCCGTCCCCGAGCGCCTGCTCGGGCTGCCCACCAGCCGCGACCGGCTGGAGCTGAGCGTCACCGGAGCCGGGTCCGAGCGCCGCGTTCGGATCGCGAAGGTGTGGGTCGACGGAGAGCTGGTTCACGCGAACGGAGAGGACCTCAAGTGATCACGGTTTCCGAGACCGCCGCGCCCGGAGGAGTGCTCGAGCGCAGCGTCGTGCGAAACGTGCTGCTGCGCGCCCTCGGCGGCCGCTTCTCCGGCCGCCGCGTGCTGGTGCTGATACCCGACCACACCCGCACGGTGCCGCTGCCGCTGCTGTTCGAGACGGTGGTGCAGGCGCTCGACGACGCCGCCAAGGTCGACTTCATGGTGGCGCTGGGCACCCACCCGCCGTTGAGCGAGGAGCGGCTGCTGAGCCTGGTGGGCATCACGGCCGCGGAGCGCGCCGGTCGCTACCGCCGCGTCGGGATCTTCAACCACGCCTGGGATCACCCGGAAACGCTGGTGTCGGTCGGCACGTTGCCGCAGAGGCAGGTGCAGGAGATCGCCGGCGAGCGCTGGCACCCGACGCTCGGCGGCGACGTCGACGTGTCGCTGAACCGCGCGGTGCTCGACTACGACGAGGTGCTGATCCTCGGCCCCACCTTCCCTCACGAGGTGGTCGGCTTCTCGGGCGGGGGCAAGTACCTGTTCCCCGGCATCAGCGGCGCGGCCATGATCGACGTCACCCACTGGCTCGGCGCGCTCGCGGGCGTGCGGGGCACCATCGGCATCAAGGACACGCCGGTGCGCGCGATGATCCACGCCGCCGTCGAGCTGGTGCCGCGGCCGATCACGCTGGCGGCGTTGGTCGTGGAGGGCAGCGAACTCGCCGGCGTGTTCGTCGGCGATCACCTCGGCGCCTGGTCGCAGGCTGCCGACCTCTCGGCCGCGCGGCACATCCACTGGGTCGACAAGCCGTTCCAGCGGGTACTGTCGTGCGCGCCGCCGATGTACGACGAGCTGTGGACGGCGGGCAAGGCGATGTACAAGCTCGAGCCGGCGCTGGCCGAGGGCGGCGAGCTGATCATCTACGCGCCTCACCTCAGCGAGGTCAGCTTCGTGCACGGCAAACACATCCGGGAGGTCGGCTACCACCCGCTGCCGTACTTCCTGAAGCAGTGGCAGCGCTTCGCGCAGCTGCCGCTGGGGGTGCTGGCGCACTCGACCCACGTCAAGGGCGACGGCGACTACGACGCCACCACCGGCATCGAGACGCCGCGCGCGAACGTGACGTTGGCGACCCGCATTTCCGCAGCCGTGTGCCGCGAGCTGAACCTCGGCTACCGGGATCCCGACTCGATCGATCCCGAGGAGTGGGCCGACCGCGAGGACGAGGGGGTGCTGCTGGTTCGCAAGGCCGGCGAGACCCTCTACCGCGTGAGGGAACCCTGAACTCCAAAGGCAACGGCGCGCCGCTGGCGCTGCTGGTGATGGGCGTCTCGGCGTCGGGCAAGTCGGCCGTGGGGCGCGAGGTCGCCAGGCGCATCGGCGCCCGGTTCATCGACGCCGACGACCTGCATCCGCCGGCCAACGTCGCGAAGATGCGCGCCGGCACGCCGCTGACCGACGAGGACAGGGCGCCGTGGCTGGCCGCCGTGGGCGCGGCGATCGCAGCCAGCGTCGCGGAGGGAGTCAACGTGGTGACGGCGTGCAGCGCGCTCAAGCGCGCCTACCGCCGAGTGCTTCTCGAGGCCGCGCCGGGCCTCCGGTTCGTCTACCTGAACGCCTCGCCGGAGCTCATCGACGAGCGCCTGGCGCGGCGCCGAGGGCACTTCTTCAACCCCGCCCTCGGCGCGTCGCAGTTCGCCGCGCTCGAGGCGCCCACCCTGGAGGAGCTGCCGGGCCTGATCGAGATCGACGCCTCGCAGCCGTTCCGGTCCAACGTCACGAGCGTCCTCGAGCAGCTGGTTGCGGGCTCCTAGCCCCGAGCCCTACTTCTTGCCGCCGACCTTGTCCTTCAGGCTCTTGCCGGCCTTGAACGCCGGGTACTTGCTGGCGGGGATCTTGATCTTCTCGGTGGTGCCGGGCTTCACGCCGGTGCGCGCCTTGCGCTTGCGGACCTCGAACGTGCCGAAGCCCGTGAGGGTGACCTTGGAGCCCTTGGCGATGGTCGAGGACATCGCTGCCAGCAGGGCGTCCATCGTGTCCTTGACCGCCTTCTTGGAATGCTTGGTGTCGGACGCGACCATGTCGACAAGGTCGGCCTTACTCACGGTCTTGGCCATGATGAGCTCCTTTCGGTTTGCACGAGTATAGGGCAGCGATAGGGCTGAGAGTCCCTGGGAGCCGCGAGGACCGGCACCTAGGCTAAGGTCGATGAGCGGCGAGCTGATCATGGTGCTGGTCGTGTTGCTGGGAGCGCTCGCCCTGTTCGTGTCGGATCGGGTGCCGCTCGATCTGGTGGCGTTGCTGGTCGTGATCGCGTTGCCGCTGACCGGCGTGCTGACACCGCAGCAGGCGCTGGCCGGCTTCTCCGACCCGCTGGTGGTGATGGTCGCCGGGCTGTTCGTGGTCTCCGGCGCGCTCGTCGAGACCGGTCTGGCCGGCTCCATCGGCAACTGGATCGCGCGCGTGGCCGGCAACGGCGAGGCCCGGCTGATCGCCGTGCTGATGCTCGCGACGGCGGGCCTGTCGGCGTTCATGAGCACGACCGGCACCGTCGCGATCATGCTCCCGATAGCGGTGCGGTTGGCCTGGCGGAGGCGTCTCAGCCCCAGTCTGCTGCTGATACCGGTGGCGTTCGCCGCGCTGCTCGGCGGCACCCTGACCTTGATCGCCACCCCTCCGAACCTCGTCGCCTCCCAGACCCTGGTCAACGCCGGCCATGCGCCGCTGGGCTTCTTCGCGATGGCGCCGATCGGCGTGGTGCTGATCGTCGTGGCGGTCGTCTTGACCGTCACGCTCGGCCGCAGGCTGCTGCCGGCTCGGGCGCCCAACGCTCCAGCCGCCCACGAGTCCGGTCCGCAGGCGCTGGAGCGCGTCGCGGAGCGCTTCGGCCTCAGCGAGCAGCTGTGGCGGATGAAGATCTCGCGAGGCTCGCGACTGGTCGGCGAGACCCTCGGCGAGCTGCGTTGGCCCGAGCACTTCGGTGTCCGCGTGGTCGCCATCGACACCGATCCGGACGAGATCAGGTCCGGGCACCGCTCGCGTCGGCACCTCGGCATCTCGAAGCGCATCGGCCCCTTCACGCTGCTCGACGGCGGCGACAGGATGCTGGTGCAAGGCACGCGCGCTCAGGTCGACTCCTTGGCCGCCGCATGCGACCTCGCGTCGGAGCAGGTGCGGCCCGAAGACGGCAAGGTGGTGCCGTCGAACCTGGTGTTCGCGGAGCTGCTGGTGACGCCGCGTTCGGAGTGGATCGGCAAGACGCTGGCGGAGCTGCGCTTCCGCGACCGCTATCGGCTGGTGGTGCTCGGGATCCAGCGCGGCGATGATCGCCTGGTCGGCGACCTGGCCCATCAACGCCTGCGCTTCGGCGACGTGCTGCTGGTGCGCGGGATGCCGCCAGCCATCGACCTGATGAGGCGCGAACGGGACGACGCGGCCATGCTCAGCGAGGCGGTCGACGGCGACCTTCCGGCCCCGCGCGCGCAGCGCGCGCCCGTCGCCGCCGTGATCCTGATCGCGATGTTGGCTGCCATGGCCTTCGAGTGGCTGCCGTTGGCGATCGCCGTGCTGCTGGCGGTGGTGGCGCTGGTGGCGAGCGGCTCGCTGAGCGTGGGAGCTGCCTACCGCAGCGTGCGTTGGCCGGCGGTGATCCTACTGGCCGGCATGCTGCCGCTCGCCACCGCGCTGTCCGAGACAGGCGCGGTCGAGATGGCGGCCGGGGCTTTGACCGAGTGGCTGGGGCCGGCCGGCCCGCGCGTCATGCTGGCGGGCGTCTACCTGTTGACTGTGATCGTCACGCAGTTCCTCAGCAACACCACCTCGGCCGTGCTGGTCGCGCCGATCGCGCTGCAGGCTGCCACCGCGCTCGGCTACGCGCCGGCGGGGATGCTGGTGGCCGTGGCGCTGGGCGCTTCGTGCTCGTTCATCAACCCGGTCGCCACCCCGGTCACCACGCTGGTGCTGGGGCCGGGGCACTACCGCTTCTCCGACGTGGCCCGCGCGGGGCTGCCGCTGCAGGTCCTGGTGACCATCGTCGTGCTGGTGATGGTGCCGTGGCTGTTCCCGCTATGACGCGCACGAGCTAACCGAAGCTGTGCCTGACGCTGCTGCCTGAGCCGTCGCCGGCGCCGCTCACGACCTCGAGCTGCGCCGCGATGCGACCCTTGAGCGCGTCGACGTGCGTGATGACGCCGACCATGCGGCGCTGATCGGTGGGCAGGCGGCGCAGGATCGAGACGACCTCGGCGAGTGTCGCGCTGTCGAGGCTCCCGAAGCCCTCGTCGACGAACAGCGCCCCGACCTCGACCGCGCCGCTGGTGCGCTGCGCGGTCTCCGCCAGGCCCAGCGCCAGCGCCAGGCTGGCCTGGAAGCCTTCGCCGCCCGACAAGGTCGCGACCCGCCGACGTTGACCGCCGGCGTAGCGGTCCTCGACGTCGAGCCTCAGGCCGCTGGCGTGAAGCTTGTCCTCGCTCTCGTTCAGCCTCAGCTGGAAGCGACCGCCGGTCATCCCGTCCAGATGGCGGTTGGCCAGCACCAGCACGCGGTCGAGGATGCGCCTGAGCACGTAGGTCTCGAGGTCGAGGCGGAAACGCCCGGTGACCTTGCCGGTCACCAGGTCGGCGAGGTGCGCGGCGGTGCGGTGCTTCGCGCGCGACTCGCCCAGGCCCCTCTCGAGCTCCCGCCAGCGCTCGGCAGCGGCGCTCAGGGAGTCGCGCGTTCTCCGCGCGGCCTCGGCGGCCTCGGCGGCCGCGTTGCGCTGCGCAGTCGCCTCCTCCTCGGCGAGCTGCAGAGCGGCGAGGTCCGGCTCCGTGCGCCCGTCGGTGCTGGCGTCGAGCTGCTGCTCGCGGGCCTTCGCCTTGAGCAGCGCCTCATCGTGCTCCTTGACGTCCTCGGCCACCGCGTCGCGCGCATCATCCTCGAGCAGGGCGGCGCGCTGGCCCTCGGAATCGGGAGTGCCGTCAGCAGTGACGAACCCGAAACGCTTGAGCGCTCGCTCCGCGGCCGATCCGGTCTTCTCGGCGGCCTCGACGCTGGCCCGCAACTCCGCGGTGGCGAGACGCTGCTTCTCGCCGGCGGCGGCGAGAGATCTGTCGGCCGCCGCGGCTGCGTCGCCCAGCGACCGAGCTGACTCGTCGAAGCTCGTCACCGCCGCCAGGGCGGCGTCGAGCTCCAGCGCGAAGGCTGTCGGGTCAGCGCGGTAGCGCTCGTCGAGGCGCGCCGCCAGGTCACGGAGCGTGGCTCGCGCGGCCGCCAGGTCGATCTCGGCGCCCTGCTGGCGAGACGTGGCGGCCGCGTGGCCCTTGTTGGCTGCTGCGAGAGACTCGGAGATCTGCTCGCGTTCGGTCCTCAGTGTCTTGAGCCGGTCGCGGAGCTCCTGTGCACGGTCGCGGGCGGCCTGGGCGGCCTCGACCTCGGCGGCGGCCGCGGCCGGCTCGGGGACCTCGTAGACGCTGGCCCATCCGCCGTCTTCGAGCCCGCCCTTGAGTCGTTCGGTCGCCGCGGCACGTTCGTTGGCGGCGACCAGCCGACCCTCCTGCGCGGCCTGCAACGCCGCCTCGAGTTCCGCAACCGCCGGCGCAGCGCGCCCGCCCGCGGCGTCGTGCTCACGGCCGGGGTGGTCGGTGGCGCCGCAGACGGGACACGGTTCGCCAGGCTCGAGCCGCGCCGCCAAAGCGTGCGCCAGCGGCTGCCACAGCCCGGAGAGGTCGAGGTCGGCAGCGTCCGCGCCGAGATCCGCGAGCGTCTTGCTGGCCGCATGCACTGCCTTCGCCGCCTTGGCCCGGCCGGTGGCCGCCGCCAGCGCGGTTCCGGCGTCGGCGAGAGCGTCGAGGCTCGTCTGCGCCGCGGCCGTCCCGGCGTCGTTGGCGGCGCGAAGCTCCTCGAGCTTCGCGAGCGACTCCTTGGCCGTGACCGCCGCCGCTGTGGCCGTCGCCAACGCCTGCTCAGCGTCGGCGACCTTCCCCCTGGCTGCGTCGAAGCTCTCGAGGTCGGGCTTCAGCAGCTCGAGGCGGCCGGCGGTGGAGGCGGCGGCGTCGCGCTGCGGGCGGCCTAGCTCGTGCTCGGCGAGGCGCGCTGCCGCTGCGGTTCGAAGGGCGGTCGCTTCCGCCAGCTGGATCTCGGCCTGTGCGAGGGCCTCTTCGCGGTCCCCGGCGGCCCGCTGCGCCGCTCGCCAGGCCGCCACGGCGCTCTGGGCATCGCGCGCGCGCCGGTCGGCGTCGAGTGCGGCGCGCCAGCCGTCGACCGCGGGCGCCCGCTCCGTGAGCGTCGCGATCTCCGCGCGCGTGCTCGCCAACTCCTCGAAGTCCTTGGCCAGCCTCTTGGCCGCTGTGTGCGTCTCGATCGCTAGCTTGAGGGCGCCTGCGGCCGCCTTGTCGGCTGCCTCGGCGCCCGCCAGCTCCTTGAGCGCGGCTGCCAGCCTGCCTTCGAGGCCGGCGAGGTCGGGCACCTCGTGTGTGCTGCGCAGATCCGCGAGGTCCCCCTCGGCAGCGGTCACCGAGCCCCTGAGGTCCTTCGCGTAGGCCGCCAGCTGCTCTTGTATGCGCACGAAGCGAGCGGTGTCGAAGAGCTGGGCGAGGGTGCTGCTGCGCGTGTCGTCGTCCTCGATCACCTGCCTGAACTGCCCCTGCGGCAGCACCACGGTCTGACGGAACTGCCTGGCGTCGCAGTGAAGCAGCTCCTTGACCGCGGCGGTGACCCTGTCCTTGCCTTCGGCGACCAGGCGCTTGTGGCTGCCCGCGAGCAGTTCGTAGAGCTCCGCCGAGGGAGGAAGGTTGGTGAAGCCCTCCCCGCGCTTCTTGGCGCGCCGCTGGCGCGGAGACCGCTCGACGCGGTATGCGCGCCCCTGATGCGAGAACTCAAGCGCCACCGAGGTCGTCAGCCCTGGCGCCAGCGACGTGACCATGTCCTCGCCGTCGCGGCCGCCGCCCGAGGTGTCCCCGAACAGCGCGTAGGTGAGGGCGTCGAGCAGCGCGCTCTTGCCGGCTCCGGTCGGGCCGTGGATGAGGAAGAGGCCGTGCGCGCCGAGGCGTTCGAAGTCCACGACCTGCGTCTTGACGAACGGCCCGAAGGCGGTGAGTTCTAGACGCTTCGGGATCATGCCGTCTCCGGATCGAACGCGAGTGCCTCGTCGATCGCCGCCAGTTGCGCGTCGCTGGGATCCTGGCCGGTGCGGTCGCGGATGAACTCGAGCAGCACAGCGCGAGGCTCGAGCTTCTCGATGTCGCCGTCGCCGCGCCACAGCGAGTCGAGCGGCGTCTGACTCGCCATTTCCAGGAGCGAGCGCGGGTAGTAGGCCCGCAGTCTCGCGCTGGCCGCTTCGATCGGCTCGACGTCGGTGACGCGCGCCAGCAGGTAGTGGCCGCGTGTCACCTCGTCCTCGTCGGCGGCGCGCTGCAGCAACTCGTCGAAGGTGAGGCCCTCGATCACCCGCAACTCGCGCGGCAGCGTCAGAGCGTGCTCGCTGACGGTCACCTCGCCGCCGGCCACGCTCACCAACGAGACGCTCTTCGCGCTGCCGGCTTCCGAGAACGATGTCGGGTAGAGGCTGCCGGCGTACCTGACGCGGCCGCCGGCCAGGTTGCGGCGACCGTGGATGTGCCCCAGAGCGACGAAGGCGAAGCCGTCGAAGACGTCGATGGCGACGGCGTTGGCGCCGCCCACGGCGATCGCGTCCTCGCCCTCGTCCTCCTCGCCGGCGTCCGCTACGAACGCGTGCGCCACCAGCAGCGGCAGCAGCTCCGGATAGTCGCGCTGGTGCGCGCTCAGCACGTGCTGGGCGAGGTGGCGCAGGCAGGCGGTGTCATCGAGGTCGGGCAGCGCTTCCGCGTCCAGCCCGAAGTGCGTGCGCACGCGGGCGGGCCTCGCGAACGGCAGGCCGTAGACAGCGACCTCGCCGATCACCAGCGGATCGCAGACCTGCTCGAGGCCGGAGCGGACGTGGACGCCGGTGCGCCGCAGGAGCCCGCCCATGTGCCCGAGGCGCTCGGCCTGGTCGTGGTTGCCGGGGATCACGAAGACGCTTGCGCCGGCCGCCACCAGCCGGTCGAGCGCGGAGTCCCACACCCTCAGCGCCTCGATGCTCGGCAGGTGGCCGTCGAACACGTCGCCGGCGACGATCACCGCGTCGACGTCGAGCTCGCCCGCCAAGCTCACGACCTGATCGACCACCGCCGCCTGCTCCTCGAGCAGGGAGTAGCCGTGCAGCCGCTTGCCGAGGTGCCAGTCGGCCGTGTGGAGCAGCCTCACCGCTTCTCGCATCCTGGCGTCGATTCAACCACAGGAAGCTCACTGCGGCCGATCACGGGCCACCGACACGCGCAGCGGCCAGATATGGCATCCTAGACGCGACGACGCACAGTCGCATAGGAGGCAGCATGGACATCCTCGCGATCTTTCAGGATTCGCCGAAGGCTCGCCACATCGAGCCGGGCACCTTCGTGTTCTGCCAGGGCGACCCTGCGGGCGAGATGTACGTGCTGCTGGGTGGCAGCGTCGAGATCCGGCGCGACGGCAAGGTGGTCGAGACCCTCGAGCCTGGCAGCATCTTCGGCGAGATGGGGATCGTCGACGACAGCCCGCGCAGCGCCGAGGCGTACGCCGCCGCCGGCGCGACGGTCGAGCCGATCGATGCCGAGTGGTTCAAGCACCTCATCCGCAAGTCCCCGAGCTTCGGGTTGCACGTCATGAGCGTCATGGCGCAGCGGCTGCGGCGCTTAATGCAGCAAGGTCAGGGCGGCTGAGGCTCGGGTGCCCGGCCGGTCGCGGCCAAGCCCCATTCGCGTAGTCCTGCTCGGCTTGGCGCTGCTGGCGTTGCTGGCGGCGTGCTCCCCGGCTGGGCCTCCGCCGGCGGCGCCAACGGCTGTCACCGCGGTGCCCGGCGCCTCTTCGATCACCGTCGACTGGCTGGACGAGAGCGAGGACGAGACGTCGTTCGCCGTCCTGCGCTCCCAGAGCGGCCCGCCTACGCAGATCGCCACCGTGCCTGCCGGAACCACCGGCTACCTGGACGGTACGGTCAACGGCGACGCGCCCTACACCTACTGGATCGAGGCCGTGAACGCCGGCGGCCGGAGCCGGTCCGAACCGTCGAACCCGGTGCGCCCACTGGTCGGCGGTGTGCCTCTCGACGACCCGGACGACCCGGTGGCGGTGACGCTCAACCAGTTGGGCATCTCGACCCTCGGCTCGGCCAGGCTCAACGATCGCGGCCTCGAGTTGCCCGACGACTACCTCCCGTTTGGACCGCTGGTGACCCTGGGCGTCGAAGATGCGGCCCCCCGTTACGAGCTGTTCATCGCCGGCGCCGCCACCGCCTCGGGGCCGTCAAGCAACCAGGTCATCTGGGAGATGGACGAGGCCGACGCGGTCAAGACGATCTACGGACAGGGCGGACCGACCTTCGACTTGAGCGCGCTGCAGGCAGACGTCTACGCGTTCGCCGCCGCCGACGTCGACGGCGATGGGCTCGATGAGCTGGTGATGGTGTCATTGGGTGGGGTCGGCGGGGTGGAACTCACGCTCAGCCTGCTCGACGACCAGAGCGCCGGCCACGCGCGCAGCGATCATGCGTTGGGTTCCTTGCCGGGCGCCGCGGGCTTGGCGCTGAGCGCGGCAGACTTGGACGGCGACGGCACGGACACCCTGTTGGTGGGAGTGTCGGGCGCCGGTGAGGCCTGGCTGTTGTTCCTGGCGGATGCCGACGCCGGGTTCTCCGTCGCTGAGACGTTCGCGTACTCCGCTGACGATCCCACAGCCGGGACGAGCCTGCAGGTGGCCGCCGGCAACCTCGACGACGACCCACGCGAGGAGTTCGCCGTGGTGGTCAATGAGACGCTCAGCGGCCCTGGCAGTCACACGGGTAGCTCCCGCTACTACGTGTACGACGACGCTGACGCCGGCCTCGCGCTGCTGGCGTCAGGCACGCCAACGCAGCACGACGGCTCGCAGCTACCGGCGCTGGTTGCCGACCTTGCCCTCGGCGACATCGATGGCGACGGCAGGGACGAGATCGTGTTCGGCGGGCTGACCGAGTTTCACGAGGCGTGTGCGACCTACGACCTGCTCTACGTGGCACTCGACGACGCCCTCGGCCCCGAGCCGCTAGCTGTGCTGGGCAGCAAGGTCAGGACCGTCTCGATGGGCGGAGCCTGCAACGCGAGCAAGGTCAAGCGCCTGCGCTTCATCCACGTCGAGCTCGGGGACCTCGACGGGGACGGCGTCGATGAGATCGTCGGTGGCCCGATGGTGTTCGACGACTGGCGGACCCCATGGCGGGAGCTAGGGTTCATCCCGGCCGACCAGATGTACGGGCACGGCGTCCAGGACGCGGCCGCGGAGATCACCAGGGCCAACTGTGCGCTGGCGCTGGTGGACATGGACGGCGACGGCCTGTCCGAGGTGGTCCAGTACATGCCTCGCGCCGAGGCGGTCATCCGCTACACACTGCCGGACACGTTGGGACAAGCGCTGAAGCCCCGGACCTGGTTCGGCGTCGACTTCTCTCGGACCGACAACGGAACGCGGTTCAGGCCGTCGCTGGTGGCGCTCAACGTCGACAACGACAGCTTGATCGCGAGGGCGGTACCCCAGACCCGCCTCTACACGATGACGCGCCCGATCATCGTGGCGGCGCTGGCCGGTGCGCCGTGCTACGCGGACCTCAGCCAGAACCTCGACGCCTGCGGGACCTCGTTCGGTACCGGCAGCAGCACCGGGTACAGCAGGGAGGACACCGTCACCGTGTCGGCGGGTGTCACCGTCGGACTCAAGATCATCGGCGGCGCAGTGACGCAGAGCGAGGTCGCGGCCAAGCTGTCAGCGACGGAAGCAGCCGGTCGCGTGGTCGGCTTCGAGTACGAGCTCGAGAAGTCGGTCGTGTTCGCGACTGGTCCCCTGGAGGATGCGGTCGTGTTCACCGTGATCCCGTACGACTCGTTCACGTACGTGATCGTCGAGCATCCCGACCCGACGATGGTCGGGGTGGAGGCAGAGGTCAGCCTGCCGCGAGCGCCGATCACGATGCTGGTCGAGCGGAGCTACTTCAACTCGGTCCAGATCCCAGGTTCACCGCTCGTCGACGAGACCATCTTCCCGCACGCCGTCGGGGATCCCACCACCTACCGCAGCGTCGCCGAGCGCGACGCTTGGCTGGGGCTGCTCGGGGTGCAGGCCCTCAGTAACGGACCGGTGTATGTGGGGCAGGGTTCGGGAGCCACCCAGGTGAGCATCGACGTCTCCACCACCGACAGCGAAGGCAGCGTCCACGCCGTCTCGTACGAGTTCGACCTCGAGGCCACGCTCGCCACCATCCTGTTGGGCTTCAAGGTCGGCGTCGAGATCGAGAGCGCCCTGAGTTTCTCGCACGGCACGACGACCAGCTTCGGGGCCGGCGTGGGCAACTTCGCCGACGCCACCGACTTCGCCACCAACGGCTACGCGTACGGGATGTTCACGTACACCTTGCCCCAGTCCGGTTCCGGAGAGCAGATCAAGGTCATCGACTTCTGGGTGGAGTAGCGCTCCGCGCCAGCGGCCAGAATGCCAGCGTCGTCGCCGTCGCCAACGCGGCGGTCGCGAAGAACGCCAGCCGGTATCCGCCGGCGTCGCCGCTGCTCTCGATCAGCACGCCCATCAGCGACTGCAGGACCATCGCGCCGATCATTCCGAAGAAGTTCACCCCGGTGATCGCGCGGCCGGTGAGCGCGTCAGGGAAGATGGCGCGGACCTCGGCGATCAGCACCACGAAGTAGGAACCGAAGATGCCTAGCAGCAGGTAGACGGCGCTGACGAAAGCTGCCGGCACCGTCAGCGCCAGCAGCAGCTGGCAGGCGATGAACACGCTGGCGCCGACCATCACGACCACGCCGCGACCGAAGCGGTCGGCCAGGTAGCCGCACGATAGGTTGCCGAGAACCACGCCGACGCCCAACGCGACCAGGCTGTTGCCGACGCGCAACTCGCCGAAGCCGTAGAGGTCGGCGAGGTACGGTCCGCCCCACAAGCCCTGTACCGCGAGCATCACGCCGACGGTGGCGAAGTTCAGGAAGGCGATGCGCCAGAAGCGATGATCGCGGGCTATCGCTCCGAAGCCGCCCGCGTTCGCAGTAGCGGCGCGCGCTTGCGAGTGCGCCGGTGCGTTGCGCGTGAAGATCACGATCACCGCCGCCGCCACCACCACGACCGCGGCGCCCCACGCGAAGATCGCGCGCCAGCCGGCGGTGCCGGCGAGCCACGCCATGGGCGTGCCGGCCAGCAGCGCTCCGCTCGCGCCGATCCCGACGAGCAGGCTCGAGACGGTCGCGAACCTGTCCGGCGGGAACCACGTCGCGAACGCTTTCATGGCGCCCATCAACACGCCGGCGAACCCGACGCCGATCAGCGCGCGGGCGATGCTCAGCTCCAGGAACGTGTCGCCGACGGCGAACAGCGCGGAGCCGGCGGCGCCGGCCAGCATCAAGGCAGGTGTCACCAGCCGCGGGCCGAAGCGGTCGAGGGCCGCCCCCAGCGGCAACTGCACGAGGGCGAACGACAGGTAGAACAGGCTGGTCATGAGACCCAGCTGCTCGTTGTCGAGTCCGATGTCGGCGCGCAGGTCGGCGGCGATGACCGCGTTGGTCGACCTGAAGAAGTACGACAGCAGGTACGCGAGGAGCCAGGTTGCGAAGATCGTCCAGCCGCGCTTCACGCGGGCAACGTTACCCCTAATGGGTCAGCGATCCCGCAGCGCGTTCGCTGGCTCGGCAGACTCGGCTGGTCGGCCGGCTACTCGTGCAACTCGTAGCTCAAGGCGTGCGAGGGGCACGCCTCGACCTGCGCCGCGATGGCCTCGGGCGTGTCGAGGTCGGCTCTCACCCAAGGGCGGCGGCTGACGTCGAACACGTGCGGCAGGCCGCGCAGGCAGGTCCCGACGTGCCAACAGCGGCGGGCGTTGAAGTAGACGGTGATCTTATCGGCGCGGTAGGCGCGACCGCGCTCGGCCTTGTCGAGCGGGTCACCTTCTTGAGGGTCGCGGTCGTCGGGCTCGTGCTGGTCGCCAGCCCTGTGCGGGTCGCGCTGCTCGTCTTCCACTCTGGTTCACCTCCCGAACTGTGTTGGTGCGCCCAGCGTACTGCAACGTGCCGTGAGCGGTCGAACTAGCTCTTGGCGCGGCCTGTGGGCGCGCCGTTCTTCTCGTTCCAAGCGGCTTGGAAGGCAGCCATGCGGCGGATCAGGTCGGCAGGAACGCCTTCGGCGTAGGGGAAGCGCACCGCGCTCTTCGAGCGGCCGTAGCGCTCGAGCTCATCGGCGAACTCCGGGAACGCGACGAACGGTGGCGGCTGCAAGAGCGAGAAGTGGTTCTTCGCTGCCGAGAAGTGGAAGACGATGCCGTGATGCTTGATCGCGGGCACCTGGTAGCTGATCACCTCTTCGCCGTCAGGGACGGCGGTGTTGATGGCTGCGCGCACCTCGCTCAGAGCGGCGCGAGCTTCGGGGGTCTGGTCGGCGAGGTACTCGTCGATCGACTGGTAGTCGGTCTTGGCCACACATCACCTCCGGCGTCGTGCAGGCTACGACATCGGCACGGCAGCGGCCCGACATCGCCGTTGGCTTCAGCCGACGACGACCGTCTTGACCCCGACCTGCCGGGAGGCCGCCTGCAGCGCCGCCTCCACGTCCTGCAGCGGCACACGGTGGGTGATGAGGCCGGCGAGAGCGCCTCCGGATGCGCTGAGAAGGTCGAGCGCCCGCCTGAAGTCGGCGGGGCCGTACCCGAAGGTGCCGAGCACGCGGACTTCGTCGTAGTGGACGCGCTTGAGGTCGAGGGCGAGGGTCTCGCCCTTGGGCATGCCGGCGAAGACGTTGACGGTTCCGCCCTTGGCGACGAGCGCGATCGCCTGCTCGGCAGCGGCGACGCTGGCGACCGACACCATCACCGCCGTCGGTCCCTCCGGCCAGCGAGCCCGAACCTGGCGCTCGAGCTTCTCGTCGTCGCCCGCCACGTCCACCACGACGTCCGCCACCCGCGCGGCGTACTCGAGACGATGCGGGGTCATGCCGGCGACCATCACGTCGCCGGCGCCGAGGGACCGCGCGATGGCGGCTTGCATCAGGCCCATGGGACCGTCGCCGATGATGAGCAGCGGTTCGCCTCGGCCGAGCTGCAGCGCTTCGAGTCCGTGGACGCAGCAGGCGAGCGGCTCGGTGAGACTGGCAAGCTCGAAGCTGAGCGAGTCCGGCAGGACGTGCATCACGTGATCGGCCAGCTTGCGCGGTACGCGCACGAACTCGGCGAAGCCTCCCGGCTCTGCGAAGGCGGAGCCGAGGTTCCGGCAGAGGCTGGGGTGGCCGCGCCGGCACGGCCCGCACTCGCCGCAGGGTGCGTAGGGGCCGAGGACGACGCGCTGCCCGACGGCGAAATCGGGGTGGCGCGACTCCACCACCTCGCCCGCCACCTCGTGGCCGAGCACCGCGCCGGGCTGGAACATCGGGTGGCCGCGCACGTAGGTCTTGATGTCGGTGCCGCAGACCCCGCAGGCGCGCATGCGCACCAGCACGTCGCCGTCCCGCACCTCGGGCACCTCCAGCTCCTCGATCTCGAGTCGGCCCGGACCGAGGTAGCGCGCGGCCTTCATGAGCTCGCCGCTCGTCCAGCGGCGGCGTAGGCGTCGTCGATGAGCGGGTCGAGGAGGGCGGTCGCTTGGCGCAAGCTGGCCGCCGGGTCGTCGCCCAGGCTGCTCTTGAGCAGCTCGAGGATGAAGTTGCCGTTGAACCCGCGCTGCGCCAGGGCGCCAATGACGCGGGGCCAGTCGACGTCGCCGTCACCCGGCAGCGTGTGGCGACGCTGGCTGGCGAGGTCGAAGTCCGAGGCGTGCACGTGGGCGATGCTCGGCAGGCCCTCGAGGTACGGCCACGGCTCCTGGCCCATCTCGTAGGTGTGCGTGACGTCGAAGGTGTAGCCGAAGTTGCTCCTGCCTACCTTGGCGGCGAACGCCGTCATGCTCGCCACCGAGGCGCCCATGGGAGAGCTGGGTGTGTTCTCGAGCGCGATGGTCACGCCGTGGGGAGCTGCCGTGTCGCACAGCAAGCGTAGGTTCGCGAGGGTCGCTTCGAGGAACGCGCCCTCGGACATGTTGGACCAGGGTCCGTGCACCACGATGGCGCGCGCCCCGATGACGCCGGCCAGCTTGGCGATGTCGGCGGAGAGCTCCTGGCCGAAGGCGAAGGCCGAGGGGTCGGGGTTATATAGGAAGGGCGCCAGGATCTGCGGGAAGTGGATGCCGCAGAAGTCGAAGCGTCCCGCACCCAACTCGAGCAGCCGCTCGCCGTAGGCGGGGCGGCACTCGCTGGGCGCCTGGGGCATGAGCTCCACGCCGCGCCAAGGCTGGTCCGCGAGGATCGCCAGGGTCTCCGCAATGGGTTTCGGGAAGAACGCTGAGGTACTGACCCCGAGGGTTGGGCGTGCTGCCATGCCGGTGATTCCTTTCTGAAGATAGGCCGGCTCGCGAAGCGCTGGCCTTTCGTGAGGCGCTCGAGCCTCGCGAGCCGGGTGGTGCGTCAGCGTGGGACTAGCGGTTGGCCGCCATCTCGGCGTTCAGAGCGTCGGCCGCTTCCTGGAGAGCGGCGGCCGGGGTCTTGACTCCGAGCTCGACGAACTCGATGACGTCGGCAAGGAGGCCGTCCATGGTGCCCATCTCGAAGAAGTGCGGGTACTGGCTCGACACCGCGAGCTGGTTGAAGCCGGCGGCGTTGGCGGGCCGTTCGGTCAGCAGCGCCTGGATCTCGGGGCTGGCGGCGGCGGCGGGGCTGATCGGCACATAGCCGGTGGCGACGGTGAACTTGATGCTGTTCTCGACGCTGGTGAGGAACTTCAGCAGGCGCCAGGTGGCGAGCTCCTGCTCGGGCGTCGAGGGGAAGATCACCAGGTTGGCACCGCCCACGGTGGCGCCACGCTGCAGCTTGCCGGGCAGCAGATCGGTGCCGTGCGGGAAGGTGGCGCCGCCGGCCACGGTGGCGACGGACGCGGTGCTGGCCATCAGGAAGCCGACGCGTCCGCCGATGAACAGGTCGCGCGAGACGTCGTGCTGGCCTGCCGGCATGAGACCGGCTTCGACCAGACCCTGCCAGAACTCGAGCGCTTCGACGGCGGCGGGCTCCTGGAAGGCCGGCGCGATCGGGTCCTCGGTGACGATCTGACCGCCGTTCTGCAGGATCAGGGCCTTGAGCCACCAGGCCTCGTCACGCACTTCCACGCCGATGCTGCCGGGCACGTTCTCCACGATCTGGGTGGCCTGGGCCACCAGCTCGTCCCAGGTCTGCGGCGGCGCTTCCGGGTCGAGACCGGCGCGCTCCATGAGGTCCTGGTTGTAGAACATCACCATCGTGCTGTTGTTGAACGGCAGCCCGCAGAGGTGGCCGTCGTAGCGGTTGTAGTCGAGGAGGACGTCGAAGAAGTAGTCCTCGCTGAGCCCCTCGGGACCCGCCATGTGCTCCTCGAGCACGAAGTTGCCTTCGCGGCAGGTCCACAGCGGGCCTGCCGGCACCAGGCCACCTTGCGGCAGCGAGTTGGCGGCCAGCGAGGCGAGGATCTTCTGCGCCGTGTCGCCGTAGTTGCCGGAGTAGGTGCCGTTGACCGTGATGCCCCACTCGTTGGTGGCGTTGAACTCGTCGATCATCTCCTGGATGGCCGTGCCTTGGGAGCCGCCGACGGCGTACCAGAACTCGATCGTCTGTGCGGTTGCCAGCGCGATGACGCTCAGCAACGCGGTGGCCAGCAGGGTGGTGAGCCTTCTTCTTGGGTTCGTCATGCTCGCTTCCTCTCTTGGGACGTGACGTGCGGATGGCGGATGGCGCCGGTGGCGATGCGGCATAGCGGCTGGGTGACGGGATCAAGCGGTCTCAGCGTCGAGCACTCACCCCCTTCGCAACGCCTGGGCGCGCGCCCGGCAGGCCGGTCGTCAGCCAGCCGATCAGCGGCCGGCCGGCCATCAGCCCTTGCTCCCGGTCATCGAGATGCCCTCGATGAACTGGCGCTGCGCCATGAAGAAGATCAACAGGATCGGCACGACCGCCATCACGGCGCCGGCCATCATCAGGTGCAATTGGGCCCCGCTCTCTTCGACGAAGAAGCGCAAGCCGATCGGCAGCGTGCGCATCACCTGGCTGTTGGTGACGATCAGCGGCCAGAGGTAGTTGTCCCACTCGCTCAGGAAGATGAACAGTGTGATGGTCGCCAGCGCCGGGCGGGCCAGCGGTAGCACGATCTGCAGCAGGATGCGGCGGCGGCTGGCGCCGTCCACCAGGGCTGCCTCCTCGAGCTCGCGTGGGATGGTCTGGAAGAACTGGCGCAGGAAGAACACCGCGAACGCGCTGGCGAGGAACGGCACCGTCAGGCCCTGGTAGGTGTCGATCCACCCGAAGCTGCTGACCATCAGGAAGAGCGGCAGCATCGTCACCTGGTTGGGGATGATCAAGGTCGCGATGTAGATCGTAAAGATGACGTTCTTGAAGGGGAACTCGAGCCGCGCGAACGCGTAGCCCGCCAGCGCCGAGGTCGCCACCTGCCAGAAGGTGATCAGAGAGGTAACCAGCAGGCTGTTGAGGTAGAAGCGCAGGAACGGCACGCGCTGCAGCACGGTGGTGAAGTTCTCCCAGTTCGGCTCGGTCGGCCACAGCGTGGGTGGGTAGGCGAAGATCTCCTGCGGCGACTTGAGCGCGGTCCCCAGCATCCACACGAACGGGAAGGCGGTGGCCGCGCTCATCACGATCAGCAGCGCGTAGGTGCCGAACCTGCCGAAGAAGCGTCCCAGTTGGTAGCTCATTCGTAGTGCACCCGCTTCTCGGCGAAGCGTCGCTGCAGCAGCGAGATCGCCAGCACGATCGCGAAGAGGATGAACGACACCGACGCTCCCTGCCCGAACTTGAACTCCTGGAAGGTCAGCCGGTAGAGGTAGAAGACCAGCACCTCGACGCTGTTGAGGGGCCCACCGTCCGGCGCCAGCACGTGCACCAGCGAGAAGACCTGGAACGAGTTGATGATGCCGATCAGCAGCACGAAGTAGGTGACGGGCGAGAGCAGCGGCAGGGTGATGTAGCGGAAGCGCTGCCAGCTGCTGGCGCCGTCGAGCTCGGCGGCCTCGTAGAAGTGCCGTCCGATGTTCTGCAGGCCCGCTAGGAAGATGACGATGTTGTAGCCGAGCCCCTTCCAAAGCGCGACGAGGACGACGGAAGGCATGGCGAGGTCGGGGTCTCGCAGCCAACGCTGGCTGGGGAGACCAACCGAGTTGAGCAGGTAGTTGAAGAAGCCGGTCGAGGGGTTGTAGAGCACGCGCCAGATGGCGGCTGCGGCCACCATCGAGGTGACGACCGGCATGAACATCGCCACCCGGAAGAAGCTCATGCCCCTGAGCTTCTGGTTGAGCAGCATCGCCACGAAGAGCGACAGCACCATGTCGATGGGCAGCTTCAGCACGATGAAGTACACGGTGTGCCGGAGCGCGCTCCAGAAGTCGGCCGAGGTGAGGGTGGTCACGTAGTTGCTGATGCCGACGAAGCTGGTCGCTCGCGCGGCGCCCGCCTGCCAGTTGGTGAAGCTGATGCCGAAGGCCCACAGGATCGGGAAGTAGACGAAGACGACCAGCACCACCAGCGAGGGCGCCAGGAACAGCAGCGCCGTCCACATCTGCCGCCTGAGGTTCGGCTTGGCGAGGAACAGCTTGAGCTCGGCCAGCGGGCCCCTGCGCTCCTCGGCGGCGACGGTCTGAGCGCTGATCATCGTGCCTCCCCTTGCCTGAACGCCACCAAGCGCTCGGCGAGGGCGCCGAGGGCGAGGCCGTTGACGGACTCCACTTGCGCCAGCCACGCCGGCGCTACCGCCTTCACGCCCTTGAGGGCGCCGCACAGCGAGCCGGTCATCGAGGCCAGCGTGTCGGAGTCGCCGCCGAGGTTGGCGGCCAGCAGCATCGCGCGGTTGGGATCGCCGCCCGCCAGCCCCGTCAGGGCGATGGCGTCGGGCACCATCTCGTCGCCGTACATGTCGACTCCGATCAGCTCGAAGAGGTTCGCCAGGACGCGGTTTTCGGGCAGCGTCTGCAGCCACTCGAGGACGTGGTCGATGCGGCGCGCGAGAGGCGGCGTCCACGTCCACTCGCCGTGCTCGAGGCCTTTGGCCGCACCCTCTTGGGCGGCCGCGGCCACGCTCGCGAGCGTGGCGTTTGCGAGCAGCGCCTCGGACAGCGCGAAGGCCATCGCCAGTGCCCCGCTGATGGCCCGGTGGGTGTAGTGGCTGACGCTGCACGAAGCCACGACTTCCGACGCCAGCCGCTCGCGGTCGGGCAGCGCGATGGCGAGCCCGGCGAGGCGCATGCAGGCGCCGTTGCTGGTGCCTCCGCGCGGCACGCTCGCGAGTGGGGCACCTTCGCGCAGCGCGCTCAGCGTCTTGAGCGTCGAGGGACCCACGAAGCGGTTGGCGGTCACGCGCTCGCTTTCGCCCCACTCGAGGAGCGCTGCGGCGAGGGCGAGCGGCTCGATGGTGCCGTGCTCGAGCAGCAGCTCGGCCAGCATCACGGTGTGGTCGGTGTCGTCGGTGACCGAACCGGCGGCCAGCCGGTGGTGCGGATGGCGAGGATCGGCGCGCGTCAGCGTGGTGATCCCGCCGTACCAGGCGGTGATGGTCTCGGGGGTCAGGAACTCGGTCGGCATCCCGAGGGCGTCACCGACGGCGGCGCCGGCCAGCATCCCATGAGCGCGTTCGAGCAGGGACGCGCCGGGGTCGGCCGCTGCCAGCGGGGCCGGGGATGCGGCTTGACCGGCGCGGGTCAACTCGCACCTCCAGCCAACCGCACGACCTGGCAGGCTCCGGCGACGAAGCGCACCTCGGCTGCGTCATGGGTCTTTAGGGAGTGCAGCGGGTTGCCGTCGGCGCACAGGAAGGCGCCGTTGTCGAAGCCCGCGATCCGGATGACCTCGCCCTCGGACAGCCCGACGTAGGCGCTCTGCAGCGGCTCCATGGCCGCGTGGCAGGGGACCGACATGCTGGCGTGGACGACCGGGAACGAGGAGACCAGGCAGGCTGCCGGGATGCCTGCCGCCGACGAGAGGCCGAGGCCGCCGAGCAGCGCCTGGCCCGTCACGTCACCGGTGCGGGTGAAGCCGACCACCACGCTGCCGGCCGCGAGGCCCTCGGAGACCGGCAGGTCGCTGCCGTCCGCGCGCAGTTTGGTGACGCTGGCGTCGGGACAGCGCAGCGGCTCGGGCGCGCGTTCCACGCTTTCGCCGTCCATGAAGGCCGCGGCCGCCAGGTTGACGAAGCGCCCGTCGAGCGTGCCGCAGATGGTGTCGCTCACCACCACGTCGTTGAACGCCAGCACCGTGTCGCCGTCAGGGAGGCGGAGCTCGAGCGCGTTGACGCCTGCGAGCTCGGTGGTGGCGCCGGCAAGCTTGTCGGCCTCGGTTGCCAGCAGGGTCACCAGGCCGCCGGCGTTGGTGGAGCCGGCGCCGACGCCGAGGATCGGCAGCGTCGCGCCGAGCGCGTGAAGGGCGGTGGCGGCGTCGGCCATCGTGCCGTCGCCACCGACGACCACCAGGACCTCGGCGCCCAAGCGCTGGGCCTCCTGCGCCAGGCGTTGGGTCGCGAGGCGCCCGCTGTCGGCCAGATCGACCACCGTGAGCCTCGCGGTGTCGGCGAGGCGGCCGCGGGCGGCGTCCTCCCCCAGCGGGCCGGGGCCGGTGATGACGTGCTCGGGCTGGAGCGCTGCGATGACGGTGCGTCCGACCGCGACGCCGCTGCCGGCGCCCGCTCTCGGGTTCACGATCAGGCCGACCCGCTGGTAGCTCACTGCACCCGGGCTCCCGCGTTGGTGCTTGCTGCGGTGGGCTCGGCGTGCCGGACCGTGCTCACGATGGCGTTGACCGCTGCCGGCACGTCTCCCGAGCGCCACACGCTGCGGCCCATGGCCACCCCTGCGGCGCCGGCCGCGAGCGCGTCGCGGATGGTAACCGTGACGTCGGCCATCTCGCGCTCGCTGCCGCCGAGCACCAGTACCGGGGCGAAGCAGGTTTCGGTCACCTCACGGTAGGCGTCGGACGGGCCGAGGTACTTGGTCTTGATGATGTCGGCGCCCAGTTCGGCGCCGATGCGCGCCGCCATCGCGAGCTGGGCGATGCTCGGGTCGCCTCCGAAGCCCAGCGGCAGCATCTCGGCCATCAACGGCATCCCGAGCGCGCGGCACTCGGTGGCCACCTCTCCCAGCGTCCTGAGGCTGTGAGCCTCGTCGTCGGTGCCGCACATGCCCATCACCGCGACCGCGTCGGCCCCCAAGCGCAGGGCGCTCTCGACCGAGGCGATCAGGCTCGAAGCGCGCGGCGCCTCGCCGATGTTGGTCGCGCCGCCGTCGAGGCGCAGGATCAGGCCAAGCCCGCCGAGATGTGCAGCGAAGCGCTTGGCGATGCCGGGCGTGGTCAGCACGGCGTCCGCGCCACCCGCGGCGATGGCCGCCAGCAACCCGGCCGGGTCCTTCAGGTGGCCTAGGGGGAACATGCCCGGGAGCCCGTGGTCCATGGCCACCACGACGCTGCGCCTGTCGGCTCCGAAGATCTTGCCGAGCCGTACCGTGATGCCGCTCATGTGACCCTCCTGGTCTGGCGGTGGTGCGACGCCTCCTCGGCCTCGTGGAGGCGCAGCACTTCTCTGGCCGCAGCAGCGTCGGTGACGAGCGTGTCGAGGTAGCCGCCGCGCACGGCTCCGAGGATGGCGGCGGCCTTGGCTGCGCCGCAGGCGACGGCGATGACGTGCGGAACGGCCCGCACCTGCTCGAGCGCGATGCTGAACAGGTAGGGCATGGAGCCGGAGACAGGCCGCCCGGCGGCGTCGAAGAAGCGCATGCAGACGTCGCCGACGGCTCCGGCGCTCTGCAGCTCGCTGACCGCGCCGTCGTCGAGGTAGTCGGCGAAGAGCATCTGGACTTCCTTGCCGAGGTCGACGTTGCCGATGCCGATGAGCGCGACGTCGAGCCGGTCCCAGTCGGCGGTCACCTGGCTGACGTCCGCCGACGCCATCAGCGAGGAGTAGGCCTCCTCGCTGTCGACCAGCGCCGGCACGAACAGGGTGCGCCAGCGTCCGCCGAGCTTCTCGCTGACCACCCGCGCCATGTCGTGAACCTGGAAGCTGGGGGCGATCTTGCTGAGCCCGCCCAGCAGCGGGATGACGTTGAGGTCGCGGCGGCGGCTGGCTTCCATTGCCTGCGTCACGTCGTAGAGCGTTCGCCCCCAGCCGAGACCCAGGGCGCCTTCGAGCGGCAGGGCTTCCTCGAGGTAGGCGGCGGCGGCGTGCCCGACCCGCTGCCGGGTGAAGACTGGATCGCTCGGGTGCCCGGCCACGACGATCGCCTTGCGGAGGCCGAGCCGCTCTTCGAGCTCGCCGGCAAGGCCGCCGTTGGTCTCGGAAGGGTCCACCACCGTGATCTGCACGATGCCCAGAGCGCGTGCCTCGTGCAGCGCGCGCAGGACCTTGGTGCGGGAAACGGCCAGCAGCTCGGCTATCTGCACCTGGGTCTTGCCCTCGAGGTGATAGAGGGAAGCGACCGTGTGCAGGAAGCGTAGGTCCTGAGCCAAACTGCTGGACATTTGTTCCTCACTTTTGTTCAGCGGTCTGAGCGGAGTGTAGCAGCGTGTCGGCTGGGTGTGTCAAGTGGGTCTGCGGAGTTGGTGGTACTCGCGGCCACCGCACCCCCAATCGCCAAAGGCAGTATCCTTCCTCCACACACGATCCCGCGGGGCTGCCGTGAACCGTCAGACCCCGCTCGCCGGAGACCGCTCCGGCTCCTGGAGGTTCTTATGGCTGACCGGCTCGCAGTCCGATGGGTCCGCTCGATGCTCGCAGGCATGCTGGCGCTTGCCCTTGCCACCACCGCCTTCGCCCAGGAGGACTGGGCGGCCGTCGAGGCAGCGGCGCGCGAGGAGGGCAGGCTTGTCGTCTACTCGACCACCAGCCGCACTGAGACCGCCGCCAACAACTGGAGCGCGCTGACCGGCATCGAGGTCGAGGTCACGCGTCTGGGCGAGCAGGACCTGATCCAGCGCGCCTACCAGGAGGCCCGTGCCGGCGCCCGCAACGTCGACATGATCGTGGTCGAGGACTGGGTCGCGGCGCGCGAGCTGCTCTCGGCCACCGGCTACTTCGTCAACTACGTGCCGCCCACCGCGCGCGAGCTGTTCGCGCCGCACCACCAGGACCCGCTGGTCCTCGGCTACATCAACCGGATCTTCGGTTACAACACCGAGCACCACCCCGACGGCGACCCGTTCACCAACGTCTGGGAACTGACGATGCCCGAGTACCGCGGGCGCGTGATGATCCGCGACTTGGCGATCACCGGTGAGCACCAGAACGCGTTCACCGAGTGGGTGCGCCGCTCCGACGAGCTCGCGGCCGCCTACACCGAGCTGACCGGCGAGGAGTTGGAGCTGACCGAGGCTAACGCCGGCCTCGAGTTCATCCGCCGCTTCCTGCTGAACGACCCGATCATCATGACCAGCGACACGCGCATCGGCGAAGCCGTCGGCGCGCGCGGCCAGGAGACCCCGCCTTACGGCATGTTCTACGTGTTCTCCAAGCACCGCGACATCCCGCTGCAGGACCTGACGCTCGCCGAGTCGCGGCAGATCGAGCCGACCCTCGGCTACTACTACCCGATCATCCTGCAGCTCGCTGCCGACGCTCGCCATCCCAATGCCGCCAAGCTGTTCATGGAGTACCTCGGCACGCTCGAAGGCTTCGCGCCGTGGGCCGATTCGCCCGGCGTCTACACGCCGAACCCCAACCAGGTGCCGTTCGAGGGCGACATGCCGTGGACCTGGTGGGAGGAACGGCTGTGGGGCTACGACCTCGACTTCGCCGCCCAGCACCGCGGCGAGGTTCTCGACACCTGGCTCAAGTACGCGCAACGTTGAGGGCTGATTAGCTTCTGGTGATGTTAGGCGCGCTGCGTCGTCTGAGCTTCACGCTGACGCCGCAGCGCGTCTTCGCCGTGCTGCTGCTGGTGGTGCTGGCGTTCTTCGTGGTCGTGCCTCTCGGGGTGATGATCAACGAGACGTTCATCGTCCACCCGCTCGAGCGCTTCCAGATCCCGGGCTCGATGCCCGGCGATTACACCACCTCGCACTACGAGCGCACCTTCGTCGGCAGCAACTCGATGGCCTTCTTCTACCGGCCGCTGATCAACACCTTGGTCGTGTCGGTCAGCCTGTCGGTGCTCGCTTTGATCATCGGCGGCGGGCTGGCGTGGCTGGTGATACGCACCGACCTGCCGCTCAAGGGCCTGATCTCCAACGCAGCAATCATCCCCTACGTGATGCCGTCGTGGACGCTGGCCCTCGCGTGGCTGGCGATCTTCAAGAACCAGCGCATCGGCGGCACGCCCGGCATCTTCCAGGCGCTGACGGGCGTCTCGACGCCCGACTGGTTCGCGTACGGGCTGTTCCCGATAACGATCACGCTGGCGCTGCACTACTTCCCGTTCGGCTTCATGCTGATCGGCGGCGCGATCCGCAACATCGACGCCCAGCTCGAGGAGTCCGCCGAGCTGCTGGGAGCGTCGCGCGTGACGATCCTGCGCCGGATCGTGTTCCCGCTGGTGCTGCCAGCCATCTTCAGCACCTTCCTGCTGACGTTCAGCAAGGGCCTCGGCAGCTTCGGCACGCCCGCGTTCCTGGGCGGGCCGGTACGCGAGTTCATGCTCTCGACCTCGCTCTACGCGAACCTCATCGGCCAGCGGCCCGGCATCGGCTACATTGCCGCGCTGTTCATGGTCGTGATGGGCGTGCTGGTGCTGTACATGAACCACCGGGTGATCGGGGCGCGGCGCAGCTTCGTGACGATCTCCGGCAAGGGCGCCCGGGCGAGCCTCGTCAGGCTGGGCGCCTGGCGGCGACCGGTGGCCGCGCTGGTGCTGCTGTTCATCGGCGCCGTGATAGCCGTGCCGATCGGCGCGTTGATCGTCGACACGCTGATGCTGAGGCCCGGCGTCTACGCCTGGGACAACCTCTCGCTGCACTACTGGATAGGGGAGGCGAGCCTCCAGATCGGGCTCGGCACCGGCGAAGCCGGCGTGCTGCGCAACCCCGCGCTGATGCGCGCGCTTGGCAACACGATGAAGCTGGCCGTCACCGTCGCGCTGATCTGCGGCGTGCTGGGCGTCGTGTTCGGCTACTTGATCGTCAGGATGCGCGGCACCTGGCTGTCGAAGGCCTTGGATCAGCTCTCGTTCCTGCCGTACCTGATGCCGTCGGTGGCGCTCGGCTCCGTCTACCTGGCGATGTTCGCCGTCTCCCGCGGCCCCGTGCCCGCTCTCTACGGCTCGTTCTGGCTGCTGGTGATCGCCTGCACCATCGCCTACCTGCCGTACGCGGTGAAGGCCGGCGTCGGCGCGATGATGCAGGTCGGCCCCGAGCTCGAGGAGGCCGCCATCGTGGCGGGAGCGTCGTGGTGGACGCGCATGCGCCGGATCCTGTTCCCGGTGCAGAAGGCCAGCTACTTCTCCGGCATGCTGCTGCCGTTCATCTCCGTCACGCGCGAGCTCTCGCTGCTGATCCTGCTGGTCACGCCCGCGACGCAGCTCGCCACCACCATCACCCTGCGCTACACCGACCGCGGCTGGTACCCGTACACCAACGCGATGGTGCTGCTCTTGATCGTCATCGTCGTCACCAGCACCGCCTTGTCGCGGAGGCTCATGAAGACGGACCTCGCCAAGGGGCTCGGAGGTTAAGGGTGCCCGACATCGTCCTCACAGGCATCGTCAAGCAGTTCGCCGGCGGCGCCGCTCCCGCCGTCAAGAACCTCGACCTGGTAGTGCCGAACGGGTCGTTCACCACGTTCCTCGGGCCCTCCGGGTGCGGGAAGACCACGACCCTGCGCATGATCGCGGGGCTGGAGATGCCGACCTCAGGTGAGATCGCCATCGGGGACGAGGTCGTGTTCTCTTTGGAGCGTGGTCGGTCGGTGCCGCCGTCGAAGCGTGGGCTTGGCCTGGTGTTCCAAAGCTACGCGTTGTGGCCGCACCTGACGGTGTTCGAGAACATCGCGTTCGGGCTGCAGGTGAAGCGGCTGGGGCGGCGAGAGGTGGCCGAGAACGTCGAGCAGGTCGCGACGGCGTTGCAGATCGAGCCCTATCTGCAGCGGTTCACGTCCGAGTTGTCGGGTGGGCAGCAGCAGCGTGTTGCCATCGCTCGGGTGCTGGTGATGCGGCCCAAGGTGTTGTTGTTGGATGAGCCGTTGTCGAACCTGGATGCCAAGCTGCGGATGGACATGCGGGCCGAGCTGAAGCGGCTGCACGTGGAGACCGGTGCCACCGTTATCTACGTGACTCATGATCAGCTCGAGGCTCTGACCATGAGTACGCACATCGCGATGATGAAGGATGGGGAGTTGCAGCAGTTCGCGCCGCCGTTGGAGTTGTATGCGCGGCCGGCGAACCTGTTTGCGGCTGATTTCTTGGGGAATCCTCGGATTAACTTGCTGCCCGGGGTTGTTGAGAGTGGGGCGGTTGTGTGCGGGGAGTTGCGGGTGCCGTTTGCTGGGTTGAAGGATGGGGAGCGCGTGACTGTGGGGTTGCGGGCTGAGGATGTGCGGTTGGTGGCGTTGGCTGGGGAGGGGAGGGCTGCAGCTGAGGTTGTTTCTGTGTTGCCTACGGGGGCTGATTGGTATTACCGCGTCGCGCTCGATGCCGGGTCGCATGTTGTAACGGTCAGAGACAACTCGGCTGTTGGGCTTCGTGAGCGAGATCGAGTGTGGGTTGAAGCTGTTGTTGGTGGGGTCAAGGTGTTTGATTCGCTGGGCCGATCTGTCTGGCGCGCTGGGCCCTGAGTGAGCGCGTTCGATCTCGTGCAGTAGTGGCAGCCCCACCTTGCCGGTTACATCTC
>CAYNOS010000011.1:0-58355 GCA_964398985.1 uncultured bacterium
GGCCTCGGCCTCGATGCCACCGACACCCCAGCCGAGCACGCCGAGACCGTTGATCATCGTGGTGTGGCTGTCGGTGCCGACGAGGGTGTCGGGGTAGACGACGGTCTTGTCGAGATGCCCCTTGCTCAGCACGCCTTTGGCCAGGTACTCGAGGTTCACCTGATGGACGATGCCGGAGGCCGGCGGCACGACGCTGAAGTTGCGGAACGCGGCCTGTCCCCAGCGCAGGAACTCGTAGCGCTCGCGGTTGCGCTCAAACTCGATCTGGGAGTTCGTCAGCAGCGCCAGCGGGCTGTCGTACTCGTCGACCTGCACGGAGTGGTCGATGACCAGGTCGACCGGGACCTGCGGGTTGATCACCTCGGGGTCGCCGCCGATCCGTGCCATGGCGCTGCGCATAGCGGCCAGATCGACGACGGCGGGCACGCCGGTGAAGTCCTGCAGCACGACCCGCGCGGGCATGAACGGGATCTCTTCCTCGACGACCGCCTTGGGGTCGTAGGCCGCCAGGCGGCGCACGTCGGCAGCGGTGACGATGTAGCCGTCTTCGTTGCGCAGCAGCGACTCGAGAAGCAGCTTGATGCTGAACGGCAGGCGGTCGATGTTGCCCAGGCCGGCCTCCTGCAGGGCGGCCAGTCGGTAGTAGTAGGCCTCACCCGAGCCGGTGTCGACCAGAGCTCTCGCTCCGAACGTGTTTGGGTTCGTCCTGGCGGTGGTTGTCATTTCGGCTCCTCTGCCCGGGCGCGCACTGCGCCGTTGGTCCCAGTGTGCGACTACACTACGTGACATGTCAGACTCAGAATCACGTAGCCGACTCGTGGCGCACGACGACTCGGAGTTGGTCCCGGACGGCGCCAGCGTCGCCATCGTAAACGCCGGGGCAGCGTCCGACGTGCTCATGGACCCACGAGCGCTCAGGCATCTGGCGCCCTTCCTGGGTCGGGCCGTGACGATCACGCAGGCCTCCGAAGAGACCGGTGAGAAGCCGAACACCACGCTCAAGCGCGTCCGTCGCTACCTGGATGTCGGCCTCATCGAGGTGGTTGACGTCTTGCCGCGGCGTGGCCGACCGACCAAAGTGTATCGCACCGTCGCCGACGTCTTCTTCGTCCCCTTCGAGGCGACCAGATCCGACTCTTTGGAGGGGGCGTTGGCCGAGCGCGACTCCTACTGGGAGTCTCTGCTGCGCCGCAACGTGGTCAGGGCGCGACTCGAGACGCTCGGCAACTGGGGCACCAGGATCTACCGCGACGAGCGCGGACGGCTGCAGGTCCAGACGGCCGTGACTCCCGACGCCAACGCCTCGACCCTGCACTCGTCGGCGCCGGCAGTGTTCTCGGCTTGGCGGGACGCGGTGATGCTCGATTTCGACGACGCGAAGGCGTTGCAGCGGGAGCTGTTCGAGCTGCTGAGGCGCTACCAGCGCCCCAGCGGATCGCAGCGCTACATCCTGCGGCTGGCGATGGCTCCGGTGCTGGTCGAAGCGTGAAACAGGCCCACGTTCTCATCATTCCGGCTTAGCATCGGCTCATGAGCACCACCCACGTGTCCCCTGCCGCTCGCCTTCGGCTGTTGGTTCTGCTCGCCACGGTGCTGGTCGTGTCTGCTTGCGCCCCCACCACGCTCCCCGGCATCGACGACGCGGCGCTGGCCCGCATGGAGCGCACCGCCGAGATCCTTTACCACCGCATGGAACTCGGGTTCCTCGAGTCCGGGGTCTACACTACGAACGTGCTGATCGACGCTCCGCTGCCCGAGGGAGCCCGCTGGACACTGCAGGACTTCGCCCCAGACGGGTCGAACTACGTGCTGATCCTGACTTCTTCGACGTTGCCCGAGTTGGCTTGGCGCATCTCGCCGCGCGGCGTCAGCCGCACCTCGGCCTAGGCACGAGGAAGCGGCGTCGGCGGCCGGCCCGTCCGCCGGCGCGAACGCGGTCCTATCGGGCGGACTTCAGTTCGCGTGTCTGTCGATGCGGGAGACGTAGTCGCCCTTCGGCTTGGCGCCGACCATGTGCTCGACCGGCTCGCCGTTCTTGAACAGGATCACCGTCGGGATGCTCATCACGCGGTAAGACTGCGCGACCTGCAGGTTGTCGTCGATGTTCAGCTTGCCGACCTTCACCTTGCCGTCGTACTCCGTGGCGAGGTCCTCCATGATCGGTGCGACCATCCGGCACGGCATGCACCAGGGCGCCCAGAAGTCGACGAGCACGAGCCCTTCAGACGTTTCAGCGCTGAAGTTATCGTCGGTGATCTCAATGAGGTTCGGCATTCGCTGTCTCCAAGCTCACGGGTTTGTCGCCGCCAATGCGCGACGCGCTGCCATCCAATCTACGTGCATCCGCTCGCCAAAGCATGTATGCCGTTCGACACATCCGGACACACGCGCTCCTCAAGTCCACACCGTCAGGCGTGCCGCGGAATCGCCGCGCCTGACCTGTGGAGGGCGCATGCCCAGAGCCCGATGACCGGCCTTCACCGCCCCTCTCACCAGCGCCCCGCGGTTGGCCTCGCTGCCGTGCAGGTGCGCGGCGTGCCGGACCTCAGAGGTCACATCGAGATCGGGACTCGAGCCGCGGGAGTCGGTGCCGAACGCGACCTCGACCCCGTGCCTGGCGTAGAGCGCCCACGGGAAGCGGCCGCACTCGAGCAGGCCGTTCGACCTCGGGCAATGCACCACGCTCGACCCGTGCTTCTGAACGAGCCTCACGTCGGTCTCATCGACATGCACCATGTGAACGAGGGTCGGTCGATGCTTGAGTACCCCGATGCGTTCCAGGTACGCGACCGGTGAAGCCCCGCATGCGATCGGCCCGCCGGTCTCGGGGTATGCGAACCCGATGGCCTTCAGTTCGGCGGCCAGCGAACCATCGCCCGTCAGGTGGAGCTGGCGCTCGGCGCCGCTTTCGGCGACGTGGATGGCGACCGGCAGCCCCTCCGACGCGGCCCAGGCGACCAGCTTCACGAGCAAGTCACGGGAGACGGTGTGCGGCGTGTGGGGCGACAGACCCACCCGCATCCCGCCCGGACGCTCGAGCGCACGGAAGCGTCCGACGATCTCCCGGGTGCTGTCGAACACGGCATCGGCGGTCGCAGGATCGGGGGCGATCACCTCCCAGTACGCCACGCCGGTCAGCTCGCGGTCAGCCAGCAGCAGTGCCATGACGGCCGGGTCGGTGACGATGTCTCCTATCACCGTGGTGCCGGAGGCCTTCAGCTCGGCAACGCCGCGCTTGGCCGCCGCCAAGCCTCGCCCTCCCGCACGCGCGAAGGCGATGACGGAGCGGATGAACTCGACGTAAGGGCCCGGCGTCAGCTCCATGTCGTTGAGGTCGAGGTGGGTGTGAGCGTTCACCACCGCCGGCGACACAGCGAACACGCTCGGGGCCGCCGGCAACTGCGCGTAGCGTCCTGCGGCTTCGTCACCGCCGAGGATGTCGACGACCGCCGGGGCGAGGTCATCGTCGGCACCGCCGACCGCCGTCTCGCGGACGTCTCGTCGGCTGGTCGACCGCCGGATCAGCGCCACCGCGCCGTCTTCTCGTGGCGAACCGATGCCGTTGTAGACGACTTCTGCGCGCACCAGCAGGCGCTCGAGCGCTGAGCGGTCGCCGCTGTCCGGCAGCCACCGGTCGAGAGGAACCGTCGGCAAGCTTCTCGGCCCTCCCTCAGCCCGCGGCCGCCAGGCCGGCAGGACGAACTTGGGCCAGCAGGGCGCTGACGTCAGGGACGCGGATGACCCGGTAGAGGCTGTCGCGCTGCACCGGCGTGAAGCCGGCGTCGACGATCTGGCGCAAGATCTCGTCCTCGCTGGTGGCCTGCAGCTTGGCGCCGGCCTGGGAGACGACGTTCTCTTCGAGCATCGTGCTCCCGAAGTCGTTGCAGCCGAAGAACAGTGCGCTCTGAGCCACCTTGTAGCCCATGGTGGGCCAGGAAGCCTGGAAGTTCACGAAGTTGTCGAGGAGCAGCCGGCTCACGGCGACGTTCTGCAGGTACTCGTGGGCCCCGGCTCCGGGCACCTTGCCGTCGATCCTCACACCCTTGGTTTGCAGGGTCCAGGAGATGAACGCCGAATAGCCGTTGCCGTGTGCGGCCAGCGCTTCGTCTTGCGCATGGCGCAGGCGCAGCATGCTGGCGACGCGTTGTTCGGGAGTCTCACCGAAGCCGATCACCATCGTCGCGGTCGTGTACAGGCCGAGTTCCTGGGCAACCGCCATAACGGAGATCCACTCGTCCGCACTGATGCGCGCCGGCGAGATGTGAGCGGCGTGCCTGACCTCGTCGACGAGCATCTCGCCACCGCCGCCAGGCAACCCATCGAGGCCGGCGGCCTGCAGGGCGGTCAGCACGCCACGCGCGTCCATGCCCGTGAGGCTCATCATGCCCTTGATCTCCTCGGGGCTGAAGGCTTCGATGCGGACCGCCGGGTGGCGCTCCTTGAGCGCCGCGATCAGGTCCAGGTACCAGTCGAACGGCAGGTAGCGGTTGACGCCGCCCTGCATCAGGATGCGCGTGCCGCCCACCGCCTCGAGCTCGGAGACGCGCCGGCTGATCTCCTCGAAGCTGTGCGTGTAGGCGTCGTCTTGGCGGCGCGTGCGGTAGAAGCCGCAGAAAGAGCAGCCGATGCTGCAGACGTTGGAGTAGTTGATGTTGCGGTCGATCAGGTACGAGACGGTGCTCGGATCGGTTCGCTGGCGCCTGACCGCGTCGGCGGCGGCCGCCAACTCGAAGAGCGGCACGGAGTAGAGCTCCACGGCCTCGCTCGAAGCAAGCCTCTCTCCAGCGGCGGCCCGTTCCAACAGGCTCATGTCGCGGAGCATATCACCCGCCGGAAACTGGACGAACGTCTTGTATACTTCCGCATTCTTGCAAGTAGAATGTTGCCCAGATGGCCACCGACCTCGATGATAACGATTCACTGACGGATGCGGCACACGACAGCCCCTGGAGACCGGTGTTCGACGAGGTGCGGCGGCTAGCCGCCGGCGCCCGCGACGACGTTGGCGCCGTCGGCAGCATCAACTGGTTGAGAGACCGCATGGAGCGCCTCGGCGCCAACCCCAACGTGGTGCGCAACATCATCTACCGCGACAAGGGGCGACTGCCGGACAAGCGTGCGTTGTACGAGGTGATGTGCCAACTGTGGCGCGAGCTGACCGGCGAGGCCCTCGAGGTGCCGGCCCTCGACTGGCTCGGCTCGCCGTACGCGGCCGCCGAGCAAGAGGTCATGCAGGTGCTCGGGCGCGAGCAGCGCCGCGCCTACCGCGCTCTCATCGGCGGGGTCAGGGAGCAGATCGGGCCGAAGGTCATCGTCACCGGACGTCCAGGCTCAGGCAAGACCATCCTCACCGACTACCTGCAGGAAGGACTGGCGCTCGAGGCGTCGTCGGGCGTCACGGTCACGCGCGTCGAGTTCGTCGCGCTTGACGTGGCCGACACGCTCGCCCGCCTGGCCAGCGCCGTCGGTGTCAGCCAGGAGCTCATCGAGTCGCGGCTGATGCGGGTCACGAGCGGCAGCGCCTTCGCCGTGCAGGCCGACGCTCAGGTCGAGCTCGCCCGCCTGGTGATGGAGGGCGTGAACCAACGGCGCAACGAACAGCTGGTGCTGTTGATCAGGCTCTCGCGCGGGCTCTCGAAGGCCGGCTCGCTGGCTGGCGTCCCGCTGCGCCTCAACAACCCCGACGTGGAGCGGGTGAGCGCCCTCGACTGGCTGTGGCTGAACTTGCTGCGACCGCTATCGACGGTTCCTGAGCTGGCGCTGTTCATCAGCCTCGCCGAGCTCCCGCCGCGCGCACAGACCGCACCCGGAGCCTTCGGGGCGCCGATCCGGCTCAGTCCTCCCACCGTCACGGAGTCGCGCCGCTTCGTCAAGGCGCGTCTGCCGGATGCCGACGAGGCAGTCGTCGAACGCATCGTGACTATCGCCGGACGCTCCTACGAGGAGCTGCGCACGCTGGCGCTGTTGGCACGGGCGCGCGCCTCCGACCTGGAAACCGGCGAAGACCCGAGCCGCGCGCTCGAACAACTGAGCCTTCTCTCGGGTCCGGCGGGCGAGACCGAGCTTCGCAGCTTCCTGGGAGCCTTCGGGGTGCTGGCGACACCCGACTTCGACGGTTTCCCCAAGAGCGTGCTCGTCGACCTCCTCGGGCGCCGTCGACGGCGCCTCAGCGAGTTCGAGCTATCGTTCCTCGACCCGGTGCCGCAGGTCCCCGAGTACTTCCGGCCCTTCTCGCGTCAACTGGCTCGCCTGATCGACGAACAGCTGGCCGTCGAGGAACCCGAGCGCCACCGCGAACTCCACTCTCGCGCAGCCAACTGGTACCAACGGCTCTACCACGAGTCCGGCGGTGAGGAGGCGTCGAGTCGCTTCCTGCACCACGCCCTCGAGGCGGGCGAGTGGACGAGCGTCGCCAGCTGGTTGGAGGAGAACGCCCTGCCCTACCAGTTGCTGCAGAGCGTCTGGCGCCGTGCCCGCGACGAGCAGATCCCTCGCGAGCAGCTGGAGAGCATCGCCCAGCACGTCGCCAGCCACTTCGTGCGCCTGGGAGCGTACGAGCACGACGAAGCCGTCAGGGCCTTCGAGATGCTGTCGGCTTCCGACGACGCCGTGATGCGAGCCTGGGCCGCGGGCAAGCGCGCCGAAGGCGAGGTCGCGCACGGCCGTTTCGAGCGGGCGCTGGCGCTGCTCGACTCCGCCCCCGAAACCACCGACCGCACGGTGAGAGCGGTTCACACCCTCGCCAGGGCGGGCGTCGAGCGTTGGCGAGGCAGCTCCTTGACCGCCGAGCGCGAGCTGGCGCAGGCTGCAGCGAGCTTCAGGGAACGCGGCGAACCGCGCGGACGAGCCGAGCGCAGCCTACTGGCGAGGCTGCAGCTGGCCGAAGGGCTGCTGCGCAAGGACCGCGGGGAGCTGCTCGAAGCGCACCGCTTGTTCGCCGACAGCAGCCTGGTCGACGATAACCTGACGCGCTCGCGGCTGGCCTTCCAGCGCGGCGACGTGCTGGCTCGGTTGGGCCTGGTGGACACCGCCCTCAGGGAGTTCGACCTGAGTGTGAGCCTGGCCCAACGTTCCGAGGCTCTTGACGAGGAGCTCAGCCGGATCCTCGCGCGACGTGGCGACCTGCTGCGCCAACGCGGCGACCTGACCGCGGCTCGTAGCAGCTTCGAGAGGGCGAAGGAGAAGCTCGAGCGGGTAGCCGACAGAGCCGAGGAAGCCTACTTCTGGCGCGCCCGCCTGGCCGACGAAGAGGCCTACACGCTGTTGGCGGAGGGGCGCTTCGAGGAGGCCGCCCTCTCCCTGACCGCCGCCCTCGCGGCGTTCCGCGACTACCAGAAGCGGCACGGCGTCGACGCCGGTTTCAGGGTCCTGCGCGCGGCGCTCAAGTTGGGCGTCAGCTACGCTCTCCAAGACCTGCGCCAGCCGCTGAGGAGGCCCTTCAGCGCCGTTTCGCTCAGGCCGCTGGCGCCCGGAGGACCGACGGCCACCGACGGTATCGACGACGTGCTCGCCGCCATCGAGGAAGAGCTGCAGGGCGAGAGCGCTCGAGGCGCCAACGGCCACCTGCTCGGCCTGCGTCACGACGCGCTGCTGTTCGCGAGCCTGCTCGGAGACCCGACCGGCCCCGGGGTCGGCTGGGCCAAGCGCGCGGTGGCGGTCTCCTCGACCCACTTCGAGCGCGCCAAGGCGCACTCGGCCTCCGCCTCGGTGGCGTTGCGCCTTGGCGAGGCCGACGACGCCAGCGACCACACCGCAGCCGCCGACGCGGAGTTCGAGGCGGCGTTGGCTGCCGCACCACCGGGCAGCCTCGCAGACGAGCGCGGCGACCTCGGTATCCGGGCCCAACTCGCCGGCAGCCGCTCGGCGGCGCTGTTCCTGCAAGGCGACGTCGAGGGCGCCGCCGACGCGCTGTGCGACGCCCTCGAGGACGAGAACCTCCGACTGTTCCACGAGGACCTGCTGCGGACCTTCGGTGCGACGGTCGAGACGCTGAGGCCGGGCCCGGGGTGGTTGCGCCATCGCCGGCTGAGGTCGCTCATCGGCATCAACGGCACCGGCCCCTCGACACCGGCCCGACTCCCGGATGCCCTGGTGGCGGCTTGGCGGAGCCGGCGCGCTCCGGTTGTCGTCTGAGGCAGGCGGGTGCAGCGTTCTCCACCCCCCGGGATCACTATCAAGGCATGCGTGAGCGCCGACTTCCTGGCCGCCTGCGAGTTCGACCCTGAGCTCGACCTCTTCCGTCCCCCGTACAGGCAGCGCGAGGCGCTCGCCGAGATCGCCGCGGAGAGTACCGCCGGTCACGGCACCTGCGTCAGCGCGGCCATCGACGAGTCCGGCGTGCTGGTCGGCTACGCGGCGTTCCAGGCGCACGACCCCCCGGAGAAGGCGGCCCCAGCTGCAGCGGTGCGGGTCGTGGAGCTCGGCGCCATCGAGGTGGCGCCCTCCCAGCGGCGACGCGGCATCGCGCGCAGCCTGCTCCACACCACCGTGCAGGGCGGCCGCTACGACGACGCCATCTTGTTCGCTCGGCTCTACGCTTGGCACTTCGACCTCGGCCGCACCGGCCTGGGGCCGCTCGCCTATCGGCGCTTCCTGCGGCGCCTCTACAGCGGCGTCGGCCTGCAGGTGGTGGCAGACCAGGGGGGCGAAGACGGCGCCCACGGCGCCGACCAGATCATGGCCAGACGCGGTCCGACCGCGAGCGCGGCCAGCGTCGCAGCCTTCGAGGAGCTTCTCGGCGTGAGATTGCAGGAGTCTTGAGAGCGCGCCTGCAAGGACACCAGAACCGCCGGGCGCCGCTGGTAGCATCCGAACAAAAGAGGAACAAGGAGCACTGATGCTGGTTCACGAAGTCATGACTAGGAAGGTCGTAGCGATCGGCGCGGACATGCCGATCAGGGATGTCCGGACGCTGATGGAGCAGCGCAACATCAGGCACTTCCCGATCCTCGAGGAACGAGCGATCAGCGACCAACCCGACCAGCTCGTCGGCATCGTGTCCGACCGCGATCTCGGCCTCGTAGGCAGCGATCACCCCAAGGCGCCGGCGGGCGTCACCTCTGCCGACCCGGTTCGCCGCGTCATGGTCTTCCCGGTGCTGACGGCGCATCCCGACGACCCGGTCGAGGAAACGGCCAAGGTACTGCGCGACAGCAAGATCGGCGCCATGCCGGTGATGGACGATGGCAAGCTCGTCGGGATCGTCACCGGCATCGACATGCTCGACGCCCTGGTGCGCATGTCCGGCGTCAGCGAGGGCACGACGCGGCTCGAGATCGAGGTCGCCAACCGCCCGGGCGCGCTGGCCGCGGTCCTGACGGAGATCGGCAAGCGGGAAGTCAACGTCTCCTCGGTGCTGACGGCCCGCGGCGACGCCGACTCGATAACGTTCGTGCTGCGCGCCGCCACCGTGGATGGTCGTGGGCTCGCCGAGCACTTGAGGCAGCGCGGCGTCAGCGTCACCTGGCCGCCCAGCGCCGCGCTTCGGTGAGCGCGGTCGACCGCTTCCGCTTCGTCTACGACGCCAGCCTCGGCGGATTCGAGCTGTCACCGACCCATCCGTTCAAGCCCGTCCGGCTCGAGCTCACGCGCAGTCTCCTCGAGGCCGGCGGGCTCCTCGGCGCCGCCGAGGTCGTTGCGCCACTGCCGCTTCCCGAGGCGCGACTCCTCGAGATCCACGACGCTGACTACGTCGCCGCCGTGCAGCGCCTCTCCCTCCCGGACGCCGCCGGTTCCCGCTCCGCCGAGGACGCCGCGCGCTTCGGGCTCGGGACTCCCGACAACCCGGTGTTCCCCGCCATGCACGACCTGGTCCTGCGGGTCTGCGCCGCCACTCACACGGCCGTCGAGCTCGTCGCTTCCGGCGAGGCCCAGCGCGCAGCCAACTTCGCCGGCGGCCTGCACCACGCGATGCGCCAGAAGGCCTCGGGCTTCTGCATCTACAACGACCTCGCCCTCGCCATCCGCCACGCGGTCGACGTTCACGCTCTGCGCGTCGCCTACGTCGATCTCGACGCCCATCACGGGGACGGGGTGCAGGCGCTGTTCTACGACGACCCGAAGGTGCTGACCGTCAGCCTCCACGAGTCCGGCACCTACCTCTTCCCCGGCACCGGTCACACCTACGAGACCGGGGTGGGAGCCGGTCGCGGGACAGCCGTCAACGCCCCGCTGGAACCGTTTACCGAGGACGCCTCCTTCCTCGAGGTCTTCGACCTCGTCGTCGGACCCTCCCTACGACACTTCCGACCGGACCTGATCGTGCTGCAGGCCGGCGCCGACATGCACAGGTTCGACCCGCTGGCGGATCTCTCACTATCGCTGGCTGGGATGGCCGAGAGCTACCGCAGGGTCGCCCTGCTCGCCGACGAGCTGACAGGTGGCCGCTTGGTGGTCACCGGCGGCGGCGGGTACGACCCGTACCGGACCGTCCCGCGGGCCTGGGCGCACGCGTGGGCGGCCATCACCGGGCGACCGACGCCGAGCCGGGTGCCGGCCGACTGGCTGGCGGCGTGGCGCGGGCGCTTCGACGCTGAGCTGCCCGAGAGCTTCGCCGAGGACCCCAGCGACTGGCCGCCGGTCGAACGGCGCCGCCAGATCGCCAGCCGCAACCGCACGGTCGCCGTGCGCCTGATGGGCGCCCTGGAACACATCTGGCACGAGGCACCAAGCAGAGCGCGGCCGCAGGAGGAGCGAGCATGAAGATCGGCTTCGTTGGGCTGGGGACGATGGGAGCCCGGATGGCCGGGCGCCTGTTGGCAGCCGGCCACCAAGTGACGGTCCACAACCGCACGCGCGAGCGCGAGGAGCCGCTCGCTGCCAAGGGCGCCCAGCGCGCGGCAACCCCGGCCGAGTGCGCCGCAGGCCGCGAGCTGCTGTTGGTGATGGTCTCCGACACTCCCGACGTGCGCTCGGTGGTGACCGGCGACGACGGCGCCATCCACGGGCTCGAGCGCGGATCGGTGGTCGTCGACATGAGCACCATCAGCCCAGCGGCCACCAGGGAGCTGTCAGCCTCGTTGGCGGAACGCGGCGTGGCCATGCTCGACGCCCCGGTCTCCGGCGGCAGTGAAGGGGCGGCCAACGGCACGCTCTCGATCATGGTCGGTGGCGACGCGGCTGCGCTCGAGCTCGCCAGACCGGCGCTGGAGGTGCTCGGCTCCGCGATCACGCACGTCGGCCCAAGCGGAGCGGGGCAAGTCGCCAAGGCGGTCAACCAGGTGATGATCGCCGGCTACTACGCCTCCGTCGCCGAGGGCATGGCCTTGGCGATGGCCGCTGGGATCGATGTCGAGGCTGCCCTCGGCGCCTGGGGCGGTGGGGCGGCGGGCTCCTGGGTGCTGGCCAACAGGGCGCGCAACATGCTGCAGGGCGACTACCCGCTCGGTTTCCGCACCAGCCTCCACCGCAAGGATCTCGGGATCGCCTTGGACGCGGGAAGGGCCTTGGGCGTGCCGCTGCCGGTGGCCGCCTACGTCGAGCAGCTCGAGGCCGGCCTGATAGGACGCGGCTTCGGCGACGAGGACGTCTCGAACATCGCGCGCGTGGTGCGCCAGCAGGCCGGCATCGACGACTGACCCACAACGCCGGACCGCTACTGGGCGACGACCCAGATGCGGTCCGAGTGCGCCATGGCCGGCGCGCCGTCAGGATACAGGAGGCACTCCACCGTTGCGAAGCCGGCGCCTCTCAGCAGCCTGGTGACGCTCTCCGCGTCGTAGCCTCGCTCCGTGTGCCGCTCCGTGAACGAGCCGCCCGGCCATGCGCAGTACGCCTCGACGTGCGCCAGGGAGGTCGCCTCGTCGAAGGTGTGCACCCAGCGGTAGTAGACGTCGTCGGCGTAACCCTCCGCTCTGCCGCCTTCCCACAGGTCCCTCAGCCCGCTGGGCGTGTTGACGTCGAAGACGAACAGCCCGCCCGGTTCCAGGTGGTCCCTGACACGCTCGGCCATCAGCGCGAAGTCGGTCTCCAAGAGCAGGTTGTTGAGCGAGTCGAAGACCGAGACGATGAGCTCGAAGCGCCTCGCCAGCTCGAAATCCGTGAAGCCCGCCCGGGTGAACTGCAGCGTCGGCAGCTTGGCCCGAGCGACGGCCAGCATCGCTTCGCTGGCGTCCACGCCGTGTACGTCGAGGCCGAGCCTCGCGAACTGGTAGGTGGCGTTCCCGGTGCCGCAACCGAGGTCGAGGACGCTCTCGCAGGTGGCCCCGCGCTCGCCGGCCAGCCTCACGATGAACTGCGCCCACTCCTCGTACTCGACCTCGGCCATGACCTTGTCGTAGACGTGAGCGAGCGCCGTGTACGGTGCCGACGCCTCCTCGCTCACCGCTCACGCCCGAACGGCGCCCCCGAGGCGTCGGGCCTCACCTCGAGAACGATCTTGCCGCTGTTGAGGTTCGCCGCCATGCGGTCGTGGGCGGCGGCCGCCTCTGACAGCGCGAAACTCGAGTCGATCAGCGGCTTGAGCGCGCCGCTCTCGAGGTCGGGTCCGAAGCGCCCCAGGAACGCCTGCTTGATGCGCACCTTCTCGCCGAGGGGCCGGTTCCTGAGCGTCGAGCCGCTGATCCTCGCGCGCCTCCGCATCAACTGACGGATGTCGAGCTCGGCGCGATGACCGCTGAGGGTGGCGATGAACACGATGCGCCCGCCGGTGTTCAGCACCGTCAGGTCATCTTCCAGATAGGCCTGTCCCACCGGGTCGAGGACCACGTCGGCGCGCAGTCCGGCGGCCTTCAACGCCGCCGCGAAGTTCTCCTGATGGCGATCGATGGCGAGGTCTGCGCCGAGGCGACGGCACCAGGCGACCTTCTCGGGACCGCCGGCGGTCGCCACCACCGTGCAGCCAGCCAGCTTCGCCTGCAGGATCGCCGCGGTGCCGACTCCGCTGGCGCCCGCGTGGATCAGCGCGGTCTCTCCCGCTTCCAGGCCCGCCTCCATGAACAGGTTCAGGTAGGCGGTGAGCGCAGCCTCGGGCAACGCCGCCGCTTCGGCCCAGCTCCACGAGGCCGGCACCGGCATCAACATCGGCGCCGGCACGGCGACCAGCTCGGCGTAGCCGCCGCCCGCCAGCAGCGCGCAGGCCGGGCTGCCGAGCGCGATGCCGGCTGGCATGGCGTCAGCAGCGACAGCGGGTCCCAGTGCGACGACGACGCCGGCAGCCTCCAAGCCGAGGATCTCCGACTCGCCCGGCGGCGGCGGGTAGTGGCCGGCCCGCTGGGCGAGGTCGGCGCGGTTGAGGGCGCTGGCGCGGACCTGGAGCAGGACCTCGCCGGACCTGAGCACCGGGGCAGGCACGCTGCCGACACTCAGCTCGCCGTCGTGGCCTACCACCGCCGCCAGCATCTCGCGCATGTCGTAATGCTAAGCGTTCCTCCGCCGCCGAGGCGCGCCCGGGCTGCGGCGCCCCTCCTCGGGAGCGTGGCGCGGCTGCCGCTGGGAGGGGGTCGAATCCTGGTAGCGTGGAGCCATGATCGGGGTCGACCTAGGCACGACCAACGTGCGCATCCACGTCAAGGGCAAGGGCGTCCAACTGCGCGAGCCAGCCGTGATCGCGGTGGTGAAGGGCACCACCGACGTCAAGGCGGTGGGCCAGGAAGCGTACCGGATGCTCGGCCGGACACCGGGCAACATCACCGCCGTCAGGCCCATGGCCGAGGGCGTCATCGCCGACTACACGCTGACCGAACGGATGCTGAAGGCCTTCATCGGCAAGGTCCTCACCGGCACCGCGCGCTTCATCAAGCCGAACATCATGGTCTGCATCCCTTCGGGCATCACCGACGTCGAGCGCAGAGCCGTCGTGCAGGCCGCTCACGAGGTCGGAGCCAGGAAGGTCTTCCTGATCGAGGAGCCGGTCGCGGGCGCCATCGGAGCCGGGATCAACATTGCCGAGCCGATCGGGTCGATGGTCATCGACATCGGCGGCGGCACCACCGACCTGGCGATCATCAGCCTCGGAGGCATCGTCGTCTCCGAGAGCCTGCGCATCGCCGGCAACACCTTCGACCGCGACATCATGGCCTTCGTGAAGGCCAAGCACAACCTGCTGATCGGCGACCGCTCGGCCGAGGAGATCAAGCGCACGGTCGGGGCGGCGAAGCTCGTCACCGACGACGACAAGCGCAGCATGGAGGTCCGTGGGCGCGACCTGATCGACGGCATGCCGAAGACCGTTACGGTCGACACCGACGACGTGATCTGGGCTCTCAAGCCGTCGCTCGATCGCATCGCGGCCGGTCTGCGGAAGGTGCTCGAGCAGGCGCCTCCGGAGCTGGTGTCGGACGTGATCGAGCGCGGCATCGTGCTCACCGGCGGCGGCGCGCTGCTACGCAACTTGGCGCCGTTCCTGAGCGCGGTGACGGCGGTGCCGGTGATGGTGGCCGAGAACGCCGAAGACTGCGTGGTGCTTGGCACCGCGCAGGCTCTCGACATGGTGCACATCCTGCAGGACGCTCGCTACGAGGCCTGAACCCGCGGCGCTAGTCAGCTTCGCGCGCGGAACTCGGTGGCGAAGCCGCCGCCCTGGCGGCGAGGCGGGGGATCATGGCGAAGCCGATGGCGTAGGCGAGCAGGACCAGCGCCAGTAGCAGGTAGCTGGCCGTCGCGCCCTGTCCCGTCGCCAGCGCCAACGCGGCGAACCACGCGGTCGAGCCCAGCAACACGCCCATGAACAGGGTGCGCGACAACGCCTGCTGCCTCGAGGTGACGCGCGCCAGTCCGATGGTAGAAGCGAGAGCTATCGGCAGCTGCATCACGGCAGCTGCTACCAGCACTGCGGCGAGGACCGTGCTCGGGGCGCCGGTCACCGGCACGATCGCGCGCAACAGCAGCGCCACCGCGGCCGCCAGCAGGAGCTGGGCGTAGAACACGACCAGGAACGCCAGCCGCAGGAACGCGGCGGCCCGCCACCGCTCCAGCGGGTCGTCGCCGAGGAAGCGGCGCAGCGGAGCGAAGCCGCGGCCGGCAGCGGGAGCGTTCCCGCTCAGCTCACTGGGGCTCGTGGGTGTTGTCCGACAACCACATCGTCGCGAGCGCGAACATGCCGCCGAGGGCAGCGAGCGCTGCCATGATGATGGCGGCGTTGCGCATGATCGTCAGGAACGTATCCACCGTGACCTCCGCGCGCCAGTCTACCCCGTCTCGACCTGACGGACCGCGCGGTCCATCAGCCGCACGAACCGCCAGCCGAGCAGGGTCGCCGCCGCCGCCAGACCCGCGATCAGGCCGAACCACAAGCCCTTCGGTCCGGCGTCGAGCACCAGCGCCGACACCAAGCCGATCGGCAGGCCGATGAACCAGTAGGCGACCAGCGTCATGAACATCGGCACGCGCGTGTCCTTGAGCCCGCGCAGCGCCCCGGCAGCGGTCACCTGGATGCCGTCGACGATCTGGAAGACGCCGGCGAGGGCGAAAAACGTCACGGCGAGGCGCACCATGGCCGCGTTCGCCGGGTCGCCCAAGTCGGCGTAGATGCCGACGAGCGGTCGCCCAAGCAGCAGAAACGTCAAGGCGGCCACGCTCATGAAGCCGACCGACAGCACGATGCCGGCGCGCCCGGCGGAACGCGCGGTGAGCATGTCGCGCCGGCCTGCCGCCTGGCCTACGCGGATGCCGGCAGCGATGCCGATACCGAGCGGCACCATGAAGGTCAGCGAGGACGTCTGCATCGCAACTTGATGCGCCGCCAGCGCCGCCTCGCCAAAGCGTCCCATCAGCAGCGTGGTGACGGAGAACAGCCCGACCTCGAAACCGAGCATCAGCCCGATCGGCCAGCCGACACGCGCGAGCTCGCGCAGGACGCGTCGATCCGGCGCGAGACGGCTCAGCACCCGTCTGCCATCCATGCTCGCAACGAGGAGCGTCGCCAAGATCGCCAAGAACAGGTAGACGAGAGCCGTCGCGTGGCCGGCGCCGACCAGTCCCAACGCCGGGAAGCCGAGCTTGCCATGGATCAGGACGTCGTTGGCGCCGACGTTGAGTGCGACCCCGAGAAACGCGATCACGGTGACCGGACGTGTGACCCCATGGGCTTCGATGTAGCTCCTCAAGGCCGCGAAGGCCAGCGCGAACGGCAGACCGGGCACGACCGCTCGCAGGTACGCGCCCGCATCGCTTGCGACCTCGGCGTCCTGCCCGAGCAGGCCGAACAGTGCCTCGCCATTGACCAGCAGCAGGATCCCCGGCACCGACACCAGCGCCACCAGCCACACGCTCTGGGCCAGCGCGCGCGCGGCCTCGTCAGGATCGCCGGCGCCGACAGCCTGTGCGGCATGCGGCCCGACGGCGAGCATGAACGAAGACCCGATGATGAGCACCAAGCCGAAGCCGGTGGCGCCGAGCGCCAAGCCGGCCAGCGGGCCGGCGCCCAGTCGCCCGACCATCAGCGTGTCCACGAAGGCCAAGCCGTGCTGAGCCAGTTGCGTCAGCACCACCGGCGCAGCGATCAGCAATAGGGTCCTCATCTCGAAGCGAAGGCCGGCGATCATCGGCGCCACGATACAGGCTGGCGGTCATTGGGTAGCATGGCCGCATGCGTGTCGTAGCCGCGGTAGTCCTGTTGCTGCTGGTAGTCGGTGTCGGAACTTGGCTGCTGGACCTGCCGCCGTTCGGCACCCGGGCCCCCAGCGAGCCGCCGGTGCCCGAGATCTTCAGCCTCATCGAGACCGGGGATCCAACGGCCATCGAGGCGGCAGTGGCCGCCGGTGCGGACGTTTTCGCCCGCAACGAGGCGGGCTTGACCCCGCTGATGGCTGCCTTGGCCAACAACTCACCTAACGAGGTGCTGGACCTGCTGATCGCCAGCGGGGCCGACATCGACCAACCGGCGGCCAACGGCACCACCGCTCTGATGTTGGCCGCGGGTCAAGGCACGCCGGCGCAGGTCGTCTACCTGCTCAATGCCGGCGCCGACCCTACGATCGTCGATGCCGAGGGCCAGACGGCCGTCGACCGCGCCAGGTCGAACACCGCCGTGAGGACCTCCGGCGCCTACGCGCGCCTCGTCGACCTCGCCGGTATCGAGTCGTTCGTTCGCGGTTGGCCGGCAGCGTACGTCGTTCCCGTCGAGGGGGCGACCATCAGCTCGCGCCGCAATCACCTGCCAGGCGCCGCGCGCCCGTACCGCAACGGTTACCACGAAGGGTTCGACTTCTACGACGGCACCGTCAGCGTCGCGATCGGCTACGGCACGCCGATCAGGGTGGTGGCGGATGGCGTCGTCATCCGCGCCGACCATGACTACCTCGAGAACTCGCAAGCCGACTACGACGCGTTGATCGCCACCGCGGCCGCCTCCCTCGACACCCCGCCCGAGATCCTCGATCGGCTGCGAGGCAGGCAGGTGTGGGTGAGGCACGCGGGCGGCTTCGTGACTCGCTACGCTCACCTCTCGGCGATCGCCGAGGCCGTAGCGGTCGGGGTGAGCGTGCGGCAGGGCGACATCATCGGCAGCACCGGGAACTCGGGAACCCTCGAGGCAGCCCAGGGCACTCAGGACGACCCGCATCCGCACGTCGAGGTGTGGCGCGCCGACGGTACCTACCTGGGAGCCGGGATGGAGCCGGAGAGCATCTGGTCACTGGCCGCCCAGGTGTTCGGCGCCGCCGCGCTGCCTCCGTTCCACGACTGAGCAGGCGCCCGGGCATCACCAGGGCAGGTTGAAGCCCCCGTGATTCTCGTTGAGGTAGTACTTGTCGATCTCGTTCGGGATCGTCGTGATGTCGTCGACGACCTTGAAGAGGTGAAGGTCGTTCTCCGAGATGGTGCCGGCACGCAGTAGCGTGCCCTGCAGCCACTGGACCAGACCCCGCCAGTAGTCGACGCCGATGAGGTAGACGGGGAACGGCTTGATCTTGTTCGTCTGGATCAGCGTCAACGCCTCGAATAGCTCGTCGATGGTGCCGAAGCCGCCCGGGAACACCACGAACGCCGTCGAGTACTTGACCAGCATCACCTTGCGCACGAAGAAGTACTTGAACTTCACGCTGTCCGTCTGGTACTGGTTCGGGCTCTGTTCGTGAGGGAGGTCGACGTTGAGGCCGACGCTGCGCCCGCCCGCCTCGAGGGCGCCGCGGTTGCCGGCCTCCATCACGCCCGGCCCGCCTCCGGTGATGATCGTGTAGCCGGCCTTGGCCAGGTGTCCGGCCAGCTCGACCGCCTTCTGGTAGGTCTCGGCGTCCTCGCCCAAACGCGCCGAGCCGAAGATCGTGACGGCCTTGCCGACGTCGGCCAACTCCTCGAAACCCTGCACGAACTCGCCGAGGATGCGGAACATCCGCCACGAGTCCTCGGCCAATGCGTCGATGACGTATTGCTTCTCGCGATACTGCATGTCCATACGCTACCCCGCTGGCCTGCTCACGCCTTCAACCGAGGAGTTCCAGAAGCCGTGCCAGGTCCGGTTCGAGCTCGTCGGGCTCGGCTTCGGCAAGCTCCTCGAGCGTGTGAGTCCCCCAGCCGACTGCGTAGGTTCTCAGTCCGGCCGCGCGCCCGGCGAGGATGTCGCCGCGCGTGTCCCCCACCATCCACAGACCTTCGCCGCCGGCGCCCGCCACCGCCCTGTGGATCACGTCGGGAGCCGGCTTGGCCGGGAACCCGTCGGTCCCCTGCACGTGATCGACGAGAGGCGTCAGCCCGACAGCCTCCATCAGCCCCTCGGCCATCTTCTGACGCTTGGTGGTGGCGACCGCCAACCGGTAGCCGCGGCCGCGCAGCTCGACCAGCGCCTCCGGCACGCCCGGGTACGGAGCGCTGTTGTCCGTGTAGTGCTGCGGGTAGTACTCGCGGTAGGTGCGAACCAGCTCCGGCACCAGGCTCTCCTCGGCGACCTGGCGGTACATGGCCTCCAGCGGCGGACCCACCAGCGTCCTGACGTGGCCCTCGGTGGGCGCCTCGAGTCCCAGCAACCTGAAGGCCATGACGAAGCTCTTGACGATGTCGGTGATCGAGTCGACGAGCGTGCCGTCGAGGTCGAACACCACTACTGGCTTGGCGATGCTCATGGCGGCGAGTATCCCACGGCGACGTCAGCAGCGGCTCACTGCCTCAGGTAGGCGACCGTCACGCCGTGACCACCTTCGTATGGCACGGCGTCCTCGAAGCGCTCGACGAGCCTCTCGCCCCTGAGGTAGTTGCGCACGGCGTCGCGCAGCGCTCCGGTGCCCTTGCCGTGCACGATGCGGACGCTGGCGACCTTGAGCGCCGCGGCCTCGAGGAGATGGTCGCGCACCTTCTCGAGCGCCTCCTCCACGCGCTCGCCGCGGATGTTGAGCTCGCGGGCGGCGCCTTGGCCGCCCGGCAGGGTGCCCGGCGGGCCGCCGCTCGCTGCGGCGCCGACGGCGGTCGCGCCAGCGCGCTTGCGAGGCCCGGGCGTCCCGGGGCGACTCGCCGTGGCTGCGGCGGCGCCGGCGCTCGGCTCGGGAACCGGCTTCACCTCGTCGGGAGAGACGGTCACCTTGACGAGGCCGAGGCGCACCACCACGCTGTCCGATCTGACCTCCTCGACCGTGCCGCTGGCGTCGTAGCCCTCGACCTCGACCTTGGCGCCGGGAGCCAGCTGCGGGCGCTGGGTGGCGGCCGGCCGGTCGCGGCCGGCGCCGGCACGAGCCTGGCGCCGCAGCGACTGCAGCTCCTCAAGCGCTCGCGAGCGTTGCTCTGGGTCGTGCGTGGCTGTCCGGCGCAGCTTGGTGGCGCGTTCCAGTGTCTCCTGCAGCATCTCGTCGGCGCGTCTGGCGGCCGCGGTCATCAGCTCACCTTCGCGCGCCCTCAGCTTGTCGATCTGCTCGCGCAGCAGCTCGGCCTCCTCGGCCGCCAACGCACTGGCGGCGCGCGATTGGGCGAGCTCCTGCTCGAGAACCTGCCGCTGCTCCTCGAGCGTGGTGAGCAAGCGCTCCAGACGCACCGACTCCTCGCTCAGCAGCTCCGTGGCTCGCTGCAGCAGAGCCGTGTCGAGGCCCATGCGCTCGCCGATCGCCAACGCGTAGCTACGCCCCGGCTCGCCGACGACGAGCTGGTAGCTCGGCCGCAGCTTCTCGAGGTCGAAGCGCATCGCGGCGTTGCGCGCACCCGGCGTGTTGCTCGCGAACGCCTTGAGCGGCGCCAGGTGGGTGGTCACGAGACCTCTCGCCCCGCGCTCGAGCACGCGCTCGAGGATCGCCTGCGAGATGGCCGCGCCCTCGTCGGGATCGGTTCCGGAGCCGAGTTCATCGATCAGCACCAGCGTCTGGGGTCCGGCCTCGTCGGTGATCCGCTCGAGGTTGCGCAGGTGACCGGCGTAGGTGCTGAGGCTGGCCTCGATGCTCTGCTGGTCGCCTATGTCGCTGAGCAGCGCCGCCAGTTGCGGCAGAAGCGGCGCGGGCTCCGGGGCAGCCGCCACGAACAGCCCGCTGTAGGCCATCGCCGCGCCGAGGCCGAGGGTCTTGAGCAGCACGGTCTTGCCGCCGGCGTTCGGACCGGTGACGATCAGAAGCCGCAACTCGGCGTCGAGCTCGATGTCGTTCGGCACGCACTCCGCGATCAGCGGATGGCGCGCGCCCAAGAGCCTGACGCGCCCGGCCGGGTCGAAGCGGGGGCGCGCCAGCTGCCACTCCTTCGCCAGCCGCGCGGCCGCGTTCACCGCGTCGAGATCGGCGAGTCGCGCGAGGGACTCGTCGACGCGCGGCTCGTCGGCCAGGCGCCGGCCAAGCGCGAAGAGTATGCGCCTCACCTCGTCCTGCTCCTCGAGTTGCAGCAGCGCCAGCTCGTTGTTGAGCTCGACGACGCCGGCGGGCTCGATGAAGACGGTCGCGCCCGAGTCCGAGCGGTCGAGCACCAGGCCCGATACCCGGCTCTGCAGCGAGGCTTTGACGGGGATCACGTAGCGGTCGCGTCGGAGGGTAATCAGCGGCTCCTGGACATCGTCGGCATGCGCCTCGAGGAGCCTGGTGAGGCGCTCGCGGATGCGTCCTCTGAGCGGGTTGAGGCGCCGGCGGATGTCCTGCAGCTTGGGGGTCGCGTCGTCGCGAACGTTGCCGTCGGTGTCGAGTTGCTCGCGCACCACGCGCAGGGCGCCGTCGAAGCTGCCGATGCCGAGGGCCAGTTGCGCCAGCGCCGGCCGCTCGGATGCGAGCACCGAGCGCTTCAGGGTGCTGGCGGCGTCGAGCGTGTACGCCACCTGCAGCACCTCGCGGCCATCCAGTACGGCGCCGTCGCGCACGCGCTGCAAGAGGGGCCGGATGTCTTCGATGCCACCCAAGGTCAGCAGGCCGCCGTCCAACAGCTCCTGCACCTGATCGTGCGTCGTGGCGACCGCGGTCGGGTCGGCCACGGGCGCGAACCGTTCAGCCCTCTCGCGGCCCATGTAGGTGGCGGCACGCTCCGCCAGCGCCGCCTGGACGCGGGCGAAAGACAGCCTCTCGAGCGTGGCCTGATCGACCTCCACGCGGCCGAGTATACGGAGCGGGCGCAGGCCGACCGGCGCCGTCGCTCAGCGGCGCGCGTCAGGGGATCGCGGCCACCACCGCTTCGGACTCGACCTGGACCGCCTGGATCGCCGTCAACGCAATCGTGTAGACGATGTCCTCGACCGACGCTCCCCGCGACAGGTCGTTCACCGGTCGCCTGAGTCCCTGCAGCATCGGCCCGATCGAGATCACGCCGGCGGAGCGCTGAACCGCCTTGTAGGTGGCGTTGCCGGTGTTGAGGTCGGGGAACACGAGCACTGTGGCCCGGCCGGCCACCGGGCTGCCGGGCGCCTTGGTGGCCGCGACGCTAGGCACGGTGGCGGCGTCGTACTGCAGCGGGCCGTCGAGGATCAGGTCTGGACGCCGGCCGCGCGCGATCTCGGTAGCGCGGCTCACCTTGTCCACGTCGGAGCCCTCACCCGAGACGCCGGTCGCGTAGCTGATCAAGGCGACCCGCGCGTTGATGCCGAACGCCACCGCCGAGTCGGCCGACTGGATCGCGATGTCGGCCAGCTCCTCCGCGTCGGGGTCGGGATTCACTGCGCAATCGCCGTACACCAGCACCTGTTCGGGCAGGCACATGAAGAACACCGAGGACACCAGCTTGGCGTCCGACTTCGTCTTGATCAGCTGCAGCGCCGGGCGCACCGTGTGGGCCGTCGTGTGCACCGCGCCGGCCACCAACCCGTCGACGTCGCCCGAGGCCAACATCATCGTGCCGAGGACGACGTCGTCGCGGAGCTGGTGGCGCGCACCGTCGACGGTCAAGCCCTTGTGGCTGCGCAGCCGGACCATGGCCTCCACGTAGCGTTCGCGGAAGGCGTCGGTCGGCTCCACGAGCTCGACGCCGTCACCCAGCTCCAAGCCTTGCGCTGCGGCCACCCGCACGATCTCGCCGGGGTCGCCGAGCAGCACGCTCCTGGCGATCCCCCGTTGGGCGCACAACGCCGCGGCCCTGACGGTGCGCGGCTCGGTGCCTTCGGGCAACACGATGCGCTTGTCGGCCGCGCGTGCCCTCTCGACCAACTGGTAGAGGAACGCCGGCGGTGACAGCCGCCGCTCCTCGCGCACTCCGAGCCTCTCGATGAGCCTGTCCACGTCGATCTGGGCCGCGATTCCTGAGGTGACGTGGTCGAGGCGCTCGACGTCGTCTTGCGGCACCTCGCTGCTCATGCTGGCGCACCGCGTGGCGGTCACGTACGAATCGCTCTCGACGCTCAGTACCGGCAGGCCGGTGTTCAGAGCCTTGGCGCACAGCCGCATGACGTCGGTGTTCGGCAGGATGTCGCCGGTGAGCACCAGACCCGCCAGCGGCACGTCGCTGAGAGCGGCCATGCACACTGCGAGGATCACGTCGTCGCGATCCCCGGGCACGACGATCAGCGCTCCTGGCTTCAACCTGTGAGTCATGTTGGCTACCGTGCGGGCAACGAGCGAAACGTCGACCACCCGGCGCGTGGCCAGTTCGCCCTCGAGCAGGACCTTGGCCCTCAGGTGCTTGGCGACGTCGAGGGTGCGCGGGCTGAGCATCGCCTCGTCGAAAGGCACCGCCGCGATCAGCTCGAAGCCGGGCTTGCCGAACACCGGCGCGCCGGCGCGAACGCTCGCGGCGTCGAGCAGCACGGCCGGGGGCCTGAGCTCGGTGCGGCTGATGCCTGTCACCTCGCCGATCTGGCTGTTGAGCTTGTTGACGATCACGCCGAGGACCTTGGGGTCGTTGACACCACCGTACGGCTCGGCGGTGAGCTCGAGGCGGTCACTGAACGCCTTGAGGGAGCGATCGACGGTAGACACGAACGCGACCTCGGCGTCGAGAGCACTGGCGATCTCGGAGTTGAGCGTGTCCAATGCCGGGTGATCGGCGGTCGGCGTGAGCCCCTCGATGATGACGACGTCGCGCGTCTCGGCGCTGCGTTGGTAGTCGCCGACGAGGCTCTGCATGAGCTCCGAGCGCCCGTCTGCCGCCAGCAGGTCCTCGGCCACCGAGTACGGCATTGGCTCGACGACGACGGCCTGGGAGATGCTCCTGGCGAACGCGCTCGAAGGATCGGGGCCTTGCTCGTTGCCCGGTTGCCTGATCGGCTTGTGAAAGCCCACCAGTAGACCGCGGCGCTCGAAGGCCCTCACCAGGCCCAACGCCACCGACGTCAGGCCGACACCCGGACCGGTGGGCACCAGCAGGATCGCTCGAGCGCCTGGCATCGCGAGCATCGTACCGCGGCGGCTTAGGGCCGACCGACCGGTGGCGGTGTGAAGCCGCTCACGGCCGAGCAGTGGCCTAGCGGCCGCGACGAGCGGTTTTTCGCGCAGTGCGCGCGTCCTTGCCCTACACTATGGGCGCTAGTCACCTTCGCTCGAGGAAGGAGCGCCATCATGTCCGACCAAGGACCCGTCGACACCTCGCCCGCGATCCCGCCGGCTGCGACCGAGGAGACCTCCACCTACGTGCCGCCTGCCGCGCCGGAGGGGGCGGTGGCTGCCAAGCCGGACCTCGGCAAGCGCGCCATCGCCGCGATCATCGACGGTGCGATTGCCGCCGTGGTCGGGCTCATCCCGGTGATCGGCAACATCATCGGCGCGCTCTACGTGTTGACGCGGGACGGCTTCGATTACGACTTCATGGACGGGCGCTCGGTCGGCAAGAAGCTGATGAAGCTGAGGCCGGTAAGGCTCGACGGGCAGAAGATGGACATCCGGACCTCGATACGCCGCAACTGGCCGCTGGCTCTCGGATCGCTGGCCTTCTTGTTCCTGTTCATCCCGGTCCTCGGCTGGCTCCTCTACCCGCTGCTGTTGATCGCTGCGATCGGCCTCGGGATCACCGAGTTGGTGCTCGTTCTCACCTCTGCCGACGGCCGCCGCTTCGGCGACAAGCTGGGGGGCACGCAGGTGATCGAGGTGGACGAGTAGTCCTCTAGCCCTTCCTCGGCCTGGCGGCGGCACGCAGGGTGTCGATGCTGACCACCCTGCGCCAGGCGGCCGTCGCGAAGCTCAGCATCGCCAGCAGGACCAACGCGCCGCTGACGCGGAACAACACCATCGGCAGCTCCGCGCCGGTGAACCGCCACCATGGCTCGCCCACCACCCGCAAGAGCATCCCTGACTGCAGCAGGAGCAAGGTCAGCCGCTCGGCCCGCGGTTGGCGCAGCCCGCCTGGCCTCGGCAGCATCCAGAACGCCACTCCCATGACCATCGACAGGAAGAACCCCACCATGCCCAGGTGGGCATGAGTGGGCGCTAGCAGCGCGGCGTGGCCGGGCCTGAAGCTGACGTAAACGCCAAGCGCGCCGGTGAGCACCAACCACACCAGCGCGCTGCGCAAGAACCACACTTGGGCGGAGCTCATGGCTCACCTTATCGTCAAGCGGACTTCCCGACTCTCACGCGCCACACTGCCGGACCCTGCTCGAGGTACTCCCACGCCAGCTGGCCCGGCCGTTCGGCCTGCAGCTGATAGTAGAGGGGCTTGGGGTCGTGGTCGTTGACGAGCTCGAACGCCGAGCCGGCGCTGAGCGCGTCGAACATCTGGAAGATCAACGGGTGCCGCTCGCGCGGCTGAATGGTCCTCACGTCCAACTGCTGCATCACTGTTGCTCCTTCCAACCAGCGGATGGCGCCCGTCGGGCAGGCCGCCATCGCGTCGAGTACTGCCGTGTTCACTGCGATGCGTCGATGCTCTGAGAGGACGCCGGGAAGCAGGTCCTCGCACACCCCACACATCACGCACGCGTTCAGGTCGATGTAGACGAGCTCAGGCCTGAGCATCCGACCTGCCCTTCATGCGCCTGACACCCAGCACGGTGAACGTGCCGCTGGCCGCCTCGAGCGACTTCGGAACGTGCGCCATCACGTGCACCGCGTCGCCGGCGCTCACCTGGTGCACCTCGTCGCCCTCTCGCACCACGCCGCTGCCGGCCAGGACCGTGAACACGGTCTCGGCCGCATCGTTATCGGGCGCCACCAGCCGCTGACCGTCCCGGAGACACAGGAGCATCACGGCCACGCCGTCTCCCATGCTCACCGGCCGCGGTACCGGTCCGCGATCGGAGAAGCGCTGCAGCTCCAGGGCCTTGATGAGCGGCACGTTCAGGCCGCGGCTTCCGTCGTCTGGGCCAGCAGTGCGCCCAACTCTGCGAGCAGGTCCTGCTCGCGTTCGCGTGACAGCGGCCGCAGCCGCAGCGCCTGCTCGAGCGTGACCGTGTGCGCCAGCAGGTTGCGCAAGTGCCGCTGCGCCAGTGGCGCGAAGCCGTGATCGATGAGCACCCTGAGCGCTCCCGGATGGGAGTCGAGGATCTCGGAGACCTTCATCTCCAGCAGCTGTGCCATGTCGAGAGCATCACGGCCGCGCGCCGGGCGCTGCCATGATCCAGGTCAAGGCGACCCGAGGGCCAGCGGTTCTATGTTCGTTGGCGTGAGACGCGAGTTCCTCGACAACCGCGGCCTCGAGCCGCCCAACCCGATGATCCGTACCTTGGAGGCCCTGGATACGCTGTCCCCGGGTGACGAGCTGACGATCCACAACGATCGCGTGCCCGTCTACCTGCTGCCGCAGCTTCAGGATGCCGGCGCCGACTACCAGGTCGAGAGCCAGCCTGACGGCAGCGCCATCGTGCGCATCGTCAAGGGCGACTAGGCACATGTTGCCCAGGCCGCCTGGCGCCGCGGCCCCGGCGGCTCTGCCGATCGCCGCCCTGGTGGCAAGCGCTCTGGCCCTGGCGGCCGGGGGAGCGCTGTGGCTCGGGCGCCCCGAAGCGCTGAGCCTGACGCTGGCGGCGCCAGCGGCCGTGGCGTTGACGCATGTGTTCACGCTCGGCTTCGTCGGCCTGGCCTTCGCGGGGACGCTGCAGCAGTTGCCCTCGGTCCTGCTCAACACGGCGTTGGCGTGGCCGCGCTCCGGTCTGGTCACGCTGCCGCTGCTCGCCGTCGGCGTGACCCTGTTGGTCGTCGGCTTCGCGCGCGGCTTCGTGATCGCCATGCTGATCACCGGCGGCAGCGCCGTGGTGGTCGCTTGGAGCGCTCTGTTGGCGCAACTCCTGGCGACGGCGCGTCGCGCTCGCATACGCAACGAGTCTGGCGTCGCGCTGATCACCGCCATCGGCTACTTGTGGTTGACCGTGACGCTGGGGCTGCTGCTGGCCTCGGCTCGCAGCAGCCCGGAGCTGGTGGGGGCCGTCGGGTACCCGCGGGACCTGCACCTGCAAGTCGGCATGCTGGGAGCGTTTCTGCTTGGCATCGCGGGCGCGGGACAGAAGCTGTTGTCGATGTTCGCGCTGGCGAAGGGCGGAAGCGGCTGGCGGCTGCGCGCGCTCATCGCGGTCGTGCACCTGCTGGTGATCGCGGAGATCGGCGCGGCGTTCTTCAGGCTCGAGCTCGGCGGGGTCCCGACGCTGCTGCTGATGGCAGCCGGAGCTCTGCAGCTGTGGGAGGTGGCGGCCATCCTGAAGCGGCGGCTGCGCCGCCGACTCGAGGCGCCGATCGTCAGGTTCGTGCTCGCTCACGCTGGTCTGGTGGTGGCTGCGGCATTGGTCGTGACCGGCGAGATCGAGGCCGCCGGCACCATGTTCCTGCTCGGCTTCGTCGGCCTGGCCGTCTCCGGCATGGCGGTGAAGATCACAGCGTTCCTGAGCTGGACGGCCAGCTTCGCGGGGCGCACCGCCTCTCCTGGTGGCGGCGCGGCCGCCGGTCGAGCGCGCGCAGCCACTGAGCGCGGGGCGGCGCCTCCCCTGCTCAAGGACATGCCGCTGGCGGCGCTCGAGCCAGTGATCACCGTGGGTCTGGCGCTCGGGGCCGCGCTGGCCGCCGCGGCGGTCGCCACCGGGAGCGCGACCGTTTCGTTGGCCGGGGCCAGCTGCTACACGCTCGGAGCCCTCGGCCTCCTGGTGCAGTTGCTTCATGTCGTGCTGGTGGCGCGTGGGGTGCTGAAGACGCCCGCGCGGCTGACGGCGGTGACGGCGCAGTGACCGAGACGACCATCACCGAGCTGGGCGCTTCGGTGGCGGCCGCCGACGTGATCGACGCGCTCGGCCGGGTCATCGATCCCGAACTCGGCATCGACATCGTCAACCTCGGCATGATCTATCGCGTCGACTGCGTCGGCTCGGCGGTGCACGTCGAGCTCACCTTGACCACTCCGGGCTGCCCCTTGCACGGCAGCATCGTCGCCGAGGTCGAGAGTGCGGTAGCCGACCTGGATCCGCAGGTGACGGTCGACGTGCAGCTGGTATGGGACCCGCCGTGGACGCCCGAGTCGATGAGCGAGGCAGCGCGGCGCGCTCTCTACTTCGCCTGAGGCGTCGGCCTCAGCCAGCGAGCCTGGGCATCAACGTCCGGCGCTGTTCGCCAGCTCCCTGAGCGGCTCCTCGTCGACTTCCGTCACCTCTCTGCCCGCCAGCCGGATGACACCGTTGACATGGAGCCGGGCGAGGTTCCGGCTCACCAACTCGGGGACCGTGCCGATGCGCCCGGCGATCTCGGCGTTGGTGCCGAGCTTCACCGGCAGGCCGTGTGCGAGCTCAGCGAGCAGGTGCGCCGCCAGCCGGTGGATCACCTCCTGGAACGAGAGCTGCTCGACCACCGCCACCAGCCGCCTCAGCCGCCGCCCCAACGTGCGCATCAGGTGCAGCACGACGCTCGGACGCTCGGTGAGCACACGTTCGAAACCTGCCTGGTCGAGATGCAGCAGCTCGGACTCGACCTCGGTGCGGGCGTTGGCGGGGAAGGTACCCCCGTCAAGCGACACCAGCTCAGCGACGGCGTTGTGCGGATGCTCCACGCTGAGCACGATCTCGCGGCCGCTGGCCGGCGAGATCAGGTAGACGAGGACTCTGCCGGTCACCACGACCGCCAGCGAGCCAGGTCGCTCGCCGGCCAGGAAGAGGTCCTCGCCGGCAGCATGCACCCTGCGGTGGGCCGTTGCCGCGAGCGCCTCCAGGTCGGCAGCAGGCAGCTCGGCGAAGAGCGGACAACGAGCCAGGACCTGGGCGTCGGTGAGCTTCACGCCTGACCAGGCTACCTCAGGCGGACGGCGCGACCGGCGGTAGGATGCGCGGGGTCGGGCGGCCCCCATGGCCGGCGGACGGGAGGCAGAGCGTGCAGAAGGCGAGCTGGCAGAGAACCGTGACGCTGATGATGGCGACGCAGTTCCTGGCTTCGGTCGGCTTCTCCACCATCTTCCCGTTCCTGCCGGCATACGTCGAACAACTGGGCGCCAGCTCCGGGTCGACGGTGTTCTGGGTGTCGGCCGTCTTCAGCGGCCAGGCTTTCGCCATGATGATCGCATCGCCGATCTGGGGCGCCGTCGCCGACCGCTACGGTCGCAAGCCGATGCTCATCCGGGCGCTGATCGGCGGCGCCGTGCTGGTGTTCCTGATGGGCCTGGCGCGCAGTTCCGAGGAGCTATTCGTGCTGCGCGTGATCCAGGGGCTGGTCACCGGCGTGATCTCGGCCGCGTCCTCGATGGCCGCCGCCGTCACGCCGCGCGAACGCCTCGGCTACGCGATGGGCTTGATGCAGACGGGTCAATGGGCCGGCATCGCGATCGGACCGATCCTCGGCGGCGTGCTGTCCTACGCCGTTGGCATCCGGGTCTCGTTCATGGTCACCGCCGCACTGCTGCTCGTCGGCGGCCTGCTGGTCGTGTTCGGGGTCAAGGAGGAGTTCGTGCCGCCGGCCAAGCGCTCACGCGGCGTCAGCGGCCTCTTCGGGCAGTGGGCGACGGTGCTGCGGGCTCCCGGTGTGAGCCTCGCCTACCTGCTGCGCTTCACCGCCTGGCTCGGCCGCACCATGATCATGCCGTTCCTCCCGCTGTTCATCGCCACCTTGACGATCCGGCAGGACCTGGCCGGCATCTACACCGGCGTGGCCATCGGCGTGTCGTCGCTGGCGGGGACCTACAGCGGCGTCGCTCTCGGGCGGCTCGGCGACCGGATCGGCCACAAGCGGCTGCTGATCGGCTCCGCGCTCGCGACTGCCATGCTGTACGTCCCGATGACCTTCGTGACGCAGGTGTGGCAACTGCTGGTTCTCAACACGCTGATAGGCTTCGCGGTCGGCGGTGTACTGCCGGCGATCAGCGCGCTGTTGGCCCGCTTCACCGATCCCAGCATCGCCGGCTCGGTCTACGGTCTCGACAACTCGGTCGGCGCAGCCTCACGCGCGATCTCCCCGCTGCTCGCCGCCGGCATCCTGGCCGTCACCAGCCACGGTGTGGCGCCCGACTACGGCCTGCTGTTCCCGTTCACCGCCGGCCTCTTCGGCGTCGCCGCGGCCCTCGCTGCCTGGCGGCTACCGGCTTCGCCGCCGGAGGCGGCGAGCGCTCGCTAGGTTCGGTCGCTGTCGGCCGCCGTCGGTCGCTCCCAGTAGCGCAGCTGGTTGACCCGCCCGCGAGCTTCGGCTACGGTCGAGGTGTCACCAGGGGTGTCCCGGCAGCGTCGGGGCTGAGATCACACCCTAGAACCTGACCCCGGTAATGCGGGCGTAGGAAGTGTGGCGCTTGGTTCCACGCGGTGAGTCCCCACCAAGTGCTGCGAGCGTCGAGCCCGGTGACGGAAAGGGCGCTCATGAAACGTCTGACCACCTTGATAGCGAGGCTCGGGCCGTCGCTGCCGGCCGCTGTGGTGGCCGTCGTCTGCTCACTGGCGATCGCCCAGGGGAGTGGCGGCCGCGAGTTGACGGTGCTCACGCACGACTCGTTCACCCTGCCGCAAGCAGTGATCGACGAGTTCACGGCGGCCACTGGCGTCAGGGTCGTCTTCCTGGCAGGCGGCGACGCGGGGGAGGTGGTGAACAGGGCCATCCTGACCAAGGCCAGACCGCTGGCCGACGTGCTGTTCGGAGTCGATGACAGCCTGCTCGAACGCGCGCGCGTCGCAGGGATCTTCGAACCGTACTTCAGCGATGAGCTGGCGCGCGTGCCGGAGGACCTGCGCTTCGACCCACAAGGGCTGGTCACACCCGTCGACGTTGGGTACGTGCTTCCGAACGTCGACCGCGAGTGGTTCGAGACCAGCGGTCTCCCGCTGCCGGCAGCACTCGAGGACTTGGTGGAGGGGCCCTACCGCGGCCTGAGCGTGGTGCAGAACCCCGCCTCGTCGAGCCCGGGCCTGGCGTTCCTGCTGGCGACCGTGGCGCGCTTCGGCGACGCTGCTGCCGGCCTCCCCGCTGCAGCGGCGACCGCGGACGGGGGCGACTGGCTCGACTTCTGGGCTGCGCTGCGCGACAACGACGTGGCGGTGACCGATGGCTGGTCCGACGCCTACTACACGAGCTTCACGCGCTACGGCGGCGACCGACCGGTGGTTCTCAGCTACCTGACGAGCCCGGCGGCCGAGATGATCTTCGCCGAAGAAGCGCTCGACGAGCCGCCGACCGCCAACCTCACGTGCGAGGGCTGCGCGTACCGACAGATCGAGGCGATCGGCATCCTCGCCGGCACGGACGAGCGCGCTGCGGCCGAGCAGTTCATCGACTTCATGCTCAGCCGCAGCGTTCAAGAGGCGATTCCCCTTGCGATGTTCGTGCACCCGGTGGTCGTCGACGCCAACCTCCCGAGCGAGTTCGAACGCTTCGCGGTCCTGCCAGCTTCCGCCGCCGCCGCAAGCGTTCCCAGCTCCTTGATCCAGGCACACCAGGAGCGGTGGCTGGCGCAGTGGACTGCCGTGGTCCTGCACGGCAGGGATCCCGGCACCGTGCGCTAGGCGGCCTGCGGCGGCCCGCTGAACAACTGGCTCAGCTCTCGCGACGCCGCCATCACCGCAGGCAGGTCGCCCTGGGCGACGATGCGCCCAGCCTCCATCACGATCACCTTGTCGGCGCGCTCGAGGGCGGCGCGGCGGTGCGAGACCACCAAGCAGGTGGCGTCACGGGCGGCGAACAGACCGTCCCACAGCCGCCGCTCGGTCTCCACGTCGAGTGCGCTCGAGAGGTCGTCGAAGACCATCAGCTCGGCGTCGCGCAGGAACATGCGTGCCGCGGCCGCGCGCTGGACCTGGCCTCCCGAGAGGCGCACGCCGCGGGTGCCGACCTCGGTGTCGAGCCCCCGGTGAAGCGCCGCCACGTCGGGCAGCATTACCGCCAGCTCCAGCGCCCTCTCGACTTCGTCGTCGGCATGCTCGTCGCCCAACAGCACGTTCTCGCGCAGCGGGTCGGAGAACAGCCTCGGCACCTGGCTGGTATAGGCCGAGCGCGGCGGCACGAAGAAGGTCGCCGGGTCGCTGACCTCGATGCCGTTGTAGTAGATCGTGCCGGAGTCGCGAGGGAGCAGGCCGAGCAGCACCCTCAGCAGCGTCGACTTGCCGGCACCGACACGGCCGGTGATCACGACGAACTGGCCGGCCTCGACCTCGAAAGACACGTTCTCGATGCCCGCCTTGGTGTCGGGATGATGGTAGCTGAGCCCCTCGACGCGCAAGGTCCTTAGCGGCTCGACGGCTTGGCCTGAGGGGTGGAACACCGCTTGCGGCCGCTCGAGGTCGAGTTGCGCCGGGGTTACCAGCGCCTCGACCGGCGCGTCGACCATCAGCCTCCCGAGGCGCTCGTAGGCGACGCCGGTGCGCTTGTGCTGCACCACCATCAGGCCCATGAATGACATCACGCCCGTGAGACGCGGCAAGAAGGTGACGAACAGGGCGAAATCGCCCACCGTGAAGGTGCCGCTGCGAAGGGCACCGGCGCCGACCAGAAGGATCACGCCGGTGGCGATGTTGACCATGTTGTCGGTGACCGAGCGGAACATCTCGGTCAGCACCGTATCCTTCAGCGCGGTCTGCCGCCTGGTGTCGTTAAGCCCAGCGAAGCGCCGGAGCACCGAGTCTTCCCTGCCCGACACCTTGACGGCCTGCACGTTGCCGAAGCTCTCGCCGAGGAAGTCGGTGACGCGGCTGGTGGCCTCGCGACTGGCGCGCCGGGCCGCACGGATCCGCGGCCTCAGCGCGTTGGTCAGGAAGATCGTCAGCGTCAGCGGCACCATCGCCAGGAGCGTCATCAACGGGTCGATGAACGCCATGATGCCGAGCGCCACCAGGGCGTAGGCGGCGAAGCCCCAGAAGTCGACCCAGTGCTCCACGTACTCGGCGATGTCGTTGACGTCGTCGCGGAAGCGTGTGACCGCCTCGCTGGGCGAGTCGGGCAGGCGCCGGCTGCCGGCGGCCGTCAGCAGATGCTTGACGACGCTGTTGCGCAAGTGCAGCACGATCTCGAGCCAGTAGCTGACCCAGGCGTAGATCCCGCCGACGAACGTCGCGATGCGCGTGACATCGAGCGCCAGCGCCAGCGCGAGGTACGCCCACGGTCCGAAGCGCACCCCTTCGGCACCGGAGAGCGCATCGAAGATGCCCTTCATCGCGACTCCGACGACGATCGGCATCAGGTGGATGAGCAGGAACAGGAAGCAGGAGAGGATGAACAGCCTGTGCCGCTGCCTGACGAGCAGGTAGGTCAGCCTGAGCGGGTTCGTTGCGAAGTTCACGCGAGTTCCTCCAGGAGCTCGGCGTCCTCGGCGCTGAGCTCGCCCGCTTGGGTGGGCGAGCCGGTCGCGTTGAGGTCGAGCGCTAGCGCTGCGCGCCGGAGGCGGGCGTAGCGACTGGTGTGATCGGCCGCGAGCGCCGCGCGGGAGCCGTACTCGGCGATCCGGCCGCTGTCCATGACGAGGATCTTGTCGACGCGTTCGACGGTCTCCAAGCGGTGAGCGATGACGATCGCGGTGCGGCCTGCGAGGAGGCGCTCCATCGCCGCTTCGAGCCGCCGCTCGGTGAGCGGGTCGAGGCGCGAGGACGGCTCGTCGAGGACCACCAGGCCGGGATCCTTCAGGAAGACGCGTGCCAGGGCTATCAGCTGCGCCTCGCCGGCCGAGAGGTTGCGACCGCCAGAGTCGAGTTCGGTGTCGAGACCGCGCTGCTGCAGCGCCAGCCAGTCACCGAGGCCCAACTCGTCCAACACCGACAGGATCCGCAGGTCGCTGACGCCTTGCCTGAAGAAGGTGAGGTTGTCCCGCAAGGTCCCGCGGAACAGCTGCACGTCCTGCGTCACGAGGCCGACGCGCTCCTTGAGTTGCTCGACGTCGGCCGCGCGCAGGTCGACGCCTGCCAGGGCCACCCGACCGTGGGTGGGGTCGTAGAGGCGGAACAACAGACGCGTGAGCGTCGTCTTGCCGGAGCCCGTGCGCCCCAAGAGGCCCAGCCTCTCCCCCGCCGCGAGGTCGAACGAGACGTTGCGCAACGTCAGCTGATCGCTGGCGGCGTCGAGGTAATGGAAGGTGACGTCTTCGAAGCGCACGTCAAGGGCGCCGGCAGGCAGGCGCGCCGTACCGCCGGGCGGCAGCGCCGAGCTGGTGGCGAACAGCTCTCCGACGCGGGCGGCGCCGGCCGCAGCGCGCTGCAGATCCTGCAGCTGCTGGGTGATCTGCTCGATCGGGTTCTGGAGCATGAACATGTACTGGAAGACCATGTAGGCCATGCCGACGCTCAAGGTGCCCGCCCCGACGAGGTAGATCGACACGCCGCCGGTGACCATCATGCCGATGACGAACAGGCCATAACTCGACAGCCACACGACCGAGCGCAGCATCGCCGCCTTGCGGGTGTCGTGGTAGAAGCCGCGCATCACGCCTCCGAAGCGGTGCATCGTGTACTCGCCGGCGCCGTTGGCGCGCAAATCGTCGATGCCCTGAAGGCGCTCTTCGATGAAACCGAACAGCTTGGCGCTGGCCTCCCGCTCGAGACGCGTTGCCGGTATGCCCGAGCGTCTGGTCAGCTGCAGCACTGCGACGTCGAGGACCACGAAGGCCGTCAAAGCCGCTCCCAACAGCACGTTCTCGAACCACAGGACGCCCAGGATGCCGACCAGCAGCAGCGCGCCACCGAAAACCCGAACCGTGAAACGCGAGAGGAACTCCGAAAGGCTGGTGATGTCGCCGTCGATGCGCTCGATCATCTCCCCGGAGGTGCGGGAGTTGTGGAAGCTCATGTCCAGCGCCAGCGTGTGCTCCGTCAGGTCTTGCCTGAGCGCGTTGGTGGCCGTCCAGCCGACGTCGGCAGCCACGTACGTGGCGATGGCGTTGAGCAGTTGGGTGATCAACGCCGCCGCCAGAAACGACAGCGCCAGCGTCGTCAGCTGTGAGCCGGCGGCGCCCGTCAGCGCGCCGTCGATGAAGCGCCGCAGGAGTTGCGGCACCAGCACCTGCAGTCCGACTCCGACGAGCATCATCACGGCCATCAGCAGGGCCTTGGTCCTCTGGGGCAGCAGGTAGCGCTTCAGCAGCGCGAGCATGCTCGGCGCCTGTGCGCTCGTGCCGTCGTGTCTTGGGTTCTCAACGCTCAGTGTCGCCATGTCGCCTGTCGCTTCCGTGGGGGTCGAGCACGTGCTGGTTGCTCGCTAGTGGTCGCTTGGGAAAAAGAAAACCGTGGGCTGCTCTTGCGGGCTGCCCACGGCTGCGATCTTGCTAACGAGTCGTCAGATGCCGTTCTCTAGGCAGTCCTCTCCTGTGGGCCAATGACGCCGGCCGGCGCCAGGTGGCTCCTGACAGTGGGGGTGAGGTTGATCGCTGCCATCTTCACGGTCTCCAAACGGGCTGACTCTAGCGGAGGGTCGCCGGCATGTCAATACCCCTGGACGGTGTCGACGCCGCAGACGACGGCCCGCCCTCGCGGGCGGGCCGTGGAAACTCAAGGGCGTGTCAGGCCCTTGGCTGCCAGTGACTCAGGGCAGCCAGCTCTCGACCACGTCGCGGTTGTCGGCGATCCAGGCGCGCGCCGCCGCGAACGGCTCCATGCCTTCCTGGGTGATCATCAGCATCACCGCGCCCATCTGCTCGCCGGTCCAGTGGAACGACTCGAGAAACGACATGACGTCGGCCGGCGCCGTCTCGGCCCACTCGGCGTTGACCACGGTGTTGATGGTCTCGGCGGTGCCGAAGACGCCCTGCGGATCCTCGAGGTACTTGAGGTCGTAGGCTGCCCACATCCAGTGTGGACGCCAGCTGGTGACGATGATCGGCTCGCCGCGCTGGATGGCGCGGTCCAGGGCCGCCGTCATGGCGGCATCGGAGCCGTCGAGCAGGTCGAAGTCGAGGCCGTAATCGTCGATGGCGCGGTCGCTGGCGGCCATCAGGCCGGCGCCGGGATCGATGCCGATGACCTCGCCACCGAAGATGTCGACGTTGTCGTTGAGATCAGCGATGCTGTCGACCTCGACGTAGCTCGGCACTGCCCAACCGATGTCGGCGCCCTCGAGGTTGGCGCCAAGGTCGACCAGGCTGTCTCCGTACTCGTTCCAGTACGCCTCGTGGGTGGCGGGAAGCCAAGCCGCCACGATCGCGTGGAAGTCGCCTTGGGCGACCCCGGTCCACATCGGGCCGGCGTCGACCGAAGTGAGTTCGACCTCGTAGCCGAGCTCGTCCATCAAGACCGCGGCGACGACGTGGGTCGAAGCGATCTCGGAGTCCCACAGGACGTAGCCAAGCTCGATGGTTTCCGATTGCGCGGACGCGGCAGCGGCGGTCAACGCCAGTGCCAGGGCGATGAGTGAACGCTTCACAGGTTCCTCCTCGTTTCTAGAGACGGAAAGCGGAGCGGGACGAAGGCCCGCGAGCGCACGCACGTGCGCTGTTACGAACAAGCGGTCACGAAGACCTCTTTGGACCCTAGCACGTATGCCCGAGGCGTGCCGAGCGGCCGTCAACCGCCGCCTTGGCGCCTGCCCACGGCCGCCGTGACGCGGTCGAGGACGATGGCGAGGATCACCACCGCCAGGCCGGCCTCGAAGCCCTGCCCCACGTTGAGTCGCTGGATGCCGCGCAGCACCTCGGCGCCGAGACCCCGCGCTCCGATCATGCCGGCGATCACGACCATCGACAGGTTGAGCATGATCGATTGGTTGAGGCCGGCCAGGATGCTCGGCCTCGCGACCGGGAGCTCGACCTTGACGAGACGCTGCCAGGCCGTCGAACCGAACGCGTCGGCAGCCTCGATGAGGTCCTTGGGAACCTGCCTGATACCGAGGTTGACCAACCGCACCAGCGGTGGGATCGCGAACACGAAGGTCGCCACCACGCCCGGCACCAGCCCGATGCCGAAGAACATGACTGCCGGGATCAGGTAGACGAAGGCCGGCATCGTCTGCATGAAGTCGAGCACCGGTCGCATGAGGCTCTCGGCGCGGTCGCTGCTGGCCGCCAAGATGCCGAGCGGCAAGCCGACGATGGTGATCAGCAACTGCGCGGTCACCACCAGCGCGAGGGTCTGCAGGAACGGCAGCCAGAGACCGATGTTCTCGATCAGCAGCAGTCCGACGACGGCGAAAACGCCGATGCGCCAGCCTCCGAGCGCTCCCACCAGGACGCTCAGCAGTCCGATCAGCACCAGCTCTGGCAGGCTCTGGAAACCCGCGAGCAGCAGCCCGATGACTGCCTCGACCCCATCCGAGAACGAGTCGAAGAAGGGAGCCAGGTTGAGCTGCAGGTAGCGGACGGCGTCGGCGACCCAATCGCGCAGCGGGATGCGGAAGTCAAGCATCCGCTTGTCCGTCTACTGAGCGAGCCGGGGTTCGCGCCAACGCCGCGAGGATCGCGCCCTTGACAACGACGCCACGAAGCCGACCGCCGGCGTCGGTCACGCCGATCGGAGCGCTGCCCTCGGAGGCTAGCGCGATGACCTCCTGCAGGGGCGTGTCCACCGGCACGGTAATGGCGGCCTCCAGCAGCCGCGAGTCGATGCGTCCTTCGTCGAGTCTCGCGTCGGACAGCCCGGCCACCAGGCGCCCGGAAGTCAGATAGCCGTGCGGTCTGCGTTCCGAGTCGACTACCAGGATCCCCGAGAGACCCGAGCGGCGCATCTTGGTGAGCGCCGTGCGAGGACCATCGCGGACGTGCACCGTCTCCTTCACCGGCTGCATGATGCTGCCCGCCGTGAGCACCTCGGAGCGGTCGACGCCTTCGACGAAAGCCGCGACGTAGTCATCCGCCGGCTCGGTGATGACGGCTTCGGGGGACCCGACCTGGATCACGCGCCCCGCGTTCATGATCGCTATCCGGTCGCCGAGCTTGAGGGCCTCGTCGAGGTCGTGGGTCACGAAGACGATGGTCTTGTTCATGCGCGACTGCAGCTCGATCAGCTCGTCTTGCATCTCGCGGCGGATCAACGGGTCGAGAGCGCTGAATGCCTCGTCCATCAGCAGAATGTCGGCGTCCATCGCCAACGCGCGCGCCAGCCCGACACGCTGCTGCATGCCGCCGGAGAGCTCCCGCGGGTAGCTGGCCTCCCAACCCTTGAGTCCGACCAGTTCGGTCGCAGCCAGCGCCCGCTCGCTGCGCTCGGACGCTCGCACGCCTTGGATCTCGAGTCCGTAAGCGACGTTGTCCAACACGGTCCGGTGCGGCAGGATCGCGAACTGCTGGAACACCATGCCGCTGAACTTGCTGCGCCTGAAGCGCAGGAGCTCGCTCTTGGGCATCTCGGTGATGTCGACGCCGTCGATCTCGATGGTGCCGCTGGTCGGCTCGTGCAGACGATTGAGCAGGCGCACGAGGGTGGACTTGCCGCTGCCGGAGAGCCCCATGAGCACGAAGGTCTCACCTTCTTCGATGTCGAGGTCGACAGCGAAGACGCCGACCGCGTTGCCGAGTCGCTCCTGCACCTCCGACTTGGTGGCGCCCTCGGCGAGCAACGCCTGGGCCCTCTCGGGGCGCGGTCCGAAGACCTTGCTGAGGTTCCTTACCCGAATCTTCGGGACCGCGGTGGGTGCTGCAGGTGTGGTGGTTGGCGGCGCCTCCAAGGCGCCCGGCGTGGGGGGTGATGCGGTCATGTCGCGACTCCGTCGTGGCTAGGGGCGATGACCCGATAGTGGGCCCGGACGTGGGCCGTGATCGGCCCGCACTTGGGGCAGAGGCGGTCGCAACACTGGCACGGCGACCGGGCAGACGGCTCCGAAGAGCCTTGCGACTGCCAGGGTACACCGCCCGGCGCGGCGTCGGCCGGCACTCCACGGCACTTCCACGGTTCGCGGCACTACAGTGTGTGGATGCGCGGTTCCTGGCTGACGAACCTGGCCGGTGTGGTGGCCAGCGTCTATCTCGGCGCGCTGCTGGTAGTGCCTGTGGCCGTGATCTTGTGGCGGAGCCTGGCTTCGGAGCCGGGAGAACCGTTCGCAGCGACCTTCGCTGCCACGCTTGGCAACCCTTACTACCTGCAGCGGATCGCGTTCACGTTGTGGCAGGCGTTGCTGTCGACCGCCGTGACAGTGGCAGTAGGCCTGCCGACCGCGCTGCTGCTGGCCCGCTACGCGTTCCGCGGCCGCCGCGCTTTGACGGCCGTGTTCACGATCCCTTTCGTGATGCCTACGGTCGTCGCCGGCATCGGCTTCCTGGCGCTCGTGGGCCCGCGAGGGCTTGTGGGGGTCGACCTGCGCAACACGCTGACGATCGTCCTGCTCGCGCACCTGTTCTTCAACTTCGCGGTGGTCGCGCGGCTGGTGGCGAGCTTCGTCGAAGGCATCGCCCCGCGTCTGGAACAGGCGGCAGCCACGCTGGGAGCGGGCCCCTGGCGGGCGCTGTGGCGCGTGACGTTGCCGCTGGCGCTGCCGGCGACGCTGGCGGCGGCGGTGCTGGTGTTCATCTTCTGCTTCACGAGCTTCGGGATCATCCTAATCTTGGCGCCCGGTCCCGGGCTGGCGACGCTCGAGGTCGAGATCTACCGCCTGACCCTGCGGCTGCTGCAGCTCGACGCGGCGGCCGTGCTGGCCATCGTGCAACTGCTCGTCATCGGCGTGCTGGGGTTCGTCTACACGCGCTTGCAGGCGCGACTGGCAGTTGCGGTGCCGATCGCCGGCGCGAGTGCGCTCAGGCGCCCGACCTTGGCCGCCAGCGGCCTGCTCGTCTCCAACCTGGTCATCGTCGGCGCGTTGGTGCTGGCGCCGCTGCTCGCGTTGGCGCTCAAGGCGTTGACCGCACCCAACGGGACGTTCCCAAGCGCCGCCAGCTTCGCCGCGATGCTCGACGCTCCGCCGTCGTTCGGCTACCGCTCCCTGGGTGCGGCTCTCGCCAACTCCCTGACGTTCGCGTCGCTCAGTACCTCGTTGGCTCTGCTGGTAGGTCTGGCCTTCGCGTATGCGGTGGCGCGCGGCGGTTGGCGTTGGCTCGACCAGGCGAGCCTCCTGCCGCTGGCGGTCAGCCCTGTGACGTTGGCCTTCGGTTACCTGCTCAGCTACCCACTGCTGGTGACGTCCTTCTGGGGCATCCCGCTGGCGCACGCGTTGATCGCGTTTCCGTTCGTGACGCGCACGCTGCTACCGGCGCTGAGGGCGCAACCGCGGAGCCTGGGCGCGGCAGCGCGGTCGCTCGGAGCTGGGCCGTGGGGCGCCTTGGTCCGCGTCGAGTTGCCGCTGTTGCGCCCCGCGCTGGTGACCGCGGCCGCCTTCGCGTTCGCGATCTCGCTCGGCGAGTTCGGAGCCTCCCTGGTGCTGTCACGTCCCGAGCACGCCACGCTGCCGGTCGCGATCTACACGCTGCTCGGTCGCGTCGGCGCCGCGAACTACGGAGCGGCGCTGGCGCTGTCGGTGGTGTTGATGCTGCTGACGGCGATCGTGATGCTGCTGTTGGCGCGGCGCCACCAGGGCGAGTTCTGATCGGCCTCGGGACGCGGATATGATCGCCGCGAACGCATGAGCCTCGCTGTCACCGATCTCCACAAGCGCTATGGCGATGTCCGCGCGGTCGACGGGGTGACCCTCACCGTGGCCGACGGAGAACGGCTCGCCCTGCTCGGCCCCAGCGGCTGCGGCAAGAGCACGCTGTTGAGGCTGGTGGCCGGCCTCGAGGCCCCCGACGGCGGCGCCGTCGAGCTCGACGGCGCCGACATCACTCGTCAACCCGCGGAACGCCGCGGCTTCGGCGTGGTGTTCCAGGACTACGCGCTGTTCCCACACCTCGACGTGGGCGGCAACGTCGCGTTCGCCCTGGTCGAGCGACGGGTCGCAAGAGAGGCCGCCGCGGCCACTGTGAAGCGCCTGCTCGCGATGGTCGGGCTCGCCGGCCTCGAGCGTCGGCGGGTCCTCGAGCTGTCCGGCGGCCAGCAGCAACGTGTGGCCTTGGCGAGGGCGTTGGCGCATCAACCGCGGTTGGTGCTGCTCGACGAGCCGTTGTCGAACCTCGACGAGGCGTTGCGCGAGGAACTCAAGCACGACATCACCGCCCTGCTCGACTCTCTGGGCACGCAGGCGATCTACGTCACGCACGACCAGGCCGAGGCCTTCAGCGTCGCTGACCAGGTGGCCGTGATGCGCTCCGGCAGGATCGTTCAGGTCGGCGCGGCCGAGGAGCTGCTCGAACGTCCGCGCGGAGCCTGGCTGGCGCGCTTCCTGGGCCACGACAACGTCTGGGAAGGGACCGCCGCGCAGGCGCTGGCGGCCGCTGCGGGCACTCGCGCCGGCCCTGGTGGGTTGCTGCTGAGAGCCGACCTGGTCGGTCTCGAACCGCCTGACTCCGGCGCCACCGTCGGCGCCGTGAGCGCCAGGGTCGCGGGTGTGCGTCCGGCCGCTCTCGGTCTCGACCTCGAGCTCGAGGTGGCCGCCTGGGGAGGCGAGCGCTTGCGGTGGCAGGGCCACCGGCGCGAGGTCGTGGCGGCCTTCGGTCACCGACATCCGCGCCCCGGCGACGAGGTGGCGCTCAAGTTGCCAGGCACCGCCTGGGCGGCCCTCGTCGAGGAAGCGTGAAGGTCGGCGCGCCGGCGTTGGCGCCGGACGCGGTCGCCTTGGTGCTGGCGGGCGGAGAGGCTCCGCTGCCGCATCTCCGGGCCGCGCTCGTGAAGGACGTCGCGCTGGTGATCGCTGCCGACGGCGGGCTCGAGCACGCGAGCGCCCTCGGAGTCGAGCCTGACCTGCTGGTCGGCGACCTGGACAGCGTCACGCCAGCAGCGCTGGCCCGCTACCCGAACCTCACCATCAGCCGGCACCCAAGGCGCAAAGACCAGCTGGACCTCGAGATCGCGCTGGCCGTGGCTGGCGAGCGAGGTGCGCGCAGGATTCGCGTCGTAGGGGCGTTCGGCGACCGCCTCGATCAGAGCCTGGCAGCTCTCTTCGTCGCCGCCAAGCTCACCGACGGCGGGTCGAGCATCAGCTTGCACGCCGGCGCTGACGAGGCCAGGGTGGTCGTTGCCGGAGCGGTCGCAGAAGCGTCCGTGCCGCTCGGTACGCCGTTGAGCCTGCTGGCGCTGAGCGGCGACGCGTTGGTAACGCTCGCAGGCGTGGAGTACCCGCTCGCGCGCGCCGCTCTCCCCTTCGGCAGCGGCCTCGGCGTTTCCAACGAGGTCACGGTTCCGCCCGCCCGCCTGACGGTCCACAGCGGCGCGGTGGCGCTGCTGCTCCGACACCTGCCGCCGACGGCCGGGGCGTAGCGCTGCTCTCGGTCAATTGACGACGCGCCCCTCGGGCTCTTCCAGGAAGTTGCGGTAGACCCAGGCTGCCGCCAGACCGCCGACCACAGGACCCAGCCAGTACAACCAGAACTGACCCAGGTACGCGCCGCCCGCGAAGATCGCCGGTCCCAAGTGACGCGCCGGGTTGAGCGCCGCCCCGGTCACCGGGCCGGCCACCAGGATGCCCATCGTCACGGACAGGCCGATCAGCAGGCCTCCCAGCTTGGGAGCGCGGCGGTCGACCGCGGTGCCGTAGACGGCGAACACCAGGAAGAACGTGAGGACCGCTTCGAGCACGAGGACCGAGGCGACGCCGATGCCTTCCGCGGGCGCCGGGGTGCCCACCGCCACCGCCCTCGCCTGGTCGGGGATCGCGACCAGGATGAGGGCGGCGCCGGCAAGTCCTCCGGCGACCTGCGCTGCCAGGTAGCCCAGGAGCCTGTCGCCGGCGAGTTTGCCGGCCGACCAGAGACCGATGCTGACCGCCGGGTTGAGGTGCCCGCCGCTGACCGCCGCCGTGGCCGTGATCATCACCGCGAGGGCCAGTCCGTGCGCCAACGCCACGGCCACCAGACCGGCACTGCCAACGCTCGCGACCGCGATTGCCCCTACGCCCACGAACACCAGCGTGAACGTCCCGACGAACTCAGCTACCAACGCCTTGGTCATCAGCCTGCCTCCAGTCGGCTCCGCCCGCTCCCGAACATGAGCGTGCCTGGGTCGTCTGCGGCGGAGCCTACCACCCGCGCTGCGCGCGCTTATCCTGGCGTCAGGGACATGACGGCGTCAGGGTCAGCAAGGTCTTCGACTTCTCGGCCCCGCTACGTGGTCGCGGTCGCGGCGGTGGTGTGGCAGGATGACCGCCTGCTGGCGCTGCGGCGGGGCTCGAAGCGGCAGGCGGCGGGCCACTGGGGCGTGGTCACCGGCGGCCTGGAGCCCTCCGAGCAGCCGCTCGCCGCGGTGCTCCGCGAGATCGACGAAGAGACCGGCCTGGTCGTCGAACTCGATCCGGCGCCGGTGACCGCATACCTGGGCCAGCTCGACGGGGACGGCATGGTCGTGGTCGTCTACCAGGCTCATCACCTCGGGGGCGAGGTCGCCCTCGATGCGGAGAACGACGTGTTCGCCTGGCTGACCCCACAGGAGTTCGAGTCGATCTGTCCCTGGCCGCTGATGGTGCAGGCGGTCTACGAGTCGAGCAGGCGCCGGGAGCGGGGCGGTGCTTGAGAGCCCGAGCGCTGTGTGACAACGGCGACGAGCTGGCCCTCCTGCCGGGCCTAACATCGAGGCGCATTGAGAGGTCGCGAGAAGGTGCAGCCCGAACAACTGAACGACCTGCTTGAGAGGTGACCATGTTCGCGTCCGTCAAGCGTTTCATGCCGGCTGTGGTGTGTGGCTGGCTGAGCGTGATCCTGCTCTTCGGCTTCGCCACCGCACAAAGTTCCGAGCGCACCGACGTCGTCCTGATACTCGACGCGTCGGGCTCGATGTTCAACAAGCTCGCCGACGGTCGCTACCGCATCACGGCGGCCAAGGAGGCGCTCACCGACTTCATCAGCCGCCTCCCCGCCAGTGACGACCTCAACGTCGGCCTGCGCGTCTACGGCTCCTCGATGCTGGCGATCGAGGACGGAGCCTGCCGCGACAGCCACCTGCGGGTGCCGGTCGCGGGACTCGCGCGCGAAGCGCTGCTGAAGACCGTGCAGGACACGCAGGCGCGCGGCGCCACGCCGATTGCCTACTCCCTCGAGCTGGCGGCCCAGGACCTGGGCTCCGCGCCCGGGCGCAAGCTGATCGTCCTGGTCACTGACGGTGAGGAGGCCTGCGGCGGCGACGTTCGCGCCGTCTACCAGAGCCTGCTCGCCGCAGGGCTCGAGTTCGATCTCAGGATCATCGGCTTCGATCTCGACACCCGGGCGATGGCCAGCTTCGAGGGAATCGGCGCGTTCGAGAACGCGACCAGTGCCATCGAACTCGCCGAGGCCTTGGGGCGCGCCATCGTCGTCGAGGCGCCGCCGGCGCCGGCGTCGATCAGCGTCAGCGCCACCCTCACGCGCAACGGTGAACCGGCGGTGGACGGCGCAACCTTGGCCTTCGTCACCTCGGCCGGCGATCACTACCTCTTCGAGCATGCGGGCGAGGGTGCATACACCGCCAGTGTCCCGGCCGGCGGCTACAGCGCCGTGATCGTCGACGTCGCTCGCGGCGAGCTGGTCTTCTCGGGGCTGGCGGTCGTCATCGACCAGACCAACGAGTTCGCGTTCGAGATCGAGGGTAGCGACGTCGTGACGTTGACCGTGGCAGACTCGGCGCCGGTCGTGGGGTCGTCCGTCGATGTCCAGTACCAGGACGCGCCGGCCGACGTCAGCGGCTGGCTGACGATCGTGCCGAGCAGCGCGCCGGAGGAGGTGTGGTTGGCGCTCATCGCCACCGCCGGCGAGTCCGGTACCGCCCTGGTGCCGGTGCCTCGGGAGGAGGGGGAGCTCGAGGCCCGCTACCTGGTCGACCTGCCGGAGGGCGGCACCCGCGTGATCGGGCGCAGCGCACCGTTCACCGCCACCTTCGTGGCGGCGAGCCTGAGCGGTCCCGACACCGTGACGGCCGGCTCCGACTTCACCGTGTCGTGGCAGGGTCCGGCCAACGTCGACGACTTCGTCACGGTGGTCCCTGCGGGCGCGCCGGAACACGAGTTCCAGGCGTTCTGGATGACCAAGCAAGGCGACCCGGCGTCGCTGCTGGCTCCGATCACGCCGGGCGCCTACGAGCTGCGTTACGTCACCGGCGACGGTGCCGTGTTGGCGTCTGCGCCCCTCACGGTGGAGGCGGGAGCAGCGACCGTGTCGGCACCCGCAAGCGTCATCGGCGGGCAACGCTTCGAGCTGACGTGGAGCGGACCCGGCGGCGACTCCGACTGGGTCACCATCACCGATGTGGGCAGCGAGTCCCACATCGCGATCGACTATCGCTACGTCAGCGATGGCAACCCGGTGACGCTCACCGCGCCGCTCGCCCCGGGCGTCTACGAGCTGCGATACGTGGCCGGAGAGGGTAGCACGACGTTGGCCACCGCCAAGATCGAGGTTCTCGCAGTCACGGTCTCGCTGAGCGCGCCGGACTCGGTGAGCGCCGGCGAGTGGTTCGACGTGGGCTGGGAGGGGCCGGGCTACGGCGAGGACTACATCACTATCGTTCCGGTTGGCGCCGCCGCCAGCGCCTACCTGAGCTACAGCTACCTGTCCTCCGATGCTGGGAACGTGGTGCAGCTGGAAGCGCCCGGCGAACCGGGCGCTTACGAACTGCGTTACGTGAACGAGCTGTACGGTTACGAGGTGCTGGCCGTGCGCCCGATCACTGTGCGTTGAACACGCCAAGCAGCGCGGCCACGCCGTTGGCTGCGGCCTGCACCGCACCGAGCGAGCTCTCGCCCACGCCTTGCATGGCGAGCTGGCGGGCGGCTTCGACGAGGATCGTCAGATCGGCAGCGGCCGGATGCGAAGAGAGGTCGTTGGCGATGCCGTCGCCCTGGCCCTCGCACGGGTGGCCCCACTCGGCATTGAAACCGTCACCACCGGCGCCGGCGATGCAGTTGAGCACGTGCCCGAGATGCCGCACGGCCATCGGGTGCTCGCCCGCCGATGCGCTGAAGCCGGCGTGCTGGATGGCAGTGCCGAGTTGGGTGGCGAGGGCGCCGGTCGGCGCCTGGTAGCCCTGCGACGAGACGAAGGTGAGCGGGACCAGTGCCGCGAACAGCAGTGCGATCAACCGGACATTGGCGTTGCGTGACATCATCACTACCTCCCTTTGGGGTTGTTGCCTGAGACGGTCGGCTGTGCGCGCGCACCGTCACTGCTCGTTCGGTGAATCGATCACGAACGCCTCCAGAGCGGAAGCTTCCGCGGCCAGGTCCTCCTCGCCCGCCACGTAACCGTTGCTGTGCAGGACGAACGCGATGACTTGTGCGTAGTGCTCGGGGCTCAACGAGCCCGGCGCGTCGAAGGGCATGTTGCCCTGAACGAAGGCGAAAAGCTCCGCGAGGCTGCGTCCCTGCCAGTAGCTCGCCAGCGGGGCCAGGCGGGGACCGAAGCCGCCGCTGAGATCGCCGCCGTGACAGCCCGCGCAGCGCTGGGCGAACAGCATGCCACCGGCTTCCGCCTGGTCGTCTGTGAACACTCCGGTGGATACGCCGATTTCGCCCGCCCCGCCTCCGGTCCCGGATTGCCCTACTGCCACGGCGCTCGCGATCAGCACGCTCAGCGCCGCGACCAGCAGCACCTGGGCGCCGAGCCGCGGGCTCGGACTTCGTCTGATCATCTGGGTCTCCCTTCAGCAACCGATACGCGGCTCAGCGCCCAGCGGATGCACCGCGTTGACGGCTCCTGGGGCGGCTGTTACACTTCCGCCCATGCGCCTGAGCGCACGTTTGGCATGACCATCACGAGAAAGCGAGTCCTGGCGAACGCCCTGGCCGGCATGCTTGGTCAGGAGGTCATGCTCCGCGGTTGGGTGCTGACCAGGAGGGATCTCGGCGGCATCGGCTTCCTGCTGCTGCGCGACGCCAGCGGCGTCGTGCAGTGCGTTCTCGAAGGCGCGGAGCTGCCGCTTCACGAGAGCTACGTCGAGGTGATCGGGACGGTGGTCGCGCATGCCAAGGCGCCGGGCGGCGTCGAGGTCGCGGGTGCCTCGCTATCCGTCATCAGCGAGGCCACCGCTCCCCCACCTGTCGAGTTGGCGAAGGAGGAGTGGCACAGCAAGACCGACACGCTGCTCGAGTACCGCCACGTGACGGTGCGCTCCCCACGGTCGCAGGCCACGCTGAAGGTGAAGTCCGAGTTGGTGGCCGGGTTCCGCGCGTTCCTCGACGCCGAGGGGTTCACCGAGATCTTCACGCCCAAGCTGGTCTCGGCGGGAGCCGAGGGCGGGGCCAACCTTTTCGAGGTGGACTTCTACGGTCAACGCGCGTACCTGGCGCAGTCGCCGCAGCTCTACAAACAGATGATGGTGGCGGTCTTCGAGCGCGTCTACGAGACCGCGCCCGTGTACCGTGCCGAGAAGAGCCATACCCACCGGCACCTGTCGGAGTACCTCTCGCTCGACGTCGAGTTCGGGCCGATCGGCGACGAGGACGAGGTGATCGACCTGCAGGAGCGGCTGCTGCGCTCGTTGATGGCGCGCGTGCAGGCGCGGTGCGCTCCTCAGCTGGCGGCCCTGGGCGCCCCGGCTGTGGCGCTTCCGGGCGGACCCTTCCCGCGCATCGAGCTGCTGGCGGCCCGCGAGCTGGTGGCCGAGCGCTACGGTCACGTCACCGGCGGCAAGGACCTGGACCCGGAGGCCGAGCGGCTCCTCGGGCGCTGGGCGCTCGAGGAGCACGGCTCGGACTTCGTGTTCGTGACCAGATACCCGGAGGCAGCTAGACCGTTCTATACCTATCCCACCGGTGACGGGCTGACGCGTGGCCTCGACCTGCTGTTCCGTGGCGTCGAGATCACGTCCGGCGGTCAGCGCGCGCACCGGTACGAGACGCTGGTCGAGGAGCTCGCCAAGCGCGGCATGGACCCCGTTGACTTCGGCGACTACCTCGAGGTCTTCAAGCACGGCATGCCGCCTCACGGTGGCTTCGCGATCGGCGCCGAACGGCTGACCGCGCTGTTGCTGGGGATTCACAACGTGCGGTTCGCGCGGGCTTTCCCCCGCGATGCTCAGCGCCTGCGGCCGTAGGACAGCTCGCCGCTCGGCCGCACCCCGTTCAACCGTTCGCCAAGCGCTCCTCGGCGGCGGCCGCCAGTACCTCGATGCCGATGGTCAGCGCGCGCTCGTCGATGTCGAAGAGCGGGTTGTGGTGGTCGGCGCTGGTGGCTGGCGAAGACGAAGAGCCGACGAAGAAGTAGCAGCCGCGCGCCTGTTGCAGCCACAACGCCATGTCGTCGCCGCCCATGATCTGGGCAGCTTCGAGTACGTTCTCCTCGCCCAGGATGCCAGCAGCCACGCGACGCAGCGCGGCGGTCGATTCAGGGTCGTTGACGACGGCCGGCGAGCCCTCGAACCACTCGCTCTCGAGCGAGCCGCCGTGCATCCGGCAAACGCCTTCTGCGACCTCGAGGATCCTCGCTCTCAGCTTGGTCCTGGTCTCGGGGTCGAAGGTCCTGAGCGTGCCCTTGAGTTCGACGTCTTCCGGGATGATGTTGTAGGCGGTGCCGGCGTGAACGCTGGTGATGCTGATGACGGCCTTGTCGACGGGGTCGACGTTGCGCGAGACGATCGTCTGCAAAGACAGCACCACCTGCGCGGCGATCACGACCGGGTCGATGCCGGAGTGCGGCGAGGCGGCGTGGCCGCCGCGTCCCTGGACCACCAGCCGGTAGCTGTCGGTTGCGGCCATGGCGGGTCCTTCGCGCACGGTCACCGTGCCGAGCTTGGCGTTGCTCGAGAGGTGCAGGCCCAGCACATGATCGACCGCGATGCCGTCGAGCGCTCCGTCGGCGAGCATGGCGCCGGCGCCTCGGACGATCTCCTCGGCGGGCTGGAAGACGAACACCAGCCTGCCCCTGAGGGAGGCCGCGCGCTCCAACAGCGCCTCGGCGACGCCCAACAGGATGGCTGTGTGGCCGTCGTGGCCGCAGGCGTGCATCTTGCCTTCGACCTGCGAGCGGTACTCGACGCTCTTCTCCTCCGGCACCGGCAGCGCATCGATGTCGGCGCGCACGAGCACGGTGGGGCCTTCCCGGCCACTGTCCCACAGCGCCACCACGCCGGTCTTGCCGACGTTCGCGCGCGGCGACAAGCCCAGGGCGCGTAGCCTGTCGACCACCACGCCCATCGTCCGGTGCTCCTCGAAGGCGATCTCGGGGTGGCGGTGAAGGTCGCGCCTGACGGCGACGGCCTGGGGCGTGAGGGCGGTTGCGATCTCGTTGATGCTGCGCATCTTGCCTCCTGGGGCTGGGCTGCGACATGCTACCTAACCGAGTGGACCTCGCGCCTCTCACGCGGCGATGCCGTAGCATCGGCTAGTGAGTCGCGAGACATCGATTCAAGGAAGTGCCGGCTACCGGTTGAGCCGGCGGGAGGAGCGGCAATGAGGTCTAGACGTATGTTGGTTTGGCTGGGAGTCGCGCTGGTGGCGCTGTTCACCGCCTGCACCCCGGTCACGAGTACCCCGATGGAAGCGGGCGTTTGCGTCAGCGCGAACCGGCCGGTGATCGCGGTGATCGACTTTGAGAACACCGCGGGCTCGTCGGGCGGCACGACCGTCATCGGCGTCGAGGAAGCCGCCGCCGCGCGTCTCATCACGCTGCTCAAGGAGTCCGACTGCTACGAGATCGTCGAGCGCAGCGAACTGCTCGGGATCATGGAGCAGCAGGGACTCGAGTCGCTCGATCCGATCGAGTTGGCGCGTGCCGCGGGCGCCGGCTACGTGGTCACCGGGGTGGTCACCAGGGCGACGATCGCTGCTCCGCAGGTCGCGGCCTTCGGCGTCACCTTGGGAGCGACCCGCGCTCAGGTCGAGATCGACGTGCGCGCCACCGACATCATCACGGGCGTGGTGGTGGTGTCGAAGGTCGGCGCCGGTGAGGCCAGCAACCCCAACCTGTCGGTCAGCCATCTGCTCGGGACCACGGTCTCGTTCAACGACCCGACGGTGGGTCCGCTGCTCGCCCAGGCAGCCAACACGGCCGTCACCGAGGTCGTCAACGCCATCCGCCAGACCTTCTGAGCCACCTCAGAACGCACTGAGAATCCGAGCTCGCGAGCCCGCCAAGGCTCGCGAGCTCGCTTTGCGGTCGGCTAGGGGCCGAGCACGCTGAGGCTCACGCTGGCGTCGCCGGGTACCCGGACGTCGGGGTACACGGCCGTCGGCGAGCTGAGCACGCGGACCGTGTAGAGGCCCATCGGCAGCTCCACGCCGGCGCCGCCGACGCGGCCGGTCGCGACCACCTGCCCCGCCTGGTCGAGGACCTCGAAGGCGGGTTGGAGTGCCTCCTGTATGGAGGCGGCGAGCTCCTCGAAGCTGCCGACGTCCACGTAACTGGCGCCCACCGCCTGGGCCAGCTGCTCGAAGGCGCGCAGCGCGTCCGGCTCCAACCCGAGCGAGACGATCGCCAACTCCAGCGGCGACCCGCCTTGCAGCGTCCGCACCGCCGCGGCCGGGTCTCCCCCGCACGACTCGACACCGTCGGTGATCAGGATCACCGTTCGCGGCCCTTCTGAGCGCCCCAGGTCGCCCGCCACTGCCGCCAGCGAGTCCGCCAACGGCGTCTGCGACAGCAGCTTGGGCTCGATGGCGCGCACCGCCGCGGCTGCACGGGCGCGGTCGAGGGGTCCCAGTGGTACGTCGAGGCGCGTCTCGCACGATGACGGCGCGATGTGCCCGAACGCCCGCAGCGCGAACTGGGTGTCGTCGGGCAGGACGTCGTTGACCAACAGCTCGAGCGCTCTGCGGGCCGCGTCGAGGCGCCGCTCGCCGCTGGGAAGCTCCCTGCCCATCGAGCCGGAGGCGTCGAAGATCACCTCGACGGCGGGAGCAGGGCCGCCGGCGTCACGCAGCACGCTGAGCGTGCCCGGCCCCGGTGGCTGCTGGTAGCGGGTCGCCACCGCGACGGTGTAGCCCTTCTGGCGTCTGAGGATGCAGGCGGCGCGGGTGAAGCCGGCATCGACGTCCCCGACGCTGGCCGCCATCTGGTAAGAGCCGCCGTTGACGAGCGCCCACGCCTGCATCAGATCCTGGGGCGTGGCGTTGCCTGCCGAGCTGACCTCGAAGGTGAAGACGCGTGGCCGTGCCTGGTCGAGCGATTGCCACAGCTCGCTGGTGAGATCGTAGCCGTTCGACTCGGCGTCGGTGATCAAGAGGACCGCGCGGGTGCCCTCGCGCTGCGCCAGGGCGCGGCTGGCGTCGAGCATCGCGGATTCAGCGTTGCTGGAGCTGTCGCGGCGGTCGTACTGCGCCAGAGCCAGCTGCACGATCTCGGGATCCGACGACCACAGCGGCAGTAGCCAGCGTGGCCGCGGGTCGCTGAACGCCAGCAGTTGCACCGCCTCGCGCTCCCCATCGACCCCAAGAGCGAACGAGGCTAGGGAGGTGTAGATGATCGCTTCGTAGGGCGACACCGACCCGCTGTTGTCCCAGGCGAAGACCACGGTGCGCTTCGGTTCTTCCAGGTGCAGGTAGTAGTCACCTGGCTCAGCGAAGCCGCTGAGAACGAGGCCTCCGCTCTCTTCGGCGACCTCGAAGGCAACCGGCGCCAACTCGGCGTCGAGCAGCCGGTACGTGTAGCCGATGGCAGGGTCGCCCGCCAGGGTGACCGCGAAGTGGTTCTCCCCACTCGGCACGTTGAACACCAGCCAGTCGACGTCCTCGCCGATCGCGACGCTGTCCTCGAACGGCACGCCGGCCGTGAGCCGCAGCGCCGACTGCGGTGTTTCGCCGGGGTCGGCGGAGGCGCCGAGCGGCGAGGGCGAGCGCGACTGAGTCGTGAGCGCCTCGTAGGTGCCCCTGCTGGTGGCGGTGCCCCACTCACCGATCGCCGAGCGGTAGCTGGCGTCGGGCGCACGCTCGATGACGGAGATCTGGTCGGGCGGCCACAAGTAGCGTTCACCGCTCAGCGAGGAGGCCGTCAGCCGCAGGTAGCGCACCCACGTCGGCTCCTCCAGCTGGAGCTCGGCAACGCCGTCCGGCCCGCCTTCCAGGCTCCACTCGGCGAGAGGCTGCCAGGGGCCGGCCGGTCCGGCCAGGCTCGCTTCGACCAGCACGGTGTCGGCGGTCGGACTCCTGTCGTCGCGGCTGCGCGGGCTGTCGCGCCAGGTGAGACGCTGCACCTGCGCCGCGCGGCCGTCCTGGAAGCCGACGGCGAACGCCAACGAACCGCCGGGCAGCGTGTCGACGGCCCCGTAGACGTCGTCGGCGGCGGTGAGCAGCCCCTGCCCGTAGTTCGACAGCAGCGGCGTGGACCACGCGACGTGACCGCCCAGCGCCGGGTCGGCGAGGTCGATGGGACCGAACGCAGCGTAGTCCTCCGCGAGCAGCTTCAGCTCTCCGAGAAACGCCGCGTCCCTGCCGTCGAAGCTGCTCACGAAGACGAGTCGGGCGAAGCGGGCGGTCACCGGAGCCTCGAACTCGAACTCCTGCTCGACGGCCGCGGACGCAAGCTCCCCTTCCAGCGCGGTGACGAAGTTGACGCCGTCGAGCGACGTCTCGAGGCGGAAGGCCTTCAGTTGCTCGCCGGTCGAGCTGCTGCCAAGAGGGTTGATGAGCGCGGCGACGAGCCGCAGCGGCCGACCGCCCGCCAATTCGAAGGTCGCGCTGTGGTTGGAGTCGAGGTACCCGCTGGTCGCCGGCGAGATGCGACCGTCGATGAGCGCGAGGTCGCGGGCCGGACGGTCGCTGTCGCCGTGGATCTTGCCGCCGAGCCCTTCCCACAGCGCGTTGAAGCGGCCGGCCAGGGCCTCCCTGACGCCGTGGTGCTCGAACGGCAATACCGGCGCGGCTTCGCACAACGGAGCGGCGGAGTAACCGACCGAGGTGGAGCCGGCTTGACCGCTCACGGCAATGTCGACCCTGATGCCCTGGTCGTCGCGTAGCTCGGGCGGGAAGGCTACGTCGACCGCCAGCGAGCGACTCTCTCCCGCGGCCAGCGTCAGCGGCTGGAGGTCGGGAAGGCGGGCGCGGGCGTCGCTCGCGACGATCTCGAACTCGATGCGCTGGCTGGCTCCGCTGCGGTTGACGACCGTGATCTCGCTGGCCAAGAGCTGTCCCTGATGCCAGAAGGCGGCGACCTCGTTGGGAGGCGGCGTCAAGCTCACGCCCAGCGCCTCGCTGTCGCGGGGGGCGAGCAGCTGGTTCGGATCCGGGGCTTGCGAGAAGCTGACGGTGACAGTGTAGGCGCCCTCGCCGCGCAGTCTCAGGAAGTGCGGTTCTGACGCGCTCAGAGTCGCCTCCAGAGCTTCGTTGCGGGCGCTCGAGAGGGTGGCGGATGCCGACAGCAGCGCCGCCTCGATGTCGACATCGGCAGCGATGGTGACGCTCATGTCGGTGTCAGCGGCGAACACCGGCAGGCGGAAGAAGTCCTCGTCGCCCACCTCGCCGACGCGGCCCGACCAGGACAGCTCGGTGGGCAGGCTGCCCGCCAGCGCCCGATCGTCGTTGGGCTCGGCGTCGACAGGCAGCAGGGCGCTGTCGAGAAGCGTCAACCGCAGCTGGTAGTAGCCGCTCGGGCCCTCGCCGGAGCGCATCCCGATCATCAGGCCGTGATCGCCGGCCCGGAAGAGCCGCTCGATCACCAGCGGCGCTCCCTGCTCGGCGGCCGGCACCTCGTACCATCCGACGCCGGTCAGGTGCAAGGGGATGCTGACGTCGCCCGCCGGCGGCACCAGCTCGAGCCTGGCGTACTGGTCGCCCAACAGGTGGAAGCGGTAGTAGTCGACGTCGCCGGTCCCGCCGAGGCGCCCGACGTGGACCATGTCGGGCATCACGCGCTGGGCCCGGCTGGGGTCGTCGTTCGGCTCGCGCTCGCGGCGCCCGGGTGGCGGCGCCGGCGCCGGAGCCGTGTCGAACACCTCGCCGGTGGCTGCCGCGGGCCCGGCGGCGGCGGCCTCGAGCGGTTGCTCCGAGGACGGTAGCGACGCCGGATCGGGGTCGGTCGGAGCGGGACCCAACGGTATGGCCCTGAGGGCGTAGTCGCCCCCGCCGCCGGTCACCTCGATCAGGTGGCTGCCGGGCAGCAGCACCAGGTCGTCGAGCCTCAGGCGGTTCTCGCCACGAGCTTCCGCGGCAGTGGCGCCGCCGCTGTCAAGCAGGCGCAGCCGGTTGACACCGGGTCCCAGCGCCTGCAACCGGTACGACTGCGCCACGCCCGTGACGCTCAGCTCGAACAGGTCGCGGTCGTTCGGGCCGAGGCTGCCGCGCATCGGCTCGTCGGCCGCCAACGGGGTCGCCAGCCGAAGCTCGTCGTTCGGCTCGATCTCGCTGCCGGCAGCGGGGGCCGTCCCGGGCCGGAGGTCGACGGCGTAACTGCCCTCGCTACCGTCGATGCGCAGCGTGTAGCCACCCGGCGGCAACGCCAGGGTGCCGCGGTACTCGGTGACGTCGCGGCGCGTGAGCAGCGTCTGGCGCTCCAGGTCCTCGAGCCACATGTTGAACGCGCCGCTGCCGGAGACGTGCAGCTCCCACGGCCGCGCGGCCAGCTCAGCGTCGAGATCGAAGCGGTAGTAGTCGGTGCCGTCGAACGAGCCTCGCAGCTGCGTGCCCGGCACCAGCGCCGTCGCGGCGACTGCACTGTCGTTGGGCTCGACCTCGACCCCGGCCCCGACCCTTCCCTGACGCTGGACATCGAGACGCAGCGCGCCGCTGGCGCCCGCAAGGCGCAGGGTGTAGGTGCCCGCCGCCAGGGCCAGGCCGTTGCGGTGCGCCGTGGGATCCGGTGTCAGCTCGACCAGCGGCGAGGCACCGTCAAGCAGCGTGAGCGTGACGTCGGCGCCGAGGGCGTTGCGCAGGCTGACGCCCCACAGCTGGCCGTCGTCGGACGCCTCGATGGTCCACTCGAAGGACAGCTCGCCGTCGACGGCGCCGTGCAGTGAGAACTCGCCGCCGGCCCGCCGACCCTGCTCGAGACGAGAAGCCGAGCGGTCGATGCGGTCTACCGGCATCAGGCGCGCTGCGTACTCGCCCTCGCCGCCGGAAACAGACGTTCCGATGAAGTAGGTGCCTGGCTCGAGAACGAACGACGAGGAGGTCACTGGCCGCCCGTCAGGGGTGCTGAACGCGAACACTTCCTCGCTGCCGACGACGGCGCCGCCACCTTCCGCGAAATCGACGCGGAAGAGCTTGAAGATCGTCAGCTGTCCTCTGACGCTGGACAGCTCGACCGCCCACACCTGCTGGGCCTCGACTTGTCCCAGCTCCCAGCGGTACAGGTCTTGCCCGCCTTCACCGAAGGTGCCGGCCAGGCATACCGGTTCGGCGTCGTTGGAGCTCTGCCACAGCGTGGGAGCGAGCGGCGTGGCCGTCAGCGGGTCATCGTTGGGCTCCACCTCGTAGTTGCAGACCTGAGCGTGGGCCGAGCCCGCCAGCAGTACGGCGGCGACCAACAGCGAGCGCCGGAGTCGTCGCCCGATGGCGCCCGCTGAAGGGCGCCGGATGCAGATGGATGTATCCATGGCTGCGCGTACTATATGGCGGCCGAACCACCTTCGAAGAGCGGTGTCGGCCGCGGTTGCTTGAGGACCACGTGGCACTCGCGGCAGCGCGGCTCGTAGCTGTCCGAGGCTCCCACCAACACCACCGGATCGTCCTCGTGCGCCGGCCGACCATGGATCAACCGCTGCGTTCTGGTGGCCGCCCTGCCGCAGCCGCAGATGGCGGTCAGCTTCTCGACGACCTCGGCGCGCGCCAGCAGCCCCGGCATCGGGCCGAACGGCTCGCCGCGGAAGTCGAGGTCGAGCCCGGCGAGGATCACGCGCCGACCCTCGTCGGCCATCTCGCCGACCAGCTCCACGAGCTCGGCCGAGAAGAACTGCGCCTCGTCGATCGCCACCACCCGGGTGGCCGGATCCAGGGCAGCGCGCAGCTCTGCCACGCCGTCGACCGGCTGAGCTTCGAGCGTGCGGCCCATGTGTGACGCCACAGCCTGCCGTTGATAGCGGTCGTCGATGACGGGCTTGAACACCTGAACCGGCTGCTTGGCGATGAGGGCGCGCGTCACCCTGCGGATGAGCTCCTCGCTCTTGCCGGAGAACATCGGGCCGGCGATGACCTCTACCCAGCCGCCCGAGAAAGTCAGTCCCAACACGCCGGTCATGCTAACGCCTCTGGTGGCGAGAGAGCCCGCAGGCTTCCGTCAGCGCGCCTGCACCAGACCGGCCACCTCGCCGAGGTGCGAGACCACGGCGTCGGGCAGGCAGTCTCGGGGGTTGGCGAGCGGCTGGAACGGCCCATGCGGTGAGAGCATGAGAGCGCTGGCGATGACGCTTGACAGGTCAGGGTGGCCCACCCGCTGGCGCGGCGTGAGGGCAGCGATCTCGCTTGGCAGACCAGGCTTCAGCCACACTGCGCCGACCCCGGCGCGCCGGGCGCCCAGCACGTCGTGTTCCAGGGTGTCGCCGACGAAGTAGTCGAGGTGCCCGGCCGCGCGGAAGATGGCAGGGTCGGGCTTGGCGGCTCCCACCGCGTCGGGAGTGACCAGCGCGTCGAAGTAGGGCAGCAGCCCGAGGGCTTCCAACACGGGGCGCTGATAGGCGGCGTAGCCGTTGCTGATGACCACGAGCCTGACACCGGCCGCTGTCAGTTCGGCAAGGAGCTTGTGCGCGCCCGGCAGCGCCTCGATGTGCTCGGCGACTAAGCAGCACTCACCCACCCACGCAGCCACGTCGATCTCGACCTCGGCGCCCAACTCCGCAGCCACCTCGCGGTAGATGCCGTCCCAGTCGTAGGCTCCGATCTCGTCACCGGCGACCATGCGCCTCCGCCATGCGAGGCCCACCCGCCGGCGCGCCTCTTGCCGTGCGGCGGCGGGGTCCAAGTGAGCGAGCGCGGGGGCGCCCACCATCAGGTCCTGAAAGCGCGGTATCACGCAGCTCTCGAACGGATTGCGTATCAGGACGCCATCGAGGTCGAAGCCGACCGCCAGTCGCGGGCGGCTGCCCTCCGGCTTCCGTGAGGCGCCCGCCACCTCGGTGCCCGAACTCACCCCTTCAGCGCTCCCACCGTCACGCCCCTCAAGAAGTAACGCTGGAAGGCGAAGAAGATGACTATCACGGGGACCGCCGCCAGCACAGCCGCGGCCATCTGCATGCCGTAGAAGAGCGGCTCCTGTTCCCGGATCAACACCAGGCCGACCTGCAGGGTGCGCATCTGGCTCGAGCGCGTCACCACCAGCGGCCACACGAACGAGTTCCACTGCGCCACGAACGTGATGATGCCGAGGAACGCCAGACCCGGCCTGACCAGCGGCAGCACGATCTCCCAGAAGATCCGCGGTTCGCCGGCGCCGTCGACCCTGGCGGCGTCGAGCAGCTCCGTCGGCAAGGTGCCGATGAACTGCTTCATCAAGAAGATGCCGAACGGCGCCACCATCAGCGGCAGCAGCAGCCCCAGGTAGCTGTCGACGAGACCGAGCCTGGTGATGACCAGGAACAGCGGCACCAGGATCGCTTCGAAGGGCAGCATCATCGACAGGATGAACAGCCAGAAGAGCAACCGCGACCCGCGAAAGGGCAGCTTGGCCAGCGCGTAGCCCGCCAAACTGGCGGTCGCGACCGTGATCAAGGTGATGCTGCCGGCCTGGATGAGGCTGTTGATGACCCAGCGCGCGAAGTTCGGCTGGGCGAGCACCGCGCGGTAGTTCGCGAGCGTCGGTTCGCTGGGGATCAGCTCCGGCGGCAGCCTCACCGTCATCGTCGCCGGCGTCAGCGAGGTGGCGAACATCCAGTAGAGCGGGATGAACGCCGCCAGCGAGAGCGTCACCAGCACCAGCAGGATCACGGTGGCGCCGAGCCGGCTTGGCCGCACCGGGTGCTCCATGTCGCGCATGAACCAGTCGAAGCGCCTGCGGCCGAGAACCGCCATCAGTACTCCACGTTCTGACCGAGCAAGCGGAACTGCACGGCGGCGAGCACCAAGGTGATCGCGAACAAGACGATGGCCTGGGCCGAAGCGAGACCGAGGTTGAAGCGCTGGAACGCCTCGACGTAGATGCGGTAGACGACCGTCGTGGTGGCGAACTGCGGGCCGCCCTGAGTCATCACGTAGACCGACTCGAACACCTGGAAGGTGTTGATGGTGCCGGTGACCACCAGGTAGAGCAGCGTCGGCCTGATCAGCGGGACGATGACGCGCGCGAAGATCGTGTGGCGACGGGCCCCGTCGATGATCGCCACCTCGTAGAGGTCCCTGGGGATGCGCGCCAGCGCCGCCGACAGCAGCACGATGCTCGAGCCGCCGCCCATGATCACCTGCATCGCCATCAGCGACGGTAGGGCTGTGCGGGTGTTGCCCAACCACGCGACCGGCTCGAGGCCGAGAACGACCATCAGCCCGTTGAGCAAGCCGAAGGCCGGGTTGAAGATCCACAGCCACACCAGCGAGATGATCACGCTCGACGTCACCGCCGGCAGGTAGAAAGCGGACTTGAAGAACGTCTGCAGTGTGCGGTTCATCGGGTCCAGCAGGTAGGCGATCAGAAGCGCCTTGCCGAGCCAAAAAACGACCACTACCGCCGTGAACACCGAGGTGTTGACCAGAGCCTTGCCGAACAGCTCGTCGGAGAACACGCGCCGGAAGTTGTCGAGCCCGACCCAGCTCATGCGAGTGGGGCGGACCTCCATGAACGCCAGCGCGAACGCTACCACCACCGGGATCAGAAAGAAGAGCAGGAACAACAGCGTCTGGGGCGCGGCGAACACCGCGCCCCAGACGGCTCCTTGGGAGCCGTGGCTGGCCCGACGGGAGCGGTCAGGCCGCTGTCGGCCTGGCCGCTGACCCACGTTCAACTGATTGTCGACCGGTGACAGAGCCACTGCGGAGGCTAGGCTATCGCAC
>CAYNOS010000012.1:0-56323 GCA_964398985.1 uncultured bacterium
CTGGCTCGGCGGGTAGGATTCGAACCTACGACCAATCGGTTAACAGCCGATCGCTCTGCCACTGAGCTACCGCCGACCGCGCGAGCCTCGAGCTCCTCGGTCGCGAGGGCAGACAGCAGTCTAACAAAGCGACCCGGCAGTGACAAGAAAACGCGACTCGGCTACCATCGGGCATGCCTGAGAGCGCTGCCGACCCGGTGGCGGCCTACCTGGCCGATCTGCCCGACGCGCGGCGCGGCGAGGTCGAGCGCCTCCACCGCGTGATCACCAGGGCCGCACCGGAGCTGACCGTGAAGCTCTGGGACTACGGCGGCGGTCTGATCGGCTACGGCGAGTACCACTACCGCACCCGCTCGGGGCTCGAGGGCGTCTGGTTCATGGTCGGGCTAGGCAACCGCAAGTCGTACGTGTCGCTCTACAGCATGGCCATCAAGGATGGCGACTACCTGACCGCGGCGTACGCCGCGCGCTTCCCGAAGACGAAGCTCGGCAAGAGCTGCTTCAACATCCGCCAGCCCGAGCTCGTCGAGGACGACCTGGTCGCGGAGGTGGTGCGCGAGACGGTCGCCTACTTCGAGAACCGCGTCGCGAGCGGCTGACATCCCGACACGGCGTCCAGCCGACGCTCATTGCCTCAGACCGGGCCGCCCCGAGAGCACCTCGTCCTGCCGCACCTCCCGCGGTCGCGCCGCGGCCACCTCGAAGGCCTCGCGGCCCGCCACGCGACCGATTGCGGCCGCGTATCATCACGCCGATGCGCCTGAGACAGTTCCGAGGCATGCGGGGCTTCGCGCTGCTGTGGTCCGGTCAGATCGTCTCGGCCCTGGGCACCAGCCTGACGGCGTTCGCCATCACCATCTGGGCGTTCCAGGAGACCGGCCAGGCCACCACCCTGGCCCTCGTGGGCTTGTTCACGTTCGGCCCGTCGGTGGTGGTCGGCCCGCTGGCGGGCGCGCTGGTGGACCGCTGGAACCGCAGGTTGGTCACCGCGCTGTCAGACCTGGCGGCCGCGATCGCCACGGCGGTGCTGTTCGTTCTCCACGCCTCCGGCACTCTCGAGGTGTGGCACCTGTACGCCCTTGGCGCCTGGTCCGGCGTGTTCGCCTCCTTCCAGTGGCCGGCGACGTCGGCGTGGATCAGCTTGCTGGTGCCGAAGGAGCAGTACGGACGTACCTCCGGCCTGATGTCTTTGGTCGAGAGCGTGCCGCTGATGGTCGCCCCGTTCCTGGCCGCGCTGATCCTGGCCTCCACCGGCCTAGGCGCCGTGCTGATCATCGACATGGTGACCTGCGCCCTCGCCGTTCTCTCGCTGGCCTTCATCCAGGTACCCAGGGGTCAGACGGATGGGCAGCGCACGCCGGTCAAGTGGCGCCTCGGCGACGAGCTGGGGTTCGGCTTCAAGTACATAGCCTCGCGCAGGGGCCTACTGGGTCTGATGCTGATGCTCGCGGCCGTCAACCTCGTGTCCGGCATGTACGGGGTCATGTCCTCGGCCACGGTCCTGGCTCGCACCGGCAACGATGCGGTCGCACTCGGATCGGTGCAGTCGCTGGCCGGCGTCGGCGGGTTGATCGGCGGCCTCCTGATGGGCGTCTGGGGTGGACCGAGGGTGAAAGTGCGCGGGCTGTTCGTCAGCCTGGTGCTCGCAGGCCTCGTCGGCTCGACGGTGTTCGCCGTGTCGCGAGCCGTCCCCGGGATGATGGTCGGGGCGCTGATCTTCTTGTTCTGCATGCCGATCCTCAACGGCTGCAGCCAGGCGGTCTGGCAGCGGAAGGTCGCCCCCGAGGTGCAGGGCAAGGTCTTCGCCGCCAGGCGCGTGCTGGCTCAGGCGCTGTACCCGGTCTCGTTGCTCGTCGCCGGGCCGTTGGCCGACCGGGTCTTGGAGCCCGCCATGCGCTCGCCGGAAGCTTCGCGCTTGGCCGCAACCTTCGGTCCTCTGGTCGGGGTGGGACCTGGTGCGGGCATGGCTCTGCTGATGCTGGTAGCCGGCTTCCTGCTCGCGGCCACGGCGCTGGTAGGCATCCTCAACCCGCGCGTGCGCCGCGTGGAGAGCGAGCTCAGCGACCACGACGCCAACATGCGCCCAGTCGGCGCACCGGTTAGCATCGCCACGTGACCCTCGACGAGTACCAGACCGGCGCGCGCAGCACGGCGCTCTACCCAGAGAAGGCGAGAATCCTCTACCCGGCCTTGAAGCTTGCCGGCGAGGCCGGCGAGGTCGCGGAGAAGCTCGGCAAGCTCATGCGTGACGCGGGCTGGACGCCTGGGGCGCCACTGACCGGGGTGCAGACCGACGCGCTGTGCAAGGAGCTTGGAGACGTCTTGTGGTACGTCGCCAACCTCGCCGCCGACATGGGGATCGGCCTCGAAGAGGTCGCGCGCACCAACCTCGAGAAGCTCGCCGATCGCAAGTCCAGGGGCGTCATCGGTGGCAGCGGGGATGACCGTTGACCGGTCCGCCCGTCGACCGCCAGATCCTCGCTCAGGCCCCCCGCGCCTCCCCTTCCAGCAGTTCCAGCAGCACTGCCGCCTGATTGCGCACCTCGTCCTTGGCGGCGTAGACGAGCGTCACGGTCTGGGAGGCGGCCATCTCGCGTAGCCGGGCCAGGTCCGGGTGGTCTTTGACCTCGACGGCGTACCGCTCCTTGAACTCCGCGAACTTGGCCGGCTCGTGATGGAACCAGCTCCGCAGTTCAGGGCTGGGAGCGAGGTCCTTGGCCCACCAATCCACCGCCGCCCGTTCCTTGGTGACCCCGCGCGGCCACAGGCGATCCACGAGCACTCTGACGCCGTCCTCAGGCGCCGCATCCTGGTAAGCGCGTTTGATCTTGAGCATGCCAAGAGGCTAATGCCGCTGGCGTCCCCGCGCTACCCGCGGCCCGTAGTGAAGCCGAGCTCCCTTAGGCACCCGCGAGTCTCGACCAAAACGAGGCGCCCCTGAGAACTCAGGCAAGCACACCCCCGCGCACGGTCTCGACCCAGGCCTCGAACGAGCTCATCACCTCGCTCAAGAACTCCCTGGTGCTCTGCGCGCTGACGTTCCCGTCCTCGTCGATGAGGTCCTCCGGCTGGAAGCGGATGAAGACCTCGGGTTGGCCCATCACCGGTGCATCGAGGTAGCCGAGGATCACGCGCAGGTGCTGCTGAGCCACGGCGGTGCTGATGTTCCCCGGCGAGGTCCCCGACACCAGGGTCGGCTTGCCGGCAAGGGGGTTGTCAGCGCTCGGGCGCGAGGCCCAGTCGATCGCGTTCTTCAGTGCGCCGGGCACCGACCGGTTGTACTCGGGCGTCACGAAGATGATCGCGTCGGCGTCCGCCAGCTCGCTCTTGAGCTTGGCGACGCTCTCCGGCAACGGGTCCGAAGCGTCCTGGTTGTATGGGGGCAGCTCGGCGAACTCCGGATAGGAGAAGCTCCAGCCTCGCGGCGCGGCCTTCTCCAGGGCTCTGGCGAGGCGCCTGTTCAGCGATCCGTTCCGCAAGCTTCCGACAAGCACGGCTACTGCGACAGCCACTTCGATCACCTCCATGAGGGAGTCGGCGCGGCCGGACGAGCCGGCCGACGCGACAACCTCCTGCGAGCACCCTAGGCCGCCGGGAAGTGAACGCCGTGAACAGCTTCTGAGATCCGCTCAGTGGCGCGAAGCGTCGGGAATGCGCAGTTCGGGGAGCTCGCGGTCGAGGGTGGCGCGGTACCACTCGAAGTTGCCCGGCAACTGCAGGGCACGGCCGAGGGACTCCTCGTCCTCGTCGACGGTGAAGCCCGGACCGGCCGTGGCGACCTCGAACAGCACGCCGCCCGGCTCGCGGAAGTAGACCGAGCGGAAGTACTTGCGGTCTCGCACGGGCGTCGGCTCGAGCCCGAGCTCGAGAGCCAACTCCCTCACCTCGGCCTGCTCGGCGTCGCCGGCGACCGTGAACGCCACGTGGTGAATGGTGCCGACGCCCTCTCGGCCGCGCAGAAACTGACCCGTGGCCCGCACCTCGACCAGACCCGTGGCGCCGGCCGCGGCGAGCGTGACGGTGTTGCCGCTGGCGGTCCTCACCTGGTAGCCGAGCCTCTCGAGCAGCGTCACCGTCGGCTCCGCTTCGAGCACCCACAGTTGTACGGCGTGCACGTGTTGCACCGCGAACTCGGCGGGGACCGGAGCCCCGCGCCAGCTGCGGGCCGCCGAGAGCCCGGCGACCGTGACCAGCTCGACTCGGATGCCGTCGGGATCCTTGAGCGTCAAGGCGCGCGACCCGGCCGCGAGCCGAGGGCCCTGGAAGTCGACGCCCATCTCGACGAGGCGGTCCAGCCAGAACGCCAGCGCCGAGAGCGGGATGGCGAGCGACACCTCGCCGACCTGGTGGACGCCCGCCATGCCTCTGCCGCCCCGAGGCCACGGGAAGAAGGTCAGCAGCGTGCCGGGCGTGCCGGCACCGTCCCCGTAGTAGAGGTGCCGGCTGGTCGGGTCGTCGAAGTTGACGGTCTGCTTGACCAAGCGCATGCCGAGCACGCCGGCGTAGAAGTCGACGTTCGCCTGAGCATCACCGGCGATGGCGGTGACGTGATGCAGCCCGCTGAGCATGGCCCTGAGGCTAGCTCAACCGCACTTGCTGTACCCGCAACTCTCGCACTTGTGACAGCCTTCCTCGAAGCGCAGAGGGGCGCCGCAGTCGGGGCAGCCCTTGCCGCGGTTGAGCACGTTCTCGACCCCCGCCGTCTCCAGCGCCACGGCCAACAGGTCGGCCTTCGAGGCCACCATGCGCCCGTGGTAGGAGCCGTACATGCCGCCGTTGATGCCGCGCAGCGTCTTGACCAGCGCTTCGGCCGGCACGCCGTACTGCAGGGCGATCGAGACGACGCGCCCGAGTGCTTCGCTGTCGGCGTTGGCCTCGTCACCGGCCTTGCCGGAGACGATGAACACCTCGGTGGGCAAGCCGTCTTGCTTGTTGACGGTGACGAAGAAACCGCGCTTCTCACCGCTCGGCAACATCAGCTTGACCTGATCGGTGAAGCCGCTCAGCCGCAGCGGCCGATCGAACAGCGGCTCGCCCGGCAGCCGGTCGTAGTGGCCCTGCAGCGAAGCCGGCGTGCGCTCGGCCGGCTGCGGCTTCGGTGCCGGCGCCGGCGCCGCGGACTTCGGCGAGGCCGCTGCTGGGCTCGCGGGCGCCGTGGGGGCCGGCTCGCTCTTCTTGGGGGTCACCGAGGTCGACAGCACCTGGAAGTCGCGGGAGCCGTCCCGGTAGACGGTGATGCCCTTGCAGCCCGAGGCGAACGCCTCCGCGTAGGCGTCGAACACGTCGGTGGCGGTAGCGTCGGAAACCAGGTTGATGGTCTTCGAGATCGAGTTGGCGACGTCCTTGCCCCCGTCGAACGCGCGCTGCACCACGCCCTGCATCTTCACGTGGTCGCTCCAGTCGATGTCGTGCGCGCAGATCAGGACCGACCTGACGTCGTCCGGCACGAACGCGAGTCCCTGCACCGACCCGTGGTTCGCTTGCACGGCCGCCACGACCTTGTCCCAGTCCCACTGGCCGTGCTTCTCGTAGCCGGGCGCCGGCTCGTGACGGGCCAGCAACTCCTCGAACAGCGGGTGGATCAAGGCGTGATACTCGGTGCCTATCTTGCGGTAGATGAACGGGGCGAACACCGGCTCGACGCCGGACGACACGCCCATCAGCATGCTGGTGGTGCCCGTCGGGGCCACCGTCAGCACCGCGACGTTGCGCCGCGGGGTGCGCAGGCTCGACTCGTCGAAGAGCGGGAAGGCGCCGCGCTCCTGGGCGAGGTCCTCCGAGGCGGCGGTGGCAGCGTCACGCATCGCCGAGATGATCTCGTCGACCGCCTGGCGGCCGGCTTCGGAGTCGTAGGCGTAGCCCATGCGGATCAATGCGTCGGCCAAGCCCATGACGCCCAGCCCGAGACGCCTGAGCTTCATGCTCATCTCGCGGTTGTCTGGAAGCGCGAAGACGTTGACGTCCAGCACGTTGTCGAGGAAGCGCACGCAGGTGCGCGTGTCCATGGCGAACGCGTCGAAGTCGAAGCCGGCGGTGCCCTCACCAGGGCGCGCGACGTAGGCGGCCAGGTTGATGGCCCCGAGGTCGCAGGGTTCGCCCGGGTACAGCGGGATCTCGCCGCATGGATTCGTCGACTTGATGTCGCCCATGGCGGCCCGCATCGGGTTGTACTGGTTGATGCGGTCGATGTAGATGAGGCCTGGCTCCCCCGTCGCCCAGGCGTGCTGGGCGATGTCACGCAGCACGCCGTGCCGCGAGTCGAGCGATTGGGTCATGAACTCGTCGGTCACCAACACCGAGATGTTGAAGGTGCTGATGTCGCCCTCGGCCTGCTCGCGCTCGAGGTCCTTGGCGGTGATGAAGTCCTGGACGTCGGGGTGGGTGATGCTGAGCGTCGCCATCCCGGCGCCACGCCTCGTCCCGCCTTGCCTGATAGCCCTCAGGGTCGGCGCGAACACGTACCGCAGCGTCGCCACCGGCCCGGCGTGGGCTGCCCCTCCCAGCTGGGCCCAAACGGCGAAGTTGTCGTACACCTCGACGGCGAAGCTCGACGGGCCGCTGGAGGTTCCGCCCGACCCTTTGACCGGCGTGCCCTCCGCGCGCAAGTCGGACAAGTCGACGAGCACGTCGCGGCCGTCCAGCAGTCCCATGGCCATGTCGGCGGCGGCCTGCCAGATGTCGTCGACGGAGTCCGCCACCAGCCGGTGCTCAGCCGAGGCGGGCACGGCGTCTCGCTCGACGAAGGTCGCCGCGCGGTAGCCGCGGGTGACCATCTCGCCCTTGACGAGATCCAAGAAGGTGCCGGTGCGGATCTTGTCGTAGTCGCTGTGCGCGGGGTCGACGGTGAGGTACAGGCGGCCGGTGGTGCCTGCGAAGTGCCGCTTGGGCGCGATCGGATCGAGGTTGACGCCGTTGCCGCCGCCGACCTTGGTCACCAGGGCAAGCTTGGTTGCGAGGTTCAGGACCCAGGCGTCGGTGCCGACGCTCTCAGGACGACCGTCCTGCACAAAGCAGTTGAGGACGTTGCCGTGTTGCGTGGCGGCACCGGCCAGGACTCTGCCGCCGGGGCAGAAGCGCTGGTCGATCATCAGCTGGTAGAAGCGGTCGGCCGTCTCATTGCGCACGTCGAACTTCTCGGGCAGCGCGACCCAGTTGGCGACCCTCTTGAACATCCCCTCGACCGTCTCGTCCCGCGGCTGGAAGTACTGCCGCTTGGCGATCGCGACGGCATGCTCGTTGAAGCCTCTGCTGGCTTCGGTGGGGGGCTGGGTCGGCGCCTTCGTCACGGTATTCCTCCCATCCCTGACGCTCGTCGGCGCCTGAGATGCTCTCACGTTGACTACTACAACAGGTTGTGTCGACGATGCTACCAGGTACCAGATGTTGACGATGTCAGGCGTTTCACTGCGTCACGAGTGCGTCAGGAGGTCAGACCGTGGAGCGTCGTTTTAGACTCCGAACCCTACCACCAGAGCCCCGACACTTCAAGGCCGCAGGGGCCATCACTGGGGCCTGAAGACGCCCCGCCTACTACATCTGGTAGGCGTTCCGCTTCGCAGCTTCGCTCAGTGCCGGAAGTGCCGCACGCCGCTGAACAGCATCACCATGCCGTGTTCGTCGGCGGCCTCGATCATCTCGGCATCGCGGATCGATCCGCCCGGCTGGACTACCGCCTCGATGCCCGCAGCAGCCAACGCATCGATGCCGTCCCGGAACGGGAAGAACGCATCGGAAGCGGCGACCGCGCCGCGCGCCCTCGCGCCCGCCTTGCCGACGGCGATCTCGACCGCGTCCACGCGGCTCTGCTGGCCGGCCCCGATCCCGATCGCCACACCGCCGGCGGCGATCACGATCGCGTTCGACGAGGTGCGCGCGCACACGCGGTAAGCGACCGACAGATCCGCCAGCATCGCATCGTCAGGCTGACGCCGGCTCACCACGCGCCAGGCCTCGGGTCCGTCGTCGACGCGGTCCGCTTGCTGAGCCAGGTAGCCGCCGTCGACGCGCCGCAGCAACAGACCCGGCCGACTGGGAGGCGGCGCCTCCAAGACGCGCATGTTCTTGCGCTTCCTCGCGAACAGCGCGAGCGCCCCCGGCGAGAAGGAGCTCGCCACCAACAGGTCCGCCTTCGGCGCCGCAACGATGCTGGCGGCCAGCTCGTCGTCGATCGCGCCGCTGAGCGCGACGACGCCGCCGAACGCCGATTTCGGGTCGGCCTCCAGCGCTCGCTGGTAGGCGCTGCCGAGGTCGGCGGCTACTGCCGCGCCGCACGCGTTGGCGTGCTTGACGATCACGGCGCTGCGCCCGGCGCCGAGCTCGAAGGCCAGGCTCCAAGCCGCGTCAGCGTCGAACAGGTTCAAGTACGACAGCGCCGTTCCCGAGTGCAGGGTTGCAGCGTCCCACGCACCGCCGCCGCTGGCGTCGCGATAACGGGCGCCGCGCTGGTGAGGGTTCTCGCCGTAACGCAGCTCTTCGGCCTTCACCAGGCTCATCTCGAGACGCTGAGGCAACTCGTCGACGCCGCCGCCAGCGCCGCTCAGCCAAGCCGCGATGGCCGCGTCATAGGCGGCGGTGTGCGAGAACGCCTTGAGCGCCAGCGCGCGCCGGCGCTCCTCGCTCAAGCCGCTCGCCAGCTCGGCCAACACCACCGGGTAGTCCTCCGGGTCGACCACCACCGCGACGGCCGAGTGGTTCTTGGCGGCCGCCCGCAGCATCGCGGGTCCCCCGATGTCGATCTGTTCGATCGCCTCGGCTTCGGTGACGCCCGGCCGCGCGATCGTCTGCGCGAACGGGTAGAGGTTGACCGCCACCACGTCGATGGGTTCGATGTCGTGCTCCGCCAGTTCGGCCAGGTGGCCGGCCTCGCGGCGCGCGAGTATCCCGCCGTGGACGCGGGGGTGGAGGGTCTTCACGCGGCCGCTGAGGATCTCCGGGAAGCCCGTCACCGCGTCGATCGCGGTAGCCGCGACGCCCGCTTCCCTCAAAGCTGCCAACGACCCGCCCGTCGACACGACCTCGAAGCCGAGCGCCACCAACCCGCTCGCGAACTCGGCGAGTCCACGCTTGTCGTAGACGCTGAGCAGCGCCCTAGGCACCTACTGACTGCCCTCCGCGCCCTCGGCATCGTCACTCGACTCGTCCGTGCCGGCGGGCTGGTCGGCGGGCACCTCTTCGGCGTCGGCAGCGCCGCCGCCGAGCACATCCTCGCCGGTGAGGAAATCGAACTGATCTTCGAGGTCGAGCACGCTGAACTGCCTCACGTCGAGCGTCGAACGCACCTCGTCGAGCCAGGCCGTCTCGAGCGCGTTGCGGTTGATCGAGGTCACCGAGTTGGTCACCTGAGCGCGCACATCCTCCAGCGAACGGACCGTCTCAGGCGTGCGTTTGGCGACCAACACGACGAAAGTCTCGACCGTCTCGACCACCGGCTCGACCGCGGCGCCGTCACCGGGAAGCTCGTCAGCCGCGTCGTCTGAGGCACCTTCGGCAGCGCCCTCATCGACAGCCGGGACCTCGCTGACGATCACCAGAACGCCCGAGACCTGATAATCGCTATCCGGCAACTCGGTGAAGGCCTCGGTCTGGAACAACGCGGTGTCCAGGTCGGACTCGAGTTGGCCAGGCAGAACGCGGCCGACCTCGTCCACCTCGCCACCGGCGGCCTCGGCAGCCGACTCCAGGTCGGTGCCGGCCAGCAGCGCTGCGCGGAACGCCTGGGCGGCCTCGGCAGTCGGCAGTTCGATCCTGGTGACATCCGCCTCGGCGCTGACGCGGAAGGCCGCGATGTTGTTCTGGTAGTACTCCTCGATCTCAGCCTCGGTAGCCGTGGCGTCGCGCGAGACGTAATCGCGGGCGGCCTGACCGAGGCTGGCGCGGGTGCCGACGAGCGGCACAGGAAGCGTGGACGCGCCCTGGTAAGCGACCTCGGTGTCGATCATCTGCTGCAGCACCGCGGGCTTGAACAAATTGGCGATCAGATCGGCGGTCTGAGGCGTGAGAGCCTGCTGGATCTGCGCGTTGAGGTAGGTGGCGCGCGCCAACTGCGAGCGGGTGATCTCGGTATCCCCGACCTGGGCGAGCGTCACGTCGTCGAAGCTCAGGAGGCTGGTGCTTGGGAAGCTGACGTCGGCCTGAGCGCGCAGGCGCTCGAGCTCCGCCTCCACCACGCCGGCCTGCTTGGCGGCGAGCGCGTCCTCGGCGGCCCGTTCGCGCACCTCTTCGAACGGCAGCCTGTCGGCGCTGAGGTACTCCTCGACCTCCACCAGGTAGTGACCGCCGGCGGCCTCGACCACGTCGGTGAGGCCGGCGCCCATCAGGGCGAAGGCGGCGTTCGCCACCGCCGTCGGGAGAGCCGGACGACTCACCGGCCTCGGCTCGGTCTCGCCCGCCTGCGCACCCAGCGCGCCGTTGCGGTCGGCGAGCTCGAGACTGTGCTCGGCCGCCAACTCGGCGAAGGAAGCGCCCGCGAGCACCTGATCGCGCAGCGAGCGCGCCAGGTCAGCATCGGCGACCACGATCTGGCGGGCCAGGATGCGAGGCTCGGCGAGGTAGTCGAGCGGGTGCGACAGGTAGTAGGCGTTGACCTCTTCGTCGGTGACGGACACGTCGCCGGCGATGCCGTCGTAGAACTTGTTGATCTGCAACTGCTGGCGCAGGTACTCGCGGAACGACTCGTCCGTGAAACCCGAAGAACGCAAGATGCTCAGATAGGCCTGGTCGTTCCCCCGCCCACTGACGCCGCGCGACGAGCGAAAGTCCTCCAAGGCCTGCCTGACCTCGGCACCCGAAACGCTCATGCGGCTCGCAGCTTGAGCCAGCACCCGATCGCGCACCAACTCGTCGACCAGCAGCAGCTCGAGGTCGTCGGCGACCTCGCCCTCGCTGACGGCGCTGAACAGCGCGTTCTGGCGGGCGTTCTGAACCGCCAGCTCGCGGATCGTCTCGCCGTTGACTATCAGTTGCGGCGTGCCTTCGAGAGCCGTGGCGTTGCCGAACAACCCCATGGTGGGCGTAAACGAGATGACCATGCCGACCAGGAGGCCGATGGCGATGAGCCACAAGACCACGGTCCTGCTACGTCGAGAGAGCTTCATCTAAGTCCTTCCGATGTCCCTGCCCCCTGAGTGGGCGGCGAGACGCACGCCCACGAGTCTATCAGACGGCTACATGAGCAGAAGCGTAACCAGCATCGGGGCGGTGCTATATTGTCAAGGCTTCGGCGCAGACCCGCCGAGGCTCACGGTTCGCGCCCGTAGCTCAGTCGGATAGAGCGTTCGCCTCCGGAGCGAAAGGCCACAGGTTCGAATCCTGTCGGGCGCACCACACAACCCACACGAGCGCCGCCACCCTCAAGCATCAGCCAACTAGAACCAGCGTCCGGGCGTGAACGGCAGACCGGTGAGCGCGCTCTGGGCGCCGGCGATGACGGGGTCGAAGCCCCGCGCGAGCTGCCTGACGTCAGCGCGCGCCCGCTCGTCGGGCTGAACGCCAGCGTCGAGCGAACCCCCACCCGGCAGCCTCAGGTTCGCAACGGCCACCAGCACATTGCTGCCGTCGGGCAGCGCGAATCCCTGCACGACCTCGACGTTGCCGAGCGTCGCGACGCCGACCACCACGGCCAGCCCGCGAGCCTGCAGCACCGCGGCCGCCACCTCGGCCGCCGAGCTGGTGCGCGAGTCGATCAGCACGGCCAGCGGCGCCTCGATCAGCGTCGGGCCGGCGATGCGCGCCTCCCGCACCGTGCGCCCGTCGGACCCGATCAGGCGGGCCACGCCGGCGTCCGAGGTGCGCTGGAAGTCGGCGTGCCACAAGACGCGCCCACGCGCTTCGGCCTCCGCCCACGACCCATCGATGAATGCTCCGAGGAAGACCCCGAGTTCCGCGAGACTGCCGCCGAGGTTCCCGCGCAGGTCGATCACGTAGCTCCTGGCGCCGCGGTCGCGGAGCGATGTCAGCAGCTCGTGCGCCTTGGCACCGGTCCCCACCAGCGTGAACGAGGGCAGGTACAAGAAACCGATGTCGCCCTCGAGCATGGCCGCGTAGGGGTTCAGCACGAGTGCGTGCTCGTCGGCCAGCACCGGCCTCAGCTCGATGGTGGACAAGAGGCGCGCTCCGCGCCTCACCGCCAGTCTGGCGACGCCGGCTGCGATCGACGCGCTCATGGCCGCGTCGACAGCGCTTTGATCAGCGTTCTTGAGGTCGACGCCATCGATGGCTTCGATCACGTCGCCCCTCTGCATGCCGGCGAGATCGGCCGGCGTCGTGGGCAGGACCCGTTCGATGACCAGTCCCGCACCCGGTAGGAACCTCACCTGCAGACCGAAGGTGGGCTTCGGGCCTGCCTGACCCACCAACGAGTCGAACTCGATGCTCTCGAGGCCTAGCCATCGCGAGTGGTCGTCGCCGACCTCGGCTACCATCCGCCGCATCACGGCGTCGAACACGACTCGTTGTTCGGCGGCGAGCGCGGCCTCGCGGTGGCGGGCGCCCCACGCGTCCCAATCGAGATGATCGCTCTTCCAGTAGTAGTCCCTGAAGAGGTCGACGAGCGCATCGAAGACGCGCCCTCGCTCCTCGCCAGGTTTCTCCGCGGCCAAGGCGCCGAGTACCGGGTCTCCCGCCTGAGCGGCGTTCCCGGTCGCGGCCGCCGTCGAGCCCCCCTCCGCACTCACGAAGCCGACGGGGGCCAGCACCAGAACGATCACGGCCAGCCATACCGCCGGCCCCTGCGCGGCCCCTGATCGCCGCCTCACCATGCCGGTAGTCCTGCTCCGGCTTCCCTGACCCACGGGACGTCGAGGATGATGCCCTCGCCGCCGAACACCTCGACGACCCTGCCAGCGATCGCCAAGGTCACGGCGTCGACGTCGCTCGGTTGGCTCAGCGTGTAGTAGAGCTGGTACAGGCGACCGAACATGCTGGCCGTACCGCCGCCGCGCTCGAACGCCGGGTCGAGGTCGACGTTCAAGACACCGTCGACGAGGCTGGCGCTCCTCACGGTCACGTCTGCCGGCACCGCCGAACTCAGGCCGCGGGCGGCCTCGTCCGGCAGCGGCCCCCGCGCCAGGGCGTCGACCTGTGCCCTCACGCGCTCCGTGAGGTCACCGCCGCCGAAGCGCCGCGGCACCGACTCGAGGCTGAAGGAGGCGCCGCGGTCGACGATCATGTAGATCATCATGTCCGGGATCCGCTGCAGCGTGCGCGTCGTGATCACAGCGACGAGCGCGAGCAGCAAGAGCAGCGCCAACCCGACCACCCTGAGCACCACGGTGCGCACCTAGCTGAACCTCCTAGGGACTGGGCCTAGCGTGCTCGGGCCTTCCTGATCGGCAAGTAGCGTGGCTCCCACATCGCCTTCCCGATGGCGGCGTCAACGTCGTCGCCGACGTCGCGGCGGGCCACCCCGTCGGCGACAGCCTGCCTGAGAACCGCCTGAGCCACGTGCCGGCTCGCCCTGCGCATGGCGCTGACCTTCGGGTAGACCGCGCCTATGGCTATGTCGAGAGGGTCGGTGTAGGCGGCGAGGGCTTCCGCCGCCGCCGCGAGCATGCCGTCGGTGACGATGCGGGCGCGGCACACCATGGCGCCGAGACCGAGTCCCGGGAAGATGAAGGCGTTGTTGCCCTGCCCTATGCGGCGCGTCACCCCGCCGTACTCCACGTCGGGGAACGGGCTGCCGGTCGCCACGATGGCCCGGCCCCCCGTCCACTCGATCACGTCGCGCGGCACCGCCTCGCTGAAGTCCGTGGGGTTCGAGAGCGCGAAGATGATGGGCATGGCGGCGTTGGCGAGCACAGCGCCGACGACGGCTTCGTCGAACGCCGCCGCCTGGCCCGAGAGCCCTATCAGCGTCGTCACGCCGGCGTGCCGGATGGTCTCGAGCAGCGAAGGGATCTCGCCCGCGATGCTCCAGCCGGCAACGCGGCCCGGCTTCTGAGCCATGCCGAGCTTGTAGGGCTCCAGGCCCCGCCGGCCTTCGATCAAGAGGCCGCGTGAGTCGACGACGAAGATCCTCGCCAGAGCATCCTCTTCGCTCAGCCCCAGACGCACCATGCCGGCCTTGATCTGGCGCGCCACCCCGATACCACCGGCGCCGGCTCCGTGCACCAGCACCACTTCGTCGGTGAGCGCCTTGCGGGTCTTGCGGGAGGCCGCCAGCAAGCCGGCGAGCACCACCGCTCCGGTGCCCTGCACGTCATCGTTGAAGCTCGGCAGCCGCTCGCGGTAGCGGTCCAGGATCGTGAAGGCCTTCTGCTTGCTGAAGTCCTCCCATTGCAGCAGCGCGTCGGGGAAGTGACGTTCGAAGGCCGTCACGAAGCGCTCCATGAAGTCCTCGTACTCCTGCCCGACGAGCCGAGCGTGCCGCACGCCGAGGTAGAGCGGGTCGTCGAGGAGGTCGCTGCGGTTGGTGCCGACGTCGAGCCCGATGGGCATCGTGGTCGCTGGGTCGATGCCCGCCGCGGCCGTGTACAGCGAGAGCTTGCCGATGCAGATCGCCACCCCGCCGTAACCCTGGTCGCCGATGCCGAGGATCCCCTCGGAGTCGGTGGCCACCGCCAGCCTGACGTCCTCGACGGGCACGTTGGCCAGCAACTCGTCGATGCGATCGATGTTCTCGGTCGAGACCACCAACCCCCGCGGGTAGCGGTACAGGTGGCTGAACGACCTGACGGCTTCGGCGACCGTCGGCGTGTAGATCAGCGGCAGCATCTCCTCGAGGTGACGCTCGAGCACCGCGTAGAAGAGCACCTCGTTGCGGTCCTGCAGGGCCCGCAGGTAGACGTGCCTGTCGAGGTTGTTCCCGGCGCGCCGCAAGTTGGCGGTGGTCCTGATCACCTGCTCCTCGAGCGTCGCCACGTGAGGAGGCAGCAGACCTTCGAGCCCGAACTCGAGGCGCTCCTGGGCTGTGAAAGCGCTGCTCTTGTTGAGAAGCGGCAAGCGGGTCAGCAGCAGCCCGGGTAGGTCGGTTTCGAGGTACGGCTGGCCGTGTTCGTCGACCTTGCGCTCGTACTGCTTCAGACGGTTGCTCATCTACGTTTCCCAGCCCTTTCGAGCGCCGCGCTGCCTCGCTCTGCTGCTTGCTCGCATCTTCGCATCCGAGTCTTCTCCGGCGCCTAGGGGTCGTCCGGCTCCACCGGCGCGATCTCCGCGCCGCTCGGTGGCAGCACCGTCGGCGGCGGGATCAAGGGGGCGGGCGGAGGCTGCGCCAAGCGCCGCGCTTCTTCGGCGAAGAACCGGTAGTCATCGTCGCCGGTCAACTCGAAGGCGCGCTGGTAGGCGTCGGCCGCGTCCTCGTAACGCTCCTCTTGCAGGGCAATCCTACCCAGGTAGCCCCAGGCGATGGCGAGGTCGGAGTTGGCCTGCACGGCAGCCGCGAGTCGTTCCTTAGCGCCCTCGATGTCACCGGCGAGGTAGAGCGCCGCGCCGTCGAAGTAGGCGGTTCCCGCCTCGGCGCCGTACAGCAGTGCCTGCTCGGCACGCTGCAGGAACCACCTGGCGCGCTCGTCGCCGGGGTCGAGCTCCAGCACCCCACGCCAGCGCTCGGCCGCCTCCTCGAAGTGGCCCGCCTCCTGCCACGTCCTGGCGGCCCACGTCCAGGCCTCGACGTAGGTCGGCGCGGCTGAGATCGCACGCTCGAAGGCGGCCGCCGAGGCTTCCAGGTCGCCGGCCTGATAGTCGGCCAAGCCTTCGTAGTAGGCGGCGCCGGCTTCCACCCCGTGCTCGACCTGGGCAACCGCGTACTCGAGGAACCAGGCCGCGCCTGGGTCGTCTGGCCGCGCCCTGACGACCGTGCGCCAGTACGGTATGGCGACTGCAGGCGCCTTCAGCTCGAGCGCCGTGCGACCCGCCCAGACCGAGGCCTCGATGAAGCCGGGATTCTCGACCACGGCCAGTTGGAACGCGGCGAACGCGTCGGCAGGCGAACCGGCCTCGTACGCGGCGATGCCTTGCCGGAACGCGTCGCTGGCGAGGACGCCGACGGCTTGCCGCTCGCGACTCAGCTGCAGGAAGTAGGCCGCGGACTCGTCCTCGGGGCTGGTCTCGAGCAGCGCACGGAAGTATCCCTCGGCCACCGCGGCCTCGCCCGTCTCGAATGCGATGCGCCCCAGCCACCTGAGGGCTTCGACCTCGCCGGGCAGCACCTCGAGGAGCGCCAGGTAGTAGGCGCTGGCCGCCTCCATGTCTTGCGCCTGGTAGCGCGCAAAGGCCAGCTCGAAGACGGTTCGGATGAACAGCGTCGCGTCGCTGGGAAGGGTGTGGTCGTTCGGCATCGCGAGGCCCTCGCGGCCGAGTTCGCCGCCTTCGCCGAGATACGCGTCCCAGGCGGCGAAGGCCCGGCTGTACCAGCCGGTCAGCGAGTACACCCTGGCGCTCAGTTGGTGCGCAGCGCGCGCAGCGCCGGCGGCGGCAACCGCGTCCCCACCAGCGCCGGTCGCCCGAGCGGCGTCGAGGGCCTGGAGCGCCGCCGCGACGGCGGCATCCGCCGCGTGCTGCGCCACCCCCCAACTCGGTTGGTCCGGGTGGGGGGTCTCGCCGCTGTCGAGCGCGGCCTGGAACGAGCTGAGCGCGGACTGATAGGCCGCCGCCGCGTCCGAAGCGAACGCCGGCGCCGTGACGACCGCTGAGATCAACAGCACGAGCAGACCGATGGAGATCTTCCTGCAGTTGCGGTGCCGCGTGGTCGCCACCGGCGAAGGCGTGAGCATTGTCTGCACGATCCTCGCCCTCGCGTCCCGCCCTAGTTACCGGCGGCGGTCAGCCACACCAGTTCCTGCCCGGCACGGATCAGATAGAGCAGACGCTGGCCGGAGTCAGATTGGTAGACGATGCGAGTGTGCCGCTCGGCTTGGCCGGCGAAGTTGACGTCGGTCTCGCTGCGCTGCGACTCGAAGTAGCCGGCGATCGCGAACGCGGTGGCGATCTGATGCACGAAGGCGTCCTGGAGGTTCGCCGCGATGCCGCGCGCGGTGTAGACCTCCCATTGGGTCCAGTCCTGGCTGCCGGGCACGCGGGCGATCAGGCGATCGGCGTCGGCGCCCACCGCCGACAACGAGCCGGACGGGAACCGCACGCTCGAGTCGAAGGTCGCCATGATCGCGGTCGTCACCATCACCTCGGCGAGGAGTTGTGCGGAGGCGACCCCAGGCAGGCCGAGCGCCAGCAGCATGGCGGCGGCACGCTTCCAAGACCGGTTGGCCGGCTTGCGAATCATGCGACCAGTCTAGCAGTCACCTCTTCAGGTACCGCCCCCGCGCCTCTCCGACGACCTCGGTGCCGTCGTAGACCAGTTCGCCGCGCAGGTAGGTCTGCTTCACGCGCCCCGTGAGCTCCTGCCCCTCGAACGGCGTGTATCCCTGGCCCGACTCCGAATCGGCGGCGCGCACCACGAAGGTCTCGTTGGGGTCGAGAAGCACCAGGTCGGCGTCGAGGCCGACGGCGACGTCTCCTTTGCTGGCCAGGCCGAACCGCCGCGCCGGGGCCTGGCTCGTCAGCTCCGCCATGCGGTTCAGGCTGAGGCCGCGCTTGCTGCCCTCGCTGAAGAGGCCGGAGAGCAGGTACTCGGTCCCGCCGAAGCCCGACTTGGCGAGCCAGATGTCATCCGGGTTCTCCGAAGCGACCTTGTGCTCCGACTTGCAGCAGGCGTGGTCGCTGACGATCCAGTCGACGTCGCCGGCCAGCACGCGCTCCCATAGGTACTCGACGTCCTCGCGGGGGCGAATCGGCGGGTTGACCTTGGCTTGGGGCCCGGCGGGACTGTCGACGTCGAGCAGCAGGTGACCGACCGTGACCTCGCGCCGGAAGTCGATGTGCGGCAGCAGGTCTCGCATCATCAGGGCCGCTTCGAGGGCCTTGCGCGAGCTGAGGTGCAAGAGGTTGATGTTGGCGGCGCCGGTCTCGTGGGCCAGGTAGGAGGCGATGAACACCGCCAGGCCTTCGGAGTGCGGGGGCCGCGCAGCGTTGTACGCGTGCAGGCCGGTGAGTTTGCCCTCGCGCTCGACGATGGCGGTGTAGGCGTTGAGGATGTCGGCGATCTCGCAGTGGAGGCTCAGCGAGATCTGCTCGCGCTTGTCTGGGTAGCGCTCCAGCATCCGGGCCAGCTGCCGCATGATGAACTCGAAGTGGGCGAAGTCGTAGCTCTCGCCTTCCTCGAGGTGGAGGAAGTTGCGCTGGGTCGCCGAGCGCCCGTGAAGGCCGTGGCCACCGTAGAACATGAAGATCTTGAACGATGACACGCCGAAGTCCTCGAGCAGGCCGGGCATCTCGTCGATGTGCGTGCGGTTGATCGGCGCCAGATGGTAGGCGTAGTCGACCCAGTAACGGCCCTCAGAGAGCGCGAGGACCTCAGGGTAGAAGTCGCGGTAGGGGCCACCCTTGTTCAGGTAGTAATCGCCGGTTCTGAAGTACGTCAGCGCCGAGGTGACACCGCCCATGGCCGCGGCCTTGCTCTCGGTGACGGCGTCCTCCTGCAAGGGCGAGTAAATGCCGACGTGCATGTGGGCGTCCACCAGACCCGGGAACGCGTAGAGGCCCCGACCGTCTACGACCTTGTGGGAGCCGGCCGGATCGATGTCCGGCTCGATGCGCGCGAAGCGTCCGTCCTTGACGGCGACGTCGGTGGCCGGCGTCCCCGACTGCCCGGGCCGCACCAACCTGACGTTCTTGATGATTAGGTCGAAGGGTTGGTCTGCGCTCATGTGCCGCCTCCATGGTCGGCCGCCGAACACGATTCGGCAGCCAGCTCTTCTTCGATCACGATCACGCCGGCAGCGGCCAGCTCGTCGATCTCGCTCTGGTCGTAGCCGACGGAGCGCAGCACCGCGGCCGTGTGCTCGCCGAGTCGCGGTGGCTGCAGACGCAGTCCAGGACGCGCTCCGTCAAGCGCCAGCGGCTGCGCCGGCAGCTTCGTGCGCGTCCCGTCAGGGAACACCGTATCCAGCAGGCTGCCACCGGCGAGCAGTTGCGGGTCGTCGAACAGGTCCTCGGGTCTGGCGATGGGCGAGAACGGCAACTCGGCGCGCTGACAGGCGTCCGCCGCCTGCTCCAGCGTGAGGCCGCCGATGACTCGGCGTAGCTCGGGCAACAGCCACTCGCGCTCGGCGATGCGGTCGTTGTTGGTGGCGAGGCGCGGGTCATGGGCCAGGTCGTCGCGACCGAACTCTCGGCAGAAGCGCCGCCACTGCTTGTCGGACGTCACGCCGATGAAGATGCCTTGATCATCGGCGGTGCGGAACTGGTGGTAGACGGCCCAGGCGCTGACCCGCTCAGGCATCGGCGGCACTTCCTCGCCCGAGGCCGCCGCGTACGCTAGGTGGTGCCCCATGACGAACGCCGCCGTCTCGAACAGGGCCGACGAGACGAGTTGTCCCTTGCCGGTGGCGTCGCGTTCGCGCAGCGCCAGGACGGCCCCGAGAGCTCCGTAGACGCCGGTCATGATGTCGATGACCGAGGCGCCGGCGCGCAGCGGGTTGCCCCTCGGCCCAGTCATGTAGGCCAGCCCGGACATCATCTGCACGACCTCGTCGAGGGCGATGCGGTCCTGGTAGGGACCGGCCATGAAGCCCTTGAGGCTCAGGTAGATCAGCCGCGGCAGGCGGGCGAGCAGTTCGTCGGGTCCCAGGCCCAGGCGCGCCATCGTGCCCGGCGCGAAGTTCTCGATCAGCACGTCACTGGTCGCGAGTAACCGCTCCACGGCAGCCTTGCCGTCCGGGTGTTTGACGTCGATGACGACGCTCCTTTTGTTGCGGTTGAAGAACGGGTAGTAGCCCATGCCGAAGCCGCGCAGCTCGCGCGTCGGGTCGCCGGCGGGCGCCGGCTCGACGCGCACGACGTCCGCGCCGAGGTCCGCCAGCACCATCCCGGCGGTGGGGCCGAGCACCGCCTGGGTGAACTCGATGACCTTCACGCCGTCGAGGGAGCCTAGACTCACTCCTCGCCCCCGACGCCGTAGTCGCCGCCCGCGCGCAGGTACGGCACCAGGCCGCCCGCCGCCAGGATGCTGCCCATCACTGGAGGCATGCGCGTGGCGCGGTAGCTCGTCGAGCGGCTGATGTTGGTCACCACGCCCCGGTTGACGTCGACCGTCACGCTCTCGCCGTCGGCGACGTCGTGCTCGGGCACCTCGACGACGATGAGGCCGATGTTGATGGCGTTGCGGTAGAAGATGCGGGCGAACGAGCGGGCCAGCACGCACGCCACCCCGGCCGCCTTGATGGCCACCGGCGCCTGCTCGCGGCTCGAGCCGATGCCGAAGTTCTCCCCGGCCACCAGCACGTCCCCGGGCCTGATGCGCTTGGCCAGCTCAGGATCGTAATCCTCCAGGAGGTGCTCGGCCAGCGAGCTCAGGTCCAGCGTCTTGGTGTACTTACCGGCGATGATCCGGTCGGTGTCGATGTCGTCGCCCAGCACGTGGGCGCGTCCCGTCACCACCGGCAACGCCGGGTTCGAGGCGCTCACGCCTGCGCCCCGCCGCGCGCGCCGACTACCGCAGCAGTTTGGCGCGTCACGCCGCGACCCCGCCCTGTGCAGGCAGGAACTCCGCCGGGTCGACCAGCTCACCCGCGACCGCCGCTGCCGCCACCACCGCGGGGGAGGCGAGGTACGTGTCCGCGTTGGGGTTGCCCATGCGGCCCCTGAAGTTGCGGTTGGTCGACGAGATGACGGTCTCGCCGTCGCCCGGCACGCCCTGGTGGGTGCCGACGCACGGCCCGCAGCCCGACGTGATGAAGGTTGCGCCCGCCTGTGAGAGCGTCTGCACGGTGCCGTCGGCGAGGGCTAGATCGAAGATGCGTCGGGAGGCAGCTGTGACGATCAGCCGCACCCCGGGCGCGACCTTGCGGCCCCGCACGATGCTCGCGGCCACGTGCAGGTCCTCGAGGCGCGAGTTCGTGCACGACCCGATGAAGGCCATGTCGACCCGGGTGCCCGTGAGCTCGCGCACGTCGCGCAGGTTCGAGGGCAGATGAGGCGCCGCCACTTGCGGGCCCAGGTCGCTCACGTCGACGCGGTGAACCGCGCGGTAGTCGGCGCCTTCGTCGGCGACGAGTTCCCGCCAAGCGGGCAGGTCGCGGCCGGCCAGCGCGGCGGGCAGCGCGAGCCCGGCGGGATCGACGAAGGCAGTCTTGGCGCCCATCTCGGCGACCATGTTCGCGAGCACCATGCGGCTGGCGAGGGTCATCCCGGCCACCGTCGCGCCTGCGAACTCGACTGACTCGTAGCTGGCACCGGCGATGCCGAGTCGCCCCACCAGGTGCAAGATCACGTCCTTGGCGTAGGTTCCGCGCCGCAGGTCACCGGAGAGCTCGATGCGCACGGTGCGCGGCACCTTGAGCCAGATGCGCCCGCGCAGCATCACGGCGGCGAGGTCGGTCGAGCCCACCCCGATGGCGAACGCGCCGACCGCGCCGAGCGTCGGCGTGTGCGAGTCGGCGCCGACGAACAGGTCGCCGGGCGCGACGTGTCCGTTCTCCATCATCAGTTGGTGGCAGATGCCCGCGCCCACGTCGTAGAAGTGAGTCCCGTGACGCCTGGCGAACTCGCGGATCATCACGTGCAGGCTGGCGATGCGCTCGTTGGGGGCGGGTGTGGCGTGATCGAGAACGAGGCTCACGCGCTGCGGGTCCCAGACGCGTTCGCCGCCCATCGCCTCGAACGCCTTGACCGCCAGCGGCGCCGTCGTGTCGGTGGCGAAGGCCCCGTCGACCGGCACGACCGCGATGTCGCCGGCGCGCACGTCCTCGCCCGCCTTGCGCGACAGCAGCTTCTCGGCGGCCGTCCTAGCGCTCATGCTGTCGCCCCGCGCGGTGCGGGCGCGTTCCCTGTAGCTGGGCCGGCGGCGGGCGCTTGGTCGTCGGAGCCGGCGTGCTCGCGCCGCCACAGCTCGTAGACGCGGCTCGGCAAGGTCGCGCCCAGCAGCGCCTGGGCGCGTGCCGAGACCCGGCATACCCCCGCGACGTCGACGCCTGTGCTCACGCCCATGGCGTCCAGCATCGCGATGACGTCTTCGGTGGCGACGTTCCCGGCCGCCCCAGGGATGAACGGGCAGCCACCGAGGCCGCCGAACGCCGTGTCGAAGCGCGCCACGCCTAGTTGCATGGCCGTCACCAGGTTGGCGATGCCGAGGCCCCGCGTGTCGTGCAGGTGCAGGACCAGTGGCACGCCGGCTGTCTCCGCGGTGACGACCTGCAGCACCGCGGCGAGAGACTGCGGGTCGGCAAGGCCGGCGGAGTCGGCGATGGCGATCTCGGCGGCGCCGGCCTCGGCGAGGCGGGCGGCAACGCGAGCGATCCGCTCGGCGGGTATCACCTCTCCCACGCTCGCGCCGAACACGCACTGTAGTCCGCCACGCACGGTCATGCCGGCATCACGCGCTAGCTCCACGTTGGCCAGCAGCTCCGCCTCGGCGTCCTCGACGCCAAGCCCCGCGTTCCTGCGCGAGTGGGCGTCACTCACCGACATCGACACGTCCAGGTGACGCAAGCCCGTGGCGGCGGCGCGCTCTACGCCGCGCCGGTTCAGCGCCAGCGCCGAGTAGGCGACGCCCTCGGTCTGCGGCAGGCGCGCGATGAGCTCCTCGGCGTCGGCCATCTGAGGCACGCGTGCGGGGTTGACGAAGGAGGCGACCTGGAGCCGCGACACGCCCGCTTCGATCAGCCCGATGATCAACGCGAGCTTCTCCTCGGTGGGGAGCACCTTGGCGGCGCCCTGCAGCCCGTCGCGCGGTCCGACCTCGACGATCTCGACACGCTCCGGCAGGTCCAGTGGCCGTGCGGTGCTCCGAGCGCTCACTTGTGATCAAACTCCAACGAGTACTCGAACAGCTCACCACAGTAGATCGCGTCGAAGTACTCTATCGGCCTGCCGTCAGTGTCCCGAACCACGCGGCGGACGCTGAGCGCGGGCGCGCCGGCGGGACTCCTCAACACCTGGGCGTGATGCGAGTCGAGGAGGGTGGCGCCGATCGTCCGGCTGCTCGAGCCGATGGCGAGGCCGAGACGCTCATGCAGGTAGTCCATGGAGGCGTGGCCGACCTCGCCGTAGAGCAGGTCGTCGTCCGCCAAAGCCTCGGTGCCGGCGCCCGCGGTGGACAGCGGTACCGAGACCGTGTGAAGCCCTATGGGCACGTCGTCAGCCAAGCGCAGCCTCTCGAAGCGGAGCACCTTGTCTCCGCGCTGAAGCTCCAGCGCCGCGGCGGCCACTGCGTCCGGCTCGGTGACAGCGCGGCTCAACAAGCGCGTGGTCGACGTCATCCCGTGGACCTTCAGGTAGCCGGAGAGGCCGTTGGTCATGACCCTGTCGGGCTGCGGGTTGTGGCGGACCTTGCGCGGCAGCGCGAACGTCCCGCGACCCTGGCGGCGCACGACGTGGCCTTCGTGAACCAGCTCGGCGAGTGCTTGGCGCACCACCGAGCGGCTGACCTGAAAGCGCTCCTGGAGCTCTCTCTCCGTCGGCAGGGGGGTGGTCTCGTCCCACTCGTGAGAGTCGATCAGCTCCAAGAGGATCCGCTTCAGCTGGTAGTAGTACGGCAGGGGATGACTGCGGTCTAGTGCGTTCACCGACCTATCTCCGGACCGCTACCAGACCGAAAGGTACGGACATCATGTCGTTATATTGACACCCCCAGTGCCGCCTCGTAAAGTGAGCCGAACGCTAGTCGACGCTGACAGCCGCACCCGCGGCCGAAACGGATCCTGTCTTGTCCTTCGCGAACCGGCATAGCCCGTCATCCACTACGCCCGTCGAGTACGCGATCGCGGACGTGACGGCGGTCGTGGGCGACGCGATGCAGGTCGTGGAGCACACCACCATCTACGTTGGCGAGGGTCGCGTCCGCGCGCTGGACGGCGAACCGCCGCCCGCCGACATGGCTGTCGTGGCCGGCGGGGGGCTGATCGCCGCGCCGGCGTTCGTCAACGCGCACACGCACATCGGCGACGTCGTAGGCAAGGAGGACGGTTTCGGGCTCGACTCCTGGCGCGTGGTGATGCCTCCCGACGGCGTGAAGGTGAGACTGCTGGCAGAGACCGAGGACGACGCGGTGGTAGCCGCCATACGCGACGCCGCTCACGTGATGCTCGGCTCCGGCACCACCACCTTCGCCGACTTCCGCGAGGGCGGTGGACACGGCCTCGACCTGCTCGGACGGGCGCTCTCCGGATTGCCGCTGAGGTCGGTGGCATTCGGGCGCCACGCTACCCATCCTCCGCACGACGAGGCCGATCTCGAGGCCAATCGGGGCGGTCTCTCGCCGGAGCTCGTGGCCGAGTTCGAGAAGCTGATCGAGAGCGTGCCGGGCTGGTCGGTGCCGCTAGCGTTCGACGTCACCGACGAGGGCTTGGCCGACACCGCCCGACTCGTCAGGGAGCGCGGCAAGCTGCTGGCCACCCACTGTGTCGAGACCGACCGCTACCGGGAGATCTGCCGTCGCCGCTTCGGCGAGAGCGACGTCGAGCGCGTCGTGCGGCTCTTACGGCCCGACCACATCGTCCACATGACCAATGGCACCGACGAGGAGTTCGCACTCGTGGCAGCAGCCGGCATCCCCGTGGTCGTAGCGCCCCGGATGCAGTCGGTGATGGGCATCGGGCTGCCGCCGATCGACCGCATGGTCGCGGCCGGGGTCACCGTTGCGCTGGGCAGCGACAACGGGATGCTCGCCTCGCCCGACCTGTTGCGCGAGATGGAGTTCGTGAGCCGCGCCATCCGCGCCTTTCGCAGGGATCCGACCTTCCCGACCCCCGCCGAGCTCTTCACGATGGCCACGCTGAACGGCGCCAAGGCTCTCGGGCTGGACGCGGAGCTGGGCAGCATCGCCGTCGGCAAGCGCGCCGACGTCGTTCTCTACGACGCCGAGTCACCTAACCTGAGGCCCGTTCGCAACCCGCTCGCCACGCTCGTGAACCGGGCCGTGGCCGCTGATATCCGCTGCGTGCTCGTCGAGGGGCGACCCGCCAGCGGCCGACTCGAGTTCATCACCGACTACCACACGACGGCGAAAGCATGAGAGGAAGAGGAGGAGACGCGATGAACGAAGCGAAACCGATGGCGAGACGGATCAAGTGGTACCTGGCCGCCGCACTACTGGCTGTCCTGGGGCTTATGGGGACGGCAGCGGCCCAAGGGACCATCAAGGTCGGCTTCGTCCTGCCGCTCTCGGGAGCTGCCGCGGCCGAGGGCATCGCGGTGCAGGAGGGCGCGGAGCTCGCCGTCGAACTGATCAATCAGGCCGGCGGCATCACGGTAGGTGGACAGAACTACGTCTTCGAGCTGATCTTCGAGGACGACCAGTGCAACCCGCAAGCGGCCACCGAAGCCAGCAATCGGCTGATCGTTGCCCAGGCGGCGTTCGTCGGCGGTTCGTTCTGCAGCTCCGCCGCGCTGGCCGCACAGCCGCTGTTCGCGGCCTTCGACATCCCGCAGTTCATCTACGCCTACGCTGACGACCTGACCGGCGCCTCGCGCGAGTCGAGCGGCGCCGACATGTCGATCCGCCTCGGCCCCAAGGCCCTCATCGAGATGGCTCCGATGGCCAAGTACGCCGTGGTCGAGAACGGTCACACCACGTTCTTCGCGATGGCGCAGAACACCGACTTCGGTCGCTCGATGGTCGAGGAGTTCAAGCAGGTCGCCGAAAGCCTCGGCGGCAGCTTCGTGGCCGAGCCCGAGTACTTCGCGTTCGGCGCCACCGACTACCGCACGCTGCTGACTCGCGCACGTGACTCCGGCGCCGACGCGATCGTCGCGATCGGCTTGGCCAACGAGATGATCGGCATCACTCTGCAGCACGACGAGCTGGGTCTCGACCTCCCGGTCTACGGCTCCGACTTGCTCAATACCGAGGCCTACCAGACTGCTGTGGGCGACCTCGATGATGGCTTCTACTCGCCGTGGTTCTACGACAACGGCCAGACCACGCGCACGTTCGACGTCCTCGACGAGCCGATGGCCGTCGAGCTGGACCGGGCATTCCGCGAGAACCGCGGCCGCCCGGCCGAGATGAACCACGCCTGGGGTTGGGGCACCATCAACCTCATCCGCCAAGGCATGGAGGCCGCGGGCAGCACCGACGCGGGGGCAGTCATGGCCGCCATCCTGTCCGGTGCCGAGTTCGACATGCCCTATGGGCGCTACGGCTTCGAGCAGTGCGGACAGGCCAACATGCGCGCCGGTGTCGCCGCTTACAGCGTCGACCAAGGCAAGGTGCTGGTGGCGGGCAGGGACTACGTGGAGCTTGACCCGGCCGTCATCGCGCGCGACGATCTGTGCAACTGAACTAGCTGACAGCACTCGGGTGGTGGGCCTGCCGCAAGCGACCCACCACCCATCAGCTTGCGAGCGGAGGAGCATGACGGAAGACTATCCCCGGGTTGGCACGCCGGACAGCGTGGCCTCCGCGTTCCTCGCGGCCATGGAAGAACGCGACCTGGCACGCGCCCGCACCTATCTTGCCCACGACGTGACTATGAGGTTTCCCGGCGCCGCATACGCCTCGCTCGACGAGATGGTCAGGGCGGCCGGCGGCCGCTACCGCTGGGTCAAGAAGCGCATAACGGCTACCGAGCACTTCGCCGTCGGCGAGGCCGACATCGTCTATATCAGAGGCACGCTCTACGGGGAGAACCTGCACGGCGAAGCGTTCGCCGACATCAGGTTCATCGACCGCTTCGAGCTGCGTGGCGGCAAGATCGTCGCGCAAGAGGTTTGGAACGACCTGGCCGAGAGCGGTGTGCTCGCGCGCCACGGCTGAGGCAGCTGCGGGCGACACGTGGACACGGTTCTCCAGTTGGTGCTCAACGCGCTGCACACCAGCAGCCTTTACGCGCTGGTGGCGCTGGGCCTGACGCTGATCCTCGGCGTCCTCGACATCGCCGACTTCTCGCAGGGCGCCCTCTACATGGTCGGTGCCTACGTCGCTTTCTACGCCACCTCGCAGCTGGGGCTCGGCTTCTTCCTGGCCATCCCGCTGGCGATGGCGGCAGCCAGTCTCCTGTCGGTCACGAACTACGTGGCGGTCTACCGACCGCTCCGGCGCTTCAGCGGTGCGACCACGTTCATCGCGGCGCTCGGACTGCTATTGATCCTGCAGAACCTGGCGTTGATGGTCTTCGGCGCCGAGTACCGATTGGTGCGCAACCCGTTCCCGGGCGCGAGGATCGCGTTGGGCGGAGCCACTTGGACCGGCTATCAGGCGTTCCTGGCAGGCTCGATGGTGGTGTTGGTTGCCTCCGTCTGGCTGTTCCTCAAGCGCAGTCCGCTGGGCAAGTCGCTGCGAGCCGTCTCGCAGAACCGGGGCGGCGCGCTGGTGATAGGCATCGACCCGTTCCGCGTCGAGCTGACCGCCTTCGCCTTGGCCGGCGCGCTGGCAGGGGCGGCGGGCACGTTGGCCTCGGCGGTCAACGCCTTTGACCCCCACATCGCCGCCACCGTAGTGATCAAGGCGTTCGCGATCGTGATCTTCGGCGGCATGGGCAGCGTGCCCGGCGCGATCGTCGGCGCCATCATCGTCGGCTTGGCCGAGAACCTGACCGGCGGCCTGCTCTCCACCCAGTACGCCGAACTGACCGCCTTCCTGTTGATGGTGGCAGTGCTGCTGGTCAGGCCACGGGGCCTGTTCGGCGAGCAGGAAGCGAAGCTGTGACGCGCCAACCCTCGGTGGCTTCGGCCGCGACGGCCAGCGCACGCCGCTTTCCCTGGCAGCCCCTGTTGGTGTTGATCGGGTTGGCCGCCGCCATCTACGCTCCGCACTTCTTCACCGGGCTCGCCGCTCAGCACCTGCTGGTGATCATCGCCATCAACATCATCCTGGTCGCGAGCCTCGATCTGCTGGTCGGGGGCGCCGGCATGATCTCGCTGGGTCACGCGGCCTTCATGGGCGTGGGTGCCTATGCCTCCGCGATCCTGGTGAGGGAGGGAGCGTCATTCCCTGCCGGCCTGCTGGCGGCTTTCGTCGCCGCCGCCCTGGCCGGGTTGATCATCGGCGTACCGGCGTTACGCCTCAAGGGCCACTACTTCTCGGTGGTCACGTTCATCACCGGCATCATCGCCACCATCCTCATGACCAACCTCGTCGGACTCACCCGCGGGCCGATGGGGCTCCCCGGCATCCCGTTCGCGTCGATCGAGTTGTTCGGCTTCAGCCACACCTTCAGGTCCATCGTCTTCAAGGTCGGCTTCTACTACCTGGCACTGTCCTTCGCCGTCCTGACGTTGCTGCTGCGCTGGCGCCTGGCGCGCTCACGCTTCGGGCGCGCGCTGGCGGCGATCAAGGGCGACGAGAACCTCGCCGAGTCGGTCGGCATCGCGACCTACCGCACCAAGGTGACCGCGTTCGTGTTGGCGGCAGCCATCGCGGGCGTCGCCGGCTCGCTGTACGCGCACTACTCGGCGTTCATCAGCCCCGACGCCTTCACATTCGTGGACTCCTTCGACCTGTTCGTGATGAACCTGCTGGGCGGCGCCGGGACCTTCCTGGGTCCGATCGTCGGGCCGATCTTCCTGACCGTGACCAGCTCGCTGCTGCGCAACTTCTCCCCCGCTCTGTCTCACGTCATCTACGGAGTGGTGCTGATCACGGTGATCGTGGTGTTGCCGACGGGCATCGTCGGCGGGGTGAGGCGCCTGGCCGCCTTCCTCGGAGCGCCGCGCCGGAGAGCCAGGGTCTGATGGCCGACATCCTGAACGTCGAGGGCTTGTCGCGCTCGTTCGGAGGCTTCAGCGCGGTGTCGAACCTCTCCTTCCACGTCGAGGAGGGCGAGGTGCTGGGCCTGGTGGGTCCCAACGGCGCCGGCAAGACCACCACCTTCAACCTCCTCACCGGCTACCTCAAGCCGTCCGCCGGCAGCGTCAAGTTCCTCGACGAAGACGTCACCGGTTGGCTACCGCACCGCCTGGCACGCCGCGGCATGGTCAGGACCTTCCAGCACACGCGCGTGTTCCCGCAGTTGAGCGTGCGCGACAACGTCGGCGTGGCCGCCCACCTCAAGGAGCGCGGAGGCGTGGTGCGAGCGCTGTTCGGGTCGCGGGCAGCCGAAGCGCGCGAGTTGCGCCGCCACATCGACGCCGTGCTCGACACCGTCGGCCTCAGCGACCGTCAAGACTCGCTGCCCGGCGGACTACCGTACGGCGACCAGCGGGTGTTGGAGATCGCCCTGGCCCTCGCGGCCGCGCCGAGGCTGCTGCTGCTCGACGAGCCCTTCGCCGGCATGAACGAGACCGAGTCGAACAGCACCATGGACCTGGTGCACGCCATCCGCGACGCCGGAACCACGGTCGTCGTCATCGATCACCACATGCAGACGATGGCGCGAGGTTGCGACCGCTTGGTCGTGATGGACTACGGCGTCAAGCTGGCCGAAGGTCCTCCCCGCGAAGTCACCAACGACCCGAAGGTCATCCAGGCCTACATGGGAGTCGGCGGAGAACTCAGCCCCGCCGTCGTCGCTCGCGAGGTCGCCGGCGATGCCCTGCGGTTCGATGGTGTGGGCGTCAGCTACGGTCGCGTCAGGGCGCTCAACGGGTTCGACCTACGGGTCGGCCACGGCGAGCTGGTGGCCCTGGTGGGCGCCAACGGGGCCGGCAAGACCACGGCCTTGCGGGCCGTATCGGGGATGTTGCCGCTCGCTGCCGGCCGCATCGAGCTCCTCGGTCGCGACGTCGCCGGCGCCAGTCCGGCACAGCGCGTCCGCGCCGGATTGGCGCACTGCCCCGAGGGCCGCGAGGTGTTCCCACGCATGACCGTGCTCGAGAACCTCGAGCTGGGCGCCATGGGACAACCAGACGAGCCGCAACTCGAGCACGTTTACAGCTTGTTCCCGCGCTTGCGCGAACGCCAGCACCAGATGGCGGGCAGCCTCTCGGGAGGCGAGCAGCAGATGCTCGCCATCGGTCGCGCCTTGATGTCGAGCCCCAGGCTGTTGATCCTGGACGAGCCGACACTCGGCCTCTCCCCGCTGCTGGCCACCGAGGTAGCCGAGTCGCTGGTACGTCTCAACGCCGAGGGCGTGAGCATCCTGCTGGTCGAGCAGAACGCGGTGCTGGCGCTGGGCGTCGCGCATCGCGCCTACGTCATCGAGGGCGGGCGCGTGGCGCTGGCCGGCCCGGCCGCCGAACTCCGCGAGAACGAGGCCATCAAGCGCGTCTACCTGGGAGCCTAGGGTCGCCGGCGGAACCTGCCACGACACGGAGCGCCTGACGCGCTATCATCCGAGCCACCGTCCCAGCACGACGTCCCCTTGCGCCATCGACGAGATCGGAGCCAGGCATGACGCGTCACAAGCCGCCATCGAGCACCCAGGGTGCCGCCAGCTTGGGCCTCGCCGCCCTCGCTCTTCTCGCCCTGGTGGCCGGCTGCGCCGGTCCCACCGCAGTGGTGGACTACTTCGTCGATCCCGTGAGCGGCAGCGACGCGAACCCGGGCACGGCCGGCGAGCCGTACCAGACCTTGACGCACGCGTTGACGCTGGCTGAGGCCGGGCACACCATTCATCTCGCGTCAGGCACCTACGACACCGGCACGGGCGAGGTGTGGCCCAACTTCGTCGGCCTGCCGCCGGAGGCTGCCCCCAACGTGCCGTCCGGAGTGACGATCACGGGGGACGGGAACCTCGTGCGCCTGGCCGGCCCCATCGGCTTTGACACGAACGCTGCTCTGGTCTTCGCAGGCGACGCGGCGCTGCTGGGTGTGGTCATCGCGGGCTTCGAGGTTGGAGCAATCGTGGGACCCGACGGCTCCGTAGAGTTCGCGGGCGTTACCGTGTCCGGTAGCGGCGAAATCGGTGTCATCGCCGGAGGCGACGCCGAGCTGACGATACGAGGCGGTGCGATCGTCGACAACCAAGCGATCGGCGTGATGGCCGTTGACCAAGCGGTCGTCACGCTGATCGACGCGCAGGTCGCTCGCAACCACCCGGGGGTCGACGCCAGTGACGAGGCCTCGCTGACCATCACCGGCGGCGAGTACCTCGACAACGGCAGCGGCATCCCTGGCGGCTCGAACAGCGCCGTGAGCGTGTACGGCTCCGCGCGGCTCGAGATCGAGGATGCGCTCGTCCATGGCAATGCCTACGCCGGCGTGCACATGCAAGGCTCGCCAGCCGTCACCATCGGGCCCGGCACGCAGCTGAACGAGAACTTCATCGGGCTGGTGGCCGACCTCTTCCAAGGCGGCAGCGCCAGCCTCGCGTTCGACGGGGCGACCGTCCAGGCCAACCAGGCCGAAGGGATCTTGTGGAGCATCCCGCTGGGTGACACCCTGACGATGCGCGACACCGCCGTGATCGGCAATGGAGGCAGCGCGCTGGTCATCCTCGGCGACGCTCAGACGATCGATTTCGGCACCGCGGCCAACCCCGGCGGCAACGACTTCTCCGACAACGCTGAGCCGCTGATCGCCGACGCTCGCCCTGACCGAGCGGTCCCTGACGGCACGGTGATCACGCTCAGCCAACCCGACATCTTCGTTGGTTGCCCGGTGCCCGTTGGCCCGCTGGTCGGTCCAGAACAGATCCTCTGCGACGGTGTCATGGTGCTCGAGATCGCCGGCGTCAACAACCGCGTCCAGGTGACCCAGCCCGAGTAGGGCTGCGCCGCAGCCTCAGAGACGCACGACCGGTTGACGCCCCCACCCCCACCGCATAACCTAGCCGCCGGCCGCCACGCCGTGAGAGCCGCGGCCGTAAGACCATGTTCCAGAGCCTAGGCGAACGTCTACAGTCAGTCTTCGACGGCCTGCGCGGCCGCGGCCGCCTGAGCGAGGCCGACGTCAAGGCAGCGCTGCGTGAGGTGCGCGTCGCGCTGCTCGAGGCCGACGTCAACCTCGAGGTCGCTCGCGAGTTCACCCAGCGGGTGCAGGAGAAGGCGATCGGCTCCGACGTGCTGATGTCGCTGTCGCCCGACCAGCGCGTGATCTCGATCGTTCACGAGGAGCTCGTCGAAGTGCTCGGCGGCAAGGCCGTGCAGCCGACGTTGCGCTCGGACGGCAACGTGTGGCTGCTGATGGGCCTGCAGGGCGCCGGCAAGACGACCACCGCCGGCAAGCTCGCCTACAAGTACAAGTCGCAGGGCCGCCGCGTGCTGCTGGTGGCCGCCGACACGCAGCGCCCAGCGGCGCGCGAGCAGCTCCGGGTCCTCGGCCAGCAGATCGGCGTGCCGGTCTTCGAGGTCAACGACGGCGAGAAGCCGGCCCAGGTCGACGCGCGCTTGCGCGACCATCTCAGGCGCGACTTCCGCGACCTCGTCATCGTCGACACCGCCGGACGCCTGCAGATCGACGAGGAGTTGATGGGCGAGCTCGCCGACCTCGCGACGCTTCTCAAGCCCACCGAGCGCGTGCTGGTGGTCGACGCGATGACCGGCCAACAGTCGCTGCCGGTGGCCAGCACCTTCGACCAGCGTGTCGGCGTCACCGGCTTGATCATGACCAAGCTCGATGGCGACGCCAGAGGCGGCGCCGCCCTGTCGGCCAAGCACGTCACCGGCAAGCCGATCTACTTCGCGGGCATGAGCGAGCGCATCGACGGGCTCGAGCCGTTCCACCCCGACCGCGTGGCCGGCCGGATCCTCGGCATGGGGGACGTGCTGACCCTCATCGAGAAGGCCAAGGCGCTCGAGGGCGATGACGAGATCGACGACCGCCGCGCACTTTCGGACTTCACGCTGCAGGACATGCTCACGCAGATGCGCCGCATCAAGCAGATGGGCTCGATGACCGACGTGCTCAAGATGATCCCCGGCGCCGGCAAGCTGATGCCGCCGGGAGCGAACATCGACGAGCGCGAGATCGGCCGCGTCGAGGCGATCATCTCGAGCATGACCGACGAAGAGCGCCGGTCGCCGCGCGTTCTCAACGCCAGCCGCCGCAAGCGCATCGCCAGAGGTTCAGGCACTACCGTGCAGGACATCAACCGGTTGATCAAGAACTTCGAGCAGATGCGCGACCTGATGAAGCGCATGGGCAAACGGCCCCCGGGACGCGGCGGGGCGCAGCGCGGACGGTTCGGCAGAGCCTGAGCAGGACTTGACACACGCCTCATAGCTCTTGAGGTGCAGCGCGCGCCGAAGGCGCATGGGCGCACTTGGAGGCCGAGATGATCGAACTCAGGCAGATCACCTTCGACGACTTCAGCCAGTGCATCAAGCTCGAGCTCGCCGAGGGTCAGCAGACGTTCGTGGCGCCCAACATCTACACGCTGGCCGAGGCTTACGTTGCGCTCACCACCGATCACTTCCACCCGATGCCCTACGCCATCTACTCGGACGGTGAACTGGTCGGCATGATCGCGATGTGCTACCAGCGGGGTACCGCCGAGATGGGTCACTACGAGATGTACCGCTTCATGATCGACAAGCGGCACCAAGGCAAGGGCTACGGCCGCGCGGCGCTCTCGCAGGCGATCGCACTGCTCAGGAGCCAGCCGCACGGGCCGGGCAGTCACATCGCGACGAGCTTCGTGCCGGGCAACGACGTTGCCAAGGACCTGTACCTCTCGCTCGGGTTCGTGGAGACCGGCGAGGTCGAGGATGACGAGTTGGTCGCCAGGTTGGAATTGTGAGGCGCCAGTTCAGGCAGGCTCGACGAGCCAGTAGTTGAACATCCACTGCACTCCGAACTTGTCGGCGCAGCTGCCGTAGAGCTCCGCCCAACCGGTCTTCTCGAGAGCGTGCTCGACCTGACCGCCCTGCGAAAGGGCGGCGAAGAGCCGCCTGCCCTCTTCCTCGGACTCGACGTTGAGGTTGACGTAGGCGTTTGACCCGACGGAGAAGTCCGCCACCTGACGACTCGGGACGTCGCTGCCCATCAGCACGAAGTTCGGCGTCAAACGCAGTGAGATGTGAGCGATGCGCTCGAGATCGCTCGCGGCGTTGCCGGCCGGAACGCCGCCGAAGTCGGCGTAGGTGAACCGGCTCTCGAACTCGCCGCCGAACACCTCACGGTAGAACTCGAAGGCCTCTCTCGCGTTGCCGGCGAAGTTCAGGTAGGTATCGACAGATCTCATGAGCACACCTGCCTTTCGAGCGTCCATACTGCAACAACTCGCCGCGCGTCTACGTTCGCCCGATCCAGATCACGTGTCGGTTGCCCTTCTTGCCGCGCGAGCGGACGTGCCTCACGTCAACCTCGAAGCCGGCCCGCTTCAACCGGCGGCTGAAGGCCTCGCTGGAGAACACCGACCACACGGCCAGTACGCCGCCAGGCCTCAACGCGCCCTTGGCCGCAGCCAACCCGCTTGCGGAGTAGAGCCACTCGTTGCCATCTTGCGTCGTGCCCTCCGGACCGTTGTCGGTGTCGAGCAGGATCGCGTCGAAGGGCTCACGCCGCGCGCGCAGCAGCTCGGCCACGTCGGCAACCTTCACCGAGACACGGGGATCGTCGAGCGGTTCGCCGGCCAGGCGGCCCAGGTGATCGGCGTGCCACGCCACCACTTCCGGCACCAACTCCGCCACCGTGACCTGGGCGTCGTTCGGCAGTGCGTCCAGCGCCGCCCTGAGCGTGAACCCCATCCCTAGGCCCCCTATCAGCACGCGCGCGCCGGCCAGGGTGGGCAGCGCGCCCAGCGCCAACGCGGCCAGTTGCTCCTCGGAGCCGTGCTGGCGGCTGTTCATGAGCTCGAGGTTGGACACCCTCAGCGAGTACTCCTCGCCGCGGCGGTTGAGCGTCAGCGACTCGCCGTTGGGCAACGTGGCGGTCTCAAGCGGTTCCCAGCGCGCGATCTCCGGCCCTCCTCGCAGAACCTGGTGTGCTATGCGTTCGGCGGCTTCCCGTGTACACTGGGTAGCTTAGCGCCGCGGCGTCAGTCGCCGGCGCATGCTTGGCCGCAGCCGACCCGCACAGGGCGCACCAGGCCGAAGCCACCACGGAGGAACCGCAAGCATGGTCAAGATCCGCCTGATGCGCATGGGCTCCATGAAGAACCCGCACTACCGCGTCGTCGTCGTCGACGGTCGCACCAAGCGCGGGGGTGACTACATCGAGCAGATCGGCTACTACGATCCGCGCCAGACTACCCCCGAGCATCTCAAGATCGACGTCGAGAGGGCCGCTCACTGGCTCGGCACCGGCGCGCAACCGACCGACACGGTCGTCCGCCTGTTCGAGAAGACCGGCGTCGAGGTGCCTGGCAGCGTGCAGGCCGCCAAGCGCGCCAACTTCAAGAAGCGGCACGAGGCACGGGCCAAGGCCTGACTCGACGGGTCCCGCGGGGACCAACTTGGCCTTCAGGGCCATGATCGCGGAGGGTAGATGCCGGTAGACCTCGTCACCTACATCCTGCAGAACCTCGTAGCCGAGCCCGAGAACCTGGTCGTGAACGCCGAACGTTCCGACCGGTCGCTCGTGATCGAGGTGACCTGCGCCCAGGCCGACGCCGGCCGCATCATCGGCCGCGGCGGCCGCGTGATCAACGCGGTCAGGACGCTGGCTCGCGCTGCTGCCGACGGACGCCAGCGCGTCGAGGTCCAGCTGCTCGAGTGACGCCGACGTGAGGTCTCCTCGCGGCGTCCCACCGTCCGGCCACCTGCCTCTGGGCCGGCTGGGCAAGACCTTCCAACTAGCTGGAGCCCTGCGCTTCAGGCCCGTGAGCGAGGCCGCTCTCGAAGCGCTCGAGGCCCTCGAGACGGTGTTCGTGACCGGCGCCGGCCGGCTGCGCGTCCGCGACCTGTCCCAGTCAGGCGACGAGGTGTTGGTGTTCCTCGAGGGCGTTCGCGACCGCAACGCCGCCCAGGAGCTCGTCAACGCCGAGCTGTATGCCGACCCCGCGGAGCTGCCGGAGGCACTGCTCGCCGAGCTGCAGGCCGAGGATCCCGAGGAGCGCCTGAGAGGGCTCGAGGTCCGTGTCGACGGCGTTCGCGTGGGTTCCATCAGGTCAGCTCACTTCGGCCTCAACGACTACGTCGAGATCGATCTCGACGCTGGCGGCCAGGTCCTGGCACCCTTGAACGCGCCGTACGCGCGTCTGAGCGAGGCCGCGCTAGAGTTCAGCGACCCGCCTGCCGGTCTGTTCGAGCGCTAGAAGCGCTAACCTGACGCCAGTGCGCTTCACCATCTACAGTCTCTTCCCGAGCCTGATCACGGCCTACCTGGGCGAGGGCCTGCTGTCGCGCGCGTTGCGCTCGGGGATACTCGAGGTCGACGCCCGCGACCTCAGGCGCTTCGCCGGCAATCGCACCAACCGCGTCGACGACGCGCCGTACGGCGGCGGAGCGGGCATGGTGATCCGCGTCGACGTCGCGGCGCAGGCGATCGACGAGGTGCGCGCCGAGGCGCCGCCGCCCGACGAGGTCATCCTGCTCTCGCCCGCCGGCCAACCGCTGACACAGGAGCTGGTCGGGGAGCTGGCCCAACGTCGTCACCTCTGCCTGCTCAGCGGCCGCTACGAGGGCTTCGACGCGCGGGTCGAGGGGCTCGTCACCCGCGAGGTCTCGCTTGGCGACTTCGTGCTGATGGGCGGAGAGCTGCCTGCCCTGTGCCTCATCGAGGCTGTGACGCGGCTGCTGCCGGGAGCCCTCGGCGACGAGGCCAGTCACGCTGCCGACTCGTTCTCGGACTCGCTGCTCGACCACCCGTCGTTCACCCGGCCGCCCGAGTTCCGCGGGTTGGCCGTCCCTGAGGTGCTGCTCTCCGGACACCATGGCGACGTCGCCGGTTGGCGCCGCCGCGAGGCCCTCAGGCGCACCTTCGACCGTCGGCCCGACCTGCTGGCCTTCGCCGATCTCAGCAACGAGGAGCGCCAGTTGGTCGACGCCTGGCACCTCGAGTACGAGGAACAAGCCGGGCTCGAACGCTAGGCAGCGAACGAGCCCGCAGCAAGCCTGTGGGGCGCTGAGGTTACTGGGCAGCCAGGCGGTCGAGCACCAACTGCGTGATGTCCAGGTCTCCGTCGGAGTACACGACAAGCCGGCTTTCGCGCGCGGCCTCGCGGTCTAGGACGATCGTGTAGCCGTTCTCCTCTGCGAGCTGAGCGATGATCTCGTTGACGGCGGTAACGGCCGGCGCAGCTACCTGGTCGATCTCGGCGAGGTAGCGGTTCTGGATCGCGGTCAGCGAGGTCTGCAGCGTCTGGTAGCGCTCGGTGTCCTCGGCCGACAGCTGCTCGCCGGCGGCGATGCGCCGTTCGAGCGCGTTGATGCTGGCCGCGAGATCGTTGATCTCGGCGGTCGCCTGCTCCCTCAGGGCGTTCACGGCGGCGCCGGAGGGGTGCGACATCAGCGCGGCCTGCGAGTCCACGAACACGACCTTGGTCGGGCGGCTCTGAGCGCTCAAGGAGGAAGCCGCGAACGCGACCACGACGGCACCAACGAGGCCCAGGAGGGTAAGTCTTCTCATAGCGGAGGCAGTCTAACACCCACATGATGAGAAGCCTCATGTGCTCTCGTTCACGCACGCTTGCAGGTCCCAGCGATTCGCCCCGGCGGCTTGATCTCATCTCCTTCAAGCGCCTTCTGTGATGTCCGCTGACGCGCTGACCGGCTGGCTGGTCGCGTTCGCCGCGGTTCTCGGAGCGCTGGTCGGCAGCTTCGCCAACGTCGTGATCCACCGGCTGCCGCGAGGCGCTTCGATTGTCTCGCCCGGCAGCCACTGCCCGAAGTGCGGCAGGCGGCTCGGCGTGCTCGACCTGGTGCCGGTGCTGTCGTGGTTGGTCCTGCGCGGCCGCTGCCGCAGCTGCGCGCAGCCGATCAGCGCGCGCTACCCGCTGGTCGAGCTGTTGTTCGCGTCGATCTTCGCGCTGGTCGTGTGGCGTTGGCCCGACCCGACCCACCTCGGGGCGACGGCAGCGCTGCTCGCGGTTCTCGCGATGCTGAGCATGGCCGCCCTCATCGACGTCGAGCACTACCTGCTGCCGGATGTGCTGACCCTCCCCACGATCCCGCTGGTGGTGCTGTCGGCGTACTTGGCCCGCGACTCCGGCATGCTGCCCGCGCCTCTCGAGGCGGTGGTCGGGGTGCTGGTGGGCGCCGGCGTGTTGGCGCTGATCAATCGGATCGGAGCCCTGGTGCTGCGCCGCTTCGCCGACACCGAAGAGCGTCTGTGGCCGCTCAGCCTCGACCAGGTGAACCTGGCGGCCGTGGCGGGCGCCTTCGGGGGCGTCTGGATCGGGCTCGCCGTTGGCGCCGCCAGCGTGCTGCTCAACTTGCTGACCCGCAAGACCCTGAGGTCACCGGAGCCCCTGCTCTACGGCCTATGGTTGGCGGCTCTGGTGGTGTCGGTCACCACCTTCACCGTTCCGACTTTCGACGCCATCGCCGGCAGCGTGATGGCAGCCGGCGCCTGGGCGTTGATCGGCGCCACCTACTGGTGGCTTCACGACCTCGCGACGGCCGCCACCAAGCCGCTGGCGACGGCGACGGCCGCATCGGAGCCGGCGGCCGGTGACGACGAGCCGGTGGCGATGGGCTTCGGCGACGTCAAGCTGGCAGCCGCGATCGGCGGCTTCCTTGGCTGGGAGAGCCTGCTGGTCGCTCTGTTCCTGGCCGTGACGCTCGGTGCAGTCGGTGGTCTGCTGGGACGCGCGCTGTTCGGCGGCAAGCGGACGATCCCGTTCGGTCCCTATCTCCTGATCGGGGGGTTGATCGCGCTGTTCTTCGGCGACGCCCTGGTCGCATGGTACCTCGCGCTGCTGGCACCCGCGTGAGCGCCGTGCCTGACGCCCGGTTGCGGCCTCGTGGCGAACTTCGCCAGTGCTAGAGTGTTGCGTCCGCGCGGGCGCCGCACGTGGTCCGCGCCGGTGAGGGGTTCACATGGAAGTCAGGCTGTTGCCTAGCCTCAAGGGCCGTGACCTGCTGTCGCTCGCGGACCTGAGCCAGCACGAGTTCGACAACCTGCTCGCCACCGCCATCGAGCTCAAGCAGGGCTGGAAGGCCGGTGACAGGCCGGAGCTGTTGAAGCACAAGTCGCTGGCGATGATCTTCGAGAAGCAGTCGCTGCGCACCCGCTCCACCTTCGACATCGCGATGGCTCAGCTCGGCGGCCACTCGGTCCTGCTCAGCCAGAACTTCATCGGCTGGGGAGTGCGCGAGACCATCAGGGACGTCGCCAACAACCTCTCGCGCTGGGTGGAGGCCATCATGGCGCGCACCTACAGCCACCAGACGCTGACCGAACTGGCGGAACATGCTCAGGTGCCGGTGATCAACGCGTTGTCCGATCTCCTCCACCCGTGTCAGCTGCTTGCTGACTACGTGACGCTGACCGAGACGTTCGGCGGCCTCGCAGGCCTCCGCCTCGCCTATGTCGGCGACGGCAACAACGTCTGCAACTCTCACATCAACGCAGCCGCCTTGGCCGGCGTCGCGCTGACCGTCGCCTGCCCGCCCGGCTACGAACCCGACGCCAGCGTCCTGGCGGCCGCACGGGAGCGCGGCGGCCAGGTGGAGATAACGCACGACCCACGCGCCGCCGTCGCCGGCGCCAATGCCCTCTACACCGACGTGTGGATCTCGATGGGCATGGAAGACGAGATTGAGAAGCGCCGCCGTGACTTCGCCGGCTACACGATCAAGCCGGAGTGGTTCGAGGACCTCGCGCCCAACGGTGTGTTCATGCACGACCTGCCCGCCCACTACGGCGAGGAGTGCACCGAAGACGCCGTCTATCACGCGCGCAGCGTCGTGTTCGACCAAGCCGAGAACCGCCTGCATGCCCAGAAGGCGGTGCTGGTGCAGCTGCTCGCCGAGCGTGAGGCGCAGTGACGCCGGGGCGCATCAAGGCTGGCGTGCTCGGCGCCAGCGGTTACGGGGGCGCCGGGCTGATCGAACGGCTCTCGCGGCACGCCGGGGTCGAGCTGGTCGCCCTTGGCTCCCGCCAGTTCCTTGACCAGCAGGTCGCGGCGTGTTGGCCCCAGTTCGCCGGGCTGTTCGGTGACCTGCGCTTCTCAGGTGACGACGAGGTGATCGCGGCCAGCGAGGTGCTGTTCTGCGCCACCCCGCACGGCGCCACCGCCCCGCTGGTGAAGAGGGCCATGGACGCCGGCATCAAGGTCGTAGACCTCTCGGCCGACTTCCGCCTGGACAGCGAGACCTACGCCGCGTGGTACGGAGCTCACCCCCACCCCGAGTTGATCGACAGGGCCGTGTACGGGCTCGTCGAACTCCACCGCGCCGAGTTGCCCGGCGCCGAGCTGATCGCCAGCCCCGGCTGCAACGCCACCGCCGGCAGCCTGGCGCTGGCACCGCTGGCCGCCAGCGGCCTGCTCGGCGAATCGGTGGTCGTCAACGTCATCACCGGCGTCTCGGGCGCCGGACGCGCGCAGTCGCAGGCCCTCCACTACAGCGAGATGAACGAGAACGCGCGCGCCTACAAGCCGTCGGGGGCTCACCGCCACACGGCCGAGATCGAGGCCACCGTCGGGCGCGCGGCCGCCTTCGGCAAGGCCTTGCGGACTCGCGGTGAGTTCGCGACTCGGCGCGTGAGCTTCACGCCGCACATCGTGGCGATCGACCGCGGCATCCTAGCGACGTGCACCGTCAAGGTCGCAGCCGACGGGCTTTCCGACGACGCCTTGCTGGCGCTGCTCGCCGACTACTATGCCGGCGACCCACTGATCACGGTGCAGGAGGAGCTGCCGCAGGCGAAGGCAGTGGCGGGATCCGACAGGGCGCTGCTGAGCGCGCGCTTCGATCGGCGCTCCTCGCACGCGCTGGTCTTCTGCGCCATCGACAACCTCGGCAAGGGCGCCGCCGGCCAGGCGGTGCAGGCGTTCAACGTCGCGTACGGGTTCGCCGAGACCCAGGCATTGAACAGGTTCGGCCTGTGGCCGTGAGGAGGCGCAGTCAGCGGTGAGGGTTCCAGAGGGTTTCGAGGTCGCAGGGGTCACTGCCGGCATCAAGGAGTCCGGCCGGCGGGACTTGGGCTTGGTCTACTCGCCCCACCCGCTCGCTTGGGCCCTGGTGTCGACGAACAACATGGTCAAGGCGCCGTGCGTCTCCCGCAACCGCGCCCGCTTCGCCTCCGACATGCCGGTGCGCGCGCTCGTCGTCAACAGCGGCAACGCCAACTGCGCCAACGGCGAGCAAGGCACCTGGGACAACGAGGATCTGGCCGGCGCAACCGCGTCGGCCTTGGGCCTCTCGCGCGTGCACGAGGTGCTGACCGCCAGCACCGGCGTCATCGGTCAGCGGCTGCCGCTCGCGAAGCTGGTCGACGCGCTGCCTGCCGCCGTCGCCGACATGAGCAGCGACACCGCCGCGTTCGCCGAAGCGATCCTCACCACCGACACCGGCGACAAGCAGGTCGCCGCCACGCTCGATAGCGGCGCCAGGGTGGTCGGCGTCGCCAAGGGCGCCGGCATGATCCATCCGAACATGGCCACCCTGCTCGCGTTCGTGCTCACCGACGCCCGGATCTCCCAGGAGGAGCTGCGCGCGATGTGGCCCCGCGTGATCGACAAGAGCTTCAACCAGGTGACGATCGACGGCGACACCTCCACCAACGACATGGCGGTGGTGCTCAGCTCCCGCCAGGTACGTGCCGACCCTGACGCCCTGGAAGCCGCGTTGACCGACGTCTGCATCAGGCTCGCGAAGAAGGTCGCCCGCGACGGCGAGGGCGCGACCAAACTGATCGAGGTCGCAGTGACCGGAGCCCGCAGCGAGGACGAGGCGAGGGTCGCGGCCCGCACCGTCGCAGCCAGCAACCTGGTGAAGGCAGCGATCTACGGCGCCGACCCCAACTGGGGCCGGATCCTGGCGGCCATCGGGCGCTCCGGGGCGGTGGTCGACCTCGCTCGCATCGAGGTCAGACTGCAGGGAACGCTGCTCTACTCCAGCGGACCCGAGGGATTCGACGCCGCAGCGGTGTCGGCAGCGCTGCGCCGCGACGAGGTGTCGATAGCGGTCGATCTGCATGCGGGGGAGGCGAGCGGCGTGGCCTGGGGCTGCGACCTGAGCCCCGAGTACGTCAGCATCAACGCCGACTACACGACCTGACCGAGCGCCTTCGGCGGCGTCCCCCTGCTGGCGCTTAGCGGCGCCGGTTGGCGATGTGGATCGCGCGCCCGTGAGCGTGCTCGGCGGCCTCCATGATGGCCTCGGAGAGCGTCGGGTGCGAGTGCTGCGTCAGGGCGAGATCTTCGAGCGTCGCGCCCATCTCCATGGCGAGTGTGGCTTCCGCGACCAGCTCCCCAGCGTTGGGTCCGACCATGTGGAAGCCCAACAGCAGGTCGGTCTCGGCGTCACCGATCAACTTGACGACGCCGCTGTCGACCCCCAGCGAGGCCGCGCGCCCGGAGGCCGACAGCGGGAAGCGGCCGATCCGCAGCTCGAACCCGGCCTCCTTGGCTTCCTCCTCGGTCATCCCGACGCTGGCGAGTTCCGGCGAAGTGTAGATGACCGCCGGCACCAGCGTGTCGTATGCGCTCGGCTGGCCGGCAGCGTGCTCGGCCGCGACCAGGCCCTCCTTCATCGCCTTGTGAGCGAGCAGCGGCGCGCGCGCGACGTCACCGATCGCGTAGACGTGCGACTGCGTGGTCTGCATGTGATCGTTGACGACCTTCACGTACCCGCGCTCGTCGACGTCGACGCCGATGGCCTCGAGCCCCAGGTCCTTGCCGTTGGGGCGGCGGCCGACCGCGACGAGGACCTTGTCGGCGCCGATGACCTCCTGCTTACCGCCGGCCTCGACCTTGACCTCGATGCCCTTCTTGCCGGTCTCATGTCCGGCGACCTTCGTCGAGGTATGGATCTTGATGCCCTTCTTCTCGAGCGCCTTGCGCAGCTCCTTGGCGGCGTCGGCATCGGAAGCGGGGGCGATCTGGTCGAGCAACTCGACGACCGTCACGGCGCTGCCCAAGGAGTTGTAGACGTCCGCGAACTCCAGGCCGATGGCGCCGGCGCCGATGACGAGCAGGCGCTTCGGCACGCCGGCCGCGACGTCCAGGGCCCCGGTGGAGTCGATGAACCTCGCGCCGTCGATCTCGAAGCCCGGGATACTCGCGGGACTGGAGCCGGTGGCGACGATGAACTTGCGGGCGGTGTGCTTCTCGCCCCCGACCTCGATGGCGTTGGCGTCGACGAAGCGGGCCGCGCCCCTGATCAACGTGATCTTGTTGCCCTTGAAGAGCAGGGAGACGCCGCTGGTCATCTTCTTGACGACGCCGGCGCGGAACGCGTCGACCTGCGAGAAGTCGATCTTCGGCTCTGCGAAGTCGACGCCGAAGGCTTTGGCGTACTTCGCACCCGCGACCTCGTCGGCCACGTGCAGCAGGGCCTTGGTGGGGATGCAGCCGACGTTCAGGCAGACCCCGCCAACGTCGGCTTTCTCGACGCAGGCGACGTTCAAGCCTAGCTGTGCGGCGCGCAGCGCGGCGTGGTACCCACCCGGACCGCTGCCGATGACGATGAGATCGAACTCCATGTCCGCCTCCACCTCAGGAGTCTACCGTGCGGACCTTTTCGGTTGACGCCCCGCCGTACTAGGTCTAAGATTCGCGCATGCAAGGGCGTGAACGCGTTTCGTGCGGCAGCCACGGCAGTCGTCCGTCGCGACCGGCCGGCGAGCGCATCAGGCCCGCCGTACTATCGCTACAGCTAGTCGAGCCGCCTGGCTGACCGGCTGAACAAGCCGTGTCGCTAGGCGGCCCCGACCCGAAGGTCGGGGCGCTTGCTTGTGGGCGATACTTGAGCAGTCGCAAGATGAGAGTGGAGAGGCGATGACCGACACCATACAGATCGCTGGAGGCGTGGAGCGCGCTGCTCGCTATGCTCCCGGCGACATCGAGAGCAAGTGGCAGCGTCGTTGGCAGGACGATCAGATCTACCTCACCGACCTGACCGACGACACCAGGGAGCGCTTCTACTTCCTGACGATGTACCCCTACCCCTCCGGTGACCTGCACGTCGGCCACTGGTACGCATGGGCTCCCGCCGATGCGCACGCCCGCTTCCAACGCATGCGCGGCAAGAACGTGTTCTTCCCCATCGGGTTCGACGCCTTCGGCCTGCCGGCCGAGAACGCCGCCGTGGCGGCCGCCCGCGCCGGCGAGAACGTGCATCCCGCCACCTACACCTACCAGCGCATCGCCCGCATGGAGCAGCAGTACCAGCAGATGGGCGCGATGTTCGACTGGACCAAGAAGGTCGTCACTTGCGACCCCGAGTACTACCGCTGGAACCAGTGGCTGTTTCTCAAGCTGCTCGAGAAGGGCCTGGCCTACCGCAAGGAGTCCGTCGTCAACTGGGACCCGGTCGACCAGACGGTGCTCGCCAACGAGCAGGTGATCAACGGCCGCGGCGACCGCAGCGGCGCCCTCATCGAGCGGCGCCTGATGCCGCAGTGGCACTTCCGCATCACCGCCTACGCCGACGAGCTGCTCGACTTCTCCGGCATCGACTGGCCCGAGCGCGTCAGGACCATGCAGACGAACTGGATCGGCCGATCGGAAGGCGCAGAAGTCACCTTCACGAGCGAGCAGGGCGACCCGATAACCGTGTTCACGACACGCCCGGACACCCTCTGGGGCACGACGTTCATGGTGCTCGCGCCGGAGCACCCGCTGGTCTCCAAGCTGACCACCGAGGACCGCCGCGCGAGGGTCGAAGCCTACGTCGACCGCGCCAAGCACATGACCGAGCTCGACCGCCAGGAAGGCGCCAGGGACAAGACCGGCGAGTTCATCGGCAGTTACGCCATCAACCCCGTCAACGGCGAGCGCATCCCCATCTGGACAGCCGACTACGCGCTGATGAGCTACGGCACCGGCGCCGTCATGGGCGTGCCGTGGGGTGACGAGCGCGACCACGAGTTCGCCACCGCGCTGGGCCTGCCGATCAAGGCGATCCTGCGTCCCGACTCGCACCCCGAGGACCAACCGCTCGACGCGTCGCAGGCGTGGTCCGGCGCCGGCGTGATGGTGGACTCGGGCCCGCTCACCGGCATCCGGCACAACGGCGAGAAGGGCCGTGCCTCGCCGTCGGTGGCCGCCGCCATCGACCACCTCGAGAGCCTCGGGGCCGGCCGCGGCCAGATCACCTACCGTCTGCGCGACTGGCTGGTGAGCCGGCAACGCTATTGGGGCACGCCGATCCCCGTCTACTTCTGCGACGCGTGCGGCATCGTGCCCGAGCGCGAGGAGAACCTGCCGGTCCTGCTGCCGACGGATGTCGAGTTCATGCCGACCGGCGAGTCGCCGCTCAGGAAGCACCCCGAGTTCTTGGAGGCCGCGTGTCCCGCGTGCGGCGGTCCCGCGCGCCGCGAGACCGACACCATGGACACGTTCATGGACTCGTCCTGGTACTGGTTCCGCTACCTGAGCCCGCACGCCGACGACCTTCCTCTCGATCCCGAGTTGGTCAAGAGATGGACGCCCGTGTCGCTCTACACGGGCGGCATCGAGCACGCGATCTTGCACCTGATGTACTCGCGCTTCTTCACCAAGGCGCTGCGCGACCTCGGCCTCGTCGATCACGGCGAGCCCTTCAAGCAGCTCTTCAACCAGGGCATGATCCTCGGCGAGGACAACGAGAAGATGTCGAAGTCCCGAGGCAACGTCATCAACCCGGACGCCCTCGTGAAGCAGTACGGCGCCGACTCCGTTCGCGCCTACCTGATGTTCATCGGCCCGTGGGACCAGGGCGGTCCGTGGTCGTACCAGGGCATCGAGGGCGTCTACCGTTTCCTCGGCAGGGTCTTCGCGCTCCTCAGCGAGCCGGTTGCTGCCGCTGACACCGGGCCCACCCTCGACGACCTGCCCGGGCTCAGCCGCGCCGTTCACCACGCGATCAAGGAGGTCACCGAGGACCTCGAGACCTTCCGCTTCAACACCGCGGTCGCGGAGCTGATGACCCTGCAGAACGCCCTCACCAAGCACAAGGAGCAGGCGGCTGGCGGCGCCGCGTGGCGCGAAGCCGCACGCCACCTACTGCTGCTGCTGGCGCCGATCGCGCCGCACCTCGCCGAGGAGCTGTGGGAACGTTGGGCGTTCGGCGGCTCGGTGCACCTGCAGGCCTGGCCGCAGCATGATGCCGGTGCGCTCGTCGAGGACACCGTACAGATGGCGGTGCAGGTGAACGGCAAGGTTCGCGGGCAGATCAACGTGGGCAAGTCCGACAGTCAGGACGAGGTGCTGAAGGCCGCTCGCGCCGAGGAGAACGTGGCGCGTTACCTGGCAGCCGGCGCGGTGGTGAGGGAGATCGTGGTGCCCGGGAAGCTGGTGAGCTTCGTAGTCAAGTAGGCGCCTGGCACAGCGCTGCGAGTCAGGCTACTGCGGAGCCAGCAGCACGACCTCGCGCAACGTCGCCATGTCGACGCCGGGTCGCACCAGGAAGGTGCGCCTGAGCTCGTTAGGATCGGGCGGGAGCACCTCCTCGACGACTCCCACCAGCACGCCGACAGGGAACAGCCCTCCGAGGCTCGAGGTCTCGACCAGGTCGCCGACCTCGACCGGCCCGTCTTCGATGAAGCGCGTGACCCTCAGCAGGTTGGCGACCTCACCTACCACCGTCCCTCGCCCGCCCCTGCCGCGCACGCTGACGCCGACTCGCGACTGAGGATCGAGCACGGTGCGCACCACCGCCGACGACTCCGACACCTCGGTGACGATTCCGACGAGACCGGCCGGCACCGTCACGGGCATGTTGCGCTGGACGCCGTCGCGGCGTCCCAGGCCGATGATCAGGCGCGCGATGTCGGGTCCCGAGCCGCCGCCGATGACCGGCGCGGTGGCGACAACCCCTGGCGACTGCATCTGCCTGACCTGGAGCACTTCCTCGAGGCGCTGCACCTCGAGTTCGAGGAAGCGGCGCTCCTGCTCGAGCGCCGCCACCGACCCCGTCAGAGCGTCGACCTCCGCGCGCAGATCGCGCCTCTCGACGAGGCTCGCGAGCGCCTGGCGGAGGTTCAGGGCGCCGGTGCGCAACATGTCGTGAGGCAGAGCGACGCGAGCGGTGAGTTCGACCGGCAAGCGGCCAACGAAGCCGGTGAGCGCGACGGTGACCAGGCCCACCACCAGGAAGGCGTACCAGGCCTTGAGCAGGCTAGACAAGCCGCACCCCGAGGCGCGCCGCGGCCTCGACGACCGCGGGAACGCTCATCCCCACGACGTTCGAGTGACAACCTTCGATGCCAGCCACCAGCGCGCTGCCGCGCCCCTGGATCGCGTACCCACCTGCCTTGTCGACGCCCTCGCCGGACGCGACGTAGCGGTCGATCTCGCCGGGATCGAGCTGCCTGAAACGCACGCGGGTGGTCACCACGACCGCCTCCTCGGCGCCAGCGAGCCTCAGGCAGTGCCCGGTGAGCACCCTGTGCTCGCGCCCCGACATGGCGGCCAGGAACGCCGCGTTCTCGGCCGCGTCCCCCGGCTTGTTGAGCACCTCGTCGCCCAGCAGCACGGTGGTGTCAGCGGCGATCACCAGGCTGCCGGGATGCGTGAGCGCGACCGCCGCCGCCTTGGCGCGGCTCAGACGCGCAACCAACGAGGCTGCGTCCTCCCCGACCAGCGGGGTCTCGTCGACGTCTGCCGGCACCACCCGCGGCTCGACCCCCAGCGCCCTCAGTAGCGCGGCCCGGCGGGGAGAGGCGCTGGCGAGAACCACGTCGATCACGTGAGCCAGTGTAACTGCCGGAACCGCGACGCCGCCTGGTGGGCCGGCGGCGATACACTCGGGTCGTGAAGGCTCTCAACTTCCGCATGGGCGCGGTCCCGACGACGTGACGGACGCCGACGACCTCAAGCGCCGGGCCGCAGCCGCCGCGTTCGGTCTGGTGGAGCACGGCATGCTCCTCGGCCTCGGTACCGGCAGCACCGCCAAGCACCTGATCGACCTGCTCGGAGAGGCGCTTGTCGCCGGCTCCCTCGAGGGCATCAAGGCGGTTCCCACCTCCCGCGCCAGCCAACGTCAAGCAGAGGCCCTCGGCATCGAGTTGGTGGAGTTGCCGCCCGAGGGAGTCGACCTGGCGATCGATGGGATGGACGAGTTGGCGGTCGTGAACGGCAGGCTCGACGCCGTCAAGGGGCTCGGAGGCGCCTTGCTGCGCGAGAAGGTCGTCGCGCTGGCAGCCAAGCGCTTCGTGCTGATTGGCGACGACAGCAAGCTCGTTGCCCGCCTGGGCGAGCGCTCGCCGCTACCCGTCGAGGTGGCGCGCTTCGGTTGGCGCCGGACGGTGCGGCTGCTGGAGGATCTCGGCGCCTCGGTGGCTTTGCGCCGGCACGGCGGCTCGCCGTTCGTCAGCGACAACGGCAACCTCATCTGCGACTGCACCTTCGAAGCCGGTTACGACGCGCTCGCTCTCCAGGACGAGTTGGCCCGGACCGTCGGGGTGATGGAGCACGGCCTGTTCCTGGGGGTGGCGGAGCGCGCGTACCTGGCGACCGCCGACGGGGTACGCGAACTCAGGGCGGCGGCGGCACCGGCCGGCAGGGACGCGACCCCGAACGGGACGGGATGATCGTCGGCGTCGGCTTCGACCTCGTCGAGATCGAGCGCGTGCGGGCCGTCTACCTCGCTCATCCGCGCCGGTTCGTCGCACGCTGCTTCCATCCTGACGAGTTGACCGACCTTGTGGGACGCGACGACCTGGTGCCGGGTCTGGCGGCGCGCTTCGCCGCCAAGGAGGCCTTCCAGAAGGTGTGGCGGCGGCCGCTCGGCTGGCGCGACGCCTGGGTGGTGAAGGACGGCCCGGCGCCGGTCCTCGCGTTCTCGCCGAAGCTGCAGGCGGCACTGGCGGCAGAGTCGCTGGTGTGCCACCTGTCGCTGACGCACTCGCGAACCACCGCCGGCGCGGTCGTGATCCTCGAACGCAGCGGGTCGCTCCCGTCCGACGGCGCCTCGTGACGGGCGACGGCAGCAAGAGCGGGAGGCGCAAGCAGGTCGCGGCCTTCACCGACGGCTCTTGCGACACCACCAGCCGCCGCGGCGGCTGGGCCTACCTGCTGGTCTACGGCAACCAGCGCAAGTCTGACTCGGGCTTCGAGAGCGACACCACCAACAACCGCATGGAACTTACGGCCGCCGTCAAGGCCCTGGAGGCGCTGCGCGAGCCGTGCGACGTCACCCTCACCACCGACAGCGAGTACCTCAAGCGGGCCTTCACCGACGGCTGGCTGGAGCGTTGGCAACGCAACGGCTGGCGCACCGCCGGGCGCTCGGCCGTGAAGAACCAAGACCTGTGGCAGCGGCTGTTGGAGTTGACCACCGAGCACCGCGTGACGTGGGGGTGGATCCGCGGGCACGCCGGCCACAGCGAGAACGAGGAAGTCGACGCCTTGGCGTTGGCGGCCCGCCGCGGCGGCGGGCGCTAGCCGACGTCTTCGGCCCGCGCACCTCAGTCTGCGAGGTTCGCCAGCAGGCTCCGGAGCACCGCGAAGCCGACGGGCAGCGAGGCCGGGTCGACCCACTCGTCCACTCGGTGGGCGTTGCCGCCGGCGTAGACGCCGAACGCGAGCGAGCTGAGGCCGGCTGCCATCGCGGCGTTGGCGTCGGTGCTCCCGGGGGCGGCTCGCACAGGCACGTCATGGGCGTCCAGCGCGGCACTGGCGGCGGACTGCAGGAAGGCGTTGTCGACGCTGGCAGCCGGCCGATCCCCGACGCACACCAGCTCGACTTCCGCGCCCGTTGCCGCGGCGGCGTGCTCGATCGCAGCGAGCGCCGCCTCTTCGAGCGTGCCGAGAGCCTCCCGGTCGACGCTCCTGAGGTCGAGGTTGAACCACGCTCGGCTGGCGATCGCGTTGATGCTGGTGCCGCCACCGACCTGACCGACGTTGAGGCTGGAGCGCGGTTCGCGTGGCACGTGCAGCCTCGCCACGGCAGCGATGGCTTCGCCGGCGGCGTGGACCGCGCTCGGTCCCGGGTAGTCGCCCCAGGCGTGACCGCCCGCGGCGCTGAAGCGCGCTTCGTAGCGCTTGGATCCGACAGCCGAGGTGGCGAGCACGCCGAGGTGCCCGTCCACCGCCACGAAATGGTCGAACTCGGCGCCGCGCTCGGCGATCAGGTGCTTGGCGCCCCTGAGGTCGCCGAGCCCCTCCTCGCCAACGGTGGCGGCAAGCGTCAGGCGCGGCCGGGGACCGCTGACCGGCAGGCTCTCTGCCAGAGAGGTGAGGACCGCCAAGCTGGCTGCGTTGTCGCCGACTCCCGGGCCGACGAGCACGTCGCCCTGCAAGCGAACGGTGACATCGACCTCGGGCCCGAACACCGAGTCGAGATGTGCCACCAGCACCACCCGCGGCCCGGACCCGCCGGGCACGGCGGCCACGACGTTGCCGACGGCATCGCGCTCGGGTGCCAGTCCGGCGGCGCGCCACAGCTCGAGGACGACCTCGCCGCGCTGGGCTTCACAGCCCGTCGGCGCCGGCGTCTGCGCGATCAGTCTCAGGAGCTCGACGAGCCGCTCCGGCGCCGAGTCGCTCCTCACTCGGAGGCGTCGTCAGCCAGGGTGGCGATGCCTTCGCGCAGAGCGTAGAGGGCCGCCTGCGTGCGGTTGTTGAGCCTGAGCTTCGAGAAGATCTCGGAGAGCCGGTTCCTCACGGTCTTCTCGCTGACGCCAAGCGAGGCCGCGATCGCCTGATTCGAGGATCCGCGCGCCAGGTGCCGCAGGATGTCCTCCTCGCGGCTGGTGAGGCCGCTGAGGCGGTGGTCATCCGACGCCTCCAGTTGGCCCAGCTTGTGGAACTCCTCGAGGATCGACGCCGCCATGTCGGCGTCGAGCAGCGTCTCGCCCGCGGCCACCGCGCGGATGGAGCCGATCAGATCATCGGCATCGGCGTCCTTGAGCATGTAGCCGCGCGCTCCCACCTTGATCGCCTCGAACACGTACTTGTCCTGGCGGTACATGGTCAGGATGATCACCTTGGCCTCGGGCCATTCGCCGAGGATCGTCTTGGTGGCAGCGACGCCGTCCATCTCCGGCATCTGGATGTCCATCAGGATCACGTCCGGACGTGTCTCCAGAGCGTGGCGAACCGCTTCGCGGCCGGTGGCGGCCTCGCCGATGACCCGGAACCCCGACTCGGTCTCCAGGATGCTCATGAGACCTTGCCGGAACATCGCGTGGTCATCGCACAACAGCAGCCTCGTCATGCGCTCGATTTTAGCGCATGACGGCGTCTTGAGCGTCCCAGCCGGGATGAGCGTGCCGAGGGGCGTGGTAGCCTTGGCTCCCGGAGGCAGCGTGTCTCACCCCAAGAACACCCTCATAGAACGTGCCAAGAAGCTCGGGCTCGAGAAGCCGGAGTTCGTTACCGACAAGACCGGACCCGAGCACGAACCGCACTTCCAGACTCAGGTGCGGCTCGCGGACCAAGTGATCGGGCGCGGCGAGGGCACCTCGAAGCGCGCCGCCGAAGCCGCAGCAGCCACCGCGGCACTCCCGAACCTGGAGGCCAAGCGCGAAGGCGCTCCTCAGGGAGCGAGGAAGGCGGCTGCCAAGCCGACCACGGCGCGGTCCAAGAGGAAGCCGGAACCGACCGCCACGACCACGACCGAGCCTGCCGAGGACAAGCCTGTTCGAGGCAAGGCCGCGAAAGCCAAAGCAGCCGCGGCCGCCGCCGAGCCGGCGACCCCCAAGCCCAGCGAGCCCGCCACCCGCGCAGCCGCGTCGGCGGCGCCCGCCGCCCCGACGGCGGCAGTCGCCCCGGGAGCGGCCGACGCCGCGGAAGACGAGCCGTTCGACGGCCCCTGGCCGATGTTCGATGACTTGCTGGCCGCCGTCTTGCAGGTCGCCGATCGCCGCGTGAGCAACGAACTCAGAGGCGACGCGGCGCTGGTCGCCGTGCGCGACTTCTCGCTGAAGCTCTACAAGGAACTGCTGAGCGACCTCGGCGAGATCGCGGAAGACGACGAGGACGAGGAAGAAGACGAAGAAGACTGAAGGCCCGACGCTTGCGCCGGCTAGGCGGCGGAGCCTTTGGCGAAGCGCTCGATGCGTCTGAGTTCGGAGGTCGCCTTCTCCTTGACCAGCATCTCGAGCAGCCCGGCGCTGCCGGCGAAGCTCCCGGTGCCGGCTAGCTCGATGATGTCCACCACCTTGGCGCCGAAGGCTCTCAGTGGGGTGGCCATCTCAAGGCCGGCGGTCGACTCCTCGGTGGCGGCCTCGAAGCTGAACAGGTCGTCCGACAGCCCGCCAACGCTCAGGTCGGCGTTGACGACCACGTCGCCGTGGTCGGTGGTGACGAGGTAACGCCGAGCGTTCACCGACTGCGCCTTCCTACTCGCTGGCCTCGTCGAGGAACTGCTGGAGCTTCTCGGTGTTCACGGTGATGGGTGCCCGGCGGCGCTTGACCGCGCCGTACTCGAGCAGCCGCGCCAGACAGTGGCTGACCGTCTCGCGCGTGGCTCCGATCATCTTGGCGAGGTCCTGCTGCGTGAGGCTGAGGTCGATCACCGTGCCGCGCTCGCCGGGGACGCCGAAGTCGCTCGCCAGCCTGAGCAGCAGGTTGGCGAGCCGTCCAGGGGCGTCGAAGGCGCCGACTTCCGCCTGCCACTGCTGGGCCTGCCAGAGGCGGGTGCTCATCACCTGGATGAACTTCATCGCGATCCTGGGGTGTTGCTGCAGGAGGCGCTGGAACTCCTCTTCCGGCAGGACGATCAGCGTGGTGTCGACCACGGCCTCGGCCTGGTTGGGTCGGCGTTCGCTGGGGAGCAACAGCAGCTCGCCGAAGATGTCGTACTGCCCCAGGAGGCCGAGAATCATCTCCTTGCCGTTGGGGAAGTACATCGAGATCTTCACCATGCCGTCGCGCACGAAGTAGAGCGCGTCGGCCGGGTCCTCCATGTGGTAGATGATCTCGCCCGCGGCGAAGCGCTTGTAGGGCGTGATACGCGACATCTGCTCGAGATCTGCGGGCGTGAGGTCCTCGAACAGCTCCGTGCGCTTCAGGTGCCAAACCAGGCTCGGGTACTGATGCGTGTCGGTCATCCAGCTCCACTCTCCTCAGGCCCAACTGGCAGCGCTCCCTGGGTCTGCTGCGACCCGGGCGCGAGGTCGCGCCGTTCCGACGCGGCAGCTGCCGGTGAGAACACGACCCCCATCGCGGATACCGTACCTCAGGTTACCGGCTTTCGTCCCCCGAGGTGGCGGCTTCGAGAGCGTCGCTCAGGCGCATCAGCCGGGCGTACTCGCCAAAGGCGCTGTAGTCGCCGAGCTTCAAGCCGTTCAGGAACACCGTCGGCGTGCCGGTGAGCAGCAGCCCCGAGGCAGCCGCCGTGTAGGCGCCCTCGACGACGTCGGCCTCGGTTCCCGAGGCGAGGCAGGCAGCAAAGCCCTCGACGTCGACGACGGCGCTGGCTGCGAAGGCGGCGAACGCCGGTGCCGGATCGGCAAGCCGAGCCCACTCCGCCTGATGTTCGAAGAGCAGGTCGTGGAAGCGCCAGAAGCCCGCCTCGCCGCCGACCGCGGCGGCGCACTCGCTGGCCTCGCCCGCGGCCGCGGCGTTGGGGTGGATGCTCTTCAGCGGGAAGTGATGGAACTCGAAGCGCACGTCGCCGCGGCTGAGAAGCAGCGAGTCGATGTTGGGCAGCACGTCGAGCGCGAAGGCGCGGCAGAAGGGGCACTGGAAGTCCGAGAAGACGCGCAGCACGTACTGCGCGTCGGCGGGCCCGAGCACATGCTCGGCCGTCGGGAACCGCGACTCGTCGACTTCCTGCGGTTCGAACCTGAAGCTCAGTTCGGCCGCCTCACCGGGCGCGCCGGCCTGGACGGCGGCCGTGAGGTCGTACTCGAGCACCTGGATGGGCAGCTCGCCGCCGCCCACCAGCTCCTCGGAGCGGGCCCGGAAGAAGTCTGCCACCGGACCGGAGATGCCATCGCCGTAACCGCTGGCGGCGCCGATGAGCGCGCCGAGGAACTCGATGTTCGTCTCGTTGAGGGGCGCCCGCCCGGTGACCGCCACCACCACGCCCGCTTGGACCTCGAGCTCGAAGGTGAAGTCGTCGACGGCGACGTAGCTCGCGCCGCCCTCGACCGCCTCGGGGCCGTAGTCGCCAAGTTGCGCCAGCAACTGCGAGGGAGCGTTGCCGAGAGCCGCCAGCGCCACCGGTGCCACCAGCCACCACGCCACTGTTGCCAGACGCAGCAGTAGCCGGGCGCGAGTTCGAAGAGCAGTGACCGTCATGTGCTGAGTCTAGCCACTGCGGGACGCCGGAGACAGCGCGTGGCTAGCGATATGGGCAGCACCTTCTGGCCGAGAAGGGCGGTGGTATCGTTCGTCTGATGCTCGAAGTGCCCGAAGCCGTGAGGGACCTGGTCTCCGATGAGCGTGCCGCCCTGGCGGATCTGCGCGTCACGCTGGCGAAGCTGGAGGCCGACGAGGCGGACCTCGGCGACCTGAGAACCGCCACCCAGGATCTCGACGGGCTGTTCATGATCGTCGTCGTCGGCGAGTTCAACGCCGGCAAGTCCTCGCTGATCAACTCGCTGGTCGGCGACCTGGTGATGCCGGAGGGCGTCACGCCCACCACCGACCGCGTCACGGTCGTCACCCACGGTGAGCGCCGAGAAGAGGTCCAGGACGGTCCTTCCGTCATGCGCCGAACGTTCCCGATCGACGCGTTGCGCGACGTCGCGCTCGTCGACACCCCCGGTACCAACGCGATCATCGTCGAACACCAGGTGATCACCGAGCGCTTCGTGCCGCGCGCCGACCTGCTGCTGTTCGTCACCAGCGCCGACCGTCCGTTCACGGAGAGCGAGCGGCGCTTCCTCGAGCTGATCGCCTCGTGGGGCCGCAAGGTGATCGTGGTCGTCAACAAGATCGACATCCTCGAGGACGAGGTGCAGCGCGACGAGGTCGTGGACTACGTCAAGCAGCACGCGCGCCAGACCCTCGGCCTCGCCCCCGAGGTCTTCGGCGTGAGCTCGAAACGCGCCTTGCAGGCTAGACAGGTCGGCGACGAGCTGTCGCTGGAGCGCTCCGGCCTGCCGCAGCTGGAAGCCTCGATCCGCGAGCGGCTCAGCTCCGAACGCCTGAAGCTCAAGCTGCTCTCGCCGATCGGCGTGGCGCAGTACCAGCTCGAGAAGTACCGCGCGGTGCTCGACGGCCGGCTCGCCCTCCTCACCGACGACAGCGCGACGCTCGAGGAAATCGAGCGCCAGCGCGTCCAGTTCAGCAAGGACTTGCGGCGCGAGCTCGACGGCCATTTGATCCGCGTCAAGGACGTCCTGCGCGACGTCGAGACGCGCGGCGACGCGTTCTTCGACGACCTCGTGCGCATCCGGCGCATCCGCACCTTGGTCAACACCCAGAAGGTGCGCGAGAGCTTCGACGCCGAGGTGCTCAAGGACACCGGTGCGCGGATCGACAGGTCGCTGGGCGAGCTCGTCGACTGGTTCATCAATCGCAACCTGCAGTTCTGGGAAGACGTGATGAGCTTCGTCAACGAGAGGCGCGCCGCCGAGGAGGAGCGCGTCATCGGCGAGGTCGGAGGGCGCTTCCAGTACGACCGCCAGGCGTTGATCGCTTCCCTGCGGAGCCGCGCCAACGACGCACTCAAGGAGTACGACGGCGAGAGCGAAGCGGTGCTGCTTGCCGACCGGCTGCAGGGTGCCGTGTTCACCTCCGGGCTGCTGGAGGTCGGCGGCATCGGACTCAGCGCCGCCCTGCTGGCCGCGATCAGCTCGACCGCCCTCGACATCACCGGCATTACGCTCGGGTTGACGTTGGTCGGCGTCGGCCTGATGGTGCTCCCCCGCCAACGCGCCAAGGCCAAGCGCGAGCTGCGCCAGAAGATGCAGGAGCTGCGCGACGGGCTCGAGCAGAGCCTGACAAGCCAGTTCGAGGTCGAGCTCGAGCGCTCGCTCGAGCGGTTGACGGGCGCGATCAGCCCGTACACGCGCTTCGTGCGCTCGGAACTCGACCGGCTGGGCGACCTTCGCGGAGGCCTGGAGCAGGTGGACGCGCGCTTCGGCGATCTGAAGCGCCAGGTGACCGCGCTCGCCTGAGGGTCAGCGCGCCGGGCCGCCCCTCCCGTGGGTCCGAGGCTACGGCGCCCGGGTGTAGACTCTCCGCCATGACTTCCAAGCGGCCCGTCCGCGTGGCCTACCAAGGCGTTCCCGGTGCGTTCAGCGAGGAGGCCGCCCTGCGCTTCGCTCCGGAGGGCGAGGCCGTCGGCTTCCCCACCTTCGAGGAGGCGTTCGACGCGGCGGTGCGCGGCGAGTGTACGCACGCCTGCCTGCCTGTCGAGAACAGCCTCGCCGGCTCCATCAACCAGACCTACGACCTCCTCACCGACTCGGTCCTCAACGTCGTTGGGGAGTTCATCGTGCGCGTGCACCACAACCTGCTGGCGCTGCCGGGCACGCGGATCGAGGACGTCAAGCGCGTCTACAGCCACACCCAGGCGCTGCAGCAGTGTCGCAAGTTCATCCTCAAGCACGGCTTCGAGGCGGTCACCGACTTCGACACCGCGG
>CAYNOS010000013.1:0-55249 GCA_964398985.1 uncultured bacterium
AGCGTGCCGCCGAGCAGAGGCGAAGGTGATTCCACCGGAACCTCGCGGCCCGCGAAGAGGCCGTCGGCGACCTCCGAGGTCGCTCCCGTTATCACGGCCCGGAACGCAACGGGAGGAGCGGGGCTGCAGGCGCTCACCACGGTAACCGCCAGGCCGAAGGCCAGCAGCGCCGCCGCCCTGCGGCCGCGCCGCGCCAGCCACCAGCCGGGCAACAACAGCGCAAGTCCGGCAGCGGCCAGAGGCACCGAAGCTGACAGCGAGTCCTTGAGGTCGTAGGCGAGCACGAAGTGGGTCGGTGCGTCGGACGCGACCAGGACGTCCCTCAGAACCAGCTCGGCGGTCCCGTCGGGGGCCGTCACCGCCGTGCCCAGTGGGCTGGCTGTGTCGTCCGGTACGCCGTCGCCGTCGGCGTCGTGGAACAGCTTGACCGCAGCCACCGGGCTGCTGCCTACGGGCGTGACGCCGTCCGACCCAACGGTGGCAATGCTCAGGGAGGTCAACTCGAGACCCGGAGCGATGACCGTGGCCGCACTGAAGGCGAGCACCGGCACGTTCGCGTCTCCTCTTTTGGGCTGCGACTCCGCCAGGAACTCGGGCGCCAGCGCCACGTACCCATCCCAGCCGCGCAGCACAAAGGGCATCCCTTGCGGTGAAGTGACTTGTAGCGCTCCCCACAGCTGAGGGCCTGGATCGAACTGCAGGGCGTCCCCGGTGACGGTCTCGCCCAACAGCGTGATCGGGACGAGCCAGGGACCGCTTGCCAAAGTTCCGTCTGCCTGGACGTCGAGCCAGTACGTGCCCGGCGCCAGAAAGACGTTCGAGGCATCGACCAGGTTGCGCATGATCGGACGCGATGCCTCCGTGAGGTCAGTGTCCGTGGCGCGGTAGACGCCACTGAATGCGCCGGAAACGAGCGCGTTGCCGGTCCCGTCGCCGTAGATCACCTCGCTGCCGGCCTCACCGGGGGGACCGTCCCAGATGCGGAAGTTCATTGCGGAGATGGTCGATGTCAACCCCGACCCGGTCTGGTAACCAAGCACCTCGAAGGAGTCGAGTTGCCAGCCGCTCGACGCGGTCACCTCGAAGTCGTCAGCCACCCGGAAGCCGGTTGCCACCGCGAAGCCGTATCCCAGGTTGAAGAGCCCGAGAGCGGTCTGTACGGCGCTCACGTCGGCGCCGTCGACCCCGGCGCCCGCATGCGTAACGATCGGCCCGTTGTCCAAGAGCACTTCCTGGCCGACTGCCGCCGTGCCAAGCGCCAGCGCCATGGACACGGCCAGGAGCCGCGTGGCAATCACGAGACCGGAGGGACGCCGAGTTGTGGACATGCGCAGACTATATGGCAATCACCGGCGGTCGCTGCTTGGCGCGACCGCCGAAGAGGACGTTTGGCCGTGGGAGTCGGACCTTGAGGCCCATACTCTACGGCAGGAGGTAACCAATGAAACTCGCAGGCAAGGTAGCGATCGTGACAGGCGCAGGATCCGGGATGGGTCGGGCCACCGCCCTGCTGTTCGCGCGCGAGGGCGCCGCGGTCGTCGGCAGCGACATCGATGCCGCGCGCCTGCAAGCGGTGGTGGCCGAGGCAGCCGCCGAAGGCACGAGGATGATCGGCGTGGCCGGCAACATCGCCGAGCGCGCTGACGCCGAGGCCCTGGTCAAACGCGCCATCGACGAGTTCGGTCATCTCGACATCCTCGTCAACAACGCCGGCATCATGGACCTGATGGAGGGCGTCGCCAACTTCAAGGAGGCGACCTTCGAACGCGTGTTCGGGGTCAACGTCTACGGACCCTTCGTCACTTCGCGCGCTGCCGTCAAGCACATGAAGGAGCGCGGCAAGGGCGCGATCGTCAATGTCGCATCGGTCGCGGGAGTCAGCGGTGCTGCCGCTGGCGCCGTCTACACGGCGTCGAAGCACGCGCTCGTGGGACTGTCGCGCAACACCGCCTACACCTACGCGCCGTCCGGCATCCGCTGCAACACCTTGATCGTCGGCGGCGTCGAGACAGCCATCATGGCCGGCGCCGACCCCGCCAAGTTCGACCACGAGGCTATGGCGCAGTACGGCAAGTGGCATGCGGTGAACCCGCGCACGCTGCAGCCCGACGAGGTCGCCAGGCTGTCGCTGTTCCTCGCATCCGACGACGCCTCGGCCGTCAACGGCGCCGAGGTCGCGGTCGACGCGGGCTGGACCGCCGGCGGCTAGTCGCTCAGTTCACCTGGTTCTGACGTCGGCGGCGTCCCTGAGGGCGTCGCCGACGAAGTTGAACGCCAGCACCGAGACCACGATGAGGATCCCGGGCGTCAACAGCCACGGGTAGAGGCGCAGCGCTTCGAAGTTCTGCGAGTCGCGCAGCAGCAGACCCCAGGACGTCAGTGGCTCCTTGATGCCGAGACCTAGGAACGACAACGCGCTCTCGCCCAGGATGTAGCCGGGCAGCGCCAAGGTGGCCGCCACCACCAGGTACGAGGTCAGATTCGGCACCACGTGCTTGACGATGATGCTGAGGTCCCTGGCGCCCAACCCGCGCGCAGCCAGAACGTAGTCGGTCTCGCGCGCGGAAAGCACCTGCCCGCGGATCACGCGCGCCAACCCCGCCCACCCGATCACGGCGAGGACCGCGACGATGCCGGCGTAGACCCAGTTCGAAGGCCAGCTGGCAGGGATGATGGTCGCCAGCGCCAGAAGGATCGGGAGGCGCGGGAAGCTCAGCAGCACCTCGATGAGGCGCTGCAGTATCTGGTCGATCCAGCCTCCGTAGTAGCCGCTGATGCCGCCGATCAGGATGCCGATCGTGAACGAGATCAGGATGCCGATGATGCCGACCGTCAACGACACCTGCGCGCCGACCAGCATGCGCGAGAGCAGGTCGCGCCCGAAACGGTCGGTGCCGAGCAGGAACGCCGAGTTCCCCTGCCCTTCGACGCCGAAGAGGTGCAGGTCGGAGCGCAGCACGCCGAGGAAGCGGTAGCTGTCGCCCCGGACGAACAGCCTGAGGCGCTGCGGTTCGCTGGTGTCCTCGACGTAGACGCGCCTGAAGGTGACCGGGTCGCGCTCGGAAGTCATCGGGTAGACGAACGGCCCGATGAAGCGTCCGTCGTGGAACCAGTGGACCTGTTGCGGTTGCTGATAGACGTTGCGGAACTGCCGCGTGATCGAGTACGGCGCCAGGAACTGCGCCAGGAACGCCATCAGGTACAAGAGCACCAGCAGCACGCCGCCGGCGATGCCGGAGCGCGACCGCCGGAAGCGCCGCCACGCCAGCGCGGCGGGCGAGTAGCTCTGCTCGCCCGGCTTGGTCTTCGGCATCAGCCGCGAGCGCGAGCGGGTCACGGGGCTGTGAGCCGAGCTACTCATAGCGGATCCTCGGGTCGGCCCAGGCCAGGGCCAGGTCGGCCAGCAAGTTGCCGACGACCAGCAGCAAGCTGGCTAGCAGCAAGAGCCCCATTGCCACGTACTGGTCCTTGCTGAGCAGCGAGTCGTAGAGCAACGGCCCGATGGTGGGGAGGTTCAGCACGATGCTGGCGATGATCGTGCCGTTGATCAGCTCCGGCAGGCTGATGCCGGCCATCGAGATCAGCGGGTTGATCGCGTTGCGCACCGCGTGGAAGTTGATGACACGGCTCTCCTTGATGCCCTTCGAGCGCGCCGTGCGCACGTAGTCGGCGTGCAGCACGTCGAGCAGGTTGGCGCGCATCTGGCGCATGACCGACGCGATGTTGTTGGTGCCGATGGCGAGGATCGGGATCCACATGTGGTTCAAGAAGTCGACGAAGCGCGCCCAGCTCCACGGTTGCCCGATGAACTGCGGGCTGAACAGGCCACCCACCTGGGTGCCGCCGGTCTGCAGCACCAGCGACACCAGCAACAGCGCGATCAGGAAGTCGGGGATGGCGAGGCCGATGTAGCCGACGAAGCTGGCGAAGAAGTCGGTGAAGCCGTTGCGCCTGAGCGCCGTGATGATGCCCAGCGGGATCGCCACCCCCCACGCGAACAGCATCGTCACGCCCGCCACCGCGATCGTCCACCACAGCCGCTCGCCGATGACCTCGGTGACCGGCCGATTGGCGAAGAAGCTGAAGCCGAAGTCGCCGCGCACGACGATGCCGGTGATCCAGCGCCAGTACTGCTCGGCGACCGGCCTATCGAGACCGAGCTGGGTGTTGATGCGCGCGACGGTTTCAGGGCTCATGCGCGGGTCCTCGAGGTAACGGTCGGTGAACGAGCCCGGCGCCAACTGGATGATCCCGAAGCACACCACCGACACCAGGAACAGGGTCGGGATCATGACGAGGATGCGCCGGACGGCGAAGTTGATCACGCGAGGCCACTCTCCATGAGGACGTGCGCCGTAACGATACGCCAAGCCGGCCACGGTGTCTTTGCCCGTGGCCGGCCGGTCATCTGCGCTGTGAGCCTACGTCAGTCGACGGTGTAGAGGACGACTGGGTTGTAGCCGGGGATGACCCCGAGGCTGTACATGAAGTTGCCGATGCGGTTCTGCACAGCGGCGATGTTGGTGGGCTTGGCGATCATGATGACGGGCACCATCTCGGCGTTGATGCGCTGCCATTCGCGGTAGCCCGCGGCGCGAGCGGCGACGTCGACCATCGTGGTGCCCTGGTCGAAGATGTCGTAGATGCGGCGTTCCCAATCGAACATCGCGTCGAAGTTCGGGGTGCTCGCTGGCGCCACCGGCTGCGTCGAGCGGTGCCAGTAGTAGAGCGAGCCGCCGGGCTGCCAGATCGGCTTGCGCAGCTCCGGATCGGGCTGGTTACCGAGCGCGACGATGATCGCCTGGTAGTCACCGGCGAGGCCGGTGCCCAGCAGGTTGGCGTTGAGGACGGCGCGCAGGTCGGCCTTGACGCCGATCTGGGCGAAGTCGTTCTGAACGATCGTGGCGATGTCGGTGAAGGCCTGCGAGTCGGAGGCGTAGGTGAGCGAGAACTCCAGGTTCGGTCCGCCCGGGATGTTGCGGACGCCGTCGCCGTCGGAGTCGACGACGCCCAGAGCGTCGAGCGCCGCTGCCGCCGCCTCGAGGTCGAACATGTTCATCAGGGCGGTGGTGTCCTCGTAGAAGGCGCCGTTGACGGGGGCGGTGGGCGTGCCCGGCAGCGTGGCGAGCCCGTTGTAGACGTCATCGATGATGCGATCGCGGTCGACCGCGAACTCCATCGCGCGGCGGAAGGCGACGTCGGAGAACACGCTCTGGAAGGTCGGGTCGTCGAAGTTGAAGGCGAGGTGAGGCGGAGAGCCGAACAGCGCGTCGGAGATCACGACGGTGAAGGAGCCGCCCTGCAGCTCGAGGTCCTTGAAGTTCGGGAACTGGGCGCCCGAGATGTTGAGCTGATCGATGTTGCCTGCCAGGAACTGGGCGGTCTGCGCCTCGGTGCCCTGGACGACCAGGTAGTGGAGCTCGGAGATGTACGGCAGCCGGTTGCCCGCGGTGTCGACCTTCCAGTAGTTCGGGTTGCGGACCAGGGTCACCAGCTGACCGCCGACGTAGCTCGAGTACATGAACGGGCCGGTGCCGACGACCTCGGTGAGCGCGGTGCCGGTGGGCCAGGCGTTGTTGATGGCGTCGGGGGAGGCGCCGCCTTCGACGCTGAAAGCCAGCAGCTTGTGCTTCGGCATGATCGGGAAGCGCTGCTGCAGCAGGAACGCGGCCGAGGGCGCGGGCAGCGTGAACTGCACGGTGTGCGAGTCGAGCGCCTCGAACGTCACCCTGCGCTCCTGGCCGTCGACGGTGAAGATGAAGTTCGCCGCGTCACCGGCGCGCGCCTCGGGGTTGGAGATGATCTGGCCGTAGGTGAAGACGACGTCATCGGCCGTGAAGGGCGTGCCGTCGTGCCAAGTCACGCCTTCGCGCAGATGGAAGGTGTAGACGGTGCCGTCCTCCGAGACGTCCCAGCTCGCGGCGAGGGCCGGCTCGAGCTCGTAGGTGCCGAGGTTGAACTCGACCAAACTGTCGAACACCTGGCCGGTCAGCGCCTGCGTCGCGTTGTCGATCTGGCCGTAATACATGAAGGTGGGCGGCGCGGCGCCGAGCGACAAGGTAACGCGGCCGCCATGGTTGCCAGTTTCGAGGCCGAGGGCGGCCGTATCGATGACCTTGGGCTGGGCGAACACCGCCGTCAACAGCAGTGCGGCCAGCAGCGTCATGATCCTTCTGCCTAGCATTGAAACCTCCCGTCACGTGCCGGTGAACGGTCCGGTCACGCGGTGTGCGGTTCGCCACAGAATAGACCACTTGCAGACCAGCAACAAGGTACAATTCGGTTCGTTAACCGCGAGCGTTCAACGGGGAGCGGAAGGTTGAGTTCGGGTAACAGATGCCGCCCAATGCCTCGGTCGCGCCTGAGCTTCGTGTCGTAATCGACAAGGAGTTGCCCACGCCGGCGTACCTGCAACTCAAGGAGCAGATCGCCCACGCCATCGGGAGCGGCAGCATGGTTGCGGGCAGCGCACTGACTTCCGAGCGCGAGCTCGCACAGTGCCTCGGGCTCTCGCGCATGACGGTCCGCAGGGCTTTCGAGCAGCTGGTCGCCGAAGGGCTGGTGGAGCAGCGCCAAGGCTCGGGCACCTACGTCAAGGGCAAGCCGCTGGAGCAGTACATCGACCGCGTCCTCGGCTTCGCCGACGAGGCCAGCGCGCTCGGTTTCACGGCCGGCACCCGCCTCCTGCAGGTCAAGACGCTCGCCGCCGCCGAGCACCCAGCCGAGCAGTTGGGCGTGCCGGAGGGCACTTCCGTGTTGCGTCTGGTCCGCTTGCGCACCGCCGATGGCGAGCCGCTGGCCGTTCAAGAAGCGCACCTCCACCCCGACTTGAAGGTCCTCGACATCGAGATGCTCAAGGAGCGCGGCAGCCTGTACCAGACGCTCGAGGCCCAGTTCGGCCTGCATCCGGTGCGCGCTCGGCAGACGATCGGGGCGCGGCTGCCGACCGCTTACGAGTCGCGCTTGCTCGGCATCGCGCGGAGCGTGCCGGTGCTGTCTCTGGAGCGGACGACGTACGACGCCGAGGACCGCGCCTTCGAGTACACCCGCAGCGCCTACCGCGGTGACGTCTACCGCTTGGCGCTCGACCTCAGGGCGTTCTGAGGTGAACATGGCCCCCAGCCCGGGCTTGAGAAGACCTGGCGCGCTGACCGTGAGGCCGCTCGCGGCAGCCGAGAGCGCGCAGGTGCCACGCCTGTGGAACTCAGCGTGGGCGCGCAACCCCGCCGGTGCCCCCTTCCACCTCGGTGAGCGACTGTGGCACGAGCGGCTGGCGCGGTACCACGACCCGGAGTTGCTGTTGGGCGCCTTCGACGGCGAGCAGTTGGTGGGCGCCGCCTATGGCCGCGCCAGCGACGCCGGCACGCGGCCGGGAACCTGGCAGCCGCCCGCTGTGGGTTGGCTGAGCCTGCTGGCCGTGGCACCCGAGTGGCAGGGCGCCGGCGTCGGCACGGGGCTCGCCGACGAGCTCCTGGTTGTCCTCCGGCGCAAGGGCTGCTCGCTCCTGCGCTTCGGAGGTGAGCCGAACCACCTCCTGCCGGCGATCCCGCAGACCGCGTCCCCGGCCATGTGGCGTCTGGCCAGACGCTACGGCGCCCGCTTCCTGGCCGCCGAGCACGACCTGCATCTCGACCTGCGCATACGCTTGCCGGCGGTCGGGCTGCCCGCCGGTTGGAGTGTCATCGACGACACCCCCGCAGCAGCTCTCGACTTCGTGCGCCGCGAGTTCCCCGGCCGCTGGGCCGAAGAGGTCGAGGAGCGGATCGCCGCGGGCGCGACGGCTCTCAGCCTAGTGGGCCTGGTCGGTGCCGACGCCGGACCTTCGGCAGCTGCCGAGGGGTTCTGCATGGTCTACCTGGGCAACGAGACGCTGCTGGCGCCGAGCCTGTACTGGCCGGCCGCAGGGCAAGCGGCCGCCGGCCAGGGGCGTGCTGCCGGGATGGGCCCGCTGGGGATCGCGCGGTCCGCTCGTGGCGCCAAGCTCGGTCTCGGCATGGTTGCGGCGGGTGCGCGCTGGCTACAGGAGCGCGGCGCCACCGACCTGTACATCGACTGGACCTCGCTCACGGGGTTCTACGGCCGGCTCGGCGCGCGGGTCTGGCACACCTACCAGCGCGCGGAGGCCGACATCCCAGAGCTCGAGTCCGCCACGGGCGGGCCAGGAGGGCTGACATGATCGTCAGGACCGAGCAGATCGACAGCGCGTACGCCGACCTCGACACCTGGCCGGCAGCCGACATCGTCGCTGCCGTGACCGCCGCCGGTCAGCGCGCGCTGGCAGCGGTGGCGGCCGCCGGCCCTCAGCTCACCGCCGCTGCCGAAGGCATCGAGAAGCGGTTGGCAGCGGGCGGCCGCTTGGTCTACGTAGGGGCGGGGACCTCCGGACGGATCGCCGTCCAAGACGCTGCCGAACTGCCTCCGACCTTCGGTTACGACGACGCCGTGGTGCTGTTGGCCGGTGGCACGCAGGCGCAGCACGCGGCCCAGGAAGGCGCGGAGGACAACGTCGCGGCCGGCGTCGAGGATGTCGACGCCTTGGCGGTCGGCGAGAAAGACGCAGTGATCGGCTTGGCCGCCAGCGGCACGACGCCCTACACGGTGGCGGCGGTCAAGCGTGCCAGGGAACGCGGCGCGTTCACCGTCGGCATCGCCAACAGCCCCGGGGGACCGCTGCTCGAAGCCGGCGACGTTGGCGTGCTGCTGGACAGCGGACCCGAGGTCTTGGCTGGCAGCACGCGCCTGGCTGCGGGCACCGCGCAGAAAGCTGCGCTGAACGCGCTTTCGACAGCCGTGATGGTGCGTCTTGGAGGCGCCTACGGGAACCTCATGGTCGGCATGCGACCGGTCAACGACAAGCTCAAGCGGCGCGCCATCGCGATCGTTTCGCAGGCTGCCGCGATCGACGAAGCGCTGGCCGCCAAGCTGCTCGAGGAGTCGCAAGGCAACATTCGTTCTGCGATCGTGATGGCCGGTACCGACTGCGGTCGGGCGGAAGCCGTCGAACTGCTGGAGCGCAACGGCATGAGCGTCAGGGCCGCGATTGCGGAAGGCAAGTCGAACGGCTGACGGAGCACCGTCAGGTTCGGCTGCCGGTGATCGGGGTTCAGGCGCCGTGAGCGACGAACCACCGGTAGGTGGCTTCGATGCCGTCCCTGAGACCGGTCGAGGCCGTCCAGCCCAGTCCTGACAGGAGGCTGACGTCCAGCAGCTTGCGGGGGGTGCCGTCCGGTTTCGAGCGGTCGAAGGCGAGCTCGCCGGAGTAGCCGATGACCTCGCACAGAAGCTCGGCCAGCTCGCGGATCGAGATGTCGCGCCCGGTGCCGACGTTGATGGGGCCGGTGCGCGAGACGTGCTTCAGCGCGAAGAGGACCGCGTCCGCCAAGTCGTCGACGTGCAGGAACTCGCGCCTCGGCTCACCGCTGCCCCAGACCTCGACGCTCGGCGTTCCCGTGGCCTCCGCCTCGTGGATCTTGCGCATGAGCGCCGGCAGCACGTGACTGTTCCGCAGGTCGAAGCTGTCGCCCGGCCCATACAGGTTGGTCGGCATCAGCGACACGAAGTCGGCACCGTGTTGAGCGCGGAAAGCGTCACAGAGCTCGATGGCTGCGATCTTCGCGATCGCGTACGCCCGGTTCGTCTCCTCCAACGGCCCCGTCAGAAGGTACTCCTCTCTGAGCGGCTGCGGGGCGAGGCGCGGGTAGATGCACGAGGAGCCGAGGTTGACGAGCTTGCGGACACCGTGCCGGAACGCGGCGTCGATGACGTTGACTCCGATACGCAGGTTGTCGTGAATGAAGTCAGCAGGGTAGGTCGCGTTGGCGAGGATGCCGCCGACCTTGGCGGCCGCCAGGATGACTACCTCAGGCTTCTCGGTGGCGAAGAACTCGTTGGTGGCGGCCTGATCGCGCAGGTCGAGTTCTTGCGAGGTGCGCGTTAGGACGTTGCCGTAGCCGTCGCGCTCAAGGCGGCGGGCGATGGCGCTGCCGACCAGGCCGCGGTGGCCGGCTATGTAGATGCGGGTGGTGGGGGTAAGCGACACGGAAGGTCCCGGGGTCCGAACAGCCGGCGCTAAGCGCTCACACCACGCCGACGAACCTTCGGAACGCCGGTTGCACCGCTCTTCCGCGCAGGTACCCCGAGACTCCATCCTCGAGAGCCCGTCGGTAGACCTCGAGTGCCCCGGCGAACGCCTCTAGCGTCTCGTCGACCGCCTCGTCGTCGTGGGAATACGAAACGACGAGGGAGGGGGCCAGCACGCCTCGCCTCAGCAACTCCTGCAGAAGCAGGGTGCGCAAGGGTTGCGAGGGCAGTCCCTCCGCGTCGCGGGTGGTGAACACTAGGTTGCACGGCAGGCCGAGCGGCTCTACTTGCTCTTGGACGCCGTTGGCTGCGGCGATCTCGCGCAGCCCAGTCGCCAGCCGGTCTCCGACGCGCCACATGTGGCCAATCACGTCCTCCTCACGATAGGTGGCGATGACGGTCCTGGCGGCGGCCAGGCCGGTCGATTCGGCTCCGTGAGTCAACGACAAGAGGAACACCCGCGGGTCTTCGGTACGGAGCCCGCCGCGCTCCATGTAGTCGCGGCGCCCGACCAGTGCGGAAACGGAGAACCCGTTGCCGAGCCCCTTTCCGAAGCAGGATAGGTCAGGCTGGAGCCCGTAGTACGCGCGGGCTCCCGCGTTGTGCCATCTGAAGCCCGTGATCATCTCGTCGAGCACGAATAGAGCGCCGTGCTCGCGACACATCCGCTGAACGCCCTCGAGAAACCCTGGCGAGGGTGCGTCGTTGCGCGCCGCCTCCATGATCACGCAGGCGACCTCGCCGCGGTTGGCGCCTAGCACCGCCGCCAACGAGTCGAGGTCGTTGTAGTGGAACCCCAGCGTCAGCCGGCGCACGGCCTCGGGAATGCCAGCGTCCATGGGCGTCGATCCCATGAACCAGTCATCGGCCGAGAAGAACGGTTGGTCGGCGATGACGATCTTGTCGCGGCCCGTCACCGCCCTCGCCAACCGCACCGCAGCGCTAGTGACGTCCGAACCGTTCTTGCCGAACTTGACCATGACGTCGTCGCGACCCGGATAGAGCAGGTCGAGCAGGTCCTGGGCGGCCTCGATCTCGAGGGCAGCTGGGCGAGTGAAGTTGGTGCCGAGCCTGGCTTGCTGAGACACGGCCTCGACGGTGCGGGCGTGGCCATGCCCGAGCGTGATCGCCCTCAGCCCCATGCCGTACTCGATGAACCGGTTGCCGTCCACGTCCCAGACGTGGCACCCCTCGCCACGGGCGATGAATCCCGGGGCGTCATCGGGATACTGATCATCGCCTTTGGCATAGGTGTGGCAGCCACCGGGGATCAGGGAGTGGGCGCGTTCTCGCAGGCTGCGACTACGCGCGTAGCGGGTGTCGTTCATGAATCCTCCACTAGTCGCAGGAGCCCGGCTCCCAGCAGCCGGTCGCGCGCCGCCAGGACAGCCTCCAGCGATAGCCCTGAGCGCTGGACCACGTCAGGCAACGAGTGTCGACCATCGGCAAGGTTGAGCAACCACAAGATGGCCGCGCGTTGTTCTGCCGTGTCCTGCGAGTCGTACAGCCCGCGACGTCCGAGTTGGGGCTCGCCAAGTGGCGCCAGACTCAAGTAGCGCTGTTCCTGCTCCAGGGCGTCCACGACCTCTTCCAGGAACTCGAGGGAGTCGACGAGGGCCGCTCCCGAGACGAAGTCGAGGTTGTCGTCGGAGGTGTGGTACTCGGGATACCGACCGTAGGGGGTGCGGCCGAGCCGACCGACGGGCATGCGAATCCCCGGGCTGCCGTACTGCCTCTCGTCGTAGCCCATCGGTTCGAAGTCGAGTACGACGCTGCCTGGTCGCGTCGCCAGCGCCCGCTCGACTACTCGATCAATGGCGGCGCCGTCGCGGGTCCGTTTGTAGTGGAGCGGCCCGGAGTCACCGAGACCGGCGAGCACCAGGCCGTGCCTCGTGAGCCTGCGCGCCTCCGGAGTTCGCGCCAGGAACGTCAAGGCTCCGATCGTGCCGGGAGCGAAGAGGATGCGGTAGGTGTATCGTCTTCGCTTCCGCGAGAGCCGCTGCGCCAGCTCCACCAGTACCGAGGCAGCGCTCAGATTGTCGTTGGCGAGGGAGGGATGACAGACGTGGGCGCTGAACAGCACCTCGGATTCGCTGGTACCGGGCAGCACGAGCTCGCCGTAACTCAAGGAGCCCGGCACTAGGTCAGTATCCACCACTACCCGATAGGTGCCTTCCGGGAGGCCGGTCAGCTCCTCGTGGGGCATACAGAAGCCCCAGGTCTGCTGGTAGTAGCTGGTCAGGTACGGGATCGCTCGCGGACGCTCGGGCAGGCTGTGAAGATGCTTCGACAACTCCGGCAGGCCAAGCTCTCCGCGAAACGGCGCGCTGTAGTTGACGAGCATCAGGTTGTGCCTGGCGACATCGGCGACGCGGCGACCGTCCGGGCCCTCGATGTACGCTTCCCTTACGATCCACTCCAGAGGCACGGTCCAGTCGAACACCCGTGTGCCGCTCGCTACCTCGTGAATCGTCATGGCCGGCAGTTCGGCCTGGATGCGCACGAGGGTCTCGCGCAGGCCAGGTCCTGTGATGCTGCGCAGGATCGGGTAGAGGCTTGCGATGCGACCCAGGAGCCGGGTCTCGGTGGCGACTGCCCCTTCAACACCCGTCACGAGGTGCGCTTCCGAGTTCACAAGACCCTGGGCATCGGGATCGGCACCACGAAGCGCGCGCCCCACTCCCTCGCGTGCGAGAGCTGCGCGGTGATTTCGTCCTTGAGGTTCCAAGGGAGAATCAAGATCACGTCAGGACGGTCCTCGTTGATGCGTTCCGGGGCGTGGATGGGGATGCGGCTCCCGGGCAGGAAGCGTCCGTGCTTGTACGGGTTGCGGTCAACGGTGTAAGGCAACAGCTCGGTTCCGATGCCGCAGTAGTTGAGCAACGTATTGCCCTTGCCGGGGGCGCCGTAACCTGCGATCCGAAGCCCCTGGGCGTGGAACTCGAGGAGCATCGACAACAGCTCTCGCTTGACGGTGTTCACCTGTTCCTGGAAGCCGCGATACGCCGCCAGGTCGTGGAGGCCAGCCAGGTGCTCCATGTCACGAATCGCCGCCACCTTCGCCGACACGGGCCTGGCTCCTTCATGCGACACCCACAAGCGCAGCGAGCCCCCATGCGTGGACAGCTGCTCGACATCTACCGGCTGCAGGCCGTGAGCGGCGAACAGCCTGTCTAGCGCCACCAGGCTCAAGTAGGAGAAGTGCTCGTGGTAGATGGTGTCGAACTGCCTCAGCCGGATCAGCTCGTGGAGGTGCGGGAACTCGAAGCTCGCCACGCCGGCGGGGTCGAGTAGCAGCTCGACGCCGGCCACGAAGTCGTTGATGTCGGGAACATGCGCCAGGACGTTGTTGGCCACGATCAGGTTGGCCAGGCCGTGCTCGCGGGCGACTCGCTCTGCCACCGTCGCGCCGAAGAACTCCGAAAGCGTCGGAACGCCTTTGGCCCGCGCCACCTCGCCCACGTTCACGGCCGGGTCGATGCCCAGCACGCGGATGCCGCGATCGACCAGGTTCTTGAGCAGATAGCCGTCGTTCGAGGCGAGTTCGACCACGAATGACTCGCGACGCAGGTCCTCACGCGCCACTGCCATGTTGCAGTAGTCAGCGGCGTGAGCGAGCCAGGACGTCGAATAGGACGAGAAGTAGGCATACTCCCTGAAGATCTCGTCAGGAGCCGCGAAGTCCTCTGCTTGCACCAACAGGCAATCGGAGCAGACGTAGGTTCTCAGCGGATAGGTGACTTCTGGCATGTGCAACATCGGCTCCGTCAAGAAGCTCTCGCAGAGGGGCTGGGCTCGCAGGTCGACGAACTTCTCGCTCAACGGCTCACCACAGGAGCGGCACAGTTGGCGCGAGAACGCAGCTACCACCCCAGAGCCCTCGGTTGCCCCGAGTTCAACGGTCATGTCGCAGACTGTATGAGAGATCGGTCGCGGCAGCGGCGCATCAGTCACAAGCCTATGCCGTTTGGCGACCGATGCTCCGTGAGCCGTCCTCCACGACTGCTCTGCAAGTCCCACTAGGTTCAGTCATCACCGCGGCTACGCGTCGCCAGTAGTATGTTCTTCCCACACATGAAGGGCCGGTGAGAGTTGAAAGTCGTGCTGTTCTGCGGAGGCTACGGTCTCAGGTTGAGAGACCACGAGCCCCGCCTCCCCAAGCCGGTGGTGCAACTTGGCAGCAAGCCGCTGGTGCTGCACCTCATGCGCTACTACGCCCATTTCGGGCATAGCGAGTTCATCTTGTGCCTCGGCTACAAGGGCGACGTTGTGCGCGACGCCGTCGAACGCGCCATCGCGACGAGTCCGGATCCTTCGTGCTTCGGCGGCGATCGGCGCCAGGACATGCGCTCCTGGACCGTGCACTATGTCGATACCGGTCTGGACTCGACGATCGCCGACCGATTGGTGGCCATCCGGCCGCATCTGGACGGAGACGCCTTGTTCCTCGCCAACTACTCCGACTCGCTGTCGGATGCAGAGCTACCGCAGCTGGTGAACGAGCATGTGGAGATGGGCGTGGTGGCCAGCTTCATGTGCGTGAAGCCTCACCTCAGCCTCCACCATGTCGAGGTTGACGAGCGTACCGGCATCGTCAGTTCGATCCGCAGCATCCGCGATGCCCTCAGGATCAACGGCGGGTTCTTCATCCTTGACCAGCGCATCTTCGACTACATCGAGCCGGGAGACGAGCTCGTCGAGGAGCCGTTCGCCCGCCTCATCGACGCGGGCTTGCTCCACGGCCACGTGTACGACGGCTTCTGGTCGACCATCGACACGTTCAAGGATCACATGCGTCTGTCGGCTGAACTCGAAACAGGTCCGGGAGCCTGGCAGGTCTGGCGAGACAGGCATCCGGCGGGACTCCCCGACCTCGGCCGCAAGGTGTGAGGTCACTCGCGCTCCGAACAGTCCTCCATGAGCGGCTCGGCGACGACGGGGACGCGAACCCGGACCACCTAGGGAATCGTGCACCCCTACACATCCTCTGCCTAGGCGCCCACTCAGACGACATCGAGATCGGCGCCGCAGGAACGCTGTTGAGCCTGCTGACCGAGAGGGCCAACTGCCAAGTCACATGGGTAGTCGCGAGCAGCCCCGCCCGCCGGGCCGAAGAGGCGCGCGCAAGCGCAGAGGAGCTCCTAGGCGGGCTAGCTCACCTCGACATCCACCTCCTCGACCTGCGCGACGGCTACCTCAACAGCTCCGGCCCGGACCTCAAAGAGGACCTTGAAGGCGTCAGGTCGAGCCTTCGCAGCGAACCGGACGTAGTCTTCACCCATCACCGTGACGACCGCCACCAAGACCACCGTGCGATCAGTGACCTGACCTGGAACCTCTGGCGCGACCACTTGATCCTCGAGTACGAGGTCCCAAAGTGGGACGGCGACTTGGCGCAGCCGAACGTCTTCGTTCCGCTGGGTGCCGACATCGTTGAGCGCAAACTCAACCACCTCGCCACTCACTTCGCTAGCCAATGCGGAAAGGATTGGTTCGACGAGGAGACCTTCCGCGGCCTGTTGCGCCTCCGCGGCGTGGAGTGCCGCTCGCCATCGCGTTACGCGGAAGCCTTCCACGGCCGCAAGCTGATGCTCGCCTCCTGATCCAGGCCCTCCCAGGCACAGCCCATAAGGGCAAGTGCGATTCGACAATGCACCGATCCTACGGAAAGTGATGCTTTACGTGCCCGGATCAACTGCGCTAGTGGCCGTGCGATTCGTGGCGAGCAGGGTGCCGTCGCCCCGCGGGTCAGAGACGACTGGTGTCATAATGGTGCAGTTATCGAGCCAACGTCTTCGGAACGGGCGAATCTGGACACTTCACAGTCACTACTTAGAAGTGACGGATGCGGTCTGCGGCAACCGCGACTCCATGGAGTTGGCCTGACATGACCTGCGATCGCTGGTTCTGGGACCTCGGACGGCGCTTCGGTGGACATTAGCCGTGTTTCGGCTCTGGCGCTTCCGGAGACCGAACGGTTCTCGAGGCTGCTCCCACGAGTGACGATTCTCCTTCCCTTGTTCAATGGGGAGAAGTACATCGACGACGCGCTCACTTCAGCTCGCGGGCAGACAGAGGACCAGATAGAGATCATCGTAGTAGATGACGGCTCAACCGACCGATCTCGCGAGATCGCAGAAGGCCACGCAGCGAGCGACCCACGCGTTCGCGTGTTCTCCAAGCCCAACGGCGGCACCTCAGAAGCCAGGAACTACGGGTTGTCGAAAGCGCGAGCTCCCTACGTTGCCCTTCTCGACCACGATGATGTGTTTCTACCGACTAGGATAGAGCTTGGAGCCGCCTTCCTCGACAACAACCCCGATGTCGCGGTGGTTGGATCGTATGGTTACAGGATAGGCGCAACAGGTCGTGAGATCGGAGTCTTCGATGTCGGACCTAACTCCAAGGAGCACTTCAAGAGGCTGAGAGACGCGGATCAGGTCATCTTCTTGTTGGCCGCGTCAGTGACGTTCAGGCGAGATGTTGTATTGGGGCTGGGTGGCTTTCGATCCGAGCAAGACGGCATCGAAGACGTAGATCTGTGGACGCGTGTCTCAGACGACCACATAGTGATCGCACTCCCTGAGAGGTTAGTGAAGTACAGGGTGCATGCCGAAAGCGTCAGCAGCCGGAAGCTGTCTCAACAACTCGATTCACTAGAGCGGTTGCAGATGAACACGGCACTCCGACGCAGAGGTGAACTTGAGCTAACTGCAGAGGAGTTCAGAAGGAGGCTAGACGCACAAGGGCCCCTCAGGCGACTTCGGCGGGCGTTGAACCGGCGGAGTCGATTCTCATACCGAATGGCCGGCGGTCTATTGGCAGACAAGAATCCAGTAGGAGTAGCATGGTTGTTGCTTGCCGCCTTGCTCGATCCCAGTGTCCCTGTCTCACGGCTGCGCCGCCAACTCGGTTCACGACTTAGCAGTCGGAAGGGCTAGGCTACGGGGACACTCGACCGACTCGTTGAGATTGTTCTCGATACGTAATCGACGCTGTCTGGCGTTCGACAATCAAGATTGCCATTGGCCGCCACCTAAACAGCTTGTGCCGCGAGTCCCCAGCTCCCGGTCTCGGGGTCGAGGCGACCACGATCCGCATGGAGTTCGACGCCTCCGGCCGCCTGCTCGGACAGGTGGTCGAGAACGCGGGCATGGATATGCTGCTCGTGTTCGTCGGCGAGCCGCACTTCGGCGGCGCCCTGATCCACGACATGGAGATGTACGAGTACTCTGACGGCGCCGCGGCGCTGTACGCGACCGCCCGCTACGAGGAGATCAGGGTCAACCAGCCTATCGACGAGTCGCTGTTCCAGTAGGGTTCGCTCGTAGCCGGACGGGAGTGACGTCCCGGGCCTAACCGGCCTAGGCCTACGTCCTCAACCAGCCGCGGCCAGCAGAGCCTCGACAGCCGGATCCAACTCGACGCCCAGCCCCTCGAGGCGCGCGGCGGGCACGCCGTCGGCGTCCAACACGGTCACGACGTTCGAGTGCGCGAACACGCCGTTGCCGGCGTCGCGGTACTGCACGCCGAGGAGCGCTGCCAGCTGCCGGGTCTGAAGGTCGGTGCCGACGAGCCAGTGCCAGCCTTCGCGATCCAAGCCCTTGGCCGCGGCGTATGCCTCCAGGCGTTCGGGGCTGTCGCGGGCGGTGTCGAACGTGACCATCACGAAGTCGACGGCGCCACGCATCTCGTCCGGCAGCGCCTCCTCGATGAGCTCTGCGGAGCGCACCAGCAGCGGGCACGCTGTCGTGCAGTCGCCGTAGAACATCACGAACACGGCGGGGCGGCCGCGCAGCTCGTCGAGCACGAAGCTGCCGCCGCGCTGGTCGGTCCAGGCGCTGCGCAGGTGGTAGAGCGAGGTGCCGGGCAGCTCTCCGGCCGGCAGCGCGGTCGCGCCCGGGTCGTGGTGAGCGTGGGCGTCGTTCGCGGCGTGCGCGGCGTGCAGGCTACCCGAGTGAGCGGCGTGCTCGGAGTGCTGAGGGCGCGCGACGTCGTAGCGGTCCGCGCTGAGCGCGTCGGCTTCCCCCTGGGCCCCGCAGGCTGCCAGCGCGAAGACGCTAGCGAGGATCGCCACGAGGTGCAAGAAGCGCGCGCGATGGCGCCATACGTAGCTGAACGCTATGAAGACGAACTTGCAGGTCAGTGGCATGGTGCTCCTCACGCGCTGGCGCAGCGGAAGCCGAGGCCCGAGCCGCTGTAGTCGCCGCTGAGCCCGCCGCGGAAGGCGTAGCGCAGGAACGCGGCGTAGTCGGTGGTGTCGCTGGCGCCGATGCTGCCGCCGGCGCACACGAGCACCAGCCGGCGGTCTCCCTGGCTGCGGCTGTCGGCGGTGTTGAGGCTCGAACCGACCTCGTAGACCCACTCCCAGACGAGGCCGTGCATGTCGTAGACGCCGTAGTAGTTGGGCGCTTGCGAGCGCACGGGTCCCGGATCGGCCGACCTGGCCAGGGTCGCGCTGAGCACGGCCTGGCTGAAGCCCGGCTCGTCCTTGCCGTCCGGCGTGTGGTAGCCGGCCATGGCGACGAGCTCCCACTCGGCCTCGGTGGGCAGCCGGGCGCCGCGCGCCTCGCAGTAGGCCGCTGCGGCGAACCACGAGACGTTGGTGACGGGAGCGTTCGGGTCGAGATCGCCGAGCTCGAAGGCGCCTGCCCAGCCGGAGAGATAGCCCTCGCCAACGAACACCACCGGCGCGCTGCTCCGGGCCCACAGGGGATCGGACGCGACGAAGGCGAGGAACTCGGCGTTGGTGACGGGCGCCGAGTCGATCCGGAACGGGGCGACCTGGGCTTTGGGCTCGTTCTCGAGCGGGTAGAGGAGTTCGACCTCGCCGCCGGCGACCGCGACCATCTGGGCAGTTGCCGGGGCAACCAGCGCCGCCACCGCCTCGCTCCCGTAGGCTTCGGTCAGCTCACCCGAGGAGGTCGCGGGGGCTTCGTTGGCCAGCGCGGTGCTGAGGCTCAGCACCAGCAGGAGGAGGGCGGTGGCGGTGGCGCGGGTCATGGTTCTAAGCTCCAGTTCTCGCTCTAGGCTCCGGGCCTAGCGGTTGCCCGCCTCGGTGGCGTCCTCGGGCTGGTAGGCCGAGATCGAGATGCGTTCTGTGAAGACGGTGTGGTCGTGCTCGCCGGTGATCACCAGAGAGCCGATGGCGCCCTTGTTGAACGCGCGGAAGATCGCGTGGTCGACCAGCGTGAGGCTGGCGGGGACGTCGGCATCGAACTCGACCACGGCGGCGCCGCCGGCGGGGATGATGGTGGTCTGCACGTCGCGGTTGACCAGCGCGCCGCCTTCGACCCAGACGCGGTCGAACACGTCGCCGATCACGTGGAAGCTGGAGGTGAGGTTGGGGCCGCCGTTGCCGACGAACATGCGGATCGTTTCGCCGACCTTGGCCTGAAGGGCGTTGTCGCCGGTGAGGGAGCCGGCGCGGCCGTTGAAGACGACGTAGGAGGCGTCTTCCTTGATGGCGCGCTGCATGTCGAAGTCCTGCAGGCCGCCGACGCCGAAGTCGCCAGGGGTGTAGAAGTCGCCCTGGACGATGTAGAACTCGCGGTCGACGGGTTCGAAGCCTTCCTTGGGCTCGACGACGATCAGGCCGTACATGCCGTTGGCGATGTGCATGCCGACCGGTGCGGTGGCGCAGTGGTAGACGTATACGCCCGGGTTGAGCGCGGTGAAGCCGAAGGTGGCCTGCTGGCCGGGAGCGATGAGGGTCGCCTCGGCGCCACCGCCCTGGCCGCTGACGGCGTGGAGATCGATGTTGTGCGGGAACATGCTGGTCGGGTGGTTCTGCAGCGTGAAGGTCACGAAGTCGCCTTCGCGGACTCGGATCATCGGACCCGGAACGCTGCCGCCGAAGGTCCAGAACTTGTACTCGACGCCGTCGGCGAGGTTCATGACCTCTTCGGTCACCTCGAGGTCGACCTGCACGTGGGCGCGGTAGTCGCGGTTGACGGGCGGGGCGGCTAGCGGGGCGTAGCCGACTTCGCCCATGATGACCGGCAGGTCTTCAACGGGGATCAGGTCTTCCGGGTCGGAGCGCAGGGCGCGCTCGGACCAGACGCCGTTGATGGTGATGTCGTGAGCGTGCTGCGGGGCCGCCACGGCGGCGTGTGCGAGGTGCGGGTCGGTGTCCGTCTGGGCGACGGCCGACTGGGCGCTGACGCCCTCGCCACCGTAGAGCGCTACCCCTACCGCCAGCACGACCGCCAGGGCAGCGGTGCCGACGATGGTCTTCAGAGAGACGTTGCCTTGAAACGCGTGCATGCTGTTGCTCCTCTTCACCCGGATAGTCGTCTCCGGGAGTCGTTCGGTGTCTTGTGCCGATCCTGATACTTGGACACGCATGTCCAGATTATTTGCGGTGATCCGGCACCGCTGCAGGGACAGTTGTCCTCGGCAGCACGGCAGAATCGTGTGCCAGGCGCCACTTCTCGGCTTCGCTAAATCGGACACGCAGGTCGCGGTTGCCTGCTACCATCGAGGCGTGGCCGATTCCCTAGAGGTGCTGCCATACCGAACGCTGCTGCGGCGTGAAGAGAGCTACGCGATCCACGCGCTCATCTACGCGGCCGAGAACCCGGGCGCCCCGACCGCCCAGATGGCAGCGGATCTCAAGTTCCCGCCGGCGTTCCTGGCGAAGGTGCTCCGGCGCCTGGCGGAGGTCGGCTACCTGGACAACCGCACCGGGCGCAAAGGCGGCATCACGCTCAACGTCGATCCCGCGCAACTGACCCTGCTCGACGTCGTCGAGAGCGTCTCGGGACCATTGGTGCTCGACACCTGCCAGACGCGACGCCGCTGCGCCACTCAGGAGCGCAAGGGCTACTGCCGCCTCAACGTCGCCTGGATCAACGCCAGCCTCGGCTTGCGTGACGTGTTCGCGAGCGTGCGCCTCGACAGGCTCATCGACACGCAGCCTCAGGGCAAGCCCTCGCTACCCAAGAAGGTACGCGGCAAAGCGCAGCACGCCTAAGATGTAGATCATGACGCCAGAGATGCTCTCGATGGGCTTCCGGCGGGTCGGTAGAAGCGGCCTGCAACTCCCCCTGATCTCGCTTGGCCTGTGGCAGAACTTCGGCGACGGCACGCCACTCGCCACCATGCGCGAGATCCTGGTGCGCGCGTGGGAGCTCGGCATCACGCACTTCGACCTCGCCAACAACTACGGTCCTCCGGCCGGGTCGGCTGAGGTCAACTTCGGCAAGGTGCTCGCCGAGGACCTCGCCGGCCTGCGCCACCGCATGGTCATCTCGACCAAGGCCGGCTACTACATGTGGCCGGGTCCGTACGGCGAGTGGGGATCGCGCAAGTACCTGCTCAACAGCCTCGACGAGAGCCTAGAGCGGATGGGCATCGATCAGGTCGATATCTTCTACTCCCACCGCTTCGATCCTTACACGCCGCTCGAGGAGACCATGGGCGCGCTCGCCAGTGCCGTGCACCAAGGCAAGGCGCTCTATGCCGGCATCTCGTCGTACTCGCCCGCCGCCACCCGCGAAGCCGCGCGGTTGCTGCGCGAGCTCGGCGCTCCCTGCCTGATCCATCAGCCGTCGTACTCGCTGGTCAACCGCTGGATCGAGCCCGAGCTGCTCGACACCCTGGCAGACGAGGGCATCGGCTGCATCGCCTTCTCGCCGCTGGCGCAGGGCCTGCTCACCGGCAAGTACCTCGCGGGTGTGCCGGAAGGCTCGCGAGCCACGATCGCCGGGTCTTTCAGGCCCGCCTTCCTCTCCGAGGACAACCTCGCCAAGGTCAGGGAGTTGACCGCCATCGCCGAGCGCAGGGGTCAGAGCCTGGCGCAGATGGCGATCGCCTGGGTGCTCAGGGACGAGCGCGTCACGTCGGCCCTGATCGGGGCGAGGAGCGTCGAGCAGCTCGAGGAGAACGTCGCGGCACTCGCCAACCTGGAGTTCTCGGACGAGGAACTCGCCGAGATCGACGTCCATGCGACCGACGCCGAAGTGAATATCTGGCGCCGCTCGAGCCAAGTCGGCGGGTGAGCGAGTACTCCTCGCGCCGCTGGGGCGACACCGCCGACTGGGCCGCCGCCTGGCAGGCACTTGCCAGCGAACAAGGACGCATCGCCGGTGTCCACCTGCGGGAGTTGTTCGCCGCCGATTCGCAGCGCTTCAACCGCTACTCGCTGAGCGTCGGTTCCGGCGCGGACCAACTGCTGATCGACTACAGCAAGCATCGGTTCGACGCCACGACGTTGAGGCTGCTGCTCGACCTGGCGCGCGTTTCCGGTGTCGAGGAGGCCAAGGCGGCGATGTTCGCGGGGCAGCGGATCAACACCAGCGAAGACCGCGCCGTCCTGCACGTGGCGCTGCGCGACCCGCACGGCCCTCCTCTGGAGGTCGCCGGCGAGGACGTGCGGGCTGCGGTCGCCGGGGTGTTGGCGCGCGTGCGCGACTTCAGCGACGCGGTGCGCTCGGGCGCTTGGCGCGGCCACCGCGGTGACGCGGTGACCGACGTCGTCAACATCGGCATCGGCGGCTCGCACCTGGGACCGCAGATGGTGGTGAGGGCGCTGCGCCCGTACGCAACCGGCGGCCCACGCGTGCACTTCGTTGCGAACGTCGACGGCGCCGCGATCGAAGGGACCCTCGCGGATCTCGATCCGGCGCGGACGCTCTTCCTGGTCGCTTCCAAGACCTTCACCACGCAGGAGACGATGCGCAACGCGCACACTGCGCGGGCGTGGTTGACCGCGGCCATGGGATCGAAAGACGCCGTCGCCAGCCACTTCGTGGCGCTGTCGACCAACGCTGCGGGCGTGAGTCACTTCGGCATCGATCCAGCCAACATGTTCGAGTTCTGGGACTGGGTGGGCGGCCGCTACTCGCTGTGGTCGGCCGTGGGCTTGAGCATCGCGATCAGCGTAGGCTTCCAGCGCTTCGAGGAGCTGCTCGCCGGGGCCCGTTTGATGGACAGTCACTTCGCCGCCGCGCCCATGGCCGCCAGCGCGCCGGTGCTGCTGGCGATGCTCGGCGTCTGGTACCGCGACTTTCAGGATGCCGAGACTCACGCCGTGCTGCCCTACGACGAGTCGCTCGAGCATCTGCCGGCGTTCCTGCAGCAGCTCGACATGGAGTCCAACGGCAAGCGCGTGACGCACGCCGGCACCGAGGTCCCCTATCCGACCGGCCCGATACTGTTCGGACAGAGCGGCACCAACGGCCAGCACGCGTTCTACCAGCTGATCCATCAGGGCACCGCCGTGGTGCCGGCCGACTTCATCGCGGCCGTCAGGCCGCACCACGACCTTGCCGAACACCACGCTCTGCTGCTGGCCAACTTCGTCGCCCAGGCGGAAGCGCTGATGCGCGGACGCACGCCCGCCGAGACCAGAGCCCTGCTCGGCGCGGACGCCGAGGCGTCCTTGGTGGCCGCCAAGTCGTTCCCCGGCAACCGGCCGTCGACCTCGATCGTGATGCCGCAGCTCACGCCCACCACCCTCGGCATGCTGATCGCGCTGTACGAGCACAAGGTGTTCGTCCAAGGAGTGGTCTGGGACGTCAACAGCTTCGACCAGATGGGCGTGGAGTTGGGCAAGGAGCTCGCCAACGCTCTGCTCCCGGAAGTTGCCGGCGCCGCTGTTCCCGCGGACTCCGGGACGGCAAGCCCGCACGATCCCTCGACCTTGGGACTGCTTGCCTACTTACGCGAGCATGGCCGCCGTGGCTGAGCAGGCAGCTCGGCGCCGCCACATGGCGGGCGCGCTGGCGTTGGCGCTGGCGACGCTCAGCCTGTTGCTCGCCGCCTGCGTCAGGCAGCCGCCCCCGACCTTCGACCAGGCCGCCCTGGCCGTCAGCCCGCCGACCATGGAAGGCGTCACCCAGGCCACCGTGCAGGTCAAGGCACCCGGTCCCTGGACCCTGAGCGTCTCGGCCGACGATGCGGCCCTCAGCTCGCGCGTCGCGCTCAGCAGCACCAGCGGGTCCGGCCCCCGGAGCGTGACGCTGACCGTCGACCCCGACGGCGTCGCTGCCGCGAGCTACCGGCTGACGCTGCGGCTGGTCGCGGACACCGACGAGGGCCCGAAGACGGTGATTCGCGAGCTCGGCTTCTCGTTCCCGCGCGTCTACGGAACCGTGCAGGTGATCAGCGCGGCGCAGGCCGGGGTCACCGCCCAACGGGCCGGCGCGCCGGCGCGGGAAGGTGCTCCCCTGGCGAACGCCGAGCCGCTCGTCAACCCCGACGGCACCATCACCCTGATCGTCGCCGTCGATTCCTCACCCCTGCGTCCGGAGGCAGCCGGCGGTGACGAGGAGGCAGCCAGGCTCGACGGCGTGAGCCTGGCCGGCATCTCGCCCGCGGCGGCCGCCGCGGTGGCCGGCCTCGCCAACGGTCGGCTCGAGCTCAGCTTCCCGGAAGCCGGCGTGCTGCTCGTCGACGTGCCTGCGCACGAGGCCGCAGCCGCGATGGCCGAGCTGGCGGCGTCCACCGGCATCCGCGGCGTCGCGCCCTCGATCGAGCTGCACCATATGCAGGCGGGCTTCCCGAACGATCACGAGTACCCGCGGCAATGGAACTTCGGGCGGGTCGGGATGGCGGCTGCCTGGCAGTTGGCGCGCGGGACCGGCGTGACGATCGCGGTCATCGACGGCGGCTTCCACCCCGCCCACCCGGACCTGCAAGCGAAGATCGTCGGTCAGTACGACTTCGGTGACAGCCGCCCGGACGTCAGCGTTCAGCACTTGGAGTGCGGCACGCACGGCACGCATGTGGCGGGCATCGCGGCAGCGGCCACCGACAACGCGATTGGTGTCGCGGGTGCGGCCCCGGCGGCGGGATTGTGGCTGCTCGACATCGACCGCTACGCCGACTCGGCGTCCGCGCCCACTTGCACGATGTCGTCGAGCGCCCTTCTGCAGGCGTTGCAGCACGTGTACAACAGCGGGTCGCCCAGGGCTCAGGTCGTCAACATGAGCATCGGCAGTCCGACTCCTCTGGGCACCGGCGTGCAGAACGCTCTCGACACTCTGCGCAGCGCCGGGGTCGTGCTGATCGGCGCCGCCGGCAACACCGCCTGCTCCGGGGGCACCGACACTTTCGGGGCGGTCTCCTACCCAGCGGCTTACGCCTCGGTCTGGGCCATCGGCGCCACCGACCCGGCCGACGAGCGCGCCTGCTACAGCCACGTCGGCAGCGAGTTGTTCCTGGCGGCTCCCGGTGGCGATGACTGGTTCGGCCCGGGAGTCGGCGACATGGTCTACAGCACCATCTACGACGTTGTCCACGATCACGCGCATTACGCCTACATGAACGGCACCAGCATGGCGGCCCCGCTGGTCGCCGGCGTCGTGGCGCTGATGCTGGAGGCCGAACCCGGCGCCAGCATCCTGCAGCTCGAGCAGGCTCTCAAGGACACGGCCGTCGACCTCGGCGCCCCCGGCTTCGACGAGGAGTACGGTTACGGCCTGCTCGCTGCGCCCGCGGCGATCGCCAGGTTGCAGGGCATCGAACCGCCGACCGACCCGCTTGGCCTGCTCCTCGACGTCGATCGCTACCCGCTCACTCCTCTCGGGATCCACACGGAGTTCGTGCTCGTCGACTCGGTCACGGGCCTCGTGACGATCGAGGTCTACAGCGACGACGACGAGGACGGCACCCCCGGAGAGCCGGGCGAGTACTACGGAACCGCCACCATCGACGTCAGGTTCGACGTGCCGAACCACATCGATGTCCTGGTCTTCATGCAGTAGCCGTCCCGGACTGCCGCGCGGGTCTCGTCGCGCACGTCGCCCGGTTCAGGACACGCGTCGGGAGCGCCACGCTAGACTTGCCTGCGATGGCCAAGAAGAAGCAAGCGTCGACGAACAAGCGGCCCAAGGCGGCCTCCACCTCGCAGGCAGCGGGCAGCTCAGACAACGCCAAGGCGTCGGTCTCGGCGCCCGTGGCCAAGGCCACGGCCAGCAAGCCCAAGGCCACCGCCCGGTCTGGGCGCAGACAGCGCCAGCAGCGGCTGAACATCGCCATCGGCGCCGGCATCGCCACGGTGATCGTGGCGGCCATCGCTCTGCAGGTGGTCCGCGAGGCAGGCAAGCCGGGCGAGCGCTTCCGCACCCAGGGCAACTTGCATCTCGCCTCGCTGTCGTCGCCGCACGTCCCCTACAACTCGGATCCGCCGACGTCCGGACCCCACATGCCCGGGATCGCGTCGTGGGGCTCGTACACCACGGTCCAGCCGGACGAGTTGCTGGTTCACAACATGGAGGACGGCGGCGTGATCGTCTGGTACGACATGGGCACCGAGGCAGAGAACGCGGCCGCCGTGGACCTCCTGAGCGAAGTGACTCGCGGCTACAACCGGATCGTCATCGCTCCTCGCGAGAACCTCGGGACACCGTTCGTCTTGACGGCCTGGACGCGCCTGCAGCGCTTCGAGACCCTCGATCGCGAAGGGATGATCCGCTTCATCGAGGCCTACGAAGGCATCGACCACCACCCGCGCCAGTAGTTCGCCGGCGCCTTACCGCGCTCCGGGCCCCTTCACGAAGCGGCCGGGCGTGGCGCCGGTGTGCTCGCCACCAGCCAGCACCTTCACGCCGTTCACCCATACCTCGCTGACGCCGGTCGAGAGCTGATGAGGGTCCTCGAAGGTCGCCTGGTCCTGGATGGTCGCCGGATCGAAGACGACGAGGTCGGCGAAGAGCCCCTCGCGCACCAGACCTCGGTCTCGCATCCCGAGGCGGGCGGCGACCGACGACGTCATCTTGCGAACGGCGTCCTCGAGCGTGATCAGCCGCTCCTCGCGCACGTACTTCGCGAGGACCCGCGGGTAGGTGCCGTAGGCGCGCGGATGCACGGGACCGTGGGCCTTCGCCCAGGCCGGATCGATGCCACCGGCATCGGACGAGATCTTGATCCACGGCTGCTGAACCTGCAGGCGCAGGTTGCTCTCGTCCATCGAGAAGTAGATGGTGCCGATGCGCTGCCCTTCTGCCACCAGCACGTCGAGGGCGGCCTCGATCCAGTCCTGGCCGCGCATCTCGGCGATCTCGCTGAGCCGCTTGCCGACGTACTGCTGATGCTCCGGCTTCATGAAGCCGAGCGGCATGATGCCGTGCGGGCCGCCGCGGGTCTCGAGACCCAGCCCGTCGCCCACCACTTCGCCCTCGAGGACCGCGCGCACGCGCTTGCGCACCTCCGGGTCCGCGAGGTTCTCGTAGAGCTTGCCGCCTTCGGCCGTCCAGGTCGGCAGGATCGCCGTCAGGCCGGTGCCGGAGCCGACGTAGGGGTACATGTCGGCGGTGACGTCGAGGCCGCCTTCGCGGGCGCGGGTGATACGGTCCACGACGGAGGCCATCTTCCACCACGAGCCAGGGTGCGCCGCTTTCAGGTGGTAGATCTCGACCGGGAGGCCGGCGCGCCGCCCGATCTGGAAGGTCTCCTCCAGCGCCTCGAAGATCGAGTGCGACTCCGAGCGCATGTGCGTGATGTAGATGCCGCCGTACTCGGCGGCGACCTTGCAGACCTCGACGAGCTCGTCGGTCTCGGTGTAGGCGTCGGGCGGGTAGATGAGCGCGTAGGAGACGCCGAACGCGCCCTCTTCCATCGCCTGCGCCGTCACGCGCCGCATGACGTCGAGCTGCTGGGCGTCGGGCGCGCCCATGTCCATCGCCATGGCATAGGAGCGCACGGTGCCGCCGCCGAGGAACGAGCCCACGTTGGGCGTGACGCCGGCGTCCTCGTAAGCCTCGAGCCAGTCAGCGAACCGGGACCAGCCGAGCATGCGCTCACGCCACTCGCTCGGCAGTCGCTCGCCGACGATCGAGTTGCGCAGCGGTTCGAGGAAGCGACCGCCGACGGGAGCGGGCGTCCACGCCTCGCCCATGATCTCGGTGGTGACGCCCTGCGTGATCTTCGAGAGGCAGCGCCCATCGGTCATCAGCGGCATGATCGAGTGGCTCTGGATGTCGATGAAGCCGGGGGCGAGGACCTTGCCGCCGGCGTCGAGGACTTCGCGGCAGTTCTCGGCAGGGATCGATCCGCTCTGCGCCACCGCTGCGATGCGGTCACCCGCGATGGCCACGTCGGCATGGAACCACGGGTTGCCGCTGCCGTCGACGACGCGTGCGTTGCGGATCAAGGTGTCGAAGCTCGTCATGAAACGCTCCTCCGGCCTGTCGCCTGTGCAGCGACCCTCACCGTTCGCTGCGGCGCCGCCCGCCCGGCAAGTGACGCCGGGCACCACGAGAGTCTATCGCCGCTCGAGGCCCGACGCCCCCAAGGTGCCGGCAACGGTCCACCGCCGTCCGGTAAGCTGGCGCCACTCGCGTCGCCTGACCAGTCGGCCAGCGGCACTTTGGAGCGGCGTGCAGCAGGAGCCATTGACCCATGACCCGATTCGACTACCGCGTGCTCACCGAGAGCGATGCCGAGCAGTACCAAGCCCTGCGGCTCGAAGCGCTGGTGGCCCACCCGACGGCGTTCTCCGGGGACTTCGAGATGACGAGGCAGCGCAGCCTGGAGCAGATCGCCGAACGCATCCGCTCCACACCCGACTCGTTCACGATGGGCGCCTTCGACGGCGATCAGCTCGTGGCCACCGTCGGCATGCTCCGCGAGACCTACCCGAAGGTCAACCACAAGGCGACGCTCGTCGGCATGTACGTCTCTCCGCACGTGCGCGGCAGCGGGGTCGGCTATCAGGTGGCTCGCAAGGCCATGGAGAAGATCGCCGCCGAGCCAGGCATCCGTCAGGTCCTGTGCGCCGTGGAGGCCGGCAACACCAGCGCACGTCGGCTGTACGCCAAGCTCGGCTTCCAGGAGTTCGGCACCGAGCCCGCGGCGGTCGTCGTGGACGGCGTTTCCTACGACCACGTGCACTTGGTCTGGTTCGTCCCTGCTTGATCGTTGGAGTCGTGATGCTGCGAAGCTGACCGGTGCCGTGCCGCGCTGTGGTGCGCTCAGACGACCGCTTGGGCCTGGTTCTCCAGGTACGCCGCTGTGCGCAGCCGGTGGTTCCGCGCTGCCATCTCGATCGCAAGGAGATCGGGCTTGGCCTTCTGCAGCAGCGCCACGAGCTCCTCGTGCTCTCTGACGTCCTCGGCAGCCCTGTTCGGTATCAGGTGGAACGAAGTCGCTGCCAGCAGCGCGTCCAACTGACTCCAGAACACCCTGATGTTCTCGAGCAGCACGCCGTTGCCGGCCGCTTCGAAGATGGTGAAGTGGAACTCGCGGTTGAGCTCGATGAACCACGACCACATCTCCTGCTGCAAGGCGGCCTTCAGCTTCTGGTTGACGGCAGGCAGCGCCTTGGGCAGGCCCCGCGAGCGCTTGACCGCCAACGCCGTGGCGTAGCCTTCGAGAACGGCGAGCAGGCTGATGACCTCGACGACCTCGTCGGTCGAGACCCAGGCGACGACCGCCCCGACGTACGGCGTGATGCTCACCAGCCGTTCGGCCTCGAGGGTTAGCAGGGCCTCGCGCACCGGGAGAACGCTGGTGCCGATCTCCTCGGCGATCTGGCTGGCCGTGATCCTCTGACCTGGGAGCAACCGCTTCTCGAGGATGCGGCGCTTGATGAAGTCGTAGGCCAGGTCCTTCTTCGTTGGATGCGCCATCTAAACTCCCAGATATCTTATACGATCAGGCTTGGAACGATCGCGGAGAGGAGCCGATGATGGACCCGACGCCTGCCCCCAGTACCGGCCGTCTATTCGAAGACTTCGAGGTCGGAGCAGTCTACCGTCATTGGCCGGGCCGCACCATCTCCGAGGCCGACAACAGCTGGTTCACGTTGGTCACGATGAACACGCACCCGCTTCACTTCGACGCCAACTTCGCCGCCGGCACCCGCTTCGGCCGACCGCTAGTGAACAGCTGCCTGACGCTCTCGATCGTCGTCGGCATGTCGGTACGCGACGTCAGCCAAGCCGCGATCGCCAACCTCGGCTTCGACAAGGTCGAGCTGCCAAACCCGGTCTTCAACGGCGACACGCTCTACGCGCACTCGACGGTGCTGGCCATGAGGCTGTCGCGCTCCGACCCGACCCGCGGCATTGTGACGGTGCGTACCATCGGCGAGAACCAGGACGGCGTCGAGGTGCTGCGCCTCGAGCGGTCAGTATTGGTGCCAGCGCGGGCGGCAGGTTGACACCGGCAAACCCGGGTTCATATATTCTGTCTTATAAGATTCTAGCTTCGCTGCGACGCCCGACGGCAGGGCCAGACCTCCCCCGAGGCACCTCCTGGACCCTCGCCGAGCGCGCCGTAGTAAGCAGAAGGCGCCCGCAAACGGCGGCTTCGGGAGGAGACAACCGCATGATCCGAGCAACGAGGTCGTTCGTAGGCGCCGTCCTGGCGCTCGTCCTGGCAGCGGCCTGGCTGGGCTCTGCGGCGCTGGCTCAAGGCCCGGTGAGGGGCGGAGTCCTGCGCGTCGCGATCACCGGCGACCCGCCCACCCTCGACCCACACACGAGCACCGCGGTGATCGTTCTCGAGATCACCTCCCACATCTCCGAAGGCCTCTACGCCCGCGACGCCCAGGGCATGGTGCAACCGATGCTGGCCGCTGGCTTGCCCACGATCAGCGCAGACGGCCTCACCTACACGATCCCGCTGCGCGAAGGAGTCGTCTTCCACAACGGTGAGACGCTCACCGCTGCCGACGTCGTCGCTTCCCTCGACCGTTGGCGGAGGATCGGTGCGGGCCGCAACCTGCTGGGCACGGCCGAGATCAGCGCCACTGACGATCACACCGTCGTCATCGGGCTGGCAGCGCCGGCCGGCACGCTCACTTCCGTCCTCGGGTGGTCAGAAGGCGCGGCTTTCATCTACCCCGCCTCTCAGATCGCCGAGATCGGCGACCAGCCGAACGACGCGCCCATCGGCACCGGGCCCTACCGCCTGCGCGAGTGGGTCCGCGGCCAGGAGGTCATCCTCGACCGCTTCGACGGTTACGTCGGCTTGAGCAGCGAACCTTCCGGCGACTCCGGGACCAAGAATGCGTACCTCGACTCCATCCGCTTCATCGCAGTGAGCGACGCCGCCACCCGGCAAGCGGGCCTGGAGTCGGGCGAGTTCGACGTCAACTACCGCGCGGCGGCCAGCGATCTGCCTCACATGCAGGCCTCCGAGTCGATGTACCCGTGGCTGATGCGCCCCGGCTACAACTACATCGCGCTGATCAACCACGCCTCGCCGGTGATGCAAGACCTCAAGCTGCGCCAGGCTCTGCAGGCCGTGATCGACGTGTACCCACTGATGCTCGGCGCCTTCGGCGACGAAGCGGTCTTCGCCCTGACCCCGACGATCGTGCCGGTCGAGTACGGCGCCATGGCCAACACCGAGGCCGGCGCCGACCTCTACGATCAGGGCGACCTGGAGCGTGCCAAGGCGTTGATCGCCGAGTCGGATTACGCCGGCGAGGTCATCCGCTGGATCACCTCACGCGACTTCGACTACCAGTACCGCGGCACGCTGATCGCCGTCGACCAGGCCAACCTGATCGGCCTCACCAGCGACATCATCGTTCGCGACTGGGCCACCACCGTCGCCACCCGCTCCAACCCGGAGGCGTGGGACATCTTCATCGGCAACTTCACGATCGCGCCCGAACCCGAGATGATCCCGTACCTCAACCCCAACTACCTGAATCACTACACCGGCAGCGAGGAGTACGCCGCCCTGATGTCCGAGCTCAAGCAGACCTCCGATCCGGCTGCCCGCCAAGCGGTCTGGGCGCAGGCTCAGGAGGCCTTCTACGAGGACGTCGGCGCGATCCAGTTGGCCAACACGTTCCTGGTCAACGGCTACGCTTCGGATGTCCACGTCGAAGCCCGCTACTTCCTGTTCCAGGCTTGGAACACCTGGAAGGAGTAACCAGGCGTTGAGCCGCGCGCGATGATCACTTACCTGGTCCGCCGCGTCGGCTCGCTGGCTGCCACCTTGCTGGTGGTCGGTGTGGTGGTGTTCTTCGTCGTGCGCGCGGTGCCCGGCGACGTCACCTCGGCCCTGCTCGGGCAAGATGCCACACCGCAACAGATCGCCGACCTGCGCGACAGGTTGAACCTCGACCAGCCGCTGCCCGCGCAGTTCGCCGCCTGGTTCGGCGGCCTCCTGCGGCTGGATCTCGGCACCAGCACCTACATGCGCCTGCCGGTGCTGAGCGCCATCGCGCAACGCGTGGAACCGACGGCGATGCTGGCCTTGACGGCCAGCATCGTCGCCATCACGCTCGGCATCACCCTCGGAGTGATCGCCGCGGTCAAGCACGGCACCGTGGCGGACTACGCGGTGATGGTGATCGCCATGCTCGGGCTCTCGCTGCCGACCTTCTGGCTCGGGCTGCTGATGATCCTGTTGTTCGCAGTCCACCTGCAGTGGCTGCCCGCAGCGGGCTACTCGCCGCTGGCCGACGGGCCGCTCAACACCCTGCGCTACTTGCTAATGCCGGCTGTCGCCCTGGGGTTCAGTCAGGCGGCGATCATCGCGAGGATGACGCGCTCGAGCGTGCTCGACATGCTTGGCGAGGACTTCGTGCGGACGGCGCGCAGCAAGGGCCTCCACCCGCGGGCAGTGGTCCTGCGTCACGCGCTGCGCAACGCGATGATCCCGGTGCTTACGGTCATCGGGTTGTCGGTTGCGACGCTGGCTGGTGGCGTGGTGGTCACCGAGACCGTGTTCAACATTCCCGGCGCCGGTCGTCTGGTGATCGAGTCGGTGCAGCGCCGCGACTACCCGGTCATCCAGGGGGCGGTGATCGCGGTCGCTCTGATCTACGCGCTCGTCAACCTGCTGGTCGACCTCAGCTACCTGGCTCTCGACCCCCGGGTCCGTTACGCATGAGCTCGCTGGCGACGGGCAGGTCCGAAGGCCCGCCGGGGCCGACCGCGACGCGGACGAAGCGGGCACGGAAGCATCCGGCGCTGAAGGTGCTGCGGCGACCGACCGTGGCGGTGGGCGTCAGCGTGTTCGCCGTCATCGTCGTGGTCGCACTGCTGGCTCCTCTGATCACGCCGTCCGGACCCAACCAGTTGGCGATCCTCGAGCGCTTGAAGCCGCCGTCGGCGGGTCACCTGATGGGCACCGACGACCTCGGCCGCGACGTGTGGTCGCGGGTGGCCTACGGCGCCCGCTTGTCGTTGATCGTCGGCCTTGCCACGTCGTTGCTGAGCGCCTCGCTGGGGACGCTTCTGGCGCTGCTCGCCGGGTTCTACCGCTGGCTCGACGAGGTGGTCATGCGCGTGATGGACGGCCTCATGGCCCTCCCCGGGGTGCTGCTGGCGATCGCCATCATGGCGGCGATCGGGCCGAAGGTGATCAACATCGTCATCGCGCTGACTCTCGTCTATCTGCCGCGCTCGGCGCGCGTGGCCCGCTCCGCGGTGCTGGTGGTCCGCGAGCACGTCTACGTGGAGGCCGCCAGCGCCTTGGGCGCCTCGGACGGCAAGCTGATGCTGCGCCATATCTTGCCAGGCACCTTCTCTCCCGTTCTGGTGCAAGCCACCTACGTGTTCGCGACCGCGGTGCTGCTCGAGGCTTCGCTCTCCTTCCTCGGCGCGGGCGCACCGCCGAACGTCCCGAGCTGGGGAGCGATGCTCGCCGAGGGGCGCATCCTGATGCGCACCGCCCCTTGGCTCACGGTCTTCCCCGGGGTCGTGCTGGCCATCACCGTGCTGGCGGTCAACCTGATCGGAGACGGCCTGCGCGACGCTCTCGACCCAAGGATGCGGAAGTGACGATGTGACAGCCCCCACCGACCCCACGCCCATCCCCGAGCGGCACCCGACCGCCGCGCAACCGCTGCGCGACGTTCGCGTGCTGGCCATCGAGCAGTACGGTGCCGGCCCGTTCGCCACGATGGTCTTGGCGGACCTCGGCGCGGAGGTCATCAAGATCGAGCCGCCAGGACTCGGCGACATCGGCCGCCGAGTGCCGCCGTGGTCGACCGGGGACGACAGCCTCTTCTTCCAGAGCCTCAACCGCGGGAAGCGGAGCGTGGTGCTCGATCTCAAGAAGCCACGCGGCCGCGACGCCTTCACGCGCCTGGTCGAGAGATCCGATGCGGTCTTCTCGAACGCCCGCGGCACGACCGCTGCGAGCCTCAAGATCACCTACGAGGACCTCAAGCCGTTCAACCCCGCGATCGTGTGCGCGTTCCTGACGGGCTTCGGGCGCGAGGGCCCGCGGGCCGACCAGCCGGCGTACGACTACATCATCCAGGCCCTATCGGGCATGGCCGCCCTCGGGGGCGAGCCGGGAGGGCCGCCGGCGCGGGCCGGCGTCAGCGTCGTCGACTTCTCGGCGGGGCTGGCGGCGGGCGTCGCGCTGCTGGCGGGCATCCACCGGGCGCGCGTCACGGGACTCGGCGGCGACCTCGACACCAGCCTCTTCGCGACCGCGCTGAACCTCAGCAACTACGTCGCCAGCTGGGTCCTCTCGCGCGGCTATCGGCCGGAGCGCCAGCCGCGCGGCGGGCACCCGTCGATCGTCCCCTCGCAGCTCTTCGAAGCCGCCGACGGATGGCTGATGGTGATGTGCCAGACCGACGCCTTCTACGCCGAGCTCGTCAGACGCCTGGCGCTGCCGGAGCTGTCCGATCAGCGCTTCGCGACCATGAACGGTCGCTACGAGCATCGAGGCGAGTTGATCGGCGTCTTGGAGAAGGCTTTCAAGGGCCGCAACGTCGCCCACTGGCTCGAGCTGCTCGAAGGCGGCGTGCCGGTGGCCGCCGTCAACGACCTCGCGCAGGCGCTGGCCGACCCACAGGTGGCGGCTCAGGAGTTGCTCGTGGACTACCAGCACCCCGCGTTCGGCACCGTCAGTCAGGTCGCCGGTCCGGTGCGGCCGTCGGCACGACCGCCGGCGACCCGGCCGGGCCCCTCTCTGGGCGCCGACACCCGCGACGTCTTGAGGTCGCTGGCCGGACTCAGCGACACCGACGTCGAGGAGCTGGTGGCGACAGGAGCGGCACAACTTGGCCAGGAGGTGGTCGACAAGTGAAAGGCATCGTGGTGGCGCCGCAACCGGCGGCGGTCGAACTCGGCGTCGAGGTCCTGGAGTCTGGGGGCACGGCGTTCGACGCCGTGGTGGCGGCAGGCTTCATGCAGATGGTCGTCGATCCCTTCATGTGCGGTCTCGGCGGCTGGGGGTCGGCGACGCTCTACCGCGGAGGGACCGGCGAGTTCGAGCACATCGGCTTCTGGCCGCGCATCGGCGCCAGGATGCGTCCTGACATGTGGGTCGACGACGTCCGAGGCTTCACGGACCTGTGGCGCTTCCCGCTGTTCGACGACCATCGGGCCCTGCGCGACTACACGTCGATAATGACGCCCGGCACGGTAGCAGGCTTCGGCGCCATCCACGCGCGCTACGCGACCCGGCCGTGGGCCGAGCTGCTGGCGCCCAGCATCGAGCTGTCCGAGCGCGGCTTCGCGGTGCCCGAGTACGTCGCCGAGCACGTCCGCAAGCCGATGCTTCCCGAGCTGCCCCACCCGCGCGAGAAGTACGCCTACAACGCCGCTGCCAAAGCCCTGTTCCACGGCCCGACCGGGGACATGATGGAGACCGGGCACCCCTACCGCAACCCGGACCAGGCACGGTCGCTGCAGGCGCTCGCCGACAACGGTCCCGCCGAGTTCTACACCGGAGCCTTGGCCGAGACGATCATCGCGGACTTCGAGGCCAACGGAGCGTTCGTGACCCGCGAGGATCTCGCCGGCTACCAGCCTGTGAGCGAGCCGCCCTTGCGCACCACCTACCGGGGGCACGAGGTTCTCAGCGCGGCGGTGCCGGGCGGCGGCCTGCTGACGCTGCAGATACTCAACGTCCTGGAGAACTTCCCGATCGCGGACCTCGAGCACTCGGGCCCCGAGCACGGTTTCATCGTTGCGGCGGCGCTCGCCTGGGCCGGTGTGACGCGCGGCAACCATCTGGCCGATCCCCGCTTCGCACACGTCCCCACCGAGGAGCTGCTGAGCAAGGCGTACGCAGCGGACATCGCCGCGAAGATCCGCCGCGGCGAGCTGCCTGACCGCAAGAAGCTCAACAAGCCCGGTTTCACCACCCACATCTCGGTCATCGACGAGCAGGGGAACTGCGCCTCGATCACCCACACGCTCACCACCTGCGCGGGGATCGTCGTGCCCGGCACCGGCTTCACCTGGAACAACTGCGTCTCGCTGATGGACCCGATCCCCGGGCGCCCGAACTCCTACCAGCCGGGCAAGGCGCGCGCCAGCGCGATCTCGCCCTCGGTGATCCTCAAGGACGGCAAGCCCTGGGTCGTCATCGGGGCGCCTGGGGGCTGGTCGATCTCCTCCGCCGTCAGCCAGGCGATCAGCAACCTCATCGACTTCGGCATGAGCCCGGTGGAGGCGGCTGACGCGCCTCGCTTCCACAGCGAGGGCGATCCCGTCTACTGCGAGCTGCGCGTACCTCAACGCACGGTCGCCGCCTTGCGGTCGCGAGGGATGAACGTCGAGCAGTCGTTGCGCAACTACGAACGCACCTTCGCCAAGGTGCAGATCGCCATGCGTGACGGCGAGCACTTCAAGGGCGGCTCCGATCCCCGCAAAGACGGCGGGGCGGTCGGCATCGCGCGTCGTTGAGCAGGCTGCATGACGATGGCTGAATCGCCTTCACCCCCACCGCGGAGCTGGCTGTTCGTGCCCGGCGCCAACCCGCGCTACCTCGCCAAGCTCGAGTCGGCGCGGCCGGACGCCGTCGTACTCGATCTCGAGGACGGCGTCTCGCCCACGCACCTGGACGCCGCCCGGGAACGCGTGCGCACGCTCCTCTCTGCCGGTGATGGCGACACCTGGCTTCCGAAGGTGGTGGCGGTCCGCTCACACCGCGTGGGACACGCCGAGTTCGCGAGCGATCTAGCAAGCCTGGGACAACGCCTGGACGTGCTGATACTGCCCAAGGTCGCTGCCGCACAGGAGGCAGCCAGCGCGGCACTGCAGCTTGACCGCGTCGGGTTGGGGCGGGTCGGCATCGTCGCCACCGTGGAAGCGGCGGCAGCGCTGCCGCGCCTCGAGGAGATCCTCGCTCACCCGCGAGTGGTGGGGGTGGCCTTCGGAGCCGAGGACTTCGCCGCCGACGTCGGCCTGCCGCCTCCTCCCCCCGACGTCACTCAGCAGCCCGGCGCTCGCACCGCTAATGAAGGTCGCGCCATCGTCCTCGACCTGGCGCGGGCGCGCATCGTGACGGCTGCCGCGTCGGTCGGCGACCTGTGGCGCATCGACTCTCCGCTGCTGCAACTGCGGCCCGAGCACCTCGCGGAGGAGGCCGCCCGGCGGTCACGCTCGTTCGGGTTCACCGGCAAGTTCGCGATCCACCCAGCGCACGTCGGTCCGGTTCACGCCGGCTTTCGCCCCACCGCCGCCGAGCTCGCTTGGGCCCGAGCCGTGCTCGGCGAGACTCTCTCCAACAAGGGCGCTGGCGGCGTGGCAGGCCAGATGGTCGACGAAGCGGTGGCCCGGCAGGCCCGGTCGGTCCTGGCGGCGGCCGAAGGGCCCGACGCCTGATCCGCGACCACCAACCAGGATCCGTGACGTGCGCCCGCCGCGTGTGGTAGATTGTCGACAATCTACAACCGAAGGGTTCCACATGACCTTCCTGATGGCGGCAGAGCCTCACATCTCGATGCGCGATCGCATCATCGGCGCCATCCGCAACGCCATCCTCAACGGCGAGTTGCAGCCCGGTCAGCGCGTCACCGAGAACGAGATCGCCGAAAGCCTGGGAGTCAGCCGCGCCCCCGTGCGCGAAGCGATCAGGGAGCTGGTCAACGAAGGGTTCTTGCAGTCGTTCGCCTACCGCGAGACGCGGGTGTCCCGCATCACCACCCTGGAACTGCTCGAGGTGCTGATACCCACGAGGATCATCGCGGAGACGTTCGCTCTCCGGCACCTGATGAACCTCTCCGACCCGGAGTCCGTCCTGGCGCGCCTCGAAGGGCACACCGAGGACATGCTGAAGGCGGCCTCCGAGAACGACGCGCGGGCGGTGCGCGAGGGCGACCTGGCGTTCCACCGGACGCTGGTCGAATCGACCCCGTATCAACACCCGGCTCGGCTGTGGTCGGCGATCACGCCGGTCCTCTACCGCGCTTTCGTGCTCGGGACCGTTGCCGAGACGCTGCTGGTGACGGCCGAGGGGCACGTCACGTTGCTGGCCGCGATCAGGAGCGGTGACGTCGAACGCGCCGAGGCGTTGCTCGTCGAGCACATCGAGGAGATGAAGATCCGCTACAACGACGACGCCGAGGTCTTCGTCTCCCTCTCTCCCGAGAACCCCCTGCGCCCCTAGGCGCCTGACTGACGCTCCTAAGGAGGTGATCCGCCACAACCTGACTGCCGCAAGTTGGACACCGAGAACCTAGCTTCGGAAGGTGAATGGTAGATGCTGAGCAAACATCAGAGACAGACGCGTGCCCATCCCAGGCGCAGCTTCGCCCGCCTGGCCGTCCTCGCCGTGCTCGTCGCCTCCGCCAGCCTGCTCTCTGCGGGCCTGGCGCAGAAGGTCATCAACGTCGCCACCCGTGTCGACATCGCCAACGTCGACCTGCACCTCACGACCAACTTCGACGACCGCAACCCGCTGCTGACCGTCTACGAGTTCCTCCTGGGCATTGACGAGAACGGGGCGCCGGCACCGATGCTGGCCGAAAGCTGGTCGTGGTCCGACGACGGCTTGACCCTGACGATCCCATTGCGCCAGGGCGTGCTGTTCCACAACGGCAACGAGCTCACCAGCGAGGACGTCAAGTACTCGCTCGACCGCGTGCGCACCGCAGGTCCGCGCGCCTCGGAGTTCGGGCAGGTCACCGACGTCGTCGCCGTCGACCGCTACACGGTCCAACTGGTGCTCAGCGAGCCGACCGCGGCTCTGCTGGGGGCGATCGCCAACCCCATCGCGCCGGCCGTCATCGTGCCCGCCGGCGAGGCCGAGCGCCAGGGCGGTTCGATCACCGAGCCCGTTGGCACCGGTCCCTTCCGCTTCGTGGAGTGGCTGCCGGATCAGTACCTCAAGGTCGAGAAGTTCCCCGACTACGTGGCGGACACTCGCCCGGCCAGCGGCTTCGTCGGCCGCCACGAGGCGCTCGTCGACGAGATCTACTTCCGCCCCATCCCCGAAGCCTCGGTGCGCGCCGCCGCACTCGAGAACGGCGAAGTGCAAGTCGCCCAGGCGGTCGCCTACCCCGACTACCTGCGCCTGCAGGGACACCCGACCGCCATCGTCGAGATCGTTCCGTCGGCCACGATCGGTGACATCCGCTTCGGCTTCAAGCAGGGCCCGTTCGCCAACGACGTCTTACTGAGGCGCGCCGCCCAGATGGTCACCAACAAGCAGGACCTCGTCGACGCCCTGTTGTGGGGCTTGGGCAGCCCGGCGCACTCGGGGATCCCCGACTTCAGCCCCTTCGCCGTGGGGATCCACCAGACGCCAGAGCCCTATGACGTCGAGGAGGCCCGCCGTCTCGTCGAGATGTCGGACTACGACGGATCCGAAGTGCTGATCTCGTACACGCCGGGCATCTACCGCGACGCCTCGGTGATCCTGCAAGCCGCCTTCGCCGAGATCGGCATCAACTCCCAGGTCGACAACCTCGAGGCCGGCAGCTCGCTGCAGAAGTGGCAGTCCGGGGCGTTCGACATCTTCGTCTCTGGGCTCTCGCTGCGACCCGACCCGATGAACTACTACATGCCCTTCTGGCACAGCTCGAGCACCCCAACGGGTTACAACAACCCCGAGTACGACCGCCTCAACGAGGAGGCGCTCGCCGAGACCAATCTCGAGCGACGCATCGCCCTCTACCAGCAGATCGAGGAACTGCGCCGGACGGACATGCCGTGGTACCCGATCATGCGCAACACCGAGACGTTCGCGTACAGCAACTCGCTGACCGGCTTCCAGACCTGGTCCGCCGGTTACATCCTGCTGTGGAACGTCGACATCCGCTGACCTAGCGGCGAGGAGAGGAGGGCCGGCAACGTGCTGACGATCGTCTTGCGCAGGGTTCTCACCCTGGCTCCGGTCCTCCTCGCCATCTCCTTCGTCGCGTTCTTGCTGCTCGCTCTGATACCCGGCGACCCGGCAATGATGATGTTGGGCGCGGACGCATCGCTCGACGCGCTCGAGACGCTCCGCGCGCGCCTGGGTCTCGACCGGCCCCTGCTGGAGCGCTTCGTCTGGTGGCTGGGGAACGCGCTCAGGGGCGACCTCGGCGATTCCCTATACCAGAACCGACCGGTGATCGAGCTGATCACCGCGCGCCTGCCGGTGACCCTGATGATCTGCCTCCTGGCGAGCATCGTCAGCATCGTCATCGGCGTGAGCGCCGGCATCGTCTCGGCGGTCAGGCGCAACACCCTCACCGACCACGTCGTCAGAGTGGTCAGCCTCATCGGACTCTCGATGCCCGACTTCTGGCTCGGGCTGCTGCTGATCCTCCTGTTCAGCATCACCTGGCAGGTGTTCCCGCTGACTGGCTTCGTGCCGCTCGGGCAGGACTTCTTCGGTGGCCTCAAGTACCTGGTGCTGCCAAGCCTCGCCCTCGGGCTCACCTTGGGCGGGTTCCTCACGCGCCTGACCCGCAGCTCGCTACTCGAGGTGTTGAGCGCCGACTACGTGCGCACGGCCAGGAGCAAAGGGGTTCGCCCCTCGCGCGTCGTCCTGAGGCACGCTCTCGGGACCGCCCTGCTGCCGCTGGTGACGATCGTCGGGCTCAACTTCGGCCGCCTGCTGGGCGGCGCCGTCGTCATCGAGAGCGTCTTCAGCCTGCCCGGCATCGGGCGCCTCATCGTCCTGGGCATCACCCAACGCGACTTCCCCATCGTCCAGGCGGCCGTCTTGTACGTCGCGGCCCTCTACACGATCATCAACCTGCTCACCGACCTCGCCTACATGGTGCTGGACCCGCGCGTCAGGTACGCCTGATGCAGGCTCTGCGCAAGTTCGCGGGCAACCCACTGTCGATCGTCGGGGCGGTGCTGCTGCTGTCATCCGTCGTCGGGGCGCTGTTCGCGCCGCAGTTGACCGGCTTCGACCCGATGAGGATGTCGATCCCGGAGCGCTTGGCGGCCCCGTCGCTCGAGCATCCGTTCGGCACCGACGTCTACGGACGCGACGTTCTCAGCCGCGTGCTCCACGGTTCGCGCGTCAGCCTCAGGGTGGCGCTGCTGGCGAGCTTGCTGGCGCTGTCCAGCGGCACCCTCGTCGGCGTCATCGCGGGCCTCGCCAGGGGCGCGGTCGACAACGTGCTGATGCGCGTCACCGACGTGCTGCTCGCGTTCCCCGGCTTGCTGCTGGCGATCGGTATCTCGGCGGCGCTGGGCACCGGCGAGACCAGCATCGTCCTCGCTCTGTGGTTCGTGTACCTGCCACGTTTCGCGCGGCTCTCCCGCGCCGCCGTGCTGCAGGTCCGCGACCTCGACTTCGTCAGCGCCGCGCGGGCGCTGGGCGGCGGGACCGCTCGCATCACCCTCAAGCACGTCGGTCCCAGCATCATCTCGCCGTTGGCGGTGCAGGCGAGCGTCTATTTCTCGGAGATGATCCTCGCCGAAGCCGCGCTCAGCTTCCTCGGTCTCGGCACTCCACCCCCGACGCCGTCGTGGGGCAACATCCTCAGCGAGGGACGCGACTTCATGCGTCTGGCGCCATGGATCTCGATATTTCCCGGCGTAGCGATATTGCTGACCGTGCTGGGCGTCAACCTCATGGGCGACGCTCTGCGCGACACCCTAGACCCCAGGAAAGGTTAGGCGATGCTCAAGGTCCTGATCAACGAATGTAAGCAAGAGGTGTCGACGTTCAACCCCCAGCCGAGCGGCTTGGACGACTTCTCGATACACGAGGGGGAAGCCTTCCTTGCGATGCATCGCGGCGCCAACCGCGAGGTCGGCGGCGCACTGGAGGTGCTCGAGGCCGCGCCTAACGTTCGCGTGGTGGGCGGCTTCAGCGCCCAAGCGATCACCTCCGGCGGAGTGCTTGCAGCGGATGCGTTCCACGAGATCTCCGAGCGCTTCCTGGCGGCCGTGGCGGCGAACCGTGACGTCGACGCCATCTACTTCTCGCTCCATGGCGCGATGTCGGCGGCCGGCGAGGATGACCCGGAAGGCTACCTGCTCGAGCGCACTCGGGCCATCGTCGGCGAGGACCTGCCGATCGTCATCTCGCTGGACCTCCACGGCGTGTTCACCGACCGCATGGCTCAGCACGCCGATGCCGTCGTCACCTACCACACCTACCCGCACATCGACTTCCGCACCACCGGTCAGCGCGCCGCTCGCGCGCTGCTGAAGATCGTGCGGGAGGGCGCGCGTCCGGTGATGGCGAAGGTCGCCATCCCGGCACTAGTGAGAGGCGACGAGCTGATCACCGAGACGGGTCTGCTCGGCGGCTTCATACGTCGCGCGCAAGCGCTGGAGGCCGACACCGCCGGGCTCTCGGCCGGCATGTTCATCGGCAACCCGTTCACCGACGTGCCGGAGCTGAAGAGCTACAGCCTGGTCGTCCTCGACGAGGCGGTCGCAGCGGACGCCGCCGAGCGCGCCGCCGACGCCGCGCTCGAGCTCGCGCGCGACTTCTGGAGCGTGCGCGAGAGGCTCCAGCAGCCGCTGAAGCCGCTGGGCGAGGCAGCGCGCTTGGCCGCCGACCATGTCGCGAGCGGCCGCGGCGGCACCATCATCATCACCGACGCCGCCGACGCCACCAGCTCGGGAGCCTCCGGCGACAGCAACGCGATCGTCGCTGCCCTGCTCGCGGCCGGCTTCCAAGGTCGGGTGCTGGCTCCCATCGTCGATCCGCGGGCCGTCGAGCAGGCCTTCGCGGCCGGCATCGGCGCGGACATCGCTGTCGAGGTGGGCGGCCAGCTCGATCCCGGGCGCTTCACTCCGCTGCCCCTGCGCGCGCGCGTGCATTCGCTATCCGACGGCGAGTTCCGCAGCGAGACCGCCAAGCAGTTGTGGCACGCGGGCCGCACCGCGGTGCTGGTGTCGGAGCACGTGACCGTCGTCGCGACCAGCCGGCCGGTCAGCCTCTACGATCGCTCGCTGTTCCTCGCCCACGGCCAGGACCCGAAGGACTTCGACGCGGTGGTGGTCAAATCGCCTCACTGCGAACCGCGCTTCTACAGCGAGTGGGGCGCCTTGCTGCTGAACGTCGACGCTCCTGGATCGACGAGCGCCAACCTCCCCTACCTCGGCCACACCAAGTGCCAGCGCCCCATCTTCCCGCTGGACGAGGGCGTGACGTTCCAGCCGCAAGTGACGCTGTTCAAGCGGGGCAAAGGCGCTGCCTAGATGAAGATCGTCGAGATCGTCGCCGTCGGGCTCCACGGCGCAACCCCCGAAGGCGGCTGGGGCGCCGAGCTGCGTCCTGACGACGACGTGCACACGCTCGTCGCGGTCGTCACCGACGCCGGCTTGGTCGGCTATGGCAGCGCCTTCACCAACTCGGGCCTCGTCAAGGCGGCGCTTGCGGTCATCGAGCCGCTCTACCGCGGCGCCTCGGCTCTCGAGCCCGAAAGGGTCAGTGAGACGCTCCACCAGAACACCTTCTGGATGGGCCGCGGCGGCACCCTGACGCACGCGATCAGCGCCATCGACATCGCGCTCTGGGACCTGTTGGGGCAAGCCACCGGGCAGAGCGTGGGCCGGCTTCTCGGCGGCAGGTATCGCTCGAAGGTCAAGCCTTACGCCTCGCTGCTGATGAAGGAGCCCGAGGCCTTGGCCGACGACCTCGCCGCGCTGATCGAGCAGGGCTTCCGAGCGTTCAAGATCGGCTGGGGTCCGTTCGGCAGGGTAGGTCACGACCTCGACGAGCGGATCGTCAGCCGCGCCAGGGAAGCCATAGGCGCCGGCAACCAGCTGATGGTCGACGCCGGGGGCTCCGACGCCTTCTGGCCCAATGGCTACAAGTGGGCGGTGCGTACGGCCGACATGCTCGACGCCTACCAGGTCGAGTGGTTCGAGGAGCCGCTCAGGCCCGACGCCTTCGCTGACTACGCCAAGCTGCGAGAGCACGCTCCGGTGAAGATCGCCGGCGGCGAGGTGCTCACACGCCGCCAAGCGTTCCTGCCCTGGCTCCAGGCACGCGCGTTCGACGTCGTGCAGCCCGACGTGACCAAGGTCGGCGGCATCAGCGAGGAGCGCCGAATCGCCTGGGCGGCCCAGGACAACGACGTCGAGTTCGTGCCTCACGGGTGGAACACCGCTCTCGGCCTGGCTGCCGACCTGCAACTCGCGGCCGCCATGCCCAACACGCGCTTGGTGGAGTACCTGACCGGCTCCCAGTACATCGATGGCATCGTCGCTGAGCCGTGGCGCCTCGACGGCGAGGGCATGCTCGCGATACCCGAGTCACCCGGACTCGGCGTGACGCTCGATCTCGAGGCCGTGGCGCACCACGCGCGCGGACAGCGGCTCCCGGGCCCCGTGGCATGAAGATCGTCGACGTTCGCACCCACGTGCTGCTCGCCCCGAACATGGACGAGAGCCTCACCTCCTCCGCTCAGGACGGGTTCCTGGTGGTGATCGAGACCGACGAAGGCCTTGTCGGCATCGGCGAGACCGACGTCAACCCCTGGATCGCCAGGGCGTGCGTGATGGCGCCCGGGACCCACACGATGGGCCAGTCGCTGCGGGAGATGCTGCTCGGCGAGGACCCCCGTGACATCGCCAGGCTCTGGCGCAAGCTCTACGTCGGTAGCGCCATGAACGGTCGTCGCGGCGCCGGCGTGCACGCGATCGGCGCCATCGATGCCGCCCTCTGGGACCTGCGCGGCAAGATCGAAGGCGTGCCCGTCTACCAGTTGCTGGGGGGAGCCAAGCAGTCCCGCGTGACCCCATACGCGTCGCTGCAACCGGCAGGCCACTCCTTCGAGCAGTACCGCGACTCGCTGGTCGAGTGGGCCTTGAAGGCCAAGGAGTTGGGCTTCAGGGCGGTCAAGACCGAGGTGACGATGAACGGGCCCTACGCCCACAGCGGTCTGCGCGAGCCTTACGAGCGGCACACCGAGGTGGTGGCGGCGGTGCGGCAGGCGATCGGGCCCGAGATCGCGCTGCTCGTCGACGTCCAGTACATGTTCGACGAGGTCGACACCGCGGCCGCGGTACTCAACGACTGGGCGCAGTTCGATCTGTCCTTCATCGAGACGCCGCTGTGGGCCGACGACATGCGCGGCCATGCCAGACTCGCCGAGAAGATCCCGATCCGCATCGCTTCCGGCGAGTGGCTCGCTACCCGTTACGAGTTCGAGGAGCTGATGGACCGCGGCAAGGTCGCCGTCGCTCAGCCCGACATCGGCAGGGTCGGCGGCCTCAGCGAAGCGATGGTGGTGGCCCAGATGGCTGCCGACCGCGGCATCTCACTGGTCCCGCACTGCTGGAAGACCGGAGTCAGCGTCGCTGCCACCGCGCATTTCGCCTTCGCCAACCCGCACTGCGAGTACATCGAGTACCTGCCGCCCCAGCTGTGCGTCGAGACGCTGCGACGGGAGCTCGCCGACGACGGACTGGTCTTCGCAGACGGCTACGTGCTACCGCCGACGCAGCCTGGCATGGGCGCGGTGGTCGACATGGACGCCGTCCGCCGCTTCGAGGTGCCGTGAGCACGCCATGGAAGGATGAGGCATGAAGCTCGTCAGCTACTACCCGGCACCGTCGGGACCCAGCATCGCGCCCAGCGGCAGCAAGCTGCGGGTGCGCGCGCGCCTCGGCGTCGAGACACGCGCTGGCGTGCTCGACGTCGCCGCCGCGGCCCAGCGTCACGGTGCCGACAGCCCGCTGGGAGCGCTGCGCGGTCACGGGGTGCCGATCGGTGACGATCTGCTCGACGCCGCTGCCTTCTTCGCCGCCGGCGAAGCTGCCTTGGACGCCCTCGTCAGCCTGGTAGCGCGCGCCACCGATGGCCCGTTCGTGGGGTCGCTGGAAGAGCTCGACCTCGCCCCCGTCGTCCCCACTCCCGGGAAGATCGTCTGCATCGGCCTCAACTACCGCCGTCACGCCGCCGAGTCGGGCATGGCGGAGCCGGCCGAACCGGTGCTCTTCGGCAAGTACGGCAACACGCTGGCGGCTCACGGCGCCGAGGTGGACATCCGCGGGCTCGCGCAGGTCGATTACGAGTCGGAACTGGGCCTGGTCCTCGGCCGCGGCGGCCGCGACATTTCCGAGGCGACAGCACTCGAACACGTCCTTGGCTACTTCAACGCCAATGACATCTCGGAACGTGCGCTGCAGATGCGCTCCGGTCAGTGGCTCCTCGGCAAGACCCTCGATGGGTTCCTGCCCATCGGGCCCTTCCTGCTGACCGCCGACGAAGCTGGCGACCCGCAGGCGCTGCGCGTGCGCGGGTGGCTCAACGGCGACCTGCGCCAGGACAGCAGCACGGCCGACATGATCTTCTCGGTCGCCGAGGTGATCGCCTACGCGAGCCGCTTCATGACCCTGGAGGCAGGCGACATCTTCGTGACCGGCACCCCGGAAGGCGTGGTGCTCGGTCGCCAGCAGAAAGACTGGGTGAAACCCGGCGACGAGTACGTGGTCGAGGTCGGTCCGTTGGGCAAGCTGGTGACGAGGTTCGTGTGAGCGGCGCTGCGCCACTGGGCGCCGGGCAAGGTCAGGCGGCCACCGCTGACGCCCAGCCGGCTACCGTGCTGGTCACGGGTGCGGCCGGCTGTCTGGGCGCCTGGACCGTCAAGCACCTGCTGGAGGCGGGGCACCGGCCGGTTGCCTTCGACCTCGCCACCGACTACCGACGGCTCCACGCGCTGATCGGTTCCGAGGAGGTGGCCGAGGTCACCTTCGTGCGCGGCGACCTGACCGAAGAGGCCCAGGTGAAGTCGGCGGTGCAGGAGCACGGCGTCGAGCGAATCGTCCACTTGGCCGCGCTCCAGGTGCCGTTCTGCCGCGCCAACCCGTCATTGGGAGCCGCCGTCAACGTGCAGGGCACCGTGCACGTCTTCGAAGCCGCCCGCGCAGCCGGTATCGAGCACCTCGCGTACGCGTCCTCGATCGCGGTGTACGGCTCGGCTTCCGACTACCCGCCGGGCCTCCTGCCAAGCGACGCTCCGCCTCTCCCCCGCACGCTCTACGGCGTGACCAAGGTCGCCAACGAGGGCACCGCCAGGATCTACTGGCAGGACCACGGCATCGCGAGCGTAGCGCTCCGCCCCTACACCGTCTACGGCGTGGGCCGCGACCAGGGCGTCACCAGCGAGCCAACGGTCGCGATGGCGGCGGCGGCCCGCGGCGAATCGTCGACGATCGGCTTCGGGGGCAGCATGCAGTTCCAATGGGCGTCGGACGTGGCCCGGCAGTTCATCGACGCCGCCTTCGCTCGCTTGCGGGGTCCCGCGGGCGGCGCACGCGCGTACAACCTCGGTGGGCCGGTCGTCAGCGTCGCCAGCGTTGCGGCCATCATCGAGAAGCTGCGCCCGGGGGTCAGCGTCGCCGTCGGCGACGCGGTACTACCGTTCCCCGAGGGCTTCGACGGCTCCGCTCTAGACGCCGCGAGCCGGCAGGTGTATCAGACCCCGCTGGAAGAGGGCATCCGGCTGACGATCGAGCGGTTCGCGGAGCTGCAAGCAGTCTGATCCACAGCGCGTAGCCCAAAGAAAGGCACGGCCAAGCGGGGGGACTCGGCCGTGCCATGCGTGCGCTGCCCCGGCGGAGATTCGTTACCTGGACAGGCTTGGGGCCGCCCACCAAGCGTGTGCGGCCTCGAAGTACATCGTTACACGTCCGGCTCTTGAGCGTGCGAAGTTCACCACCTGTGCCGGCGAACGCAGGGACCGCAGGCGGCGATGTGGTCTACTTGGTCGACCGGATCAGAATCGGGCCGCTCTCTGAGCGCGGCTCTCGAGTTTCGGAGGAGAGGTCGGGGTGGCATCCATCCGGAGCGGCAAACGCGTTACCTTGAAGGACGTCGCCAAGATGGCGGGCGTCTCGGTCGGTATGGCGAGCCGCGTCCTGGGAGAGTACGGGTCGTATAGCGAGACCACGCGACAGCGGGTGACCGAAGCCGCGACCGCCCTCAACTACCGCCCGAACCGGCTCGCGCGCTCGTTGCGGGTTGGGAGCACCAAGGCCATCGGGATGGTGGTGTCGAACATCCGCTCGCACGCCTGGACCTCGGTGATTCAGAGCGTCGAAGCGAGCGCCAGCAAGCTGGGCTACCAAGTGATACTGGCCGCCACCTCCGGCGATCCCGCCACCGAGCGGGCCTCGCTCAGGGCCCTGCACGAGCGCAGCGTAGACGGGATAGTAGCGTCGCCCACGGCCGAGAACTTCGACGTGATCGAAGACATCATCGGCGACGGCGTCCCGCTGGTCCTGATCGGCCGCTATGCGGGGAGGCTGGCCGCGCCGTGCATCAGCATCGATGGCCGCGGCGCCGCCCGCGAGGCCACCAGGCACTTGCTGGAGTGGGGCCACGAGCGTATCGCCATCATCACCGGCGACTTGGCGAGAATCGCGGGCAGCGAGCGCTACCAAGGCTACGCAGAGGCGCTGGAAGAGGCCGGCATCGAGGTCGACGAAGACCTCGTTCGCGACGCGAAGTTCCTCCACGAACCGGCCTACCGCGGCACCCTCGAGATGCTCGAACTCGCCAGTCCGCCGACCGCGATCCTCGCTTGCAACGAGGTGATGGCGGGCGGCGTTCTCCACGCCCTCAGGGACGCAGACATCCGCATCCCCGAGCAGATGTCGGTCATCGGCTTCGACAACCCGACCTGGACGCGGTTCTACCGACCTGGCATCACCACCGTTCACACGCCGCACGTCGCGCTCTCGACGTTGGTGCTGAACACGCTGATGGCGCGGATGCTCGACCCGAAGGCGCAGGCCGCCGCGCTCGGCGAGCGCCTGGTGCCGACCGAGATGGTAGTGCGGCAGAGCACGGGGCCTCCGCCTCGCGCCGCCTGCACTCCCTGATCTGACTAGGCCGTACGCAACGCGACCGGCGCCGTGGCGCCGGCCACCGCCTCGCCGAGGAGGGCGGCAGCGGCGGCCTTGACCGACCGCTCCCGCCAGCCGAACGTGACCAGCGCCGGGCCCGGTACTTCCTTGGCCAGGTATGGGTTCCACAGCGCCACGTGCAGAAACGCGGCCGGTTGCTGGCTGCCTGTCGGGACTCGAGCCGGCCCTGACGCCTCCGCCAACTCAGCGGCGAGCGCGACCTCGCCTTCAGCGAGCACGGTGCGTGCCGTCGAAACGAACACCAGCAGGTCGGCCGACGCGGCCTCGGACAGCGCCAGCGGAAGCACCTCCAGCGCCGCATCCGGCTGGTAAGGCGCCTCGAAGACCGCGACCCCGCGTTCGCGCAAGGCAGCCGCCAGGCCCGCCGCGGGACTGACGGTCGCCTGCGTGGCCGCGCCCTGACTGGTAGCCTGCGCCGCCACCAGCACGACGCGGCCGCCGGGCGCCACGTGCGGAACCTCGCCTAACGCGACCAGCGCCCGGCGCGCCGCGGAGTCGAGAAGCTCGGCGTCACCCGCGCGCCAGGCGCCGGCGGCATCAGGCTTGCGCCCAGCCAGCCGGCGCAGGCGCCCCAGACGTTTGACCGACGCCGCCAACGCTTGCTGGTCGAGCCGACCTGCCGCCGCCGCCCGCTCGATGGCCGTGAGCGTCTGCTCCTGCACCTTCAGATCGGCCAGTTGGGCAGGCATGTCGACCCCAGCCGCCAGCGCCAGCACCGCCGCTTCAGGACCGCCCCAGTGGTCGGCGATCGCCCGCATCTCGAGCGCGTCGGTGAACACGACCCCTTGGAAACCCAGGCGGCCGCGGAGCAGGTCGCTGATCACGGTGCGCGAGAGGGTTCCGGGATAGTCAGGGTCGATGCGCCGCATCACGATGTGAGCCGTCATCACCGCGGCCACGCCGGCATCGATCGCCGCAACGAACGGAGGCCACTCGCGCCGCTCGAGCTCCGCCAGACTCAGGTCCAAGGTCGGCAACGCGAGGTGTGAGTCGATGGCGGTGTCTCCGTGGCCGGGGAAGTGCTTGACGGTTGCCGCGACGCCTGCGCTCTGCAGACCTGCGACGAACGCCACGACGTGGCGCGCGACCAGCCCCACATCGGCGCCGAACGCCCGGTCGGCGATGACCGGGTTGAGGGGGTTCGAGTTCACGTCGGCGACCGGCGCCAAGTCGACGTCCACCCCCACCGAGCGCAGGCCGTGACCGGTCGCCTCAGCGACGGCGCGCGTGAGCTCGACGTCGTCAGCCGCGCCCAGGGCCATCGCGCTGGGAGGGTAGGGAAGGTCGGTGACGCGCACGACACCACCGCCCTCCTGGTCGAGCGTGACGATCAGCTCAGGTCCGGCGAGCGACCTGAGCTCCTCGATGTAGTCAGCCAACTGGAACCTGTCAACGACGTTGCGGGCGAACAGACACACCCCGCCAGGCCGGCGTTGCCGCAGGAACTCGCGTTCGTCCGCGGTCACGCGGGTACCCGACAGCGAGATCATCAGCAAGCGGGCGAGGTTCATCGCCACAGCATGACCTGGATCCGCGTTGTACGTGCGCCGCTGTCTGGCTGCCCACGGCGCCGCGGCGCGGACGTGACTCACCCGGTTCAGGTCGGCGTGTTCACACCCGCGCCATGATCTCCCGGCGCTGGAAGCGCCGGCCGCCAACCAGCACCAACAACCCGGCGACCACCCACAACGCCGCTCCCAACGCGACCATCCACCAGGCACTGAGGTAGATGACGCCGGTCGCCTGGGCGATCACGATCGCAAGCAGCGGCAGCACCACCATGCCGCCGACTTGGTACGCCTCCTGGAAGGTGTTGGCGCGGGCCGACACGATCACGGTGGCGCCCAGCGCGCTGGCCGCGGCGGCGGGCATCACCCACACTGCTAGCACCATCCACATCCACGTCGGCAGGAACACCTGGCCCATCACCGGCCACGCCGCCAGGTTGGCGGTCAAGCAGTAGACGACGAACGCCCCGGCGCCGACCACCACCGCCGGCAGCCAGGCCGAGAGCATCTTGGCGAGCACCAGGTCACGATCGGTGATCGGGCTGTACACCAGCGCTTCGATGGTCTTGCGCTCCTTCTCGCCGGCGAAGCTGTCGGCCGCCAGCACGCTGGCGAACATCGCGGGGAGCAACAGGAACAGCGGTGCCATCATGTACTCGAGGAAGAGCACGACGACCTTCTGGGCGTCGCTCAAGCCGGCGAGAGACTCCAACAAGGTTGGCGAGAAGGTCTCGAACTCGCGCATCGCGTTCGCTCCCTGGCTCGCGACCAGCGGGGCGAGAAGCCCCACGCCGATCGGCAGGAGCACGATGAAGATCATCGGCACGATCACCAGCGGCATGATCACGGACTTGCTGCCCATCGCGACTCGCAGGTCCTTGCGGACCACGGCCGCGATCTGCCTGCGCCTGGTCTCGTTCACGGGGTCGCCACCTCACTTGGTTCGACGCCTGAGCCCTCGGCGTCGAAGTCGTCCTCGCCGTAGATCGAGAAGTAGACGTCGCGCAGCGTCGGTTGGATAGGCTCGATCGCCATCACCGACACTGCGGCAGCCACCAGTTCCCTGACCAGGCGCGGGACCTCGTCGCGGGCGACCCCGTGCAGCAACAGCGTGCCCGGGGCTTCGCGCTCGACGGTGACCGGCGCCCCGCCCACTGCCGGCGCTCCATCCCTGAACGTCGCCAAGATCTCGGCAGCCTTGCCGGCGTCGGATCCGACGACCTCGAGCTTGAGTCCGGCCCGCTCGCCCAACCCTGCGACGAGCTCCGCGGGAGTGCCGAGCGCCACCAGCCGCCCGTCCCGCAGGACCGCGACGCGGTCGGCTACCTGTTGCGCCTCGGCGAGGTTGTGCGTGCACATCAGGACGCTGCGATCGGCTTCCCGACTCTGGCGGGCGATCAGCAGCATCACCTGCTGCGCCGCGACGGGGTCGAGACCGGCGGTCGGCTCGTCGAGGAACAGCAACTCCGGCTCGTGCAACAGCGCCCTGGCCAGCGCCAGCCGCTGCTTCATCCCGCGGCTGAACGTCACGACCCGCTGGTCGGCCGGCGCCGTCAGGCCCAGTTCGGACAGCACCTCGCTCACCCGGTGTTCGACGCGCTCCGGGGGGTAGCCGTAGAGCGCAGCGTAGTAACGCAGGTTGTCGCGGGCGCTCAGGCGCTCCTCGAGCGATTGCGACTCGGTCAGCACGCCGGTCCTCGCCCTGACCGCCGACCCAGCGTCGAACGGCGAGAGCCCGAACACGCTGACGCTCCCCGCCGTCGGAGTCAGCACGCCGTTGAAGAGCCTGACGGTGGTGGTCTTGCCGGCACCGTTGTGGCCCAGCAGCGCCAACACCTCGCCCCGCTCGACCTCCAGGTCGAGAGAGTCGACAGCGAGCTTGTCGCCGAAGCGTCTGCTCAGACCTCTGGCTACTGCGACTGACATGCCAGATTATACGGCCTGGTCGGCCAAACTCAGCGCTCGGTCTCCTCGGCGGCGTTCTGCGCCTCCGCCAGTTGCAGGCGCCCGCGGGCCGCTGCGAGGTTGGCGGCGTTGGTGAGCCTGCCAAGCCCGATGAACTCCCTGATCCACTCGATGATCTCGTGGATGACCGCCGCGCCGCCCGCCATCAGGCCGGCGGAGATGAACACGTCGACGGCGTCGATGAGCCAACGCGCGACGCCCGGCGCAACCTCGAGCGAGGGTCCGATCGCCCGCAGGCCACACAGGGCCAGCACGAAGGCGAGGGTCAGGCTGGCGCCAGTAGCGACGCGCCGCGCGGATTCGGTGGTGTCGTCGTTGCTCAGTTTCGCCGCCTGGCCGGCGCGTGGCGGAGCGTACGCCACCGGCCCGTTCTGACGCGTGACGACGAGGTAGACCTCCACCGCTCGCTCGATCAGGAGCGCAATCACCGCCATCAACTGCAGCTTGCGCACGATCACGCCAAGCTGCCCGTCGTCCAACAGCGCAACCTCGCCGCCGATGGCGGCCGCCACGAGGCCGGCGGCCGCGACCAACACCAGCACGCCGCCCGCCACCAACCCGGCTCGCCGGCCGACCCCGATCCCGTCGTCCATCACCGCCCCCTTCGGTCAACTCGCCTTGCTCGACCTCACGGCCGCCTCGTATCGCTCCCAGATGGCGTCGATCTGCCGGTGCTGCGCCGCGATGTCGCGCCTCAGCGCGGCGATCGCGTCGCCGAGTTCGCCGAGCTCACCCGGCTGCGCGCGCGCCGGCGGCTCGCGGACCCAAGCTCGCTCGGCCCGAGCGGGTGGCGCCTCCACCCAGGCCACGCCCACACGGTGCTCCAACGCCGCCAAGGCGTCGACGACGCCGGCGCCGGTGTGTGGGTCCCAACCGTCGGGACCGAGGTCTTTGGCCGTGATCATGAGGCTCAGCTTGACCTCGGCAGGCTTCGCGTCGGGAACGGCTTGCAGCAGCAAGGCGGCCACGCCGGCGACCGTCGGGCAGGCCGCCGAGGTGCCGGTGTCGGAGCGGTGGTAGCCGTCGAAGTGGCTGATGCCGCAGACGTCGGGCTTGTTCGGGTCGAGAGCGGCCGGCCCTTGGCTCGAGTAGCCGACGTACTCCTCGTCCTTGTTGACGGCGGCGACCGTGATCACCTCGGGATGGCCGTTGGCGCCCCAGATGCTGCGACCCGGCCCGGCGTCATCGCCGCAGGACAGCGAAGGACAGCCGGCCCCGCAGTTGCCGGCGGCGAACAGCACCACGATGCCTTCCTCGATGGCCTCGCTGACCTTGCGGGTGAACGGGTGGTTGGGGCTCGCCGCGTAGGTCGGGTCCCACGCCGCTTGGTACATGCCCCACGAGTTCGAGAGCACCTGCGGCGTGCCGTCGAGGCGGTGCCGGTTGATCGCCCACTGGAACGCCTGCAGCGCGCGGCTGAGTGTGCCGGACGTGCCGCCGGCGCCTCCGATGCGCAGGTCGTAGAGCTGGGCTCGCGGCGCGATGCCGAGGACGTCGGTGGCGCACATGTTGCCGTGTTCACTCCACCGCGAGGCCTCGGTGCCCCAGTCGACCTCCGGCCAACCGCCGATCACCTGGCCGATACGCCGCGGAGTCTCGCCGGGCTTGATCTGGCGGCCTTGCGCCGTAATCCCGCCGTCGACGATGCCGACGACGACGCCCTCGCCCCGGTACCCCCGCACCCACAGGTCGGTGGCCCGCAGGTAGTTGGCCACGTCGGCCAGGTTGCCCTTGGGTTCGCTCGGCTGACAGTCGCAGGGCGCGACCCCGCAGTCCTGCTGCTGGGACTTGCGAGTCGCCCGGCGCCGCTTGAAAGGCGCGATCGGGGTGTCGACCCACACGTTGATGACGTCCTCGCGCGCCCTCAACGCCTCGATGACGCCGGCGTCTGCGACCTCGGCCCTGACGATGAAGGTTCCGGCGCCGGTCGCGAGTGTGAGGCTTCCGCCCATCGGCACCGGCTCGAAGCGGTGATCGATGACGCAGCCCGGGACTTCGAGCTGCGCGGCGACGCTCGCCATGAACGCTCCGGAACCGCCGGGAAGCTGCCGGAACTCGATCAGTACGCTGATCGGCCGGTCCGAAGCCCCGGGCTCCTGCTCCCCTGGCGCCATAAGCCACCCCCAAGCACTCGGCTTTCCGCTAGAACGACACGGCGACTATGGGGGCTGTCACGCGAGGTGTCAAGGGGACGCCGGGCCGGCGCCGCGATCCTCATGCTCGCCGGCCTAGACCCGTTCGGCGATGGCTCCGATCACGGCGTCGAGGTCGAACTCGGCGGGCTTGCTGTAGATCTCCTGGTCGGCAAGGCGGATCTTGAAGATGCCGCGGTCGCCGGTCTTGAGCTTGACGCCATCGATCTTCTGACCGAAGTGCGTGAGGATGGCTCTTTGAACGTCGATCGCGCGCTCCAGGTGCCCGCACGGGACGCAGTACTGGATCTCGACGGTGGTATCCGCCATGTTGCGACTCCTTGTCTGACGCGCCGCGGCCGGGCCGCAGCGCCACCACCGACTCTATCCAGCGGACCACCGTCGCTGCGTAGAGCGGCCGACGTCGCCGGCGCCGCTGCGCCCTGGGGAGTTGCGCCCCGCCGAACGCGTCTTGGCGTCCAGAGACCCTATGCTTTAGGCATGTGCGGACGCATCGGCAGGTTCCGCAAGGACACCCTCGATCTGATCGAGGAGATCGGCTTGGACGAGTTCTACCGGCGCTACTTCCAGATCGCGGCGCCGACCGGCGGGAAGTTCGGCT
>CAYNOS010000014.1:0-53839 GCA_964398985.1 uncultured bacterium
TCAAGGTGTTTGATTCGCTGGGCCGATCTGTCTGGCGCGCTGGGCCCTGAGTGAGTAGCGGTCTCGCTCGGCCGGTTCCCGAACGACGGACGCCGTCCACCACTTGCGACAACGTTACGATTACAGTCTAGTTCTACCCGATTTCGAGGAGGCAGGCGAAGCCAGTGACTGGCCCTGAGCCGTCAAGCAGCCCGCTCCACCTCGCCCACCAGCACATGCCAGTCCTCACTACCGTCCTCGGCCACGGCGACGTGGTAACCGACGAGGCTCATCCCGAACTCGACGATGACCTCCGACAGGTGGGACGTCACCAACCAGGCTCGGCCGTTGGCGCGGACGGGGCGGGTGATGACCATCGCGACCCCGCCGCTGGCGAGGACGCCGCTGGCTCCCGCTAGCATCGCGGCCACCTCCTCGGAGTATTGGTCGATGGTGGCGAGCCGGCGCGCGCGGTCATCGAGGGAGTCGAGCCAGGCTGGATAGGTGGGCGGGTGGAGAACCAGCGCCTGCGAGGAACCAGGGGCCGGGCTGGCAGTGTCCTCAAGCCCTTCGCCGAGCATCAACTCGCGAGCGTCGACCCGGTGGACGAACGGTGCGCCGGGAGCGACATCGCCGGACCAACTGGCGATGCCATGCCGACTCGCGACGTCGCCGATGGTGCCGCCTCCGGCAGTGACGTCCACGAGCCTGTCGCCTGGGACGAGGTAGCGGGCGATCAACCATTCGACCACCTCGCCGGGCAGCGACTCGGCGCGTCTAGCGGCGCGGCTGGGGGCAGGGTAGATCCACGTGTCGCCGGCGCGTCCCCGTGCCGGGGCCATCGGCTCGAATGGCAGGAGCCAGCCGTCGGCGAGTGTTGCCTGGGACACCAACGGAAGCGCCGAACCGCCCCCCGCCGCCTGCAGAGCTCGAAGCCTGCGCGCCAGCCGTTCGATGTGCTTCGCGACGCCTCTCGGGAGCAGCGGCGAATCGGCACGGCCAACGGGCCTCACTGCCGACCATAGTGGGCTCAACGCAGCCTCACGGTCCTCTTCGCGGTCCAAGCCGTTGACGAGACGGCAGATGCTCAGCGGTAGGCCGGCGCTTAGCGCGCCGAGGACATCCTCCGAGAAGGTTCCGATCGAGAGGAGGTGCCGCGTCACGTAACCGGGGCTCACGGCGGCCTCCTTCAACACGGCGGCCAGCTCGTCGCTCCACTCGGAACGCGGGAAGCGCAACTCGCGCCTCAGCGACTTTCGAGCCGTTTCGTCAGAAACCGACCCTTGGGTGGCGAGGAGTCGACGGTAGAGCACGAGAGGATCGCGGGCCACGCCGCCAGCATGTCAGCGCGCGCCGCGGTCAGTCAACTCAGTTGAACGCACCATGCCATCAGACTGGACGCATGGACAACGAACTCGGCTGGCAGATCATCAGAGACATCCACGACTTCCTGAAGATCGACGAGGAGTGGACGCAGTGGCACGACGACGGGTTCACGTGGTGGGCGCACCAGAACGCGCAGCGCTTCCGGTTCGACGGCCCCCACGACCTAGACGGCGCTCCCACCACCTGGGTGACCTTCGAGACGGACGTGCTGCGCAACCTGCCGGTCGACCCGGGCGGCATCGCCAGCGTCGTCGCTGCCGACAACCGCATCAACAACCTCTACGAGGCGGCGATCGTCGGTGATCGGCTGGTCTTTCGCGGCCGCACCTACGCGTTGCCCGAGACTGCCGCCATGCGCGCCAGGCTGATTGCCAACACCGCGATCATCGCCAACGTTCGCGCTTCGTTCACCAGCAAGCAGCACGCCGAGATGATGAAGCACGTCGTCGGCCCGGATTCCGGTATCGAGCCCGCCCACAGCGAGCATCCGGTCAACGGCCGGCGGGCAGAACCCGACGACATGCTCACCGTCGTCGAGCGCTTCCATCTTCCGCATGGCCGCGCTCCCGTCGCCCTGGAGGCTGCGCCCGACTTGGCTGTCATCGCGACATGGATCAGGAGCCCCGACGTCGAGGTTCACGTCTCGGACGACGAGCAGGAGCTGGTGGCAGCTCTGTCCAATGACCGGCTGCCGTTCCTGCTGAAGCTCAGCTACCGCGAGCGCCACCACTTCTTCGGGAGCGGCATGCTGGCTCTTCTGAAGCTGCCCTTGGACAAGGACATGGGGGGTACCGAGGCGCAGGCTCTGGCCGCGAAGCTGAACGAAGCCGAGTGGACGACGCACACCCCGCTCGTCACCTCGGGGGCGTGGGTCTCGAACAAGGCCGCCGCCGAGGGCGCGCTGCCGGAGTTGGTCCACGCCGTGTTCCATCCGAACCTGAACCTCCGGTCGCGCGCGGCTGACAACGTGCTTTCGGACGCCATCCAACGCATGCTGTGGCTGCACTCCGTGCTGGAGACGCCCGAGATGACGGCGGTGACGGCATGAGGCTTGCCGCGAAGTCCGGGCCCCGCTTCCATCTGGATCTCGAGACCCACTTCTACATGGTGCGCGCCCACGAAGACGGGCCCACTCCACGCAAACAGGAGGTCGTCGACGCGGTGGTCGCGCGGCTCGACAGGGGAACCGAACGAAACCGGGTCCACGAGGAAGGGGCCGTGGACGTCGCTTGCGACATCATGTACTGGCTCGAGGCCGGCGGTTCGAACACCCTGCTGCCTGCGCCGTTCGCGATGACCAGGGGGCGCATCCGTCGGCCGAACGAGGCTCCTCACTATGTTCGGCCACTCGACCTCGTCAAAGCATTTCTTGCCAAGGGTTGGGTTGGCGAGGAGGAGCGCCAGGAACTGCCGCTGAGCGCGTTCGATCTCGTGCAGTAGTGGCAGCCCCACCTTGCCGGTTACATCTCTAGCATCAGCGGCCCACCAGCTTCACGCTGAGTGGCGCCGAAGAAGCTACCGCCCCGGAATCGCCATGGCAGCCCCTCCTGCACACGCGCGGCCGAGTCGGGAGTCACGCCGGCCGCCACCGCCGGGGTCACCAGGCCGCGGTACCAGCGGCCCGAGTGGGGCACGGCCTCGTACTCGACCAGGTAGAGCAGCCACGTCCGACCGCAGCGCCGGCAGGTGTCGATCGACACCTCGGCGTAGCGGCCGTTGGCGGCGTCGGTCCCGAGGTGGCGGGAGTCGAAGTCGGCATGGTGGAACGGAGGCGTAAGGCACGCGCAGTTCTCGTCCTGGTCTTGGCCCCGGTCGGTCACGTGGTGCTTGGAGCTGCGGCTTCGCATGCGGCTGGTCGTTCGGCGGTTGGTCCAGAGTCTAGCGCAACGCGACTCACCGCTTCTCTCAGGTGGCCGGCTCGACAATCGCGGGCCACGATCCTATATGTGATATAAACATCACATGCCGGCAGGTGGAACGACGCAGCTGAGCACAAACGCGCACCGTCGGCCCGGTCCGAGACCCCGAAGCCGCCAGCCCGACGCCTTCTGGCGGGCCCTCGCAAACCCCCACCGCCGCCGGATCCTGGATGAGCTCACGGGTGGCCCCAGCACCACCGGCGAGCTGGCCGAGCGTCTCCCGGACATCTCGCGGTTCGCGGTCATGCAGCACCTCGACGTGCTGACCGAAGCCGGCATCGTCCTGGTGGAGAGGCGAGGACGCTTCCGCTACAACCACGTCAACTCTGCCGCCCTGCGCGCGTTCTACGAGCGCTGGGTGAACCGCTACGCCGATGCCGCCGCCGCGGAACTCACCTCGCTGCGGCGTCACGTGGAGGAGGAACCCATGAGCAGCGAGTCGGTCAGGATCCTGCGTCTCGAGAACGAGATGCGCTTCGCGGCGTCGCCGGAGCGGGTGTTCAGGGCGCTCACCGATCCCGACGAGGTGCTGACGTGGTTCCCGCACACCTACGGAGGCGAGCGCTTGAAGAGACTGGTGCTCGAGCCGCGCGTCGGGGGTGTCCAGTACGAGGACTGGGGCGACGGCGCCGGCCACTTCTACGGCACGGTCACCGAGTGGGATCCTCCGCGCCGCTACGGTGTGCGTTCCCGGTTGCATGCCGGCACCGTGATGGACACGGTCGCGACGATCGAAGAGGTCGAGGGAGGGGCGGTGCTACGCTCGTCCCGCGTCATCGTGGGTCCCATAACCGACGAGCAAGAGCAGGGCATACGCTTCTACGGCGACCTCACCCGTTTCGAGGACGCCATCCGCGCGGTCGTCGAGGGCGGGGCCGGCCAGCCAACCGGCGGCGAGAAGTAGTCAGGAGGCGACGATGGACAAGGCCGACACCTACAGGACCACAGCCCGGGCGAACATCGAAGCCCAGACCGGCAAGTCGATCGCGGAGATCTACGCCATGATCGCGAGTTGGGGCGACCTCAAGCACGGCCAGGCGGTCACGCGGCTCAAGGAGGAACTCGGGATCGGACACGGTCACGCCAACATGCTGGTCCACGAGCAGCGTCAAGCGAACAGCGGCGAGGCGCAACCAGGCGAGCCGCTCGACGTCATCTACAGCGGCAAGAAGGCCGAGTTGAGACCGCTGCACGAGGAGGTCATGCGGCGGGTTGAGGCACTCGGGAACTTCGAGGTCGCACCAAAGAAGGCCTACGTCAGCCTGAGGCGCAAGAAGCAGTTCGCGACCGTCGGACCGGGCTCCAAGGGCCGCCTCGAGATCGGGATCAACGACCGCGGCGCCGCGGGAACCGCCCGGCTGGAGGTGCTGCCGGCGGGCCAGATGTGCACGCACCGGTCGTACGTGTCCTCGCTGGAGGAGATCGACGAGGAGTTGGTCGGCTACTTGCGTGCGGCCTTCGACGCTGCCGGTTGAGGAGCGGCGCGGACTGGGTCGTGGCGGCCGTGCTCGGCAGCCCTCCCTACCTATCCACCAACCAGGGCAGCGGATCCACCGCCACCCAACCGCACCACTCGCCGAGCCCGCCGAAGTAGACGCCGAAGTGCAGGTGCGGTGCGGTGGCCGCCGCGTTACCCGTGTTGCCGACATAGCCGATGATCGTGTCGACATCGACATGCTGTCCCTCGCTGAGCCCGTCCGGCAGCGAGTCGAAGTGGGTGTAGAAGTAGCGGATGCCGCCGTCTCCGACGATCGTCACCGAGATGGCGTCGGGATTCACTCGGGTCACGAACCCGGGAGCGGCCGGCCTCACGGGCGTGCCGCGGGGCGCCATGATGTCGACACCCTCGTGCGACCTACCGTCGCTGCGGGGGTCTCCGAACGACGGGTAGACGTCGGCGACGCGGACGCCGTCGACGGGCATCAGTAGGTAGGCCGGCGCTTCGAGTCCGACTTGGTCGAGCAGCCGAGGCCGGTAGCCCCAACGGCGCTGGTCGGTGCGGTCGGTGACGCCGGCGGGCTCCTCGGGGGCGGCGCACTGCGGCGTCGGCCACTCCGGCATCGGCGGCGGGGCCGGGGTTTGCGAAGCCGCGAAGGCCATCAGCACGAGAGCACCCAGGAAAGCGGCGAAGCCGCGGAAGGTCGGCATAGCAGGGCGAAAGTAGCAGGGGCTGCCGAGATGCGAGGTTCGGTCAACTACCCTCGCGGCGACTGGGAAGGTTCGATGAAGAGCACCTCAGCGACGCCGCGACCGGCTCTCAGCCCGCGACCAACCTGGCCGTGGTGAACAGCAGTAGCGCGGCGATGCCGCCATCGAGGAACCGCCAGGAGCGAGGCGTGCGCAGCCAGCGGGAGAGGTAACGAGCGCCGAAGCCGAGGCCCGCGAACCACAAGCCGCTGCCGACCGCCGCCCCGGTCCCGAACCACCAGCGTGCATCGCCGTAGGTGTTCGCGACGGAACCGATCAGGAATGTCGTGTCTAGGTAGACGGACGGGTTGAGCCACGTCATGGCCAGCGCCGTGAGCACGACGGGCCACAGTGGGACCGGCCCCTTGCCGATGATGCCCGTTGCGGAGGGTTGCAGCCCGGTACCGCCGGGCCTGACTGCGCGCCAGCCGGCCAGCAGCGCGTAGCCGAGAAGGAACGCCGCACCCAGCCAGCGCGCCGCTTCGGCCATCCACGGCACGGCCTCCAGCAGCAGCTTCAAACCGGTGACCCCGACCGCGATGAGGATGGCGTCGGAGACCGAGCAGATGGCGACCACCAGCCAGACGCGTTCGCGCCTGAGGCCCTGACGGAGGACGAAAGCGTTCTGTGCCCCCAGCGCCACGATGATGGAGAGGCTGAGGCCGAACCCCGCCAGTGCCGCCGACACCGCAAGATTCTACCGGGCGGCGCTACCTCAGCAGTTGCACCGCCAGGAACGCGAAGATCACGACGTCGGCGAGGAAGTGGATCCACCACGACCAGAAGAGCCCGCGGGTCTCGAGCATCGCCTTGGTGAGGATCCAGCCCATGAACACGGAGGCCGCGGCGCCGCCGAGGCCGCCCGGAACGCCGAAGTAGTGCGCCACGCCGAAGAAGCCGGCGGCCAGCCACAATGCGTGGCGCCCGCCGACGGCAGGCACCAGCGTCGCCAGGAGCGGCGCACGGTACGTCATCTCCTCGTTGAACGCGTTGAGCACCGCGTAGAAGACCACTGAGGGCAGCAGCGGAAGAACGGCCGCCAACTCGCTACCGGTCGGTCTCACACCCAGGTACAGCATGACCGCCAGCGCCGCCGCGATGTACAGCGACCATTGCAGACCGAACCCCGTCCAGGGATCGGAGCGCGGGAAGCCGAGCAAGCGCACGGGCGTGATGGGCGCACGCACGTCGCCGCGGGTCAGGTATGCCTGCTTGCGGTTGAACCCCAGCAGCAGCGTCACCGCGATCATGCCGATGCTGATTCCCAGCTTGCCCACCTGCTCGGCCTGCATCCGGGCGTCGAACGCCGTGGCGCCGAACAGCCGTTGCAGCGGCAACCAGGTGAAGTCGACCCGCGCGAGGAGCAGGTGGAGGCCGATGAAGGTCGCGATCACGACGGCGAAACGGCGGAGCGGTCGCAGCGGGCTCCACACCATCGAAACCGCCAGCGCGACGACCACCGCCGCCAGCTTGGCCGACACCAGCCAAGCCGGGACCGCTCCGGCCAGTTCGTGAAACGCGATGTCGGGAAGCGTGCTGACCACAGCCAGCAGCAACCAGGCACCGACGGTCGTAAGCAACCTGTCGGAAGTTCGAGTGGGGCTGGTCTGCACCACCACCGGTTCCGCCATCGGCCGCACACTAGGGCTGCGTTTGCCGGGGCGCAACTGAGGTTCGTCCCGGGGCGGCCGGCACCTGACCCTCGAAAGGCGACGTGTCCAGGGCGTAATCTGCTCGCCAGGAGGTCACCATGCTCGAGGTCTACCCCATCGGTAGGGCACAGGTGCCAGCCGCATTCGACAAGGAAGTTCTCGACCGAGCGATCGAGGCGCTGGTCCTGCTACCAGATGATCTCGCCCAGGTCATAGGCGGCTGCCGCGACCTCGACCACCCTGTGCGCGAAGGGATCTGGTCGATCCGTGAGCTCGTCCATCATGTCGCCGACAGCCACATGAACGCGTTCGTCCGCACCAAGCTCGCGTTGACCGAGGTCGATCCGACCGTGAGATCCTACGACGAGGTGGCGTGGTCGCGGTTCGCCGACAGCCGCACGGACCCGGGCGTCTCCATCGACCTCGTCGCCGCCCTGCACGCCAGGTGGGCGGACCTGCTTCGCGACCTGACCCCCGCAGAGCTCGAGCGCCCCTGGCGCGCGCCCGGCGGCGAGCCGAGGCCGTTGTGGCGTCTGCCGGTCGTATACGCATGGCACGGGCGGCATCACGTCGCTCAGATCCGCCGGGCACGGGAGCACTTCGGCGTCTAGGCGCCACGGCGCCGGACCGCGGCACGCAGAACGGGGCGGGCTCGCTGGAGCCGACGCCCCGTTCCGTTCTTCTGGTACCGCTGCTGCCTCGTTCAGCAGCAGCAGCAGGATTCGCAGGCTTCGTCGTTGCAGTCCTCGCAGCAGTCGCAGCAGCTGCTCGTCTCATCGCTGCAAACTTCTTCCACGCACATCACCTCCTCTCCGGGTCCACTTTTCGTGAGTCAGCCCAGTGCTCTCTGCGCCACAGGACTGTCAGAGCCAACACAGAAGCTCGTCGGCTGCGCGCCATCGGTCAGGGTGCGCTCCAAGGCGGCGAGTTCGGAGTCGAGGTGCTGCAGTTCGCGCATCGTGGCCGCGACCTCGGCGCGTCTCACCGCGATCCGTTCCCGGAGGTCGCTTGACATCTCGTGGCAGCTGCCGGAGACGCAGAGCAGCGCCAAGCGGCCGCACTCTTCCAGATCGATGCCCAGGGCGCGAAGGGCCACCACCAGCCGCAGCCGGCAGACGTCGTCTTCAGAGTAGGTGCGGTAACCGTTGTCCTCTCGGAGCGGCTCAGGCAGCACGCCCTCCGCCTCGTAGAACCTCACGGTTTTCGCCGTGGTGCCGGCCCTTTGGGCCAGTTCGGAGACCTTCATGGGAAACAGCGTAGACGTTCCAGTCACTGGAAGGTCAAGAGTTGTGCCAGGCAGCTGGAACGGGACCCCGGAGCTCGCTCTGCCGACTTGGCACCAAGTCCCACTGGAACGCGTTCAGCAATGCGTCAGCTCGCGACTTCGACCGCGCGGCCCCCGGTGCGCGCGGCACGGGGGGCCGTAGCATCCGACCAGCCAACCGTGGAGCATCTGTTCGGCGCTCGCTGCCGGAAGGGCCCTCGCCGCAGCGCCCGACGCGGTCTACTTCGCGTCGGGCGCCTTGGTCAGGGGACTCAACTTTCCTATTGGATCACCACGCGACGCGCCGTTGCGTCAGGGAAGGCCCATCACCAGGCGTGAACCGCCGTCGAACGCGACGCGCTCCAGTCGTGCGAGCGTGCCGTCGGCGGCGACAGAGAGCAGGTCGACGCCACCCGGCTGCTCGGGCGTGTCCGTTGTGAACCATCCGGCGATCGCACGAGTCCCGCCTTGGGCCAGCATCACGCTGCGGTACTCGGTGTTGGTCACCTCGGGAGGCACGTAAGTGTCATCCAAAGAGAGCGCCCCGGCAGCGAACGAGACCGCGTGGACGCCGTTTCTCCCGACTGCGACGATGCGCTCCAAGGAAGGCAAGAAGTCGAGGTCGCGCGCCTGGTTTGGCCCCAAAGGGAGTTCATCGACGGACGCCGGCACCAAGGGGTCAGCGAGGTCGAAGACGCCGATGGTGTCGGTGAATATCGTCGTCAACAAGCCTGGTGAGCCGGTGACAGCGACCAGCGCCGTTGAGTTGCCGCCTCGTGCCTGGACCGGAGTCAGGTCGGTGGGCAGGTCACCCGTGACGTCTATGACCCTTTCGCCGTTATAGAGGTATGTGTCGGTCGGATCGATCGCCAATCCGTGGATGACGGTTGAGCCGCCCTCGCCCAGAAAGGTCAGAACGCCGCCTGCATCGACGGCAAACACGTGGATACCGTCGAGTTGGTCATCGTCAACGTAAAGCCGCGTACCGTCGGAAGAGAACACCATGCCGCCCGGCGTGCAGGCACCAACCTGGCCGTCGAACCCCCAGTCTTCCTGGGCACACGTCATTTCGAGTTGGCTCGCGTCCTCGACGAAGGCGCCGACATGCGTGATGACGTCGCCGATCACCTGGAAGGTGTCGATGCGTGCGTTGCCCCAACACCAATCCGGGGAACCAGAGCACTCGTTCGAGGAGCCCACGTACACGAGCGGCAACGTTGGGTGGAAGACGGCGTTGAAGATCCTGTGACCTGCCAGTAGACCGGCGTCTGGAATCGAGGCCGACGCTACCTCCTCGACCTGATCCTCGACGATCGCGAGCAGCTTGATCGCGATCCCGTCGGATGCCAGATGAGTGGCGATCCCCTCGGTGACGGACACCTCGACAGAGTCGGTCGCAGTGAGTCCCTGGAGGTCGGCGACGGTCGCGGTGATCGTGTGAGTCCCGACCGACAGCAACACCTCATCGTTCGCGTCGGGAGAGAGTGCGCCGTCGATGTCGCTCGTCCAATCGATCGCGCTGGTCAGGTCACCTTGCTGCGCATCGGTCGCCGTAGCTGAGAGGGTGACCATGGTGCCCTCGACCACCGAGCTTCCATCGGCTGGGCTGTCGATCGTCAACGTGGGCGCGGTATTGGGAGCGCACGCCGCGATGACGATCAGAACAGCTAGTACGGCTGTAGAGACGGTTCTTCTGAACATAGACCCTCCTCGGGAACCTGTACGCGACGCGGCAGCTTCCATAGCGCCACGTGGGCATACTAGCGCTACTCAAGCCCAGTGCTTAGGAAGGTAGCCGCGGCCGCTAGCTGTGGCCCTCTCCGAGCCGCTTCAACGCATCGTTGAACGTCGCGCTCGGCCGCATGGCCGCCGCCGCCTTGCCGTCGTCGGGACGGTAGTACCCTCCCAGGTCCACCGGGCGTCCTTGGACAGCCAGCAGCTCGCCGGCGATCTGCTCCTCGCTCTCCGTCAAAGCCCGCGCCAGGCCCGCGAAGCGGGCGGCGAGTTCGGGATCGTCAGTCTGCTCTGCCAGTTCCTGCGCCCAGTAGAGCGCCAGGTAGAAGTGGCTGCCGCGGTTGTCGATGCCACCGACCTTGCGGGCGGGCGACTTGTCGTTCTCGAGGAAGCTGGCCGTGGCGCGGTCGAGGGCGTCGGCGAGCACCTTCGCGCGCGGCTCGCCCGCCTGCTCTGCCAGGTACTCGAGCGAGGCGGCCAGGGCCAGGAACTCCCCGAGCGAGTCCCAGCGCAGGTAGTTCTCGGCCACGAACTGTTGCACGTGCTTGGGGGCGGAGCCGCCGGCGCCGGTCTCGAACAGGCCGCCGCCGTTCATCAGCGGCACGATCGACAGCATCTTGGCGCTGGTGCCGAGCTCGAGGATGGGGAACAGGTCGGTCAGGTAGTCGCGCAGCACGTTGCCTGTCACCGAGATCGTGTCGAGGCCTTGGCGGATGCGCTCGATGGACAGGCGCGTGGCGTCGACCGGCGCCAGAATGCGGATGTCGAGGCCGCTGGTGTCGTGGTCCTGCAGGTACCGCTCGACCTTGGCGATGACCTGCGCGTCGTGCGGTCGCTGCCGGTCGAGCCAGAACACTGCGGGGGCGCCGGTCGCCCTGGCGCGGTTGACGGCCAGCTTGACCCAGTCGCGCACCGGGGCGTCCTTGACGGTGGCCGAGCGGAAGATGTCGCCCGCCTCGACGCCGCGCTCGAGCAGCACGTCGCCGTTGGCCGCCACCACGCGCACGGTGCCCGGCTTCTCGACCTCGAACGTCTTGTCGTGGGAGCCGTACTCCTCCGCCTTCTGCGCCATCAGCCCGACGTTGGGGACGGTGCCCATGGTGCGCGGGTCGAAGGCGCCGTTGGCCCTGCAGTCGTCGATGACGGTCTGATAGACGCCGGCGTATGAGCTGTCGGGGATCACGAACTTGGTGTCGTGAGCCTTCCCATCGGGTCCCCACATCTTGCCGGAGTTTCGGATCGCGGCGGGCATCGAGGCGTCGACGATCACGTCGCTGGGCACGTGCAGGTTGGTGATGCCCTTGTCGGAATCGACCATCGCGAGGGCCGGGCCCGCGTCCAGGGCGGACCGGAGGTCGGCTTCGATGACGCTGCGCTCGGCTTCCGGCAGCGCAGCGAGGTTGGCGTACAGGGCGCCCAGCCCGTCGTTCGCCTTGACGCCGAGCCGTTCGAAGGTCGCCGCGTGCTTCTGGAACACCTCCGAGAAGTACGCCTCGACTGCGTGCCCGAAGATGATCGGGTCGGACACCTTCATCATCGTGGCCTTCAGGTGCACGGAGAACAGCACTCCGCGCCGCTTGGCGTCCGCCACTTGTTCGGCGAGAAAGGCGCGCAGCGCGTTCCGGCTCATGACTGTCGCGTCCACGATCTCGCCCTCCAGCAGGGGGACCTTGGCCTTGAGCACGCTGACGTTGCCGTCGGCGGCGACGAGCTCGATGCGGGCAGCGCCGGCCTGCCGGGCGTCCACGGTGGTCGAGACCTCGTTGGAGCGCAGGTCACCGCTCGCCATCGTCGCCACGTGCGACTTCGAACCCGCATCCCACGCGCCCATCGAGTGCGGGTGACTGCGGGCGTAAGCCTTGACCGACGGCGGCGCTCGGCGGTCCGAGTTGCCTTCGCGCAGCACCGGGTTCACCGCCGAGCCCTTGACGCGGTCATAGCGTGCGAGCGTCTCGCGTTCGGCGTCGCTGCTCGGTTCGTCGGGGTAGTCGGGGATGGCGTAACCGGCCGCCTGCAGCTCGGCGATGGCGGCCTTCAGTTGCGGCACCGACGCGCTGATGTTTGGCAGCTTGATGATGTTGGCTTCGGGCCTGGTGGCCAGCTCGCCGAGGAAGGCGAGGTCGTCGGCGACTCGTTGGTCGCCGGCGAGCACGTCAGCGAACTGCGCCAGGATGCGGCCGGCCAGCGAGATGTCGCGCGTCTCGACGCTGATGCCCGCGGCCGAGGCGTACGCCTTGACGATGGGCAACAGCGAGTAGGTGGCGAGAGCGGGCGCTTCGTCCACCTTGGTCCAGTAGATGGTCGGGTTGGCGGGTGTCGTCATGCTTGGTCAGCCTCCGGATCGAGCCAGAGTACCAAGGGGGTGTGTACGGTGGCATCGACACCTGCCGCGTTCTGGCCCCAGGAGTCCTAGGAGTCTGGCTCGCTCACCCGGCGCCGGCCTGGATAGGCGCTCACGAAGACCCAGGCCTCACCATCACGACGTACCGCCACCACGACCTGCCGCCTCGCGTCGCCACCCTCAGCCCGCGTGAAGCGGCCGCAGCCAGCAGCTCCTCCTCGGACCAGACGAAGGCGCGGTAGCGGCGGCCAAGGAGCCGGAAAGCGGCCCGCTGGGCGGCTGCCAGGAAACGCGTGAGGCGCGTGGGGTTCGGGTAGCTCAGCGCCAACGCGCCGCGTGTCAGCGAGGCGGCGGCCGCAGCCAACGCGGGGCCGTCAGCCGAGCAGCACACCACGCGGTTGAGCACCACGACCTCGGCCGGCTCGACCGCGGTGGGGTCGGCGAGCAGGTCATGGGCGCGCCAGCGGGTTCGGTCGCTGATCCCGATCTCGCCGGCCAGGCGCCGCGCGAACGGTTCGTACTCCGCGACCAACTCGATCACTTCGCCGGTGGCCGCGCCGGAACGCAGCAGTTCGGCCTGGACGGCACCGATGCCGCCGCCGATGTCCAAGACCCGGGCACCAGCCAGCGGCACTGCCGTGGTCACAGCGTTCACCAGCGCCCGCCCTAGGGAGCCCAGCCCGTGCCTGCGAAACTCATCGAGGTCGCGGCGCGCCGTCCCTGAGCTGAATACCTCCTGGCAGGGGCCAGCGCGGCAGCAACTACTCATGGCGCGACCGAAGTGGGTGTCTGAGGACCACGGACTGATTGTAGGGGCGTGAGCACCATCACTCGCCACAGACGCCTTTGCATCAGCATCGCGATAGGGCAGTGTCGTCCAGAGTGCAGGATGTGATGTGCCATCACCTTATGTTCATTCTCGTTACAACCCCAATTGGGAAGGGAAGTGAAGAGCATGGCGCGTTCATCGAAGTTTTCACGTCCAGATCGGCAGCTGCGCTTCACCCCGCGGTCCTTGGTGATCGCGGTGGTGGCGACGATCTTTGCCCTGGCTGTCACAGCGGCGCTGGCCCAAGAAGGGCCGTTCGATAGCCTCGAGCTGGAGCTAGTGGCCGAAGGCTTCACGTCACCGGTCAACCTGATCTCGCCGCCAGGTGACGACCGCATCTTCGTCGTCGACCAGATCGGCCTGGTGCACATCATGGACACCGATGGCAACGTACTTCCTGAACCGTTCCTCGATGCGCGTTCCAGGTTGGCCACGTTCCGTTCCGGCTTCGACGAGCGCGGCTTGCTCAGCATCGCCTTCCATCCCAACTACGAACGCAACGGCCGCTTCTTCGTGTACTACAACGCACCGTTGCGCCCCGGCTCGCTCGCGTCGCTCAACAACACGATGACGATCTCCGAGTTCCGCGTGTCTCGTACCGACCCGAACCGGGCCGACCCGCTGAGCGAGCGCAAGGTCCTCGAGATTGACGACCCGGCCTTCAACCACAACGGCGGGCAGATCGCGTTCGGCCCCGACGGCTATCTCTACATCGGTATCGGTGATGGCGGCGCCTCGAACGACCAAGGCCCGTTCCACCCCCCGATGGGCAACGGCCAGGACATCACTACCCTTCTCGGCTCCGTCTTGCGCATCGATGTTAACGACGACGACGGGCGAGGTTACGCGGTTCCCGCCGATAACCCATTCGTTGGTGGTCTGGAGCTGGCCAACGACAACGACCGCGGAATCGTCTGGTCGGGCCTGGCCTCTGGCAACGGCGCGCGCGACGAGATCTACGTCTGGGGCTTGCGCAACCCGTTCCGTTTCTCGTTCGACCGCGAGACCGGCGCCCTTTGGATCGGTGACGTCGGACAGGGCATGTTCGAGGAACACAACCGCGTGACCGAGCCAGGCAACCTCGGCTGGCGCATTCGCGAAGGCAACTCGTGCTTCAATCGCGAGACCTCCTCCGAACCGCTAGAAGAGTGCTCCGACGTCGGTCCGCGGGGCGAGCCTCTGGTGCCTCCGACCATCGTCTACGAGCACGCCGGTGGCCATCCGGAGACCGGCCTCGGGATCTCGACGACAGGTGGGTTCGTCTACCGCGGCTCGGCGATTCCCGAACTCGTCGGCGCGTACGTGTTCGGCGACTGGAGCAACAGTTTCGCGGCCGCGACCGGCAAGCTGTTCGTGGCTACCGAGCAGGCCGGCGGCTGGGAGATCGTGCTCGACCGAGCGTTGGACCAGTTCGTGTTGGCGCTTGGCCAGGACGGCGCCGGTGAGCTGTACGTGCTGACGACCGAGAACAACGCTCCGCAGGGCGCGACCGGGCGCGTGTGGAGGATCGTAGCGGGAGACTAAGGGCTCCTCCATTTGGCGTGGCCGCGCGCATCGGCCGGCGGCCGCTCCAGCAAGATCTTGACGGACTGCGCGGGCGTGTGACTTGATTCATGCGCCCGCGCATGCCACGCTGGCAACTCCGCTTGCGACGACTACGGCGTCGCAAGCAGCGACGAAGCTTCGAGGAGCCCTGTATGAGCATCACTAGAAGGCAAAGCGTCATCGCCCTTTGCATCCTGTTTGCCGTCGCCTTCACGTTGGTGCTGGCTGAAGGCTCCGGGGAACCGGGAGCGCAGTCACTGCCGCCCGTGCCAGTGGGCGAGGATCAGGTTGCCCGCGGTTCCACGGTCTACAGGAACCACTGTGTAGAGTGCCACGGGGAGGCCATGGAGGGGTTCGGGCCGTTCCCAGCCCTGGCGGGCAGAGTCTTCCGCGAACACTGGGCAGGCAGGCCCCTCGCCGAACTGCACACGCTGGTCACCGAACTGATGCCCTTGACCGCCCCTGGTTCGCTGAGCCCACAACAGTACGCCGACGTCATCGCGTATGTCTTCTCGCGCAACGGGGTCCTGCCCGGCGAGGTCGAACTCGATCCTGAGGCCGAGGGCGTTCTGGAGATGGCCATCAGTTTCGGCGAGTGACCTGCTCACCGAGTATTGGCTGGATCCGAAAGAACCGCTATCTTCCCCGCAAGCTCCGCGTGCTCGCCCGCCGCCATGTGGGCGCGACTCATCCACTACGCTTGAACTAGCCCGTGCAGATGCGTTAGGATTATTGTTCGGTGACGCGCCACCCCCGCAAATGGGGTGAGCGCAGGAGGTTCGTGATGTTCGCGATCGTGCAAGCGGGCGGTAAGCAATACCGCGTGGCCGAGGGTGACGTGCTCCGGCTTGAGAAGATCGAAGCCGAAGCCGGCGCCGTGGTCGACCTGCCCGTGTTGCTGCTCGGTGGCGATGAGACCGTCGTCGGCGCGCCGGAAGTCGAGGGCGCCAGCGTCCAGGCCGAGATCGTCGGTCACGGTCGCGGCGAAAAGATCCACATCTACAAGTTCAAGGCCAAGAGCAACTACCGGCGCCATATCGGGCACCGTCAGCCCTACACCGAAGTGAAGATCACCAAGGTGGCGGGCGCCAGCAAAGGGAAGAAGGCCTGAGATGGCTCACAAGAAAGGCGTAGGCAGCTCTAAGAACGGCCGCGACAGCCACTCCAAGCGTCTCGGCGTCAAGCGCTTCGACGGCCAGGAGGTGCTGGCCGGCAACATCCTGGTGCGCCAGCGCGGCACCAAGTTCAAGGCCGGCATGAACGTCGGCCTCGGCAACGACTTCACGCTGTTCGCGCTCCGCGACGGCAAGGTCCGTTTCCATGACAAGGGCTCCAAGGGCCGCTTCGTAAGCATCGAGACCGCCAGCCAGGCGGCTGCGGCAGACTAGGCTCAGCCCGGACCGGGGGCCAGCGCCTTCCGTGCCGGTAGCAACGTGCAGTACGCCAGCCTCACGCAACTAGCGTGGCGCGGTTCCATCTCGGAGCCGCGCCTTTTCACGCGGGCGCTGACGCGGTGACGGAGCAGCGGTGGCTTTCAGAGACGTAATCGACATCACGGTGCAAGCCGGCAAGGGTGGCGACGGCGGCATGTCGTTCATGCGGCTGAAGTACATCCCCAAGGGTGGACCAGACGGCGGTCATGGCGGCAAGGGCGGGTCGATCTACCTGCGCGCCATCGACGACATCAGCTCACTCGACCGTCTGCTAGGCCGCACGACCTTCAAGGCGCCTGTGGGTCAGCAGGGCGAGGGGCGTGATCGCGCCGGGCAGGCCGGCGCCGACGTCTACATCGACGTGCCGGTCGGCACGATCGCCACCGACTTGGAGACCGGGGAAGTGGTAGCTGACCTGCTCGAGGTCGGCGACAGCGTCGTGATCGCGAAGGGCGGGCTCGGCGGCCGCGGCAACGCGTCGTTCGCGAACTCCGTCAGGCGTACCCCGCGCTTCGCCGAATACGGAACGCCGGGCGAGAAGCGGCGGCTGCGCCTCGAGCTGAGGACGATCGCCGACGTCGGCCTCGTCGGCTACCCGAACGCCGGCAAATCGAGCCTACTGGCCGCGCTCTCGAACTCGAAGCCGGTGATCGCCGACTACCCGTTCACGACCTTGAGCCCCAACCTCGGCGTCGTCGAGCTCGACCTGGAACGCCTGACGATGGCCGACATCCCCGGCATCATCGAGGACGCCCACCTCGGCAAGGGGCTCGGCCTCGACTTCCTGCGCCACATCACCCGCACCCGCCTGCTGGTCTACGTGCTCGACCTCACGCAAGAACCCGTCGACGTGTTCGCGGCGCTGCGCGTCGAGCTCGAGGCTTACGAACCCCTGCTGCTCGAGCGGCCTGGCTTGATCGTGCTCAACAAGCTCGACCTGGTGGAGGCCGCCACGGTGGCCGAAGCCGAGCGCCGGCTCGCCGCCAGCGGCCTGCCGATTCTGTCGATCTCCACCGTGACGGGTGCCGGTCTCGAGGACCTCAAGCGCACGCTGTTCGCGCTGCTCCCGCCGCGGCCGGCGCCGGTCTCGACCGTCGTCCAGAGGCGGCCAGAGATCGTGCCGATCACCGTCAAACGCAGCATGTCCGGTCTTGGCTGGGTGGTCGCCGGCACCGACATCGAGGCCGTCGTCAACCGCTTCGACCCCCTCAACAAGGACGCGGTCGCCTACCTGCAGCATCACTTCCGTTCGCTCGGCGTCGACAAGCTGCTACGGCGGGCGGGCGCAGCCAGCGGCGACGAAGTCAGGATAGGTGACGCCGTCTTCGACTACCTCGACGAGACGGCCGCCGGCGACGCCGAACCGGAGGTGCCGGCCGACGAGGCCTTCACCGAAGCCGAGGACGACGTTTGAACCTCATGGTCGCGTGATACCTTCTCAGCGAGCGTTCACGGGCCGCGACGCCCGGGCGCGTCGTCGTTGGAACGGGGGCTAGGGGCGCAGCGGATGGTGGAGGACTCGGCAGCACAGGGTGAGAGCTTGGACCTGGACGGGCTGGGCAAACGCGTCCGGCAGCTGGTCAGCGCCGACCGCTTCGAGCACATCGAGCGCGTCAAGCGTTTGGCGCTGGATATCGCGATCAGCAACGGCTTCTCGGCAGCGCAGGTCGGCCAAGTGGCACTCGCAGCGTTGCTCCACGACGCCGCCCGCGACCTGCCGGACGAGGAGCTGCTCGCCCTGGCACCGCCGGAGAACCAAGTCGAGCAAGATCACCCCATCGCGGTTCATGGCCGCGCCGCGCGCGTGCTGGCGCAGGGCTGGGGTGTCGAGGACGCGGTGGTGCTCGGCGCGATCGAGGGTCATGTCTGCGGCGTCGATCCGTCCGACCTGGTGGGTATGGCCGTGTACGTCGCGGACGTCAGCGAGCCTGCCCGCGGCGTCAACGACGACATCCGCGAACTCGCGCTCCTCGACCTCGGCGCCGCCTACCGCCGGGCGGTAGCCACCAAGGTGGAGTACTTGGAGGGCGAAGGGTTGGACGTGCACCCGATCACCAGGAAGACCTACGAGGCGCTGCATGACGCGTCGTGACTCCCGGCTGCTGGCGCTGCTCGGGGTGCTGCTGGCGTTGGCCGGACTGGTGGGCTACTGGCTGTCGCGCGACATCGAACGGGCCACCCTCAGCCGGGACCAGCGGGAGCTGCTGGGGCTCGCGGAGGACGACTTCCACGTCAGCCTGATCGTTGCCGGCCGCGACATCTTCTCATCCAACGACGGCGCCGACCCGATCTACGCCCAAGACGGCACGATCATCGGCTGGCGTCCCATCAACCAGGTCTTCCACACAGGCGGCACCCAGACCGACACGATCCTCTACGTCGACATCCACGGAGACGACATCAGCATCGTCGCGTTGCCGCGCGACCTGTGGCTCACCGACCTGGAGTACCGCATCAACGCCGCCTACCATCGCGGCGGTGCCGAGGGTCTCAGGCGCCGTGCCGAGGTCGTCCTGGGGGTGCCGATCGATTACTACTTGATCGTCAAGCTCGACATCTTCCAGAACCTCGTCGACGCTCTCGGCGGCGTCGACATCGTCGTGCCCTACGACATGCACTACTCCGACAACGTCGCCAATCTGCACATCGACTTCGAAGCCGGGCCCACCCACATGGACGGGGTGGACGCGAGCAAGTTCATCCGCTACCGCAACACGCTGCGCGGCGATATCGACCGGCTCGACAACGTCAAGCGGCTCGCCTACGCGATGCTGCAGCGCGTCAAGGAGCTCAACGTGCGGGCGGTGACCCTGGTCCCGAGCCTCGTCGATACCTTCCTGTCGGACGTCGAGACCAACGTCAGTCCCGCCCTGGTGCGCCAGTTGGCCTCGCGCGTCGGCAACCTCGAACTGGCGGTGACCGCCACCCTACCGGTGGAGGAAGCCACGACCCCTGGCGGATCGGCGATCGTGTTGCACGACCCGCGCGAGGTGAACCGCTTCATGGCCACCACCTTCGGCGGGGTGGCCAGGGAGTTCACCGAGGCGCCCGACGCCGGCCTCCTGATCACCGACCGCAGCGGAACCCCCGGCATGGGCGAGTGGTACGCCGCGCGCCTCATCGCCCTCGGGGTGCCTGAGGAATTGGTGATGTTGCGCACGTTCTCCGAGGTCGACACCTCGGGCACGCGCATCCTCGCCACGCTCTCGAGCTGGGAGGAAGCCGACTTCTACGCCGACCTGTTGCACGCCAACAAGCAACAGGTCGACCGCTTTCAACCCTATCAACGGCGCGCCGTCGAGCTCGAGCTGGTGCTCGGGGCGGACGCCGCGCAGCGCGTCTCGTACGCGCCGGGCGTGCTGGCCGCCGCGGAACTCCCGTGACGCCGGCATGCCGACAGGAGGAAACTTGACCGACGTCGATCCCAGGCCGGCCGCCACCGGTGAGCTGCCACCAGAGATCCAGACGATCGTCGACGCGCTCGATGACAAGCGCGCGGTCGATATCGTCGTGCTCGACCTGCAGGCGGCCTCGGAGTCGCTCGAGTACTTCGTGATCGCCTCCGGCGAGTCCAGCCTGCAACTGAAGGCGCTGGAAGACGCGATCAGGGAGCGCATGAAGGCCCTAGGTCACTACCCCAAGGGTGTCGAGGGTCCCTCGAACCGCTGGGTTCTGCTCGACTACGGTCACGTCGTCGTGCACCTGATGAGCCCGGACGCCCGCTCGTTCTACGACCTGGAGGGCCTATGGGCCGACGCCGACAGGCTCGAGGTCGTGCCGAACTGATCACGAGGCGGCCTCCGCATTGGGCCGAGAGCGTGGCACGCGCTCACCTCGAGGCGCGCGGCTGGCGCACCCTGGCCGCCAACTACCGCTTGCGTGGCGGGGAGATCGACCTGGTCATGGAGACGCCGCCACAGGCTTCCGGCACCACGGTGGTGTTCGTCGAGGTCAAGCAGCGCGCCAGCGCCTCGCACGGTGACGCCGCCGAAGCGATCGGCTTCCGCAAGCTCGCGGCCATCCGCCGCACCGCCAACCACTACCTCGCTTTCGAGCTCCGCGACGCCGACGCCGCGGCCCGCATCGACGCCGTCCTCGTCGATGGTGACGAGAGGCAGCACGTGGTGAGACACCTCGAGGGCGTCTCGTGACGGCCAGAAGGCGGCCAGTGCGGGTGAAGATCTGTGGCCTGACCAGACCGCAGGACGCCGAAGCGGCGCAGGCGGCCGGAGCGGACGCCATCGGCCTAGTGTTCGCGCCGGGCTCGCGCCGCCGGATCACGGTCGAGCAGGCACTGGCGGTGGTGGCCGGGCTGTCGCCGTTCGTGACGCGGGTGGGCGTCTTTCGGAACGCCGACCTGGCCGAGGTGCGCGGCGCAGTCGCGCGCCTGCGGCTCGACGCGGTGCAGCTGCACGGCTCCGAGAGCGAAGCCTACGCGGCCTCACTGCGCCCACACGTCAAGGTGATCAGGGCGCTGGCGTTCCGCGACCACCCGCACCCCGATGGCTACCCGGGTGCCGAGCACGACGCTCTGATGCTCGACTCCAGCACCCCGGGCTCCGGTGAGCCGTTCTCCTGGTCGGCGGCCGGCGCGTGGGCCGGTTACCCGGGACTAATCGTCGCCGGCGGCCTCACGCCCGCGAACGTGGCGGAGGCGGTGAGGACGCTGTCGCCCTTCGCCGTCGACGTCTCGTCGGGTGTCGAGGTGGCTCCCGGCGTCAAGTCGTCGGAGTTGATCGATGCCTTCGTGAGGGCGGCCAAGGGGATGTGACCCGAGACTGCCAAGCTCCCCGCGCGGCCCGCTTCATGAAAGCACCGTGTGAATCGGGATGCTCAGAGTTCTCCACAGAAAACGCGAGTTCTCCACACCGATGTGGACAAGAATCGGACCTCCCCGAGAGCCCCGCTGGGAACGGCGCTCTCAGCAAGCGTGCGTCTAGGACGGTGTTTCTGGCGTCGACCGCGGGGCGCCTCTGCATTACCAGAGTCGGCGTTCGCCTGTCAATGCCGATCACTTTTCCACAGCCCAGAGCGGGCCGGCAACGGCATGGAGCGAACGCCAAGGCGCCTTCCTGACGATGTAGGCTTAGGGGCACTTGCAGGTCTGCTCGATGACGCCGCGAGCTGGCGGCGTCGACGATGGAGGTCACCGGATGAAGTCAGTCAACATCTCCGCGTCACGGCGCTTCTCACTGCAGAACGTCCAGCGCAGCGAACTCGCCAGCGTCGGGCAGCTGCGCACGGAACTGCTGTGCTTCGAGGCCGGTCAGAACGAGAGCAGCGAGGACGCGGCGGGAGCCATCTACCAGGTTCTCGAGGGCGAGGCCATCTTCCGTCAGGCGGGTCAGACCGAGCGCGTCGGCAAGGGCCGGCTGCTGGCGGTCGAGGGCGGCCAGCCGGTGACCGTCGAGAACGCCGGCGGGGGCCTACTGGTGGTGCTGGTCGCCACCAGCGGCTGACAGAGTCGCGGGGCAGTAGAAGCGGCAACTGGGGCTCGTGAGCGACGTCGGCGAGAGAAAGCGTGACGGCAGCGGCGACCGCGTGGCTTGGCGGGTGGCGGCCGCCCTTCTGGAGCGCCAGCGGCAGGAACTCGCTGGCGGTGGGGGGCCCGGCGCGTTGGCCAGGCAGCAAGCCAAAGGGCGGCTGGGCGCACGCGAACGTATAACCGAACTGCTGGATCCCGGGGCCCGCTTCGACGAGCTGATGGTGTTCGCCGGCTTCGAGATGTACCAGGAAGTCGGCGGGGCTCCTGCCGGCGGCGTGATCACCGGCATCGGACGGATCGCGGGTCGCGACTGGATGGTGATCGCCAACGACGCCACCGTCAAGGCCGGCGCGTTCTTCCCGATCACCGCGAAGAAGGTGATCCGCGCCCAGACCATCGCGTTCGAGAACCGACTGCCCACCGTCTATCTGGTCGACTCCGCCGGCGTCTACCTGCCGATGCAGGACGAGGTGTTCCCCGACCAGGACGACTTCGGGCGCGTCTTCTACTTGAACGCGCGGATGAGCGCGGCCGGCATCCCGCAGATCGCGGCGATCATGGGCAACTGCGTGGCCGGCGGCGCCTACCTGCCGGTCATGTGCGACGCGCTGGTGATGACCGACGGCTCCGGCCTCTACCTGGCGGCGCCCGCGCTGGTCAAAGCCGCCATCGGACAGGAGGTCGACAGCGAGACCCTCGGGGGCGCCAAGATGCACGCCGAGATCTCCGGCACCGTCGACTTCCGGGAGAGCGACGACGCCAGCGCTCTGCTGAGGGTCAGGCGCTTGGCGGCTAGCTACGCTGCTCCCGAGCTCGCCCACTGGGCGCGCTCGCGCGTCGCGGCCAGGTCGCCGGCGGCCGACGACGATCTCGAAGCCATCCTGCCCGCCGAGGGCGGGACGCGACCGTACGACATGCGCGAGGTGCTCAGGAGCCTGCTCGACGCCTCCGAGTTCGACGAGTACAAGCCGGACTACGGCGCCTCGCTGCTCACGGGCACCGGCCGCCTCGGCGGCTATCCAGTGGGCGTCGTCGCCAACCAGAAGAGCGTGATCAAGCGGCCGGGACGGATCGAGATCGGCGGCGTCATCTACGCCGAGGCCGCCGACAAGGCCGCTCGCTTCGTCCTCAACTGCAACCAGGCCGGCATCCCGATCGTGTTCCTTCACGACGTCAACGGCTTCATGGTCGGCAAGGACAGCGAGCAGCAGGGCATCATCAGGCGCGGCGCCAAGCTGGTCAACGCCGTCTCCAACAGCGTCGTGCCCCGCCTCACCGTCATCCTCGGCGGTTCGTACGGCGCGGGACACTACGCGCTCAGCGGCAAGGCCTACGCGCCCCGCTTCATCTTCGCGCTGCCGAGCGCCAAGTTCAGCGTGATGGGCGGCCAGCAGGCGGCCAAGACGGTGCTCGACATCCAGGTCGCGCAGCTCAAGCGCGCCGGGCTCGAGCCCGATGACGAGGCCCTGGTCGCGCTGCACGCACAGATCAAGGCCGACTACGACCGCGCTCTCGACATCCGCTACGCCGCGGCGCGGCTGTGGGTCGACGAGGTGATCCTGCCCGGCGAAGTGCGCGAGCGGCTCATCGGGGCGCTGGATGCCTGCGCCCAGAACCCGCAGCGCGACGAGCTCAAGCTCGGTGTCTTTCAGGTATGAACATCGGTTTCGCGGCGCCCGGCTTCCTGTGGCTGCTCACCGCGCTGCCGCTGGTGGTGCTGCTTCACTACCTGCGCACCCGGCGCAAGCGCCAGGACGTCGCCGCGATGTTCCTGTGGCAGCGGGCGCAACAGGCCGTCATCCGGCGCCGGCGGTTCTCGCCGACCTGGCTGCTGGCCGTGCAGCTGGCGTTCACTGCGCTCGCGGCCGTGGCGCTGGCGCGCCCGTACATCGGCGCACCCGAACCGCCTCCGCGGGCGGTGATCATCGATGCCTCGGCCAGCATGGCCGCCGCCAGCGGACCGACCACCCGCATCGAGGAAGCCGCGGGCATCGCCCGGCGGCTGACGGCCGGAGCCGCCCGGGTCGCACTGATACGCGCCGGGCTCGAGGCGACGCTGATGGCGCCGATCGATGCCGACGTCGGCCTGCGCGCGGCGGCGTTGAACGAGCTGTGGGCCGGCGACGTCAGCGCTGACGTGTCGGGCGCCCTCGAGCTGGCGACCGCCCTGCTGCCGGGCGCCGAGGTCCACGTCATCAGCGACCAGGAGCTGCATCTGGGGCAGGCCACCCTTCACCAGGTCGGGGCCCTGGTCGTCAACGCCGGCATCAGCGCCCTCGACATCGGCATCGGCTACGTCTTCGTGGGGGTGGTCGGCAGCGGCGGCAGGCCGCTGGAGGTGCCGGTCACGCTCTCGCAAGACGGCGTCGATCTCGCCTCCGCGACGGTGCTCGTGCCGGCGCAGGGGGCCGGCACCGTGACCTTCCCGCTCGGCGAGCTAGGCGGCGTCGTCGAGGCCCGCCTGACCGCACCGGCCGGCGACGCCTTGGCGCTGGATGACGTTGCGTACGCGGGAGCGAAGCCGGTCACGGTGGTCAGCGACCTCAACTACGGCCCGCTGGTGAGGGCGCTGGCGGCGCTGCCCAATGCCGAGGCGAGCTACAGCGTCGGCGCGCGCTTCCTTGCTGCCGACCTCCGCGTCTTGCAGCAAGCCGACGCCGGCGAGTTGTTGCCCGGAGCGCACCTCTTGTTCCCGCCGCCGGTCGAGCAGCCGCGTTTCGCCACCGTTCGCGATTGGAACCGTGCGCACGAGCTGATGCGTTTCGTCGACCTCAGGGATCTGCTCGTGGGTCTCGGACCGGTCGCGACCGCCTGGGTGGACGAGCCCGGCTGGGAGGTGTTGGCGCGCACGGCCGAGCTCGAGCCGGTCTTGAGAGCGCGGCGGTCGGATGGCGCCTGGCAGGTGCAGGCAGCGTTCCACCCGAGCCAGAGCGACCTGGTGTTGCGCTCGGCTTTCCCGACTCTGATCGCCAACCTTGCGGCGGCCGTGGAGACGACCGTGCGCCTGAGACTCGGTGAGGCGCTGCCCGGCGCGCCGGTGGCGGTACCCGAGGGCGCCGTCGGCCAGTCGGCCGTCGGGCCCGCCGTCGCCGGCGTCCCGGGCGTGTACCGCATCGCCGGTCAGGTCGGCGGCGTGGCAGGGGAGACGCTCGCGCTAGCTTCGCTCCTCTCGGCGGCGGAGTCGCGGCTCGAGGCGACGCCGCGTATCGCGGCACTCGGTCCGACAGCCGGCGGGTCGGCGGCGCCCTCCCAGGCGACCGGCGCCCAGTCGACAGCCGCGGCGGCCGCCATAGAGGACTCGGCGCCGTCGAACGGAGCGCGGGCCGCCGACGCGCCGCCCAGCCGCCTAGCGCTGGCGCTGCTGGCTCTCGCCGTGCTCGCTCTGCTCCTCGAGTGGCTGCTCTACAGCGGTCTGCCGAGGCGAACGGTGCTCGGGGCGCGCAGCGGCTGAGCGACCGAGCATCTGATAGCTTGTGCGGGTGGGAAGGCACGACTTCAGCCTGCCGATAGTCGCCGCGATGATCCTCGTGGTCGGCTTGGCCACGCTGCGCAGCGCCGCGCCCAGCGATGAGTTCGTCCGCCAGCTGATCTTCCTCGGCGGCGGTCTGGTCGCTTGCGCCGCTCTGGTGTGGGTCGGCAAGCGGCGCGTGGTACTGGCGGTCCCCTACCTCTACATTGCCAGCCTCGCGCTGCTGCTGGTGACGCGCGTGATGGGCACCGTCGTCAACGGAGCCAAGTCGTGGCTGTACATCGGTCCGCTGCCGGGCTTCCAGCCCTCGGAGCTGGCCAAGCTGGCGTTGATCCTCGCTCTCGCCTCGCTGCTGGCGGACCGGCCGATCCGGCGCCTGCCCGATTACCTGAGGCTCGGAGCTCTGGTGCTGCCGCCGGTCGGTCTCGTGTTCCTCGAACCCGACCTGGGCAGCGCGCTGGTGCTCACCGCCATCGGAGCCGGCATGGCCCTGGTGCGCGGCATCCCGATCAGGCAGCTGGTGCTGATCGTGGCGCTGGTCGCGGTGGCCGTGCCGACCGTGCTGCTACCCAACCTCGAGTCCCACCAGGTCGACCGTCTCGTCTCGTTCCTCGATCCTGCCGCCGACCCGCGCGGCAGCGGTTACCAGGTCATCCAGTCGACGATCGCCGTCGGCAGCGGGGGTCTGCTCGGCAAGGGGTACATGCAGGGGACCCAGGCGCAACTCGGCTTCATCCCGTACCGGCAGACGGACTTCATCTTCCCGGTGCTGGCCGAGGAGGGTGGGTTCGTGGCTTCGGTGCTGCTGCTGTTGTTGTATGGGCTGCTGTTCTGGCGCCTGATCGTGATGGCCGGCGAGTGCCCATTCGAGCGCGACCAGTTGATCATCGTCGGCGTGGTGGCGTTGCTGGCGTTCCAGGTGCTCGTGAACATCGGCGTCACGCTGGGCCTCGCGCCGGTGACCGGCATCACCCTGCCGATGGTGTCGTACGGCGGCACCAGCCTGGTGTCCACGCTGTTGGCGCTGGGGCTGGCTTTCACCGTTCACCGCGACCGCTACGCCCAGTGGTGAGCAACGAGCGTTCGTCGGAGGGTCTGCGCGGCAGCGGCTCTCTGATAGCTTGAGGGCATGCCAGAGGTTCCCGTTCAAGTAGGACTTGCATGACGAGTGACGACAAGGATCGCCTGCGCGGCGAGATCCTCGAAGCCTTGAAGGTCGTCAACGACCCCGAGATTCCGGTCAACGTCGTCGATCTCGGGCTCGTCTACGACGTGCGCATCGATGACGCCGGCCAGGTGGAGATCGACATGACGCTGACCAGCATGGGCTGCCCGGTGATGGACCTGATCCAGACCGACGCCGAGTTGGCGGCGATGAAGGTCGACGGCGTCAACGCCGTGGCCGTCGAGTTCGTGTGGTCTCCGCCGTGGAGCCCGCAGAAGATGACCGACGACGGCAAGAAGCAGATGAGGATGTTCGGCTTCAACATCTGAAGTGGTTGAATGGGCCGATGCGCTTGTTCCAACGCCGGCGCCCAAGCGCCCGGGCGGAAGGGTGGGCCAACTTCGCCCGCGACCTCGAGCTCGAGGAGAGCTCGGAGCTGACCGGCCGCCTACGTGACCAGCTGGACCTCGGTTCCGGCGAGCTCGACCCTGTCTATGCCTTGAGGCGCAGCGGCCAGCCCCAACTGATCCTGTTCGACCAGCTCAGGGAGCGCAGCGGCCCGACCGGGGCCGTCAGCCGGCTCAGGACCTGCGCGCTGATGCGCACGGTCGCGGGTGGCCAGGGCGTCTCGTGGCGCGCCAGCGCCAGGCGCAACCGCGTCGTCGAGTCGTTGGAAGCGAGCCGCACCGGCGCCTCCAGGCTGGAGTTCGACACCGACCGCGATTTCGACGCCCGCGTGAGCGTCTTCGCGCGCGACGCTGACGAGGTGCGCTCGTTGCTGAGCCCCACCGTGCGCGTAGCCCTGCTCAGGTTGCTCGAGCCATTCGACGGCGAGTGGCAGGCCGGGACCCAGCCGGTGCATCCGAGCGATCTGCCGACCAGCACGGCGCTGTCCGCCAACCTGGTGGTGGGCGCCGGCAGCCTGCTGCTGTGGGCGGAGCCGGACGAGCCGTTGCCGTTCGAGCGGCTGATCGAGCTGGTTACCGGGATGTTCACGCTCTACGCGTCGTTGGCGGCCGCCGAGTCGGCCTAGGCGCGGTGGTAAGGGTGTCCGGCGCGGATCGTCTCGACGCGATAGAGCTGCTCGAGCAGCACCAGCAGCGCGAGCTCGTGCGGCAAGGTGAGGCTTGACAGTTGCCAACTGGCGTCCGCCCGGGCGCGCACCTCCTCGGCGTGACCGTCGGCGCCGCCGATCAGCAAACTGATGCGGCTGACCCCGCCGGTTTCCAGGCGGGTGATCGCAGCCGCCAGCGCGAGCGAGGTATGAGCAGCGCCGCGCTCGTCGAGCGCGACGACGTAGCCGTCGGCGGCAGCCAGCAGCTCCTTGGCGTCTTCGGCCTGGCGGCGCGCAAGGTCCTGAGCACGGCTTTCCTTGACCTCGACGAGCTCGCTGGGGGCGAGGCGCGTCAGGAGCTCGAGGTAGCGGCGGGTCCCTGACTTGAGGAAGTCGCTCTTGACCTTGCCGACGCAGATGACGCGGTAGCGCACGCCTGGGCGGCTGCCTCAGCCGGCTTGCGGCTCCGGCGTGGCCGCGCCTGTGGCCGCGCCTGTGGCGGCGTCCGAGGCGGCGCCTGTGGCGGCGCCTGTGGCGGCGTCGGTTGCCACATGCCCCTCCTCGCCCAAGCCGAGCTTGGCGAGGAACTCGGCGCGCCTGCGCGCTCGCATGCCGGAGGCTTCGAGCGCCTTCGCGAGCTTGTCGCGGTCGAGAGCCTCGACGAGCACCGCGAGCTCGCTCCTGGCCAACTCACGCCCATGCAGTACGTGCTCCTCGAACGCCTCGTACGCCATCGGCGTCACGGCCTTGACGATCTTGGCGATCGCGTCGCCGTAGGCGCGGATCTCGTACTGCGCGTGCCAATCGAGGCGCAGGCGCAGGAAGTGGAACAGGTTGTTGAGGTCGCACTGCCAGTACATCTCGGTGTACAGGCTCAACGGCAAGTTGACCCGCGCGAGCTCTCTGGCCACGTCATTCTCGAGCAGCTCCTCGTACTCCTGGTAGCTGCGTCGCTGGCCGGCATCGAGCAGTCCCACCACCCGCGCGGCGAGCTCGTCTTCGACCTCGCGCGCGTCCGAACCCTGCTTGTTGCTGGTGCTCTGGTGGCGAACCTCGAACGCGCGCGGCAAATAGAACTCGTCGCGCATGACGCTGTAACGGCCGCTGATCTCGTTGAGCCTGGCGGTGCGGTGGCGGATCCACTGACGCGCCACGAATATCGGCATCTTCAGATGGAACGTGATGACCACCTGCTCGAACGGCGAGGTATGGCGGTGGCGCAGGAGGTAGTCGATCAGCGCCGCGTCCTCGCGCACGCTCTTGGTGCCCTCGCCGTACGAGACGCGCGCAGCCTGGACGATCCGGGCGTCGGTGCCGAGGTAGTCAACGAGGCGTACGAAGCCGTGATCCAAGACCGGCAACGGCTGATCGATCAGCTCCTCGGCGGCTGGGCTGGTTAGACGCGCCATGTGGCGATCCTAACAAGACCGCGAGAGACCGATCGCTGAGGTCGCGATGAGAACGCACCTGACGCGAGGCAAGCGCTTCATGAGGTTCACATGAAAGTGGCACTAGCCAGCGGCGCTTCAGGCCCGTCAGGAACGGCGAGAAATGCGTCTCACCCGGGCTTCATCCAGTTGACACCCCCCACCTCCTATGGTCTACTCTAGGTTGGACTCTCGAGGGTCCTGGGCCGTACGGAAGGAGGTGCAACCACTTGACGCGGCCGAGGCACCGAGAGGACCAGCGAGCGAAACCCGAAAAGCGCCACCCTGACGAGGAAACTAGGACACTCCCAGGTAGTCGCAAGAGGGCAAGCCCGCTGAGCACCGCAAACTTCAACAAGCTCAAGGGGTAATCAAATCATGAAGAGAATTCTCATCACGCTCTTGGCAGCGGTGGTGGCAACTGGCGCCTTCGCCCAGTCGTCGTTTCCGGATGTTCCGGATAACCACTGGGCCGGCGACGCGGTCGAGCGTCTAGCTGAGCTAGGCGTCATCATCGGCTTCCCCGATGGTACGTACCGCGGTAACGAAGCTTTCACTCGTTACCAAGCCGCCCTGGTGGCCTCGCGTCTGATTGACGTTTTCAACGCCAACATGGACGCTGCGCTCGCCCTCACCCGCGCCGACCTCGAATCCCTGCGCAATGCCGTGCAGGAAGTCGCGTCCGACGTGGCCGCCCAAGGCGTGCGCTTGTCCGCCGCCGAGAGCGCCATCGCCGGCCTCTCCGACGACGTGACGGGCAACTCCGCCAGGCTGGATGCGCTCGAAGCCGCAGTGGCTTCCGGCTCCGGCGGCGTCGACCCGGCTGTGCTCCGCGATCTGCAGAACCAGATCGCTTCGCAGCGCGTCGCCATCGACACCGCCCAGGCCCAGGCCGACGCCGCCGCTGCGCGCGCGGACGACGCCTACAACCTGGCCAACCAGGCCAACGTCACTGGCCGCCAGAACGCCTCCGACATCGCCGCGATCAACCGCGTCCTGCAGCTCATGAGCAGCGACATCGCTGCTCTCCAGGCTGCCGGCGGCGGCACCGTGACCGGCACCGTCGACCTCAGCGGCGTGCAGTCCGACATCGATCGGAACCGCAGCGACATCGCCAACCTGCGCGAGTTCGCCATCCTGCTCCGTCGCGAGCAGGTCGGCATGCGCGACCAGGTTGCCGCGCTGGAAGCCGCTTCGGCCGCCCAGCAGGGTCAGATCGACGATCTGGCCGCTCGCGTCGCGGAGCTCGAGAGCAACCCGCTCGGTATCAGCGGCACGATCTCGATCACGTACTTCGTTGGCCGCATCGTCGGCGATCCGTTCGACGTCGACCGCGCCTACGGTCTGAACAACGACCGCGACATGGGCGCCTCGGTGTTCTCGTCCGGTGCCGTTGATCTCGACGGCGACGCCACGACCTCCTCGGGTTACCGCACGGAAGTCGGCGAAGTCGCTCAGGACCGTCACGACATCGAGCAGACCTCGGGTGCCGCTACCGCCAGCCTGTCGCTGAGCCTCTCGCAGGCCTTCGGCTTCAATGGCGCCGGCAGCCCGCGCGCGCTCAACAGCTTCTCGGCCGTGGTCCGCATCGACATGCACACGCAGACCATCGCTGGTCCGCTGGGCTCTGGCGGTGCTCCGTTCAACATGTTCCACGTCCACAGCTTCACCACCACCTTCTCGCCGATCGGTGCCGCGCCCCTCACGTTCACCTTCGGTACCAACGTGAAGGCCAACTTCACCCCGTACATCGTCAACACCGATCACAACGGCTTCATCGCCAGCCTGACGGCTCCGCCGTTCCTCGCGTTCCTCGATCCCGCGCTGACGGTCGTCTACACGACCCCGGCCGCGGACTCGTACCTGCGCGGGGCGCGCCTGACGATGGCTCCGCTCGAGGGCGTGGTCATCGGCGCGAGCTTCGCTCAGCGCGCTGACAACGCCGAGGACTACCAGGATGTAGACGTCGACAACTTCACCCGTACCGTGTACGGCGTGGACGGCTCGGTGTCCCTCAGCATCTTCGACCTCGGCTTCGCATGGGCCCAGGGCTCCGACGGCACGAACAGCGACTCGATCCTCTACGCCACCCTCGGCGTCGACGGCGAGAACCTGCCGATCCTGAACGAGCTCGCGGTCAACTACCGCGCCATGGGCGACCAGTGGGATGCCCTCGGCTTCAACCTGGGCGCGACCTCCGCCTCGGCCCGTCCGTTCGCCGTCGACCAGACCGGTTTCGGCGCTCGCGTCGGCCTCGGCGTGTCGATCATCGACGTGACCGGCTACTTCGACAGCTACTCGATCGCTGCCGGCGACTCCGCCCAGGCGTTCGGTGTTGACGTCGACGTTGCCCTGTTCCGCGCCATCAGCCTCAGCGGCTGGTACCACCAGGCCTCCGTCAACGGCGCTGCCGTCGACAGCCTGAGCGCGGCCGGCGTCAACCGTGCCAGCACCCACCGTCCGGCGAACGACACCAGCTTCGGTGTCGAGCTCGACCACGACGGCAGCGCTGCCAACGCCCTGATCAGCGGCCTGAACATCAACGCGGGCTACATGCAAGACACCGCGGACTTCAGCCGCACCACGATCTGGGCCGACGCCGACATGGAGCTTTCGGTCTCGATCCTGACGCTCACCCCGTACGTGGGCTTCCGCTCGGTCAACGACTCTGACGCCGGCACCGACGACCGCACGACCATCAAGGTTGGCACCGGTCTCGTGACCACGCCGCTCAACGTCTACACCCAGCCGAGCCTGATGGCTGCGGTCAACTACCGCACCACCAGCCACGCGGACCTTGCCGTCTACACGGCCACTGAACTCCAGTGGAGCGTCGGCCTCGTTCTCAACGAGTTCATCTTCGAGAACAGCTCGCTGACCGCCAAGTACGGCTCCTGGACTGGCACGAACGTCAGCACCAGCACCGCTTCGGATGCGACTGACTTCGCCACGGACATCAGCGCCGGCGACGTCAACAACGGTGCCACCCAGTCGACCAGCGGTTGGGAAATCATCTGGGATTACTGGGATCTCGTCTTCGCGTACGGCATCTACCAGAACAACAATGCCGGCGTGACGAGCTCGGCCCAGGCCTTCTCGATCTCCTACGAGGTCGACTTCTAAGCCACGCCTGGCACCTAGGAGCCTAGCTCCTCGCCAGTGAAAGACCAGAACCCCGCCCAAGTGGCGGGGTTCTGCTTTGTCTCTTCTGTCAGCGCAGGACCGTCAGAGCGCCCGGTGTGATGGTGACGTGGAAGTCGGTGCCCAGCGGCAGCGGCTCGCCCTCGGTGTGGCCGTGCTGCGGCTTCGCCCAGCGTTGGCGCAACTCACGGCAGCGCACCAGCGTGATCTTCGGGTGCCCGACGTGGGCGCCCTTCATCACCTTCGGCAGCAGCCCCACGGTCTCCCGCACGCCGAAGTCGCCGGCGATAACGACGTCCAGCCAGCCGTCGTCGATGACCGCTTCGGGCGCGAACAGGAAGCTGCCGCCGGTGCGCGGACCGTTCTGCGTTGCTACCAGCAAAGACCGACCGCTGTAGACCACGCTGCCGTCGATCTCGACCTCGACCTCGCCGGGGTCGAGCTGGGACAGCGAGGCGAAGGTCGCGTACAAGTAGCCGGCCAACCCTTTGAGGAACCGCGGCGAGCGCCGGAAGCGGTCGCCAACTTCGGCGTCGAAGCCGACACCGAGCGAGTTCACGAACGGTTGCCCGTTCACCAGCGCGATGTCGACCTGCGTTTTGGTGCCGGCCGTCAAGACCCGCACGGCCGCGTCCAAGTCACGGCGGTCGATGCCGTTGGCGAACGCGAAGTCGTCGCCCGAGCCTACCGGCACGACCCCGAGCACACGCCCCGCGAGGCCCGCGCGCCACATGCCGGCCACGACCTCGTGGACGGTGCCGTCACCACCGATGGCGACCAAGGTGGTGCCGTCCGCGGTATCGGCGGCGATCTCAGTGGCGTGCCCAGGTCCCTCGGTGACGGCGACCTGGAACTCGGCGCCGGCAGCGCTCAGACCTGCGACGACGGTATCGAGCGCCTGTGACGCGCGCCCACGGCCCGCCGTCGGGTTGTAGATCAACTGCAGCACGGTGTCGAGAGATTCTAACCTTGCGCAGCGCCACGCCGCTGGGGAGCCGGGCCGCCATGACCTAGACTGAGTGCCATGCACATCTCCGAGCTGTTCGATCTGGCGTCTGTCGAGGCTCCGATCCGGGAGCTACTGGACGTCGCTCATCCTTGGGAGGCCTTGGCGAGGCTCGACGCTTTCGCCGCCGGGCTGCTCGATGACCGGCGCGGCAGCGTGCACCCCAGCGCGGTCATCAGCGGGCCGCTGGTGATGGAAGAGGGTTCCGAGATCGGCCCGTTCGCCTACATCGATGGTCCCGCCTACCTGTGCGCCGGGGCGGTCGTCGGGCACGCCGCCTACCTGCGGGGGCCGGTGGTGCTCGGCAAGGGCGCCAAGGTCATGCACGCCAGCGAGGTCAAGCGCTCGATCTTCCTGGCGGGCGCCAAGGCTCCGCACTTCAACTACGTCGGCGATAGCGTCGTGGGCGCCGGCGTCAACTTCGGCGCGGGCGTCAAGGTCGCCAACTACAAGGTGTTCGGCGGCGAGGTCCTCGTCGAGGGAGAGCACACCGGCCAGCGCAAGCTCGGCTGCATCATCGGCGACGGCACCTCGGTGGGCTGCAACGCGGTGCTGGCGCCGGGCACCGTCATCGGCAGGGGGAGCATCGTCTACCACGGAGCCGCCGTGCGCGGGTCGATACCAGCCGGGACCATCGTCAAGATGCGTCAGACCCAGGAGCTGGTACCCCGCGACGGGCCCGCTTGATCCCGCTCCACGACCGCAACCCGCCTCACGGGCGTCCGGTGCTGGTGTACGTCCTGGTGGCCGTCAACGTCCTGGCGTTCCTGTACCAGCTGAGCCTCGGCGAGTCCCTGCGGGCGGTCGAGTTCATCTTCGACTACGCGTACCTGCCCGCGCGGTTCGCCGCCGAGCCGCTGGCCGCGCTGCACACTCCGTTCACGAGCGCCTTCCTCCACGGAGGCTGGTCGCATCTGATCGGCAACATGGTCTTCCTCTTGGTCTTCGGCGACAACATCGAGGACCGCATGGGCCACTGGCGATTCCTGTTGTTCTATCTGGTCGGAGCCGCGGCAGCTTCGCTGCTGTTCGGCTTCCTGACCGACGAGCCCAACGTCCCGCTGGTGGGAGCATCGGGCGCCATCAGCGCGGTGCTGGGGGCCTACATCGTGCTGTTTCCGCGCCAACGGGTTCTCACCTTCGTGCCGCCGCTGCTGCTGCCGTGGCTGCTCGGTTCGCTGTTCATGCGGCTTCCGCGCTTCTACATGCCGTGGTTGCCGGCGTGGCTGTTCATCGGCTACTGGGCGCTGATCCAGTTGCTCGAGGCCGGCAACGTCAGCGACGGTGTCGGCAGCGAAGCCGCCAACGTGGCCTGGTGGGCGCACGTTGGCGGCTTCGTGTTCGGACTGCTGATCGTCAGACTGTTGGCGCGACCTGCGCCGTTCGCTCAGCCAGGCTCGATGAGACCGTAGTCACCGTCGGCGCGCAGGTAGATGACGTTGATCTGATCGGTGCCGGCGTTGCGGAACATGTAGAAGTTGTGACCGAGCGCTTCCATCTGGACGGCCGCGTCTTCGGGCGCCATCGGCCGCAGCACGTGACGCTTGACGCGCACGATGCTCGGCTCCTCCGGCTCGCGGCTCTGCTCCTCGATCACGGGCACGGTCTCGCCTCGCTTGGCGATCATCCTGCCCTTGAAGCGCTTGAGCTGCCGCTCCAGCTTCTCGACGACCAGATCGACAGCCGCGTAGGTGTCCAAGGCCCGTTCTTCGGCTCGGATGACGCCGTTGGGTAGGTTCACCTGAACCTCGACCTTGGCCGGGCTGGCGGCGTTCTTGTTGGTGTCGTACGTCATCGACACGCGAGCATCGATGATCTGGTCGGAGAAGCGATTCAGCTTGGCCAGCTTCTCCTCGGTGTAGCTGCGCATCGCGTCGGTTATCTCGAGGTTGCGGCCGGTCAACTGGTAGATGTTCATGGCGCTCCCTTCTGGCCGGTGAACGGTGTGCGCGGTGCCGTTCGCCTAAGGCGAGTCTATCACCGGGGCCCAGGCCGCCGGCAGGGACCTAAGTACGTGGTCGTTGCCGTGTATGACGTGTTATCCGCACGTTCTGCGCCCGATGCTAGAGTTGGAGTCGCAGTGGCCGTGGAACACAACGCGTCGATCTCACAGGAGGATTCCAGGCAGGCGGATGACGCCGGGATCCGGTACTGCCCTGCGGGTGAAGCCATCGAGATCCTGCAGGAGAAGTGGACCTTGCACATCGTCCACGCACTTCTGACCGGCCCCAGGGGCTTCAACGAGCTCGGGCGGGACATCGGCGGCTGCAACCCCACGACGCTCGCACAGCGGCTGGCGCGCCTGGAGTCGATAGGCATCGTGCATCGCGCGCCCACGCAGTCCGCGCAGTTGCGAGGGGCGTACGCGCTGACCGAGTCGGGTCTCGGGCTCAGCCGCGTGATCGCCGCGATCCGCTCCTGGGCCACGGCCCACCTGAAGGACTAGGGTCTCGCGACAACCGTGTGGGGAAGGGGCGGCCTAGGCGTCGCGCCGGCGCCCGAAGGGCCCACGGCGCCTCTGTGAGCCGCGCTTCAGCTCGCTCATCTCGCTGCGGAGCCTGTCGAGTTGCATCCTGAGGTTGGCGACCTCGCGCTTCAAGCGTTCGTTCTCGGTCCGCAGCCGGCTGCGCTCGTCGTTCGGCTCGGTCTTGGCGTCGTCCTCGCGGCCGGCGGCAGCATCTTTGGCCGGTTGGCCGCCGAGGTCGCGGAGCGCCTCCTCGATCACCTGAGTCGATTCGCCTTGGCCCGCGCGGGAGCTCGTGCTGGCGGCGGCCATCAGGCGCCTCGCCCGGTCGCGGAAGTTCTTGTCGCCAAGCGGTTTCGGCAGGACCAGATCGACGCCGGCCGAGGCGGCGCGGTCCCTGATCGGCTGCGACAAGCCGTGCCCGTCGGTCTGGAGCGTGAGGATCACCGGCACGTGAGCCAAGCGCGCGACCGACTTGATGCGCGAGGCCGCCGCCGTGCCCTCCAGGTCGTGAAGGTCCTGGTCGATGACGATGAGGTTGGGGGTGCGTTCACGCAGGAACTCGAGCAGCGCCCTGGCGGTGCTGACGCCTACCGTCTCGGCTCCGTCGTCGGCCAGCAGAAGGTCGACCAGCTGCCGCTGCAGGGGATCGGGATCGGCCACCAGAAAGACGCGTTGCGGCATCAGTGGTCGAGGTTAGCACGCTAGAAAGCGCTGCCAGGACTCACTCATCACCACGAACCGGGTGGCTGAGGATGGCTCGGTGGCGGCCTCAGCCCTGCTGCACGGGCAGGTTGGCGACCAGGATCATCCGCTCGCCCTGCTGCTCGACGCGAACGTCGTAGTCCTGCTCGTCGGCAGGGAAGTACTTCTTGATCACATCCAACAACTCGCGCTTGAGGTCCTCGACCTTGCCGGGGGTGAGCTTGGCGCGGTCGTACGACAGCACCAGCTTCAGCCGCTCCTTGAGATGGTCTTTGCTCTTGCGCCGGAACAGCCCGAACATCAGGCTCCACCTCCGAAGATGCGCCTGAGGCCGGCCAGGAAGCCGCCCTGCGGCTGCAGCGAGGGGTAGGCGACGTCCTCCCCGCGGATGCGCCTGGCGATGTCGCGGAACGCGGTGCCCGCCCCCAGCCGGCTGCTGTCATCGAGCGAGGCGGGGTTGCCGATGTTCGTGGAGACCAGGATCTTCTCGTCCTCGGGTACGACCCCGATCAACTTCACGCCCAGGATCTCCAGGACGTCCTCGATCTCGAGCATGTCACCGCGCTTGACCATGTCAGGCCGCAGCCTGTTGATGATGAGCCTGACCTCGGGGATCTCGCGCGCTTCCAGCAGCCCGATGATGCGGTCGGCGTCACGGACGCTGGAGACCTCGGGGTTGACGACCACCAGCGCGCCGGTAGCGGCGCTGGCGGCGGTCTGGAAGCCCGACTCGATGCCGGCAGGGCTGTCGATGAGGACCCTGTCGAACCCCTCGTCCTCGATCAGCGCCTTGACCGTCTCCTGCATCCGAGACTCCGAGAGCGCGCTCTTATCGCGGGTCTGCGACGCCGCCAACAGGTGGAGGCTGTCGACGCGCTTGTCGCGGATCAGGGCCTGGCGCAGCTTGCAGCGGCCCTCGAAGACGTCGATGAGGTCGTAGACGACGCGACCTTCGAGGCCCATCACGACGTCGAGGTTCCTCAGCCCGACGTCGGTGTCGATGACGCATACCTTCTCGCCGAGCCGCGCGAGCGCGGCGCCCACGTTGGCGGTCGTCGTGGTCTTGCCGACGCCGCCCTTGCCCGACGTCACCACAATCGCTTTGGCGTTCACGCTGAGGCTCCTCCTAGCCAGGATGGCTGTCACCAGCGGCGCTCGCGGCCGCCAAGAATCCACATAGGTCCGCCGCAGGTCCTTCCCAAGGGCACTTGGCGGCGCTGGGGCGAACTATAACATCGCCGGCGAGAGCGTCCTCAGGCGGGCGCCAGCCCGGCGTACTTGAGCAGCAGCCGCTTGGCGCCGGCGGACTCGAACACCACGGTGATCTCGGTCCTGGCCCCCTCGCCGCTGAGTCCCACGACCGTGCCGACGCCGAACTTCGGGTGCGTGACCCGCTCTCCGCCTCGGAACTGGACGCTCGCTGCGGTCCCTTCGCCGCCGGCCGGCGCCGAGGAGGAGGAGCCGCTGCGGGCGCGCAGCGGCAACGCCACGCTCGGGGGTCGCCACACGTCGCGCGTGAAGTGGCCGCGCCCACCGCCGACGGCCAGCTCGCGGCCGAACACGTCGGTCTCGAGCAGCAGCTCGGAGGGGATGTCCTCGAGGAAGCGGCTCGGCCGCGCCGGCTCGAGGCGTCCGAAGGTCAAGCGCGACTCGCAGTAGACGAGGAACAGCTCGTCCTCCGCGCGCGTCAGGCCGACGTACAGCAGCCGTCGCTCCTCCTCGAGCTCCTTGAGGCTGCTGGTGGTGTTGCGATGCGGCAGCAGGTTCTCCTCCATGCCGACGAGGAACACGACGGGGAACTCGAGCCCCTTGGCGTTGTGGAGCGTCATCAGGGTCACCGCTTCGTCGGCGACCTCGCCGTTGACCGCCTTGACGGCGCGGTCGTCGACGCTGGCCAGCAGAGCGGCCTCGTCGAGGAAGTCGGCGATGCTGCCCTGCTGCTCCGCCTGCCACTCGGCGACGGCGTTCACCAGCTCGTCGAGGTTGTCGATGCGACCTTCGGCCTCGTGGGTGCCTTCGCGCCTGAGCGCGTCCAGGTAGCCGCTCTGGTCCAGCACCGCGCTCAGGAACGCCGCGGCCGGCAACTCCTCGGAGGCGAGGGCAAGGTCGTCCATCAGTTGCGAGAAGTCGACCAGACGCTTGACAGCAGGGGTGCCGGCGAGCACCGTGCCGGCATTGCGCACCGCGGCCGAGAACGGCTCGCGGTTGCGCGTCGCCCAGGCTGCCAGGTTCTGCTCGCTGGTGGCGCCGATGCCCCGCTTGGGGCGGTTCATGATCCGACGCCAGGAGACGTCGTCAGCGGGGTTCAGGGCGGCGCGCGCGTAGCTGAGCACGTCCTTCACCTCGCGCCGTTCGTAGAAGCCGACTCCGCCGACGATGCGCGCGGGGATGCTGGCGCGCCTCAAGGCCTCTTCGAGCACGCGCGACTGGGAGTTGGTCCGGTACAGCACGGCGAAGCTCTCGTGCCCAAGGCCGCGCTCGGCCGCGAGCCGTTCGATGCTACGCGCGACGAACTCGCCCTCGGCGCGGTGATCGGCGGCGCGGTAGAGCTTGGTCTTCTCGCCCGCAGGCTTCACCGGCTTGAGGGTCTTCTCGATGCGGCCCTGGTTTTGGTCGATGACGGCATTGGCTACCGCCAGGATGCCGCCGTTGGAGCGGTAGTTGAGCTCCAGGCGGTAGACGGCAGCGTCCTGGAAATCGCGCTTGAAGTCGAGGATGTTGCGCACGTCGGCGCCGCGGAACGCGTAGATGCTCTGGTCGGGATCGCCGACGACCATCAGGTTCTCGTAAGCGTCGGCCAGCTGCCGGGTGAGCCGGTACTGCGCCGCGTTGGTGTCCTGATACTCGTCGACGTGGATGAACACCGCGCGCTGCTGGACCTTGTCGAGCACGTCCGGGTGGTCGTCGAAGAGCTCGACGGTGCGCCCCAGGATGTCGTTGAAGTCGACCGCGTTGGCTTGCCTGAGCCGCGTCTGATAGAGGCGGTACACGTCGGCGATCACCGGCAGGGGCAGGCCGGAGACCATGCGCCCCCACTCGCGCTCGCCGCGCTCGGCCAGGATCTCCGGGCTCCACAGGTTCGATTTGGCGCGGTCGATCAGCGCCCGCAACGTGCGTGGGTTGGCCTCGCTCATGCCCTTGATCTCGCCGAGCAGGTCCTTGAGCAGATCGAGCTGGTCGGAGTCGTCGTAGATACCGAAGCCTGGCTTGAGCTCCACGCGGTCGCCATAGGTCCTCAGCACCCGCAGGCACGCGGAGTGGAAGGTCGAGACCCACAGATCGCGAGCGGCGTCACCGATCAGCGACGCGACGCGCTCCTTCAGTTCGCCGGCGGCCTTGTTCGTGAACGTCACGGCCAGGATCTGGTGCGGCAGCACCTCGTGCTCGCTCATCAGGTACGCGATCCGATGAACGACGGTGCGAGTCTTCCCCGAACCGGCTCCGGCCAACACCAGCGCCGGCCCGCGGTGGTGCTTGACGGCCTCGCGCTGCTCGTTGTTGAGGGGTGCTAGGAGGGGATGCTCGGACACAACCGAACCAGCATACCGCCTGCCGGCAGCCCCGAAAGCAGTGAGCACGCGCTCAGCGCGGTAGTGTGTTTGCCGATGCAGGGGGATATCGACGGCGTTTGTTTCGACTTGGACGGGACCTTGGGAGGTTACGGGGGCGACTTCGGCGGACTCCTGGCGTTGGCGCGCAGCGAGCTGATGCTGCAGGCATGCGACATGAACAGGTTCGCGGCGTTGACGCGCGAGGAGCTGCGTCGCGACGGTCCGCTCGACCTGACGATGGTGATGACCGCGGTCCTCGAACGGCTCGAGCAGCGCGTGCCGGAAGACCTGCCGGCGGTGGTCGGACGCGTCCTCGAGCACTACCAGGCGGAGGTGCGCCCCGCGCCCGGCGCCGCCGAACTCCTCGAGCGGCTCAGCGCGAGCGGGGTGAGGCTGGCGCTGATCTCCAACGGACCCGTCGACATGCAGCGCGCCGCCTTGGAGAGCTTGGGCTTCGAGCGGCACTTCCGGGCCGTGCTGATCTCCGGCGACCGCGACGTCGCGGCCCGCAAGCCTGCCAAGCGCATCTTCTCGCTGGCCTGCACCGGCCTCGAGACGCTGCCGGAGCGGACCCTGATGATCGGCAATGACGTCGACGCCGACGTTGCCGGCGCCCTCGCATACGGCATGCCGGCGGTGCTGATCGGAACGGAGCTGGCGGGAAGGGCGGCCGGGGTCCCGGCCGTCGGTGGCCTCCTGCCCCTCGACACGCTGTTGACGGCGCGATACGGCTTGTAGACTGGTGGCATGACCGACAGGGACCGTGCCTTCTACAGAGCGTGGGCTGAGTTGCTCGATTGGCTCAGGGAGTACTCCGCTGGCAGCGACCGGGCGCAGTTCACCAAGGAATCGGATTTCACGGACTACATCTACCGGATGCACCGCGAGTACGACCTGCCCACCACCGTGATGGTCGCCAGCCTCTCGGACGCCGCCGGCAAGCCGGTGCTGATGCTCAGCGCCAGCCCGCGCGCCTCGGTGTTCAAGGAAGTCGTTCTGCACCCGTTCAACGGCCACGTCTACCGCAAGCTGACCCTGGCTCCGGACGGCCGCACGCTCGCCGAGGGCAAGCGTCCGTTCACGCGCGAGCGCCTGTTCGCGCTCGCCGACGAGTTGTTCTCGCTGGCTGCCGCCTAAGGGTTGCCGGCCAGCCGGTCGGCCAGCCTGGCGGCGAGCAGCGGCCCGGTCAGGAACCCCCTGCCGCCGAGCGCGCCTAGGAAGTAGACGTCCGGCGCCAGGCGCCTCGCCACCGGGACGCCGGTCGGGCGTCTCGCCCTCACGGCAGTCCAGCGCTCGACCTGGACGCCTTCCGCCAGCGCCGGCAGGTACCACGATGCGGCCTCGACCAAGGCGTCGAAGTCGATGCTCGCGTCCGGGGCGACGTGCCCGCCGGTTATCACCACCTCGCGCGCGTCAGTCACGACCGCGCACACCGGCCCGGCGACGGCCGCGACCGAGACATCCACGGCCCCCTCGTACAGGGATCGCGGCAGACGCAGCCGCACCGCGCCGCCGCGCTCGTGGCGTAGGCGCGGCAGGCGCGTCGTGAGCGGGTCGTAGGCGCCCGGACACAGGACCAGGCGGCGCGCGCCGAGGTGGCCGCGGCTGGTCGTGCAGTCAAACCCGCGTGGCGTTCGCTGGTAGCCCAGCAGCTCGGTGTCCTGGTACGCCGTCGCCGCGCCGCGTGGCTCCGAGCCCGGCGCCGCCTCGCGCAGCGCCGCCAGCAGCTTCGCGGGCTCGACGCGGCCGCCCTGTGCGACTCGCAGGCCACCGAACGGGCTGTTGAGTCCCTCTCCGAGCGCCTGCGGCTCGAACCAGCCGAGGCCCGAGCCGGCCGCCTGCGCCAGACGTCGCCAGGCTGTCGCCTGGCGCCGGTTGCCGGCCACTCGCACCACGCCGCCCACTTCGATGCCGGGGTCGTACCCGAGGGACCTTAGCCGAGATCCGAGCGCGAGCGTGGCGGCCGCCCCAAGCGCATCGAGCGCGGTGGCGCCGGCCGAGCGTCCGCGGTTCGCGTTGATGACGGCCGCAGGCAACTCGGACGCCGCCGGGGCGTGACCGCCGCCGTCGACGAGGATGCTGGCCACGCCTCGGCGCGCCAGCTCGAACTGCAGGCTGCGGCCTGCCACCCCGCCGCCGGCGATCAGAACGTCGGTCTCGTGAAGTTGTGCGGCCGCGCTCACGGACGGCGCACGGCTACCAGCGCCTCGCGCTTGCCGCCCGGCGGCCCGCGGACCTTGCTGACCTCCAGCCCCAGTTCGCCCAGCGCGCGTCGCAGCGCTCCGCTGACGCTGTAGCTCACCAGGCGCCCGCCCGGTGCCAGCGTGGCGGCAAGCCGCGCCAGGAAGCTCGGCTGCCACGGTTCGGGGTTGGCGTCGGGGCTGAAGGCGTCGAGGTAGACGGCGTCGCAGGGTCCACTGAAGTCGCTCTCGAGAGCGTCGCCGATCAGCAACTCGAGCGTGACGTGCGGCGCCGAAGGCGGCGTGAACAGCTGCCTGCCGGCCGTCGCGCCGCCCGCCGGTCCGCACAGCCACGCCAGCAGCTCGGCGGGCAGGGGGGAGGGCGCCAGCAACTCGCCGTAGGCGAGCTCGCCGAGGACTTCGCCGGGCGGCAACCGGCGTTCCAGCGACGTGTACCAGAGCGGCGTCCCGCTGGCGGCAGCCTGGCAGGCCGTGACCAGGAAGTTGAGCCCGGTGCCGAAGCCGACCTCCAGAACGGAGCTGGGCTTCCCGGCGGCGAGCCGCTGCTCCACGCCGCTGCCGCGGAGGAAGACGCCGACGGCCTCGCTCAACGCACCGCGGTGGGATCGGTACGTCTGCCGATACTCGGGCGAGTAGAGGGTGCGCGAGCCATCCTCGGTGACCAGGCTGCGCATGCTTAACTCTACCCAGGCTTCTCACACAAGGTAGCCCTAAGCTGGCGACAGATTGATCGCAGCGAAGCGCACCGGCTCGTTCGCCAAGTGAGCGCGGTGCGCGTGCGCTTGCGTGGCGAGGAGGCTGAGGGCGTTTGCGTCGCGTTGGCGAGCTGATGTGGCAGGCGGTGCAGGAGTTCTACCGGGTAGTCAGCACCTGGTACGCCGGGCTGCCGCCAGCCTTCGACCCCCGCACCTGGACGCTGCAGGCCTGGCTGATTGCCGCCGGCGTGCTGTTGATTCTGCTGTTGCTGCTGCGCAGTCCCCGCCGGGCACGGCGCGGGCCGAGGCGCGGCTGGCCGGAGTTGATGATCTCGCACGGCGAGATCACCCTGCTCGACCCGGCGCCGCTCGCCGCCGCCGCGGACGGCGGAAGGCGCCGCGCGGCGCTATTGAGCGCACCGGAGGGCGCCGCCTTCCAGCTGCGCATGACCGTCAGCAACCTCAACACCTACCCGATGCAACTGCTCGAGCTGGTGGTGCGGGTCACCGGAGCCCGGCAGCCCGTGGTGGCCGACGCCAGCGCGGTCGTGCCGCCGCATGGCGCGGTCGACGTCGTCGCTGACCTCGCCGACCTGCCCGGCGAATCCGGCACGTTCGAGCTGTACCTCTACGGGAACCGCTCGCGTCCGCGCACCGTGAAGCTGGCGGTTCCGCTCGAGTGGGAGCCGTGGAACCAGCGCTACCGCCTGCGCGCGACCGGGCAGCGAGTCGAGAGGGCCGGCGCGTTGCCGTCCGCCAGCATGCTCAGAGAAGACCGCAACCGCAGACGCGCGGCGCGCGTGGCGGCCGGCGCCCGCCAGGCGGCGCATTCGGTCACCAGCGGCGCCGAGCGCATCGGCGTCGAGCTGCGCAGGAGTTGGGCTCGGTTCCAGACCAGGCGCGAGGCGCGGGTAGCCGCGGCGCGCGAGCGCGCCCGCGCCGCCGAAGCCGCGTCGTTGCGCCCGGTCCCGACGTCGGTGCCGTTCGGTCCCGCCGCGCGCTCCTCGCAGGCTGCCTCGCAGCCAGCAGCGCCAGCGGCGCCGCGAACCGTCCAGCCGCACAACGAGACGGCCAAGAAGGACGAACCGCCCCGCCGCCTCGACTTCCCCGACGAGTTCTGACGCGCAGCCTGGGGCCCCGGCTGGGTAAGCTGGGCGCTTGGAGGCTTCGATGAGGATCGAGCGTGTCGAGATGTTCGAGGTGAAGGCGGACCTGGCGTTCCGCTTCGAGACGAGCTTCGGGGTCGAGAGCGACCTGCGCAAGGTGCTCCTGGTGGTGCACAGCCAGGGTCTCGAAGGTTACGGCGAGGTCACCGCAGGCAACGTGCCCGGCTACAGCTACGAGACCACATCGACTTCCTGGGTCGCGCTCGAGGAGTACGTGCTGCCGCGAGTCGTCGGCCGCGACTTCGACACGCCCGCCCAGCTGCTCGCCGAACTGTCCGGCATCCGCGGTCACAACATGGCGGTCGGCGCCCTCGAAGCGGCGTTCTGGGATCTGCAGGCCAAGGCCGCGGGAATGCCGCTGTGGCAGTTCCTCGGCGGCACTCGCACCGACATCGAGGTTGGAGCTTCCCTCGGCATCCAGCTGAGCGTCGAAGACACCGTCGCGATCGCTCAGCGTCACGTCGACCAGGGTTACCGGCGCTTGAAGTTCAAGATCAAGCCCGGCTGGGACGTCAAGCCGTTGGCGGCGGTGCGCTCGGCCCTACCGGACGCCGCGCTGACGGTCGACGCCAACAGCGCCTACGCGCTGACCGACGTGCGCGTGTTCGAGGAGCTCGACGAGCTGGGGCTCGACTACATCGAGCAGCCGCTAGCTCACGACGACCTCGTGGATCACGCCGAACTGCAGGCGATGCTGCGCACCCCCATCTGCCTCGACGAGTCGGTTCACTCGGCGGCCGACGCCCGCAAGGGCCTGGCCTTGGGTGCCGGCCGCGTCATCAACCTGAAGGTCGGCAGGGTGCGCGGGCTGCTCGAGTCGCGCAGGGTTCACGACGTGGCTCTCGCCTTCGGGGCGCCCGTGTGGTGCGGCGGCATGCTCGAGCTGGGCGTCGGACGAGCTCTCAACTTGCACATGAGCAGTCTCGAGAACTTCACGCTGCCCGGCGACACCGCCAGCGCCACGCGCTACTGGGGCGACAGCGACATCGTCGAGCAACGCCTCGACGCCGTGGACGGCGTGCAGAAGGTGCCCCAGGACGGGCCCGGGCTCGGCGTCACGCTCAAGCGCCAGCAGATCGAGCGCACGCTGGTGAGGTCCGCCGAGTTCTGAGGCCTTCGTTCAAGCCCGGGTGGAGCCGAGCTCGAGAGCCGCGATGAGCTTCGCGTGCAGGCGGCCGTTGCTGGCCACCAGCACCGGGTCGCCAAGCCGGTGCGGGGCGTCGTTGGCGCCGGTGACCGTGCCGCCCGCTTCGCGGACGATCAAGACGCCGGCCGCCACGTCCCACGGCTGCAGGGTCAGCTCCCAGAAGCCGTCGAGCCTGCCGCAAGCCACGTAACACAGGTCGAGCGCGGCGGCTCCGGGGCGCCTCACCGAGCGGACCTTCGGCAGCATCCGCGCGAACACCTCGATGTTGCGGTAGATGTCGCTCTCGACGTAGGCGAAGCCGGTGGCCAGCAGCGCGCTGCGGAGCACGGTCTCGCTGGAGACGCTGAGCCGCTCCCCGTTGCGCCGGGCGCCCTCGCCGCGCACGGCCGTGAAGAGCTCGTTGCGCTCGCTGTCGAGCACGACCCCGACGAGCAGCTCGCCGTCGAGCTCGAGACCGATCGAGACGCAGTAGAACGGGAAGCCGTGAGCGTAGTTGATGGTGCCGTCCAGGGGATCCACGACCCAGCGGGGCACCCCGGCCGCGGGCTTCGCGTCGGCGTCGCCTACCACGCTGCCGAAGCTCGCCCCGGCCTCCTCGCCCAGCATCTGGTGGTGAGGATAGGCGCCCAGCAGGACCTCCTTGATGCGTTGCTCGCTGAGCGCGTCGACGCGCGTGACGAGGTCGACGTCGCTCGATTTGGTGCGCACATCCAGCTCGCGGCCGCGCTCCCCGAGATGAATGGCGGCCGCCGCCCTGGCGGCGGTGATCGCGACGTCCAGGTACTCGTTGAGTTCGGCGCTGCCAGGAATCTCAGCCCGCGTCGACAGTCTCTTCTTCGGCATGCGCGACTGTACCAACGGCGGACTCGAATGCGGCATCGTAGTGCCAGCCGGAACTCTGCTCAGCGAGGGGCCCAGCGCCCATGATCAGCCGCGCGTGGCGATCAAAGGTGAAGTAGTTGTAGGCCCAGCTGATGAACGCCGACAGGCGGTTGCGGAAGCCCGGTAGGTAGATGAGATGGAGGAACAGCCATCCCAGCCATCCCAGGAAGCCGCGCAGTCTCAGCCCAGCGAACATCGGCGAGAGCTCGGCGACCCCGGAGCTGCGTCCCACGATCGCCATGCTGCCGAGGTCGCGGTACTTGAAGCGCTCGGGAGCGCGACGCTGCAACCTCCTGCGAATCGTTCTGGCGGCGTGCTTGCCGCCTTGAATGGCGACCTGCGCGACCTGCGGCAGGAGCGCTCCGGCTTCGTCGGTGGCCCCAGCCATGTCGCCCACTACGAACACCTCGCGGTGCTCCGAGAGGCTGAGGTCGTCCTCCACGAGCAGTCTTCCGCCGCGCGTCTGCGGGCTGCCCAGCACGTCGGCCAGTGGGTGCGCCCGGACGCCGGCCGCCCACACCACCGTCTGACTGGGTATCAGCTCGCCGGAACGCAGCGTCACCGAGCGGTCGGTCACGCTCGCCACGGTGGCGCTGAGCCGGACGTCGACCCCGCGGTCTCTGAGCACGCGCTCGGTGTAGCGCCGCGAGCGTTGACCGAAGGTCGGCAGCACCTCGGGCCCGCCCTCGATCAGCACGACGCGCGCCAGGCGCAGGTCGAGCTCGGGGTAGTCGGCGGGCAGCACCCGCTGGAACAGCTCGGTGAGTGCACCGGCCATCTCGACACCGGTCGGTCCCGCCCCGACGATCACGAAGGTCAACGCACCCTCGTCGATGGCTGACGGGTCGATGGCGGCGCGCTCGAAGCGGCGGAGAATGTGGCTGCGCAGGTGAGTGGCGCGATCCAGGCTCTTGAGCACGAAAGCGTGCTCGCGCGCGCCCGCGACTCCGAAGTCGGCGTAGACGGCGCCGGCCGCGACCACCAGGAAGTCGTAAGCGACGCTGCCGCCATCCGCCAAGGTCACCTTGCGGGCGACCAGGTCTACGTTGGTCACGCGGCCGTTGCGGAACCGGAAGTTCTGCTGGCGGACGAAGACCTGCCGGACCTGGTGGGCGACGTCACCACTGTCGAGTGCCGAGGTGGCGACCTGGTAGAGCAGCGGCTGGAAGGTGTGGAAGTTGTTGGCGTCGATCAGCAGGACGTCGACGGGGGCATGCTTCAGCGCCTTGGCGGCGTTGAGGCCACCGAACCCGGCACCGATCACCACGACCTTGGGGCGCTCCGCCATCAGCGCGACATCTCGAGCGCGATGCGCCGCCCCGTCGGGGTGTCGGCGATGCCGCCCTCGCCGGTCTCGCGCAGTTCCGGCGGCAGCATCCTGCCCACCGAAGCCATCGCGTAGATCACCTCGTCGGGCGGGATCACCGACTCGATGCCGGCCAGCGCCAATTGCGCGGAGCTGATGGCATGCACCGCGTAGAAGGCGTTGCGCGACACGCACGGCACCTCGACGTAGCCGCCGACCGGGTCGCAGACCAGGCCGATGGTGTTCATCAGGGCCATCGCGCCGGCATGCACAGCCGCCTTGGCGTCGCCGCCGAGCAGTTCGGTGACCGCCGCGGCCGCCATCGCGGCGCTCGAACCGATCTCGGCCTGACAGCCGCCGGTCGAGCCGGCGATGAACATGCTCTGGCTGATGATCTCGCCCAGGCCGGCCGCCAGGATCAGCGGCATCACCAGCTCCTCGTCAGGGATCTTGAGGTGATCGGCGACGCCGATGAGGGCTCCGGGCACGGTGCCGGCGCTGCCGGCGGTCGGTGCAGCGACGATGCGTCCCATGCGGGCGTTCTCTTCGTTGACGGCCATCGCGTACGCCTGGACCCGCTTCAGGAGCGGCGCACCGAGCTTGTCTTCGGAGTCGGCCAGGGTCTTGGCGTTCCAGCCGACCATCCCGGTGCGGCTCGGGGCGGTCGTCGCCAGCCCGCGGTCGATGGAGTCGCGCATCTCGAGGATGCGTCCGGCCATCGCGGCGAGCAGCGCGCGGCGCGCCTCGGGGTCGTCTCCGACCTCGTTGTGGAGCACCGCCTCGGAGGCCCTGCCGGTGACCTGCAGCAGATCGTTGAGCTTCATCTTCCTCCGTCCGGACATCGCCGCGGGGGCTCAGATGGCGCTGTCTCCTCCGTGCATCACGTCAGGCAGCGCCCGCAACCAGTGTATGTACGGAAGCGTCGCGAGGTAGTCCAGGGCGTACTGAGCAAGACGCTTGTCGACCTCGATCGACATCATCGCGTGCCCGCCGCGCCGCTCCCTGGCCGAGAAGAGCGCGCCGATGTTGCCGTTGTCGTCGGCGATCACGGCGGCCACCCGCGCGATCACGCCCGGCCTGTCGGTGTGGAGGGCCAACAGCGTGTGCGAGGAACCACTGAAGCGCGCGTCGAAGCCGTTGACGCGGGAGATCTGGACGAACCCGCCGCCGAGGCTCGAGCCTTGCAGCGCGACGTGCTCGTCATCGGCGTCGACTTCGATCAGCACGCTGTTCGGGTGCACGTCGCCGAGGTCGGCCGTGGCGAACTCGAAGTCGAGGCCAGCGGCACGCGCGTGCTCGAAGGCGTCGCGGATGCGCGGATCGTCCGGGAAGCAGCCGAGTATTCCGGCCACCAGCGCCAGGTCGGTGCCGTGTCCCTTGGCGGTCTTGGCGAACGAACCGTGCAGCACGAAGCGGGCGCGCCGCGGCGGGGTCAGCAGCAGGTGACGGGTGAGCAGCGCCAGCCGGCAGGCGCCGGCGGTGTGCGAGCTGGACGGCCCGACCATGACGGGCCCGATCTGATCTAGCAGCGACATCTCAGGCGTCAGTCTAGCCCCGCGGGTAGCGACGGCAGCGGCGGCGCGAGCCGAAGCTCAACGCCGCCGCGGGTGCCCGCCGAAGCAGGCGGCCGAACGTTCGCGACTACTTGCGAACGCGATCCTTGAGCCCCTTGCCGGGCTTGAATGCCGGGTACTTGCTGGCGGGGATCTTGATCTTGTCGGTGGTACCGGGCTTGACGCCGGTGCGGGCCTTGCGCTTGCGCACCTCGAAGGTGCCGAAGCCGGTCAGCTGAACCTTGGAGCCCTTGTCGAGCGCGGCGCTGATCCGGTCAAGCATCGAGTCCATCACTTGCTTGACGTCCTTCTTGGTCAGCTTTGTCGAGCCTGCCACCAGGTCTACCAGGTCAGCCTTGGACACAGTCTTGGCCTTGGCCATGCACTCCTCCTTAAACGGGTTCTTCGGCAGCACTGTAGCAGACGCTCTCGCCCGTGGCAAGCCAGAAACCAAGTCTGTCACGGGATTTATCGGATTTCACACGCCGTCTTCAAGTGTGGGACGGCGTTTCTGAGGCAGCCGGCAGCGGTTTGGGGAGAAGTGAGCCTATCTCCTCGGCCAGCGCGGCCGTCAGGGCCGACACTGCTGAGCGGTCGGCGGCGGAGGCCTCGAGCGGCAGCCCGAAGCTGACGACGAAGCGCCGCCCCTCGCGCCAGATCGCGGCCGGCAGCAACCGCGCGCCGCTGCGAGCCGCCAGGAAGGCGGCGCCGTCGAACGCCGTGCCGGCCGCGGCGTTGCGGGTGCCCTCGATGAACACCCCGATCGCGCGACCCTGCTGGAGCCGCCTCAACGCCTCCTTGATGGCGCCGAGGTCGTTGCCCTCCCGATCGACGGGGAAGGCTCTGAGGCCGCGCAGGATGGCTGCCGGGAACGGCTTCCGGAACAGCTCGCGCTTGGCCATGAACTCGAGCTTGCGGTTGATGGCGACCCCCACCACGGGCGGGTCCCAGGCGCTGACGTGGTTGCAGGCGACCACCAGCGGTCCCTGCCGCGGCACGTTGTCGAGACCACGGCGCGACAAGCCGAAGAACAGACTCACGAAAGCGCGCACCAGGAAGATCGCGGTCGGCATCAGCCAGCGCGGTGAGAACAAGCGTTCGAGCAGTGTCACACGCTCATTCTAGGGCCTCTGGCAGGTCCCCGGAGGCGGCGCTTACGGCCTCCGCCCTCTTGTCGAGTTGCCTGGCGCTGACCTCCGCTGCTATCGCGGCGCCGACCAGGAACAGCAGCAGCGCCAAGTACAGCCACAGCAGTATCGCCAGCAGGCTGGTGATGAAGCCGTAGATGAGGTTGAAGCGCTCGGGGTTGAACGTCACGACCAGCAGCTCCCGCATCACCCCGATGCCGAGCGCGGAGGCGGTGGCGCCCGCCAGCGCTCCCCACCAGGTGCTGACGCGCCTCGGCAGGTACCTGAACGCCAGCGTGAACGCCGTGATGGTGATGACCACGCGCACCTGCCGGACTCCAGCCAGCGGCTCGAAGTCGACGAGCGGCTGCGGCAGGCCGATGCCGCGCGTGATGAACCACTGCTGTGCCTGGTCGCCGAACTGCCTGAGCGCCGTCAGGAGGGCGTCGCCGATGACCTCGACTCCGATGACCGCGGCCACGCTGCCGACCAGAGCCATGGCGACCAGCCGCTTGCGCCAGAAGGTGCGCTTCTCGCTGACCTCGAAGATCACCTCGAGAGCGTGCTGCAGCGAGGTGAAGAAGTTCCCGCTGGCCCACACCAGCACCGCCAGCGAGACGATCGTCCGCAGCACGGCTCCCTGACCCAGCTCGTTCACCACCAGATCGAAGCTGCTGGTGACCAGGTCGGCGGCGTCCACCTGCAGCGGCAGCGCCTGGCCGACCAGGTCGGTGAGGGCGTTGCGGTAGTCGTCTGCGAGTTCGGGGCGGCGTCTCAGCGCCACCCCCAGCCAGCCGCCGAGCAGCAGCAGCAGAGGGCCCAGCGAGAAGGCGGCGTAGTAGGCGAGACCGGCCGCCAACATCTGAAGGCGGCTGCGGTGGGCCCTGGCGTAGATCGACTTGACGAACGCGAAGCCAGTGCGGCCGGCCCGACGGATCACGAGGTCAGTGGGCCCGCTGCCGCCGCCGGTCGAGGAAGAGCGCGATCAAGACGCCGCCGAACCCGACCAGCAGGTGCAGCAGCACCCAGTTGCTCTCCTGGCCGAGCCACGGCAGCGAGACCTCGAACAGCGATTGGCCGGACAGGCGCCAAGCCGCCAGCGCCGGCACCACCAGCAGCACCGGCGAGACCACCAGGGCGGGCACGCGCCAGGCGAACTCGAGGCCGAGCATGGCCAGCAGGTTGCCGCTGAGCACGATCGGCAGCATGATCAGCCAATCCGGATCGCCCCTGACGAGCCCCAGCGGGGGCGCCAGCAACGCCGTCAGGTAGGCGGCCGGCATGCCGGCCGCGCCGAACGCCAGGTACGCGCACAAGGCGATGCCGAGGCTGCGGTAGAGGAGTGGCAGCGGAGCCAGCGCGAACGCCAGTGCCGCCAGGAAGATGAACAACGCGACGAACAGACGCTGAGGCATCGGCGCCGTGCGGATCATCGAAAGTGGCCTCGGATCACGGCAGCATGTTACCGCTCAGGCCACTTCGAGAGCGGCGGCGTGCGCTTGGATCTCCGGTATCCGCGCCAGGAACTGCCCGGTCGAGCTGTTGTGGCACAGCGCCACCTGCTCGGGCGTGCCCGTCGCCACCAGGCGCCCGCCCCGGGCCCCGCCGTCGGGACCGAGGTCGACGATCCAGTCGGCGGTCTTGATCACGTCGAGGTTGTGCTCGATCACCACCAGCGTGTTGCCGCTCTCCACCAAGCGGTGCAGCACGTCGAGGAGCTTGCGGGTGTCCTCGAAGTGCAGGCCGGTGGTCGGCTCGTCGAGGATGTAGAGCGTCTGGCCGGTGCTGCGGCGCCCGAGCTCGGTGGCCAGCTTGACGCGTTGCGCCTCGCCGCCCGACAGCGTCGGCGAGGGCTGCCCCACCTTGATGTAGCCGAGCCCGACGTCCTGCATGAGCTGCAGCTTGCGGGCGATGGCCGGGATGTTCTCGAAGAACTCCAAGCCCTCGTCGACGGTCATGGCGAGCACGTCGGCGATCGACTTGCCGCGGATCCTGACCTCGAGCGTCTCGCGGTTGTAGCGCGCGCCCTTGCACACCTCACAGGGGACGTAGATGTCCGGCAGGAAGTACATTTCGACCTTCACCGTGCCGTCGCCCTTGCAGGCCTCGCACCGGCCGCCCTTGACGTTGAACGAGAAGCGGCCCGGCTTGTAACCGCGCTTGCGCGACTCCGGCGCGCGCGTGTAGAGGTCCCGGATGTCGGTAAAGATGCCGGTGTAGGTGGCGGGGTTGGAGCGCGGCGTGCGGCCGATCGGGTCTTGGTCGATCTCGATGACCTTGTCGACGTGCTCGGTGCCGATGATCTTGGTGTGTGCGCCGGGGACGGCCTTGGCCCTGTAGAGCTGCTTGGCGAGCGAGGCGTGCAGGATCGTGTGCACCAGCGTCGACTTGCCGGACCCTGAGGCGCCGGTGACGCACGTCAAGGTGCCGAGCGGGATGTCGACGTCGATGTTGGCGAGGTTGTGCTCGCGCGCGCCCTTGATAGTCATGCGCTTGCCGTTGCCCTCGCGGCGGCGCGACGGCACGGCGATCTTGCGGTCGCCGCGCAGGTAGGCGGCGGTCAGCGAGTCGGGCTCCTTGGCGAGCTCCGCGGGCGTGCCGGCGGCGACGACCTTGCCGCCATGAACGCCGGCGCCGGGGCCGAGGTCGACCAGGTAGTCGGCCGCGCGCATCGTCTCCTCGTCATGCTCGACGACGATCAGCGTGTTGCCGAGATCGCGGAGGTTGAAGAGCGTCTGCAGCAGGCGCGCGTTGTCACGCGGGTGAAGACCGATGGAAGGCTCGTCGAGCACGTAGAGAACGCCCGTCAGCCCACTGCCGACCTGGGTGGCGAGCCGGATCCGCTGGGCCTCGCCGCCCGAGAGGGTGCTGGCGCCACGGTCGAGCGACAGGTAGTCGAGGCCGACGTCGGCGAGGAACCCCAGGCGAGCGTTGACCTCGCGCAAGATCGGCTGCGCCACGCGGTCCTGACCGCCGGACAGGTTGAGCTCGCCGAAGAAACGGCCCGCGTCGAGCACCGTCAGTCCCGAGAGCTCCGCGATGTTGCGATCCGCGACGGTCACGGCCAACACCTCGGGCTTGTAGCGCGCGCCGCCGCACGACTTGCAGGCGACCAGCGACATGTACTCCTCGAGGCGCTCGCGCGCCATGTCGGTGGCGGCCTCCTTGAGGCGGCGCTGCAGGTTCGGGATGACGCCCTCGAAGTCGGCCTTGAAACGCAGCGTCTCGCGGCCGCCGCGGTTGTAGACGACCTCGATGGCGTCGTTGGACCCGAACAGGATGACGTCGCGAGCCTTCTCAGGCAGGTCGCGCCAGGCGGTGGCCACGTCGAAGTCGAAGTGATCAGCCAGGGCGCGCAGGCGGTCCCAATAGAAGACCTTGCTACCGTCCGAGCGGCTGCCGGTCCACGGGGCGATCGCACCCTTGGCGATCGACAAGCTGGGGTCGGGGACGATCAACGCGGGATCGAACTGCTGCAGGTGCCCGAGCCCGGCGCACTCGGTACAGGCGCCGTACGGCGAGTTGAACGAGAAGGTGCGCGGTTCCAGTTCCTCGAGGAAGGTGCCGTGCTCCGGGCACGCGAACTTCTCGCTGAACAGCTCGTCGACGCCGCTGTCGGGCAACAGCAGGCGCAGCAGGCCCTCGCCCTTGACCAGCGCCAACTCGACCGACTCGGCGACGCGCGAGCGGTCGTCGTGCGAGAGCTTGACGCGGTCGATGACGACGTCGATGTCGTGCTTCTCGAAGCGCTCGAGGTCGACCTCGAGCGCCTGCTCGATCGTCTGAACCTCGCCGTCGAGCCGCACGCGCGCGAAGCCCTCCTTCTTGAGGTCGGTGAAGAGCTTGCGGTACTCGCCCTTGCGGCCCCTGATCAGCGGCGCCAGCAGCAAGGCGCGCTGGTCGAGGAAGCGCTCCAGCAGGCGATCGACGATCTCGGAGGCCGATTGCCGATGGATCTTGCGGCCGCACACGGGGCAGTGCGGCTCGCCGATGCGCGCGAACATCAACCTCAGGTAGTCGTGGATC